>NZ_DASXHA010000092.1:0-32446 GCF_036488795.1 Paraburkholderia sp.
GCGCGCTTTTCGTTCAACAGGAAGGCGGTCACTTCGACCGGCACCTGGCAATGGATCGCCGCGGTGTTTTCCTTCATCGCTTCTTCCTGAATGATCCGCAGCACTTGCAGCGCGGACGATTCGGTATCGCGGATGTGGCCCGTGCCGTTACAGCGCGGGCAGGTCACGTGGCTACCTTCCGACAAAGCCGGACGCAGACGTTGGCGCGACAGCTCCATCAGGCCGAAGCGCGAGATCTTGCCCATCTGGACGCGCGCACGGTCGTGCTTCAAGGCGTCTTTCAGGCGTTGCTCGACTTCACGCTGGCTCTTGGCCGATTCCATGTCGATGAAGTCGATCACGATCAGGCCGCCCAGGTCGCGCAGGCGCAACTGGCGGGCCACTTCGTCGGCCGCTTCGAGGTTGGTGCGTGCAGCCGTTTCCTCGATGTCGGCGCCCTTGGTGGCGCGCGCCGAGTTCACGTCGATCGCCACCAGTGCTTCGGTGTGGTCGATCACGATCGCGCCGCCCGAGGGCAGCGGCACCGTGCGCGAGTACGCCGTTTCGATCTGGTGTTCGATCTGGAAACGCGAGAAGAGCGGCACGTCGTCGTGATACCGCTTCACCTTGCTGACATTGTCCGGCATCACGATGTCCATGAAGGCGCGGGCCTGGTCATGGATTTCCGTGGTGTCGATCAGAATTTCGCCGATATCCGGCTGGAAATAGTCGCGAATCGCGCGGATCACCAGGCTCGATTCGAGGTAAATCAGCATCGGCTGGCCGGTCGAACCGCTTTGCGACGCGGCTTCGATGGCGCGCCACAGTTGCATCAGGTAGTTCAGGTCCCATTGCAGCTCTTCGGCGGAACGGCCGATGCCGGCCGTACGGGCGATGATGCTCATGCCTTCCGGCAATTGCAGCTGCGCCATGGTTTCGCGCAGTTCCTGGCGGTCGTCGCCTTCGATGCGGCGCGACACGCCGCCGCCGCGCGGGTTGTTCGGCATCAGGACCAGATACCGGCCGGCGAGCGAAATGAAGGTGGTGAGGGCTGCGCCCTTGTTGCCGCGTTCTTCCTTTTCGACCTGAACGATCAGTTCCTGGCCTTCGCGCAGCGCGTCCTGGATGCGCGCGGAACGCATGTCGACGCCGTCACGGAAATACTGGCGAGCGACTTCCTTGAACGGCAGAAAACCATGGCGGTCTTCGCCGTAGTTGACGAAACAGGCTTCGAGCGACGGCTCGATGCGGGTGATGATGCCCTTGTAAATATTGCCTTTGCGCTGTTCGCGCCCGGCGGTTTCGATGTCGATATCGATGAGTTTTTGCCCATCGACGATGGCAACGCGCAGTTCTTCTTGCTGCGTCGCATTGAACAGCATTCGTTTCATTGAACGGCTCCAGAGCGGCCAAGCTTGCCCACGCCTAGCGTTTGTCAGACGCAAAGGACGATCTGGGCAGCGGCATGCCGCGCCTTATGGTGTAGTCACAAGCACGCTGGAGCAGGAAAAATGGCGGGAGAATTGCCTGAGAAGGGCCCGGCCCAAGCAAAGGGCGCGGTGCCGCAGGGCACATGCGAACACGGCTTCAAATAATGACCCGACACGCCGCGGGTACTGCCGGCAGACCTTCATCAGCCTTCGTCCGCTCGCGCCGGTGCGCCAACTGGGCGCGTGACCGGAGGGTCGAAGATTGCGGTCGTGCCGCAGCGGGAAGTTCGCGCAAAGGGCGCGTCTTTTCTCGCCGGGGGTGTCTCGCCTCATTTTGACGTCGCCATGTCTTGTACTTTCTACAAGACGCCTCGGGCGCACGCCGTATTTTCGCCACTGGGAGCCTCGTGCTGCAGAGCGTCAAATCGCCCGATACCAAGGCTCGCAGTTAAATTCTTTTTTACCAAAATTCCGTTACCGTCGGAGCCGACCGTGACCGAACGCGCCTGTGGGCGCCGTCCCTGCCGGGTGCTGACTCCGTGCGTACAACTTGTTGCATCTCGTTATGCGGGTGAGCAACCAGACCCGGGCGCAAGTAAAATGACTGTTTATCGCTTGCACCTGCGCAATCCGCCGGAATTCCGGACAATGCGCCGGCCGCCGCAGACTGCTGGGCAAATTATATTCAGAATGAAAGAGTTAGGCAAAATATCCCAGAAATCGGTCGCAAGTGACCAGGTCTCGATGATCGAGATCGATGATGGCGCGGCCGGACAGCGCATCGACAACTTCCTGTTACGCGTCTGTAAGGGCGTGCCGAAGAGCCATATTTATCGCATCCTGCGTAGCGGGGAAGTGCGGGTCAATAAGGGCCGGGTCGACGCCCAATACCGGCTTGTGCATGGCGATCTGGTGCGCGTGCCGCCCATTCGCATCGCACAGGGCGCCGAAGCCGGCGCGCAGGCGCCGGTGCCGGCCGCCCATTTCAATATTCTGTTTGAAGATGACCACATGCTGGTCATCGACAAGCCGGCTGGCGTCGCCGTGCACGGTGGAAGCGGCGTGGCGTTCGGGGTGATCGAGCAGATGCGCGAGGCGCGACCCCAGGCCAGATTCCTCGAACTGGTGCACCGGCTCGACCGCGAAACCTCCGGAATCCTGATGCTCGCCAAGAAACGCGCGGCACTGGTCGGCCTGCACGAGCAGATTCGCGAGAACAAGATGGATAAGCGCTACTATGCGTGCGTCCATGGCGAATGGGCGAGCGACTGGGGCCGCCGCCGTGCGGTCAAGGAGCCGCTGCACAAATATCTGACGGCGGACGGCGAGCGGCGCGTGCGCGTCCAGGCAGACGGTCTGGCCTCGCATACGGTATTCAACCTGGTGAACCGCTGGCCCGATTACGCGTTGCTCGAAGCGGAACTGAAGACGGGCCGCACTCACCAGATTCGGGTTCACCTCGCGCATCTGGGCTTGCCGATCGTCGGCGACGCCAAATATGGCGATTTCGCGCTGAATAAGGAACTGGCCCGCACCAACGCGCGCCCTGGCCTGAAGCGGATGTTTCTGCACGCCTACCGGCTCAAGCTGGCGCACCCGGCAACCGGCGCGACGCTGCAGTTCGAGGCGCCGCTGCCGCCGGAATGCCGGCGCTTCGTCGACCAGCTCAACGAATTGAATCAAGGGTCAAACCCGGAGACGCAAACGCATGGCTAGAGAGCAATTTGATCTGATCGTCTTCGATTGGGACGGCACGCTAATGGATTCGACCGCGCACATCACGCGTAGCATCCAGTCGGCCTGCCGCGATCTTGGCCTGCCGGTGCCGGCTGACGAGGCGGCCAGCTACGTGATCGGCCTCGGTCTGCGCGATGCGCTGCAGATCGCCGCGCCGACGCTGGACCCGTCCGACTATCCGCGGCTCGCGGAGCGTTACCGGTTCCACTACCTGATCAAAGACCAGACCACCGAGCTTTTTGTGGGCGTGCGCGAAATGCTGCAGGAGTTGCGCGACCAGGGGTATTTGCTGGGTGTCGCCACCGGCAAAAGCCGCGTCGGTCTGAACCGCGCGCTCGATCAGGCGCGCCTGACCAGCCTGTTCGACGGTACGCGCTGCGCCGATGAAACTTTCTCCAAGCCGCATCCGGCCATGCTGCACGAACTGACCCGGGAACTCGGGCAGGATCTGGCGCGAACGGTGATGGTGGGCGACACGACTCACGATCTGCAAATGGCCATCAACGCCGGGGCGGCCGGGGTCGGCGTGACTTACGGCGCGCATCCGGAGGCGTCGCTCAGCGCGCTCGAACCGAAATTCATCGCCTCGAGCGTCGGCGTGTTATCCGCGTGGCTGCGCGAAAACGCATGAGCGAACTTGCCATGGACCCTGTGCGGGTGTGCGCTTCCGAGGAACTGGTCGAAGGTGGCGCGGGGTTGCGGCTTACGGCAAAGTACGGCGGCGGCGACGCCGTGGTGTTCTTCGTTCGCTACGGCGGTGCGGCTTACGGCTATTTGAACCGTTGCGCGCATGTGCCAATGGAACTTGACTGGGTCGAGGGCCAGTTCTTCGAATCATCGGGTTTATACTTGATGTGCGCCACGCACGGCGCAATTTATGCGCCGGATACAGGCAAATGTGTCGGCGGTCCGTGCCGTGGCGGCAGGCTGCGTCCCGTTCAGGTCGACGAACGGGATACACCGGATGGCCGCGCGGTATTCTGGCTGCCGGACGACGACCTGCGCCCGGCCACTCCCTGACCCTTCCCACTGCGACGCATGGCCGACAATTTGACTCCGGATCCGAATCAACCGTCTTCAGCGGGCCGCAAGCCCACGCCCACCGATGAACCGGGCTGGGAGCGCGCCGCGCTCGAACGTATTGCGCTGGCTGCCATTAGCGAGCAGCGCGCGGCGCGTCGCTGGAAGATCTTTTTCCGTTTTGTTTTCATCATCTTGCTGCTGGTGGTGGTGTGGGGCGTGTTCGACTTCTCCGGCGAGAAGGTCGCGACGACCGGCCGACATACGGCGCTCGTCTCGCTCGACGGCGAAATCGCCGCGGACACCAACGCCAACGCGGACGACATCAACTCAGCGCTGGACAGCGCGTTCGACGACGCGGGTACCGCCGGGGTGATCCTGAGTTGCAACAGCCCGGGCGGCAGTCCGGTGCAGGCAGGCATCATCAACAGCGAAATTCGCCGTTTGCGTGCCAAATACCCGTCCATTCCGCTGTACGTGGTGGTGGGGGACATGTGCGCCTCGGGCGGCTATTACGCGGCGGCCGCGGCGGACAAGATTTACGTGGACAAGGCCAGCATCGTCGGTTCGATTGGCGTGCTGATGGACAGCTTCGGTTTCACCGGGCTGATGGACAAGCTGGGCGTCCAGCGCCGTCTGCATACCTCGGGTGAGAACAAGGGCTTTTTCGACCCGTTCTCGCCGGAAACGCCGAAGATGGACGAGCACGCACAGCAGATGCTCGACCAGATTCACCAGCAGTTCATCGACGCCGTCCGGCAGGGCCGCGGCAAGCGTCTGCACGAGACGCCGGACATCTTTTCGGGCCTGTTCTGGACCGGTCAGCAGAGCGTCGATCTGGGTCTGGCGGACGGTTTCGGCGATTCCGACTTCGTCGCGCGTGAAATCATCAAGGCGCCGGATATCGTCGATTACACCGTCAAGGAAAGCATCACCGACCGCGTGGCGCGCAAGTTCGGCGCTGCCGTGGGCAGCGCCGCAGTTCATGCGATGGTGCTGGGCGGCAAGATGAGTCTGCGGTAAGCCGGGTTGCCAGCTGTTTGCGGTCGCTCAGACCGCGAGCAGCAGGAAAATCGCCGGACGCTTGTGCAGATCGAGCGCCGGCGCTTTTTTCCAGTCCGCGACGGTGCGGCTCGCAATCGTCTCGCTTTCCAGCGTCAGGTCGACGGCCACGCACACTAGCGTCGACGGTGCGCAGGTCGCGAGCAGCGTATCGAGCAGCGGCTTGTTGCGGTAAGGCGTCTCGATAAAGATCTGGGTCTGCCTCGCCTTGCGCGATTGCTGTTCCAGATCGCGTAGCCGCTTTGCGCGTTCGGTGACGTCCACCGGCAGATAACCGTGAAACGCGAAGCTCTGGCCGTTCAGGCCTGACGCCATCAAAGCCAGCAAAATCGAACTCGGACCGACCAACGGCACGACCTTGACGCCGCGCTCGTGGGCGCGCCGCACCAGCAGTGCGCCCGGATCGGCCACGGCAGGGCAGCCGGCTTCGGAAACGAGCCCCGCGTCGGCGCCGGCCAGAATCGGCGCCAGCAGCTTGTCGATCTCGCCAGCCGGCGTGTTCACGTTGAGTTCGCGGATCTCGATTTCCTGGATCGGGCGCTCGGTGTTGACCTTCTTGAGGAAGGCGCGCGTCGTTTTGGCGTTCTCTCCAATGTAATAGTTGAGCGCCGCTGCGCGTGCCCGCACCGGCCCGGGCAGAACCGCGTCAAGTGCTTCCGTGTCGCCTTCGCCCAAGGTGTTTGGAATCAGATACAGCGTGCCGCTCATTGCGCCCCCAATAACGGAAAACCGGCTGCAAGCAGCATTCGTGTCAGCGCGATCAGCGGCAGGCCGATCAGCGCGGTCGGGTCGTCCGACTCGATTGCATCCAGCAGCGCGATACCCAGCCCTTCCGATTTGGCGCTGCCTGCCACATCGTACGGGGTTTCGGCGCGCAGATAGGCGTCAAGGTCGGCATCGGGCAAATTGCGGAAGCGCACGGTAGTGATCACATCGAGGCTCTGCGCACTGCCGTTACGGCTGTCGAGCAGGCACAGCGCGCTATGAAACAGCACTTCCCGGTCACGCATGGCCTGCAACTGGGCGAGCGCCTTTTCGTGCGAGCCAGGCTTGCCGATTTGCAGGCCATCGTACGTGGCGACCTGATCAGAACCGATCACGAGAGCGTGCTCGCCAGCCGGCAGACTGCCGGCGACCGCCCGCGCTTTCGCCTCGGCAAGGCGCAATGCAGTGGCTTCAGGCGTTTCCCCTGGGTTGGGCGTTTCGTCGACTGCAGGCACGATGACGTCGAACGGGACGCGCAAGCGTTCGAGCAGTTCGCGGCGATAGCGCGAACTCGAGGCCAGAATCAGGCGCAGCGGGCGGGAAAAGGTATCCGGCATGGTGAACCAGCAGCTAGAGAGTGCAGGCCGCACGGGCCTTGGCGCGTGCGGGCTTAAGTGTTTGACTCGAAAAGACAAAACAGATATGATTTTGGGCTTTTCATCGGTACGTGCTTGTTGCAGGTCCGTTGCAGCGCTGCTGCAAACCCGGCGAGCCGCGCTTTGCTGTCTTTTTTCCAGGCAGCGGTTTAAGCGGCGTTCAACAGTCCCGTACCGATTTACCCCGGCTCAATCTGGGCCGACGCAGGAGCGCACATGACTCAAAATCTTGGCAAACCTGCAGGTCTCGCCGACCCGCATGATCTCGATCTGTTCGAATTCGCGCGGAGTGGGCGACAGGCCGCGGGTGTCGTGCGCGTCTCGCAACTGCCGCGCATGTTAAACGAAGTTCCGGCGGAAGCGCCAGACCGCGACACCGCGTTCACCTGGCAGGCCGAAGGGGCGACGCAACCGGAATTGCAGGACGACGGCACTGAGGGTCCGCAGCCTTATCTGAGGCTGGCGATTCACGGTGCCGCATGGCTCGAATGTCAGCGGTGTCTTACGCCGTATAAGCAGGCGTTCAACGTCGATGCGACTTACCGGATCGTCAACACCGAGGCGGAGGCCGAAGAGTTTCCGCTCGACGAGGATGAAGTCGATGTGATCGTGGGTTCAACCCAGTTCGATCTTGTCGACTTGATCGAAGAAGAGTTGCTGCTTTCTTTGCCGTTGGTGCCCAAGCACGATGTTTGCCCCGAGGTGCACGAGTCGCTCGTGTCCGGGGTAGCGGGTGCGGAAGGCGAAGGCGACGAGGCCGCGGAGGACGAAGCTGAGGAAGGCGGTGAGCCTGATCGGCCCAATCCGTTTGCGGCGCTCGAAGCCCTTAAGGGTGGCCTGAAGAAGGACGGCCCTGACGGCAAGAAGCACTGAACAGTTGCATAGGAGCGCGATGCGGCGCGTTGGCCATCCGGTCAGTGGCGATTGCAGTATCGGGCTGTGTTAGAATTTCGAAAATTTTTAGGAGTTATCATGGCAGTCCAACAAAACAAGAAGTCGCCGTCGAAGCGCGGTATGCATCGTTCGCACGATTTCCTCAGCGCAGCGCCGCTGGCTGTGGAACCGAGCACGGGTGAAGTGCATCTGCGTCACCACGTTAGCCCGAACGGCTACTATCGCGGCAAGAAAGTCGTCAAGACGAAGAACGACTAATCGTTCCATAGCGTTGCGCCCTTTGGCGTTTCGCGTGGCGATCGGCTCGCTTGACATTTTCCCGGCTCGGCAAAAAGGCGGCATTCTACTGCCGCTTTTTTGTGTCGGTCGCAGTTGGCGCCTTGGCGTCTGCTGCGATCCCATGCAGAGCGCCTGAAATTCGTCGCATTCCATGACAGTAAAGCTCACGATAGATTGCATGGGAGGCGACCACGGCCCGTCCGTGACCGTTCCCGCGGCTGTCAACTTCGTTCGTTCGCATCCCGACGTACAGCTGTTGCTGGTCGGTATCGAAAGTGCCATTCGCACTCAGCTCAAAAAGCTCAAGGCTCAGGACAATCCGGCGCTGACGGTCGTGTCTGCGTCCGAGATCGTGGCCATGGACGATCCGGTTGAAGTCGCGCTGCGCAAGAAAAAAGACTCATCCATGCGCGTGGCGCTGAACCGCGTCAAGGAAGGCGAGGCGCAAGCCTGCGTCTCCGCCGGCAATACCGGCGCCTTGATGGCGGTATCCCGCTATGTGCTGAAAACGCTCCCCGGCATCGAACGCCCGGCGATCGCGTTCGCTTTGCCCACCCGCACCGGTTACACGATGATGCTGGACCTCGGCGCCAACGTCGACTGCGAGCCGCAGCATCTGATGCAATTTGCCGAAATGGGACATGCGCTCGTTTCCGCGCTCGGCGGCAAGGAGCGGCCCACGATCGGCCTGCTCAACATCGGCGAAGAAGTCATCAAGGGCAACGAAACCATCAAGCGCGCCGGTGAACTGCTGCGTGCGAGTACACTGAACTTTCACGGTAACGTGGAAGGCGACGACATCTATAAGGGCACGACCGACGTGATCGTCTGTGACGGTTTTGTCGGCAATGTGGCGCTGAAGACGTCGGAAGGGCTCGCGCGAATGCTGACCGATATCATCAAGGAAGAGTTCGGCCGCTCGTGGGTGACCAGGATCATGGCGGTGCTTGCGTTGCCGGTGCTGCTGCGCTTCAAGAAGCGTGTCGATCCGGGTCAATACAACGGTGCGGCGCTGCTCGGCCTGCGCAGTCTGGTGATCAAGAGCCACGGCTCGGCGGACGCCTTCGCGTTTGAGTGGGCGATCAAACGCGGGTATGATGCCGTCAAAAACGGCGTGCTGGAACGCTTGGCGCGGGCGATGGAAGAGAATGCGAGTTCTCTGGAACAGGCGGCGCGCGACGCAAACGGCGCGGGCGCGGGTTACGCAAGCCCGGCCGCCGGCCAGCCAGCCGAGCCCTACGCTGCGCTATCTCCGAAGGCATAATGGCTCAATCGACAATTTATTCCCGCGTGCTGGGCACCGGCAGCTATCTGCCGCCCGGGCGCGTCACCAACCAGGAACTGGCTGAACGTCTCGCGAAGCAGGGCGTCGAGACGAGCGACGAATGGATCGTGGCCCGCACGGGCATCCATGCGCGTCACTTCGCCGAACCTGACGTCACCACCAGCGACCTCTCACTGATCGCCGCCCAGCGCGCGATCGAAGCCGCCGACGTCGACCCGCAATCGATCGATCTGATCATTGTCGCCACCTCCACGCCCGACTTCGTGTTTCCGAGCACGGCGTGTCTGTTGCAAAACAAGCTTGGCATCAAGAACAACGGCGCGGCGTTCGACGTGCAGGCCGTGTGTTCCGGCTTCGCCTATGCAATTGCGACGGCGGACAGCTTCATTCGCAGCGGCATGCATCGCACTGCGCTGGTGATCGGCGCGGAGACGTTTTCGCGTCTGCTCGATTTCAACGATCGCACCACGTGCGTGCTGTTCGGTGATGGCGCCGGCGCGGTGATTCTGTCGGCCTCCGAAGCACCGGGCGTGCTTGCCAGCGCGCTCCACGCGGACGGCAGTCATTCAAATATTCTCTGCACGCCAGGTAACGTGAACGGCGGTGTGATCGCCGGCAGCGCATTTCTGCATATGGACGGCCAGGCGGTGTTCAAGCTCGCCGTCAACGTGCTCGAGAAAGTCGCAGTCGAAGCGCTGGAAAAAGCCGGCCTGACGGCCGACCAGGTCGATTGGCTAATTCCGCATCAGGCCAATATCCGTATCATGCAGAGCACGTGCCGCAAGCTCGGCCTGCCGTCGGAACGGATGGTCGTCACCGTAGGCGAGCACGGCAACACCTCGGCCGCATCCATTCCGCTTGCTTTTGACGTCGCGGTTCGCGACGGCCGCATCAAGCGCGGCCAGAATGTGCTGATCGAAGGCGTGGGTGGCGGCTTCACGTGGGGCGCGTCGGTTATCCGCTATTGAGCCGTTGAGCGGGGTGGCGCTCGCGCGCCGCCCGCCGCGGTTGATTGCGTAGATCGGGCTGCGTGCTGCCCGCATGTGAATTCATCGAATTTGAGGGTGATATGAAATTTGCGTTCGTTTTTCCTGGTCAAGGCTCGCAGTCGGTCGGCATGCTGAATGCCTTCGCCGATCACGCCATCGTGCGCGAGACGGTTCAGGAAGCCTCCGACGCGCTCGGTCAGGATCTGGGCAAGTTGATTGCCGAAGGTCCTGCAGACGATCTGAATCTCACCACGAATACCCAACCGGTCATGCTGACGGCCGCCTATGCGATTTATCGCGCGTGGCAGGCGGCGGGCGGCCCGGCGCCGGCAGTCGTGGCGGGCCACAGCCTTGGCGAATACACGGCGCTGGTCGCCGCAGGCGCGCTGGCATTTCGTGATGCCGTGCCGCTCGTGCGTTTTCGCGCGCAAGCCATGCAAACGGCGGTGCCCGTTGGCGTCGGCGGTATGGCCGCGATTCTCGGTCTCGACGACGATACGGTGCGTGCGGTTTGCGCCGAAGCCGTATCGGCGGGTGTGGTGGAGGCAGTCAATTTCAACGCACCTGCGCAGGTCGTGATTGCCGGTCACAAAGCGGCCGTGGAAAAGGCCTGCGAGCTCGCCAAAGCCAAGGGCGCAAAGCGCGCGCTGCCGCTGCCGGTGTCGGCGCCGTTCCATTCGTCGCTGCTGAAGCCCGCGTCGGACCAATTGCGTGAGTACCTCGCGAGCGTTGAAGTCCAGGTGCCGAAGATTCCAGTCGTCAACAACGTCGACGTAGCCGTGGTCAATGAACCGGCTGCCATCAAGGACGCGCTGGTGCGCCAGGCAGCCGGCGCGGTGCGCTGGGTCGAATGCGTGCAGGCAATGGCGGCGCAGGGGGTGACCCACGTGATCGAATGCGGCCCGGGCAAGGTATTGTCGGGCTTGACGAAGCGTATCGACGGCAATCTGGTGGGTGCTGCGGTTTTCGATCCGGCCTCACTCGAAGAAACGCTCAAGCTCGTGACGGCCTGAACGCTGCAGATGAAAGCCGCTCAATCGCGAGCGCCCAATCCAGCAAAACATAAAAGACAATCGGCCCTGACGGGCAATCCGGACTGACAGATGGAAAAGACTCTCGACAAGCAGATCGCGATCGTGACGGGTGCTTCGCGCGGTATTGGCCGCGCGATTGCACTCGAACTGGCGCGCCAGGGTGCTACGGTGATCGGCACGGCAACCAGTGAAAGCGGCGCCAGTTCCATTACCGAGGCTTTCAAGGCGGCAGGCGTCAATGGTCGCGGCGCAGTGCTGAACGTGAACGACGCCGTTGCCGCAGAGGCGCTGATCGACGGCACCGTAAAGGAATTCGGCGCCTTGCACGTACTCGTGAACAACGCCGGCATCACGCAAGATCAACTGGCCATGCGCATGAAGGACGACGACTGGGACGCAGTGATCGACACCAATCTCAAGTCCGTTTTCCGCCTTTCGCGCGCCGTGCTGCGTCCCATGATGAAGGCGCGCGGCGGCCGCATCATCAATATCACGTCGGTGGTCGGTTCGGCCGGCAATCCCGGTCAGGCCAACTATGCCGCGGCCAAAGCAGGCGTGGCGGGCATGACGCGTGCACTGGCACGTGAGATCGGCAGCCGCGGGATCACCGTGAACTGCGTCGCGCCGGGCTTCATCGACACCGACATGACGAAGACCTTGCCGCAAGAGCAGCAAACCGCGTTGAAAACCCAGATTCCGCTTGGCCGTCTGGGCAGCCCGGAAGACATCGCTCATGCCGTCGTGTTTCTTGCTTCGCCGCAGGCCGGTTACATCACCGGCACGACGCTGCATGTAAACGGCGGAATGTACATGTCGTAACCGAATTCGGTTACTATCCGCGCCGAACGCGTTTGTCGACGCGTGAGCGGATACCTTGACAGGAACCGAGTGCGCTGCTTTTTTGCAGGGGCAAACCTGATAAAATGCGCGCACCTGTATTTTTGAACTTCTTTTCCCTTGGAGGGGTTAATGGACAATATCGAACAGCGCGTCAAGAAGATCGTCGCAGAACAACTGGGCGTTGCCGAAGCGGAAATCAAGAACGAAGCATCGTTCGTGAACGACCTCGGCGCTGACTCGCTCGACACGGTCGAACTCGTGATGGCCCTCGAAGACGAATTCGGCATGGAAATTCCGGATGAAGAAGCTGAGAAGATCACGACCGTTCAGCAAGCGATCGACTACGCTCGCGCAAACGTCAAGGCCTAAAGTCATTCGCGCCCACGTTGCTACGTTGGTGGCGTATGACGCCCTGTTGTGCCGGCTTCCGGCACCGGCGGGGTTGGCGATGAACTTGCCAGCACAGATGCCAGCGCATCTACCAGGTTAACAGCCACAGGGCTCACAGGGCAGATTCCTGTGGCCGCTGTGGCTTTTGCTTTTGTCATCTATGAAAACGAGGTTACCGTGAGCCGTCGTCGTGTTGTTGTTACAGGCCTGGGGCTGATTTCGCCTGTTGGCAATAATGTTGCCGACGGTTGGGCCAATCTGGTCGCCGGGAAGTCGGGCATTGCCAATATCACGAAGTTCGACGCGTCGAACTTCACGACCCGCTTCGCCGGCGAGGTCAAGGGCTTCAATATCGAGGACTACATTCCCGGTAAGGAAGCGCGCCACATGGATACGTTCATCCACTACGGCGTCGCGGCCGGCATCCAGGCAATGCAGGACAGCGGCCTCGAAGTGACCGACGAGAACTCGGAGCGCATCGGTGTCGTGGTCGGTTCGGGCATCGGCGGTTTGCCGATGATCGAAGTCACCCAGACCGAACTGCTGAATCGTGGCCCGCGCCGCATCTCGCCGTTCTTCGTACCGGCGTCGATCATCAACATGATTTCCGGCCATCTGTCGATCAAATTCGGCATCAAGGGCCCGAATCTCGCCATCGTCACAGCCTGTACCACCGGCTTGCATTGCATCGGTGAGGCATCGCGTCTGATTGAATACGGCGACGCCGACGTGATGATCGCGGGCGGTGCCGAATCCACCGTGTCGCCGCTGGGCATTGGCGGTTTCGCGGCGGCCCGCGCGCTGTCGCAGCGCAACGACGATCCGGCAACGGCCAGCCGTCCGTGGGACAAGGACCGCGACGGTTTCGTGCTGGGCGAGGGTGCAGGCGTGATGGTGCTCGAAGAGTACGAACATGCGAAGGCCCGCGGCGCGAAGATATACGCCGAGGTGAGCGGCTATGGCATGAGCGGCGACGCCTACCATATGACCGCGCCGGTCGAGGACGGCGACGGCGCGCGCCGTTGCATGCTGGCGGCAATGAAGAACGCCGGCATCAACGGCGATCAGGTGAACTACCTGAACGCGCACGGCACGTCCACGCCGCTCGGCGATCTGGCGGAAACCACCGGTATCAAGCGCGCGTTTGGCGATCACGCGAAGAGCATGGTCGTGAATTCGACCAAATCGATGACGGGTCACCTGCTGGGTGGCGCGGGTGGTCTGGAATCCGTGTTTACGGTGCTCGCCGTGCACAACCAGGTGTCGCCGCCGACCATCAACATCTTCAATCAGGATCCCGAATGCGACCTTGATTACTGCGCCAACACCGCGCGGGAGATGAAGATCGATTACGCGCTGAAGAACTCGTTCGGCTTCGGTGGCACGAACGGCACCCTGGTCTTCAAGCGCGCCTGAGCGACGGCCTATCGTTTGACCTCACAGCTGACGCAGACGGGTCCGGCATCCTGTATCGGACCCGTATCGCCCAACGGAGCGCCGCAGCGAATCACGCTGCGGCGCTCCGTTGCATTGCGCAGCTTGACCGTGCTGTGCATCCTGATTGCCGTGGCCGCCTTCGAGGCATGCCTCGCTGCGCGGCTCGGCGTCTGGCAAGCGGCTCCTGCGGCCCTGGCCGTGCTCGCGTCGCTGGTCCTTGCCGCAAACCATCATTGGCGGGCCGAACCCGGCGCCCTCAAAATCGGGCCGGATGGCCTCACCGTCTGGAACCGGTCGGGACAATTGCTTGCGGAGGGCCGTATTGCAGGGTGCAGTCAGTGGAGTGGCCGGCTCCTTATCCTGGCGCTCGCAGGTGCCAGCGGGCGCCGCCGCGCCTTGCTGATCGCGGCTGACGCGCTTCCTGCAGCCGCCTTCCGCGAACTGGCCGTACTGGGCCGGCGTGCCGCCCGCGTCTGACTGTAACGACTGTAACCGCTGTTACCTTAGTAACGTGACGGGATGATGGGGACGCTACAATGGTGCCCCGCGATGCACCCCCTAGTTAACGGATTTATCAGGTGAGCGAAAAAGAAATTGATCAGTTGCTGGTCGAGCGCGTTCAGAAGGGCGACAAGGCCGCGTTCGAGCTGCTGGTCTCCAAGTACCATCGCAAGATCCTGCGGTTGATCTCGCGCCTCGTCCGGGATCCCGCTGAGGTCGAGGACGTGGCTCAGGATGCCTTCATCAAGGCCTACCGTGCGCTGCCGCAATTTCGCGGTGAATCGGCTTTTTATACGTGGTTGTACCGGATTGCGGTGAACACCGCAAAGAACTACCTTGCGACCCAGGGGCGTCGCGCACCGACTTCGACCGAGGCGGATGCTGAAGAAGCTGAAACTTTCTCGGATGCCGACCAACTAAGGGATATCAACACGCCTGAGTCGATGTTGATGAGCAAGCAGATCGCCGAGACGGTCAATGCTGCGATGGCGGTTTTACCGGAAGAGTTGCGCACCGCCATTACTCTTCGTGAAATTGAAGGTTTGAGCTACGAGGAAATCGCTGAGATGATGGGATGCCCGATCGGCACCGTCAGATCACGAATTTTTCGCGCTCGCGAAGCCATTGCGGCAAAATTGCGTCCGTTGCTTGACACACCTGAAGGCAAGCGCTGGTAAGTCGCCAGCGGGGCCGGCGGGGCAATGGGGCAATATCTGGGTTAGGTGGTGTCACTAGGGGTGTGTGTAAGATGGGGAGCATCATGGGGTCGGTCTCGATGCAATCGCAAGCAAGCTCGCGGGGCGAGCGTCTGTCCGCTTTTGTCGACGGTGAGCTGTCCGGCGAAGAGCATCTGAACAAGTTTATTTCTGAGCTGGATCACGAAGATCGTGCGTCCTGGTCGTGCTATCACCTGATTGGCGACGCGCTGCGTTCCGACGATCTGGCGATAAGCGCCACGGCCAGTGGCACGTTCCTCGCCGGCTTTGCCGCGCGGTTCGAGCAGGAGCCGCACGTGCTCGCGCCTGCCGCCATGCCGGTTGCGCGCCGGTTGCTGGCGCTGCGCCGCCGTATGGTGCCCGCATTTGCCGTGGCTGCCGCCGCTGCCACGCTCACGTGGATCGTCGTGCCGCAATTGCAGGGTGTGTCGGGCGTCGCCCAGGTTGCATCAGTCCAGTCTCATGGTGACTCGCTGCAGCGCGTCGCCATGGCGTCGGTGCCGGCCGTGACAGTCCAGCCGGCGGCACAAGACGGCAATATCATTCGTGACGCGAGTCTCGACCAATATCTCGAAGCCCATCAGCAGTTCGCGCAGCAACCGGCCATGCCTGGTTCCATGCCGTTGATTCGCGCTGCCGCCATGACCACGCAAGGCCAATAGCTTGATGCAGACACTGCGGTTGAATAAAACGACTATCTGGGGGCGGCTGCCGGCATTTTTGTTCTGTGCAGCCGTATTGTTGTCCGCCACGCCGCGTGTCTTTGCGCAATCCGCCGACCCACTCGTCGCCCGCCGTACGGCGGCGGATCTGCTCGATCGCATTCACCAGGCTGCCCAGCAGCAGAATTACGAGGGTGCCTTCGTCTACCAGCGGGGCAACTTCGTGCAAACCTCGCGGATTGCCCATTACGCAACCCACAACGACGGTGAGTTCGAGCAGCTCGAAAGCCTGGACGGCAAACCGCGCAAGATGTTGCGCCATAACGACGAGATGTACACGTTCATTCCCGAGCGGCATCTGTGTGTCGTCGAAAAGCGTCAGAACAAGGACTCGTTCCCGGCCTTGCTGGCGGCCAGCGGAGATCAGGTGCTGTCCGTCTACGAGCCGAAGCTGCTCGGCGATGACCGGGTAGCCGGTATCGACAGCCAGGTTGTCGAGCTGGATCCGAAGGACAGCTTCCGTTTCGCCTACAAGTTGTGGGCGGACAAGAAGACCGGTCTGCTGCTACGTGCGCAAACGCTTGATCCGAGCGGTCAGGTGCTCGAGCAGCTGTCGTTCTCGCAGATCAGCGTTGGCGTTCCGGTCGACAAGACCGCCATCGTCAACGGTATTCGCAATTTGGCCGGCTGGACCGTGGTGCGACCGCCGGTGGAATCCGTGGACATGGAAGCGCAAGGCTGGCAGATCGAGCCTACCGTGCCGGGCTTTCGCAAGATTCGGGAATTGCGTCGCCCGATGGCCGCGGCCACTGCCGGCGAGCCGCCCATTCCCGTCGATCAGGCGGTGTTCTCCGACGGCCTCGCGGCCATCTCGGTGTTTGTCGAGCCGGTGGAAAACAATACGCGTAAGGAAGGTGCCGGCAGCAGCGGCGCAACGCACGTGCTAGTCAAGCGTCGCGGAGACTTCTGGATTACTCTGCTAGGGGAAGTGCCCCAAGCCACATTACAGCAATTTGCGTCTGCCATAGAATACAAGGCGCCCAAGTAATCCCACGAATCCTTCGAATCCCTCGGCTTGCTACGATATGACGACTTTCACGGTGCGCAAATTCCTCGCGGCCGCGGTGGTGGCAATTTGTTTGCCGCTCGTACCGCATGCGGCGTCGGCGGCTCCCGCAGCCAACCTTCCGGACTTCACCGATCTCGTCGATAAAGTCGGGCCGGCTGTCGTCAACATTCGCACCACGACGCGCGTGTCCAGCAGCGGCGGTAACACTCACGGCCTGCCGCCGGGTATGGACGACGGCGACATGTCCGAGTTCTTCCGGCGCTTTTTCGGCATCCCGTTGCCGCAGCAGCCCGGCTCGCCGCATGGCGGTGGCGGGGATAACGGCAGCGGCAATGGCAGCGGTAGCGATAACGGCAGCAGCAATGGGAACGGTGGAAGCGGCGGCAATCAGGACACGCCCGATAACTCCGATTCCGAACAGAGCAGCGGCGTAGGGTCGGGCTTCATCCTGTCGTCGGACGGTTATGTGATGACCAACGCGCACGTCGTGGACGACGCGGACAACATCTACGTCACGCTCACCGACAAACGCGAGTTCAAGGCCAAGCTGATCGGCGTGGACGACCGCACCGACGTGGCGGTGGTCAAGATCAGCGCGGCGAATCTGCCGGCCGTGACAATTGGCGACTCGAACAAGGTGCGCGTGGGCGAGTGGGTGGTGGCAATCGGCTCGCCATTCGGCCTCGAGAATACCGTTACCGCGGGCATCGTCAGTGCCAAGGGGCGTGACACGGGCGATTACCTGCCGTTTATCCAGACCGACGTTGCAGTCAATCCCGGCAACTCCGGCGGCCCGTTGATCAATATGCAGGGCGAGGTGATCGGCATCAACTCGCAGATCTACAGCCGCACCGGTGGCTTCATGGGCATCTCGTTCGCGATCCCGATCGATGAAGCGATGCGCGTGGCCGACCAGTTGAAGACCTCCGGTAAAGTCACGCGCGGCCGGATCGCCGTGGCCATTGGCGAAGTGACGAAGGACGTAGCCGATTCGCTCGGCTTGCCGACGGCCGAAGGCGCGCTCGTCAGCAGCGTCGAACCGGGTGGGCCGGCCGACAAGGCGGGCGTGCAGCCGGGCGACATCATCCTGAAGTTCAACGGACATTCGGTCGATACGGCGACGGACCTGCCGCGCATGGTGGGCGATACGAAGCCGGGCACAAAGGCTACCATCACCGTCTGGCGCAAGGGCCAGACACGCGATCTGCCGGTGACGATTGCCGAGATGCAGCCGGACAAGACCGCGAAGACCGACGAGAAGCAGGCGCCGCCGCCGAAGCAGCGCGCAACCAATGCGCTCGGCGTCGCCGTCAGCGACCTGTCGTCCGATCAGCAAAAGACGCTGAAACTGAAGGGTGGTGTGCAGGTCGATCAGGTCGACGGACCGGCGGCGCGCGTTGGCCTGCAGAAGGGCGACATCATCCTGCGCGTGGGCGATACGGACATCGTCAGTGCGAAGCAGTTCGACGCCGTGACTTCGCACCTCGACCCGCAGAAGATGGTTGCACTGCTCGTGCGTCGTGGCGATAACACGCAGTTTGTGCCGCTGCGTCCGCGCGGCGGCTCCGCGTCAAAATGACGAAGCCGGCGCCGCTCACGCTCTATGGGCGCGCGTGGTGCCATTTGTGCGACGAGATGCGCGCCGCACTCGGGCCGCTCGCGACCGAGTTCGGTGTGCAGGTCGAAGTCGTCGATATCGACGCCGATCCCTTACTGGAAGCGCGTTACAACGAGCGAGTACCGGTTTTGGTCTGCGAAGGTGTCGAGTTGTGTCACTATCACCTCGACGAAGGGCGGGTGCGCGCCGCGCTCACGGCGCGTGCTGTGCAGGCCCGCTAGCGTAAGAAAAGTCCTCACGCCTCGCGCGCGCCCGAGCCGGCTTTCCGTGCGGCGCTGCAAGATATGCCGGGCCGGAGCCTTTTTCGGCTAAAATAGACAGGTTTTTCACCTACTTACAAGGCGTGCTCCGCAATCGTCCGAGCGCGCCTTTTTCGCTTGATCGGTACTGAATGGATCATATTCGTAATTTCTCGATCATTGCGCACATCGACCATGGCAAGTCGACGCTCGCCGATCGCATCATCCAGATTTGCGGCGGCTTGTCCGATCGCGAGATGGAATCTCAAGTGCTCGACTCGATGGATCTCGAGCGCGAGCGCGGCATCACCATCAAGGCACAAACCGCCGCACTGACGTACAAGGCCCGCGATGGGCAGATCTACAACCTCAACATGATCGACACGCCGGGGCACGTCGACTTCTCGTATGAAGTCAGCCGTTCGCTGTCCGCGTGCGAAGGCGCGCTGCTGGTGGTCGACGCCAGTCAGGGCGTCGAAGCGCAGACGGTGGCCAACTGCTACACGGCCATCGAACTCGGCGTGGATGTGATCCCGGTGCTGAACAAGATCGATCTGCCGGCCGCGAATCCCGAAAACGCCATCGAAGAAATCGAAGACGTGATCGGCATCGACGCAACCGACGCCACACGTTGCAGCGCCAAGACGGGCCTCGGCGTCGAAGACGTGCTCGAAGCGCTGATCGCCAAAGTGCCGCCGCCCAAGGGTGATGCCGACGCGCCGCTGCAGGCGCTGATCATCGACTCGTGGTTCGACAACTACGTGGGCGTCGTGATGCTGGTGCGTATCGTCAACGGCACGCTGCGCCCGAAGGACAAGATCCGCATGATGGCGACCGGCGCGCAGTATCCGGTCGAGCATATCGGCGTGTTCACGCCGAAATCGAAGAATCTCGAGGTCTTGTCAGCGGGGCAGGTGGGCTTCATCATCGCCGGCATCAAGGAACTGGCTGCGGCGAAGGTGGGCGACACGGTCACGCTGGTGAACCGTCCCGCGCCTGAACCGCTGCCGGGCTTCAAGGAAGTCAAGCCGCAGGTGTTCGCGGGTCTCTATCCGGTCGAAGCCAACCAGTACGACGCACTGCGTGATTCGCTGGAAAAGCTGAAGCTGAACGACGCCTCGCTGATGTACGAGCCGGAAGTGTCGCAGGCACTCGGTTTCGGTTTCCGCTGCGGCTTCCTCGGCCTGCTGCACATGGAGATCGTGCAGGAGCGTCTCGAGCGCGAGTTCGACATGGACCTGATCACCACGGCACCGACCGTGGTGTACGAAGTCCTGCAGCGCGACGGCACGACCATCATGGTCGAGAATCCGGCGAAGATGCCGGAGCCTTCGAAGATCGAAGAAGTGCGCGAGCCGATCGTCACGGTCAATCTGTATATGCCGCAGGACTATGTCGGCTCGGTGATCACGCTGTGCACGCAAAAGCGCGGCAATCAGATCAACATGCAGTACCACGGCCGCCAGGTTCAGCTCACCTACGAAATTCCGATGGGCGAAGTCGTGCTCGATTTCTTCGATCGTCTCAAGTCCATCTCGCGCGGCTACGCGTCCATGGATTACGAGTTCAAGGAATACCGTGCGGCGGATGTCGTGAAGGTCGACATGCTGATCAACGGCGACAAGGTGGACGCCTTGTCGGTGATCGTGCACCGTTCGCAAAGCCAGTATCGCGGCCGCGAAGTGGCGGCGAAAATGCGTGAGCTGATTCCGCGTCAAATGTACGATGTCGCGATTCAGGCCACCATTGGCGCGAACATTATTGCGCGCGAGAACATCAAGGCGTTGCGTAAGAATGTGCTGGCAAAATGCTACGGCGGCGATATTAGCCGTAAGAAGAAACTGCTGGAAAAGCAAAAGGCAGGCAAGAAGCGAATGAAGCAGGTCGGGTCCGTCGAGATTCCGCAAGAGGCTTTCCTCGCGATCCTGCGTGTCGAAGACAAATAAGACGAACAACGGAACCCTATGAATTTTGCACTGATTCTTTTTGTGCTCGTCATCATTACGGGCGTCGCATGGGTCGCAGATAAACTGGTTTTCATGCCGCAACGGCGGCGTGCGGCCGACGCGGCGGTCGCCGAGTTCGACCGTCAGCAGGCCCGCGTCGGCGAGCGTTTCGCCGACGAAAACGCGCCGCAAACGCGCGCGCGTCTGCGTGACGAGAAACTGCGTCAGCCGTGGTGGCTCGAGTATTCCGCGAGCTTTTTCCCGGTCATTCTGGTGGTGTTCGTCGTGCGTTCGTTCGTCGTCGAGCCGTTCAAGATTCCGTCCGGCTCGATGGTGCCGACGCTGCTGGTGGGCGACTTCATCCTCGTCAACAAGTACGAATACGGCATTCGCCTGCCCATCACCAACACCAAGATCACCGCGGGCCGTCCGCTGGAACGCGGTGACGTGGTGGTGTTCCGCTACCCGAAAGACGAGTCGGTCGATTACATCAAGCGCGTGATCGGTCTGCCGGGTGACGTGGTTTCCTATCAGGACAAGCAACTGACGATCAACGGCAAGCCGGTGCCGGAAACGCCGCTGCCGGATTACTTCGACGAAGAGCGCATTGGTTATGCGAAGCAATTCGAAGAAGATCTCGACGGCCGCAAGAACGCCATTCTGAACAACCCGGCGGTGCCGCCGTTCATCGTCGGCGCGGAAGATTATCCGTACCGGGACAACTGCACGTACAACGCACGCGGTGTGATCTGCAAGGTGCCCCCGGGCAACTACTTCATGATGGGTGACAACCGCGATAACAGCGCTGACAGCCGTTATTGGGGCTTCGCGCCGGACAAGAATATCGTTGGTCGCGCGTTCTTTATCTGGATGAATTTCAGCAGCCTGAAACGCATCGGGACGTTCCATTAAGCATCGCCGCATCGACCGCATCACTTTCCGCACAACACGCTGCACAGATGTCTCGCATCCGTTGCAGCGTGTTATCACGCTACTTTAAGAACGTGCGGTAAGGTCGCTTCACCACGCTTTTTCGTTGGCCGCCCCGCGTTTTCGCCGGGGCAGGCGCCCGCGTTATACTCTGCACATGCCCCTATCTCCGTTGGAAAGCCGTTTGCGCTACGAATTTCGCAATGCGGAATTGTTGCGCCAGGCTTTAACTCACCGCAGTCACAGTGCCACGCATAACGAACGGCTCGAGTTTCTCGGCGACTCCGTTCTGAATTGCGCGGTGGCTGCGCTATTGTTCCAACGTTTCAGCAAACTGGACGAGGGCGATCTGTCCCGCGTCCGCGCCAACCTGGTCAAACAGCAGTCGTTGTACGAGATTGCTCAGGCCCTGAATATTTCAGACGGATTGCGGCTGGGCGAGGGCGAACTGCGCAGCGGCGGCTTCCGCCGGCCGTCCATCCTCGCTGACACGCTCGAAGCCATCCTTGGCGCAATCTTTCTCGACGGCGGCTTCGACGCCGCCCAGACGGTCATCAAACGGCTCTATGTGCCGATTCTCGACCATATCGACCCGCGCACGCTCGGCAAAGATTCGAAGACGCTCCTGCAGGAATATCTGCAGGGACACAAGATTGCCCTGCCGACGTACACGGTCGTCGCCACTCATGGCGCGGCGCACAATCAGCAGTTTGAAGTCGAATGCACGGTGCCGAAGCTGGACGTAAAGGTGTCCGGCTCCGGCGCGAGCCGCCGCGCCGCCGAGCAGGCCGCCGCGAAAAAGGCGCTCGACGAGGTGATGGCCGCCGCACCGGCCGTGGTGGCCAAGCCGAAGCGTTCGAAAGGCGCGCGGGCGGCCAAGCATGCCGAGCCGGAGATCGTCCCGGGTGTCACAGGGGTCCAGACCGCGCTCGATCTGCGCGCACCCGACCGGAAGGGCGATCGTCATGCGCGCGGCGAGGCGAGGCTGGCTGAGGCCGCGGCCGAGCGTGTGGCGCCTGCCGTGGTGCCGGCGCCCGCGCCGCTTGCCGTGATCCGCGCCGCGCACGTCGAATACAGCAATCCGGGCGCGGCAGAGAAAGACAAAGCTGAGCGCGGCGACAAGCAGGACAAACCAGAAAAACAGGACAAGCCGGACAAGGCCGCCGCCGGCGAGCGGGCGGAGCCGGCGCTGCGCGTCGCTGACAAAGCGTCGGGCGACAAACCCGCCGCTGAAAAAAACGCCCCCGACAAACCCGCCGCGTCCCGCACCCGCGAACTCGCGCCCGGCGTGCAGGCGCCGGCCGAACTCGAACCCGGTGTTGCCGACGCGGTCCCCTCGCGCGTCGCCGATGCCGGCCACTGATGCCATGGGCGCGCGTTTCGCCGCGCGTCCATACGAACTTGCCGTAGCCTGAATATGACTGCTTCCACTCCCACTGGTTTTCGCTGCGGCATGGTCGCAATCGTCGGCCGCCCGAATGTCGGCAAGTCCACGCTGATGAACGCGCTGGTCGGCCAGAAAGTCAGCATCACCTCCCGTAAGGCGCAGACCACGCGCCATCGCATCACCGGCATTCACACGCTGGAAGACGCGCAGTACATCTTCGTCGACACGCCCGGTTTTCAGACCAAACACAGCGGCGCGCTGAACCGTTCGCTAAACCGCGCGGTGACGTCCACGCTGAGCTCGGTCGACGCGATCCTGTTCGTCATCGAGGCCGGCCGTTTCGGTCCGGACGACCAGAAGGTGCTCGACCTGGTTCCGCCTTCGGTGCCCACGCTGCTGATTGCGAACAAGCTCGACCGCGTCTCTGATAAAGACTCGCTGTACCCGTTCATGCAACAGGTGAGCGCGCTGCGCCAGTTCAACGAAATCGTGCCGCTGTCGGCCAGGAACCTGGACGACATCAAGCGTCTGATGGCGACCGTCAAGCCGTATCTGCCGGAAGGTTCGCCGATCTACGGCGAAGACGACCTGACCGACCGCAGCGAGCGTTTTCTCGCCGCCGAAATTCTGCGCGAAAAGGTTTTCCGCTGGACCGGCGACGAACTGCCGTACACGAGCACCGTGCTGATCGACAAGTTCGAGACCGAAGGCCGTCTGCGCCGCATCTTCGCCACCATCCTGGTGGAGCGCGACACGCACAAGGCGATGATCATCGGCCAGAAGGGCGCCAAACTGAAGCAGATCAGTACCGAAGCGCGTCTGGACATGGAAAAGCTGTTCGACGGTCCTGTGTATCTGGAAACCTTCATCAAGGTGAAGAGTGGCTGGGCCGACAACGAAGCCGGACTCCGCGCCTATGGGTACGAATGACGCGTGGATGACGCTGCAATCCGACGCTGAACCGGACGACGCCGAGCCGGTCGCGCCGGCGCGCGAGCCGTCGAAGGCGCGCGCTGCGAAAAGATCTTCTGCTGCTGCCACCTCCGGCGATCAAGGCGAAGCACGCAAAACGCCGCCGCGCCGTCCGCGAAGTTCCGGCTCCGAATACAAGATCACGGAGCAGCCGGCTTTCGTGCTGCATAGTTATCCGCATCGCGAGACCAGTCTGATCATCGACGTGCTGACGCGCGACCATGGCCGCCTCGCGCTCGTCGCCAAAGGCGCCAAGCGCCCGCACTCCGCCCTGCGTGGCGTGCTGCAGACCTTCCAGCCGCTTGCGCTGTCGTGGTCCGGCAAATCCGAGGTGCGCACGCTGACCGGCGCCGAATGGGTGGGCGGCATGTTGCCGCTCGCCGGCGACGCGTTGCTGTGCGGCTTCTACGTCAACGAATTGCTGGTCAAATTTTGCGGACGTGAAGACCCGCATCCGCAACTGTTCCAGCACTATGTCGTGACGCTCGCGCGCCTCGCGCACGACGAGCCGCCCGTGCAGGTGCTGCGTTCGTTCGAGCGTGTGCTGCTGCGCGAAACCGGCTACGCGCTGGCGCTCAATCGCACGGTGGCGCGCAAGGCGGTGCAGCCGGAGGGCCGCTATGTGTTCGATCCCGAGCGCGGCGTGCGCGAGGCGTCCGACGATCTGCCGGCACAATGGCCGGTGATTGCAGGGCAGACCTTGCTCGATATGGAAGCGGACGATTACCATCGTGCGCAGACCGTGGCGCAAAGCAAGACGCTGATGCGCTTTCTGCTCAACACTTACCTTGGCGGCACGCCGCTCGCGACGCGCCAGATCCTGATCGACTTGCAGAACTTATGAGCTTCTTTCTTACGTCGCCGACTGTCATCGACCTGGGCGTGAATATCGATCACGTCGCTACGCTGCGCAACGCGCGCGGCACGTCGTATCCCGACCCGATCCGCGCGGCGCTCGACGCCGAAGACGCGGGCGCGGACGTAATCACGCTGCATCTGCGCGAAGACCGCCGGCATATCGTCGACGCCGACGTGCGCAAGCTGCGTCCACTGCTGAAGACGCGCATGAACCTGGAATGCGCGGTGACGCAGGAGATGCTCGACATTGCCTGTGAAGTGCAGCCGCACGATGTCTGTCTCGTGCCGGAAAAGCGCGCGGAACTGACGACCGAAGGCGGCCTCGATGTGGCCGGCCAGTTCGAAGCCGTCAAGGCCGCCTGCAAGCAACTGGCCGACGCCGGTTCGCGTGTGTCGCTCTTCATCGACCCCGACGAAACACAGATCCGCGCCGCGCACGAAGCCGGTGCGCCGGTGATCGAACTGCACACCGGCCGTTATGCCGAAGCGCATGATCCGGCCGGGCAGCAGCATGAATATGAGCGGGTCGTGCGTGGCGTCGAGCTGGGTGTGTCGCTGGGTATCAAGGTCAACGCCGGCCATGGGCTGCATTACACGAACGTTCAGCAGATCGCGGCGATCGACGGCATTGTCGAACTGAACATCGGCCACGCGATCGTCGCGCATGCGATCTTCGCCGGCTGGGACAACGCCGTGCGCGAGATGAAGGCGATCATGGTCGCGGCGCGGCTCGCCGCACGCGCCTGAGCGCGGGGCGGGGTGACTGATCAGATCCGCAGACCCCGCGCCGCCACCACACGACAACGAGGACGCAGTCACGCATGACAATCTACGGTATCGGCACGGACATCGTTCAGGTCAGCCGGGTGGCGGCGGTGATGACCCGCACCAACGGGCGCTTCGCGGAGAAAGTGCTCGGTCCCGATGAGCTGCGTGTCTATCACGCGCGCCACGCGCGCTCGGCCGCGCGCGGTCTTGCGTTTCTCGCGACGCGGTTCTCGGCGAAAGAAGCCTTTTCCAAAGCGATCGGTCTCGGCATGCGCTGGCCCATGACCTGGCGCGCCTTGCAGACGCTCAATGAGCCGAGCGGCAGGCCGATGGTCGTCGCTTCCGGCGAACTCGCTCAATGGCTGGAGGCGCGTGGCATCACGGCCAAGGTCACGATCAGCGACGAGAAGGACTATGCGGTCTCCTTCGTGATCGCGGAAACCGCGGATCCTGGCGGCCCCGCTGCCTCCTGAACTCTCCCGACGCGGCGCACGCAGGCCGCGTCATCTATCCTTCTTGCGGAATTCGATGAAAACCAATCCCGGACCGGTGATGCTCGACGTGGTCGGCAAAACGCTGAACGACGACGACATGCGCCGCCTCGCTCATCCGATGACCGGCGGCGTGATCCTGTTCGCGCGCCACTACGAAAGCCGCGCGCAACTGGAAGCGCTGACCGGCGCGATCCGCGAGGTGCGCGACGATCTGCTGATTGCGGTCGATCACGAGGGCGGCCGCGTGCAGCGTTTTCGCACCGACGGCTTCACCGTGCTGCCGGCAATGGGCAAGTTGGGTGCCCTGTGGGACTCCGATGTCCTGCATGCAACCAAGGTCACTACGGCAGTGGGCTACATTCTCGCGACGGAATTGCGCGCGTGCGGCATCGACATGAGTTTCACGCCCGTGCTCGATCTGAATTACGGCCAGTCGCAGGTGATCGGCGACCGCTCGTTTCATCGCGATCCGCGCGTCGTCGCAATGCTGGCGAAGAGTCTGAACCACGGCCTCGCGCTCGCGGGCATGGCGAACTGCGGCAAGCATTTCCCCGGACATGGTTTTGCGCACGCCGACTCGCACGTCGCGATGCCGGTCGACGACCGGCCGCTCGACGTTATCTTGCGCGACGACGTAGCGCCTTATGACTGGTTGGGCCTGTCGCTGGCGTCGGTGATCCCGGCGCATGTGATTTATCCGCAGGTCGACTCGAAGCCGGCCGGTTTTTCGCGGGTCTGGCTGCAGGAGATCTTGCGCAACAAGCTGCGCTTCACGGGCGCCATCTTCAGCGACGACTTGTCGATGGAAGCCGCGCGGCAGGGCGGCACGCTGACCGAAGCGGCGACGGCCGCCCTGCAGGCCGGCTGCGACATGGTGCTGATCTGCAATCAGCCGGCCGAAGCGGAGAAGGTGCTGGACGCGTTGCGTTTTACGCCGTCGAAGGAATCGCAACGGCGCATCAGGAGCATGCGGCCGCGCGGCAAGGCGCTCAAATGGAGCAAGCTGGTGGCTGAGCCGGAATATCAGCAGGCGCAGTTGCTGTTGCGCAGCGCATTTGTTTCCTGAGCGGTTCGCGCGGATCCAGAAAGACGGCGCCGCGACGCCGTCTTTTTTTGCCCGTTTGCCCGTTTGCCCGTCAATGCGGGTTAATTCAGACGCATCCGCTGTAGTTTGTTGTACAGCGTCTTCGGACTGATTCCCAGCAGCGACGCCGCACGATGCCGCGTGCCGCCGACCGCATCGAGGGTCGCGCGGATCAGCATTTCCTCCACATCCGCGAGCGGTGTGCCGACGGTGACCTGCACCCGGCTGCCGTTCAGGTCGCGGCCGTTGCCCGAGCCGTTTTCGTCGGCGCGCAGCGTTTCGAGCACGTCACCGGATGCCTGGTAGGCGCGCCGCACGCGGTCCTGCAGTTCGCGCACGTTGCCGGGCCATTCATACGCAAGGCACTCGCGCAGGAAGTTGGGTCCGACCTGCTTGGTGGCGTCTGCGGTGCCGCTGGCGCTTGCCTCGCGATTCAGCTCATCGACCGTGGCTTGCGCCAGCAGCGCAGGGTCGTCACCGCGCTCGCGCAAGGGCGGCAGCGTAACGGCGGCTGCGTCCAGACGCAAGGCGAGATCTGCGTGCAAGCTGCCGTCGGCGACGGCTGCGCGCGGCGACTTGCGGGTCGAGGCGATCAGCCGGAAGTCCGTCACCACCTGGTGCGTGCCCCCGACCCGCATGAAGGTCTGCGAATCGAGCGCGCGCAACAGCGCCTCCTGCTGCGGGCGCGGCAATTCGGCGATCTCGTCGATAAAGAGCGTGCCGCCGCTCGCCTGTTCGAACAGACCCTGTTCGCGTTGCTCGGCGCCGCTGAACGCGCCCCGTTCATGGCCGAACAGCACGCTGTCGAGTGAACGATGCGCCGCGAGGCTGACCGCCGTGCGGCAGTCGAACGTGATGAACGGACCCTTGCGGCGACGGCTCATCTCATGCAGGGTGCGCGCGGCGACTTCCTTGCCGGTGCCGGCTTCCCCGGAAATCAGTACGGCGGCTTCGGTCGGCGCGGTATGTTCGATCAGGTCGTAGACGTGCTGGATCGAGCCGCTGCGTCCGAGCATGGGCCCAAAGCGGCCGAGCTGACGCAGCGTGGCGCGCAGCGTCTGCACTTCCTCGGTCAGTTCGTACGGGCGCGGAATACGCGCGAGCAGACTGCGCAGACGCGGAATGTTGACGGGCTTCAGCAAATAATCCCAGATGCCGTGCCGCAAGCCTTCAATCGCACTTTCGACAGTGGCGTTGCCGGTCATCACGATAACCGGCAACGCGCCGCCTGGCGGTTGCGCGGGCAGGTGCTGGAGCAGGTCGAGGCCGCTGCCGTCGGGCAGATTCAGATCCACCAGCACGACGTCAGGAATGAAGCGGGTCAGCGCCGCCCGTGCTTCAGCAAGTGTCGTGGCGGTGTCGACGGAGAAACCGTCGGCGGCGAGTATCGCCGACAGACCGGACAGACTATTGGGATCGTCTTCGACAATCAGAGCGTGTGGCATGGCGAGCGAAATTTAAAGTGGACGGAAATCCGCGCCCCGTCGCCAGTGAGGCGCAGGGCAGCGGTACGATTTCTGGCCGTTGTTTCTGGAGAGACGCCAAACCGGGCGCGCAGTCGCACTGTCCGCCGCTACGAGGACAAGGCAGGTGGACGGGCGCAGCCACACGGTAGGCGAAACGGCAGTTTGATTCATTCGTTGCGCAATCCCGAGTCAGTCAATCTGGTCCGTTGTGGAGCGCGACAACCAGGGGCGCGCTAACAGTGAAGGTGGGCGCGCTTGCCACGCGTCGTGCACTCCACTCATGGATACCTAGAAATGCCGGTTTGCATCGAAGAAGCGGCGCACTTCCAGCTCGGCTTCGTCGCGGGTTTTGCCGTAGCGTTCCTGGATCAGGCCGGTGAGCCGCTCGGCACGGCCTTCCGCCTTGGTCAGTTCGTCGTCGGTCAGTTCGCCCCACGCCGTCTTCGCCTTGCCGATCATTTGCTTCCACTTGCCTTCAGCGATGTCGTTATTCATGACGCATCTCCCATTGGAAAGAAGTAAAGCCTGTCGAGGCCTGATCTTCATACAAGCAGGGAGCGTGCCACCAGGAATTACTTAAGCCCGTCAGTGATTTACCGGGAGTGGGCCCGTTGCGGCCTGCCTTCGCCAGGAAAAATCGAAAAAGGAGCGGTAAAGTTTTCCTCAACCATACACGGTCGCGAAAAAAAGAAAAAGCGCCCGTGAGAGGCGCTTTTCATTTGCAAGCCGTGAGAACGACACGGCGGCAGGCGCGTCCCGCAAGGCAGCGGGCGCGCGCTGGCAGCGAGGACGCTTACGCGCGGCTGCGGTATTCGTGCGTACGCGTGTCGATTTCGATCTTGTCGCCGATATTGCAGAAGAGCGGCACTTGCAATTCGAAGCCGGTGTTCAGCTTGGCGTTCTTCAGGACCTTGCCCGACGACGTGTCGCCCTTGACAGCCGGTTCCGTGTAGATGATTTCGCGAACCAGCGTGGTCGGCAGTTCGACCGAGATGGCCTTCTCGTTGTAGAACACGACTTCGCAAGCCATGCCGTCTTCGAGGTAGTTCAGCGCGTCGCCCATCATTTCCGCTTCGACTTCAAACTGGTTGTAGTCGGCGTCCATGAACACGTACATCGGGTCGGCGAAGTACGAGTACGTCACTTCCTTGCGGTCGAGCAGGACGACGTCGAACTTGTCGTCTGCCTTGTACACGGTTTCCATGCCTGCGCCGGTCAACAGATTCTTGAACTTCATCTTCACGACGGCGGAGTTACGGCCCGATTTGTTGTATTCGGCCTTTTGCACGACCATCGCGTCTGCGCCGATCATCACGACGTTACCGGTGCGGAGTTCCTGTGCGGTCTTCATAAAACTGTCCTGTACGAAATAAGTTGCTTCAACTGTGCTCAACGGCATACGGCGCAAGCGGGCTGGGTGCCTGTCGCTGCTGCTTGCGGCGGTTGCCCGCGGCCCGTTACCTTCCGATAACTGCTTTTTACCCGGAGCGGGCGCGTACACGAGCGGCGCCGATGCGCGAGGACGATTTCCGTTTGAAGCCGGTTCGCCGCCGCCATCGTGCCGCGCTTGTGTCGTCGGCCGTTGGATAACCGCTTATTTTAACTGACTTTTTGTGAATTCGGCCAGATTTCCAGCGAGGTCGCCGGGCGCCGCAAGTTCGACCGCCCACGCCGCCGCGCGCTGCTCAAAAGCCGCGCGATGACGCTGGAAATCGGCCCAATCGGGCCGGCCGGTGCCGTTCCAGGCATGCCAGAAACGCGCCAGCGCCGCGCGGGCAGGCGCCGGCAGCGGACCGGCGTAGTGGGCGAGGGCGGCGTCGAGCTTGGGCAGGTGAGCATCGTCCGCTTGCGGGTAGATATGCCAGACGAACGGCCGCGCGGCCCATTGGGCCCGCACGAAGGAGTCCTCGCCGCGCACGAAGTTGAGGTGGCTCGCCCACAGGAGCGCGTCGTAGCCGGGCTGGTCGGTGAAGGCGAGCGCGTGGGCGCGCAGGTTGCCGCGCGCGGCGTGCGTGCCGGCGGCAAAGCCCGGCAAGCCGAAAAAGCGCGCGATCGCGCCCGAAATCCGTCCCTCCGGCACGAGCAGCACGATCGGTGTCGGACTGTCGCGCCATTGACCGAGCAGGCTGTCGATGACGGGGTTCTCGTACGAAAACAGCGAAATCACCGTGGCGTCCGGTTCGGGCGCGGGCGCGCCAATGGCGTTTTGCCACCAGCCGGCGCGCATCTGCGGTGACGCTTCGAAGGTCGCGCGCGCGGCATCCAGATGGCGTTCCTTCAGCACACCACCGGTTCCGGCGCCGAGACCCGGAAAAAAGAACGTCTTGGTCAGCGGATAGCGCGGGTGCGGCGAGCGGCGCAGATGGAAATCCGCGACCCAGTCTTCGGCGCTCAGGTATTCGAGATTCAGCCAGACCGGCGGGCGTTCGCGGCGCGCCATCGCGGCAACGTAGACGTGCGGCAACTCGCAGCCGAAGGCTTCGATTGCGACGTCCGCGACCTCGAGCGTCTCGCCCGCGTGCGACGGCTCGTGCCAGTGCTCGATGACGATGCCGCTCACGGCCTGGCGGCTACGGTCGAGGTCGAGTGCGGGGCATAGCTTCTGGAACGCGTGGAGATCGTCGACGAAAATGCGCATCTGCCAGCCGTACTCGCTCGCCAGTTGGCGCGCGAGCCGCCAGCACACGCCAATATCGCCGAAGTTGTCGATCACCGCGCAAAACACGTCGCAGGCAATCGCCTCGTGCACCGGCGCGGTACGGCCCGTGGACGGCGCGTTGGATGTAAGCGGAGCGGGCGGGCGCGCTGAAGGCATGGTGGGGGCAGGGGAAGAGACGGCCGGCATCCGGGTCTCGAACGCGCGAGGAATGTTCTAAACTGGCGATTCTAGTGCGACACGACACCCTTCGTGTAGAGGTGCGCCGAAGCTCTATAAAGCGGCATTGACTAGGTGTGGCAAGGCCTTCGCGCAATACTACCTGAGGAATTTTCGCAGGTACAACAGCCTGAAGTGAGCTTGCCAACAGTTCCCGGCGGGTGATGTTTTGAGCTGCAGGGAGCTGGAATTAACTCAGAAAGCGTTGTATCGGCACGACACTTCGCAGGAAGTATTGTTACGAAATATTGCGACGCTTAAAACGAAAATAGCGCGGGTCTCGCCACCATCGTTTTGATGGTTATTCGATCACGCGCATAAATCTGAGCCTAGTAACCCCCGAAGGGTTAAAAGCTCTGTTCTGTCATTGTTCAACTGCGGTGTCCTCGCAGCAGCGAACCGTTTGTACGACCAAACGTAGCCTAGGAAGACATGCGTCACTGGTAACGGTGGGGTGTGAAGCTTTTCCGACAATGTAGCCCCTGGAAGTTCTCGGGCAGTCAGGTGTTGCGAAACATGTGGCTGGAAGATCGTCAGCAGCGATGATCTAGGAGCTAGGCTGGCCGATACGGTCAATGTAAGTGAACCGCTGATAAACCTCGTTACCAGTGTTGAGCCAAATGCTGCTCGGGCTCAAGCCAAACGGCACGTGGCCAGTTAGCCCACTTAGAATTTGGGCTACGTCGTTGAAGTGCCACCGGGGAATAGGCGGGACCTAAGTCGGTCGTGTGACAGGCAGGGAACGTGGTAAGCCCGTATCGTCGCCAATCGACGTTGATTGGCAAGGTGGGTCGCAAGATCCATTGATGGTGGTGTGGGTATGGGAGGACGGAAAAAGCGAATGGCGGCCTGTAATCGGCCGCATAGGGGTTGGGACATTACTCCACGCGAAAGCGGGCAGACTTCCGTCTGGTCTACCGTCGCAAGACGGCTGACAGACCCTTGAAACTTGGTGATCCAGACGACCTCGTCCGGATCAATTGAAATTCTCCCTAGCGGGTGCGTATTTTCCCCGCTGGGGAAGATGCGTCTCCCGTCTGGGATTTTCTTGTCCAGTAAGGAGAGCAGCATGGAAGAATCAGTCCGAAAGGACGGATCTGCGCTTTCCCACGCACTGGACCACT
>NZ_DASXHA010000096.1:0-78932 GCF_036488795.1 Paraburkholderia sp.
TCAATACCTCGACGTCCGTGCAAAGGCCGGCGCACCGATCGGCGCAAACAAGGATATGGCGCTGATGCAGACGGTGTGCAATTACGCGGTCCGCTGGGGCGTCGTCAAGAGCAATCCGTTCGTCGGCATGATGCAGAACACGGCCGAGAAGGATGTCCGGACGGTCGAGCGAGGACAGGTGGTCAAGTTCTATCTATGGGCGCTCCGGCAGGATCAGGCATACCGGACGATGGGCCTCGCCGCGATGTTCTGCTATCTCACGGGTTTTCGTGCGGCCGAAATCCGCCCATTTCATCTCTCTGGCATCACCGACGCTGGCGTGCGTGTCGCGAGCGCGAAGCGCAAGCGCGGCGAGGCCGAAGTCCAGAAGCTGCGTCAGTGGTCGACGCGTCTGCGCGTGGTTGTCGAGCGCGCGAAGCGCGATCGCAAGGTGGCCAGCCTCTTCCTATTCCCCAATCGACGCGGGCAGCCTTATTCGAAAAGCGGCTGGGGATCGGTTTGGCAGGACGCCATGTATGCCTACATCGGGGCATTCGATAAGGCGATTGCTCGCGAGTTCGAAGCGAAGAAGATGCGCGAGGCCGCGCAGCGGATTGCGAACCGAGTGAACAGTCCGATCCGCGGTGGTATGGAGCTGCAGATCACGAACCATCCGGCTTATTTTTCTTTGCTCGATATCAGGCCGACGGCGATCACGGCGAAGCTCGAGCAACGCGATGAAGATGCCTACGATTTTGCAGCTCACGCAAACCCGTCGACTACCCACGCGCACTACGATCGACGCAAGGTCAAGGTCGCGAAAGCTACCGAGTAAATTCCGAAATTGGATTTTCCGTTCCGAATATCGCTATATGGAATCTAGCGGGAAACGTAAGAGACTGAAGGGGAAGGTTTTTTTGGGGTGGCTGATGGGACTCGAACCCACGACGACAGGAATCACAATCCTGGACTCTACCAACTGAGCTACAGCCACCACTGGAACATCTGCTTGGCTCACCGAGAACTGGCTTGCCGATCAAGAAGCGAGATTATACAAACATGATTTGCATTTGCCTAGCCCTTTATTCAAAGATTTCGGCTGGCTCACGCAAGACTGCCTCGCGCAGATGCTGTCTTGCTTCATCAAAAATGGCGAGATCGCGCGCAGCGAGTTTCTTGTTGTCCGACAGCACACGACGCCATCCACGCGCGCCCGCCACACCGCGATAAAGACCCAGCGCATGACGCGTGATCGCGCCAAGGAACGTACCGCGCGCGAGCTCCGCCGCACAGTATTCGATCAGTTTCGCTTCGGCCTGCTCGCGCGTGAGCGCCGGCTCGGCGGACCCATAGAAGCGCGCGTCGACGCCGGCCAGCACATACGGATTGTGATAGGCCTCGCGGCCGAGCATCACGCCGTCGACGTGCTGCAGATGCTGCGCCACTTCATCGAGCGTCTTGATACCGCCGTTGATGATGATCTCGAGCTGTGGAAAATCGCGCTTCAGCTGATAGGCGTAGTCATATTTGAGCGGCGGAATCTCGCGATTCTCCTTTGGACTCAAACCTTTCAGGATTGCGTTGCGCGCATGCACGATGAACACGTCGCAACCCGCGTCGGCGATCGTGCCGACGAAATCGCGCACGTAGCCATACTCTTCAACCGCGTCGACGCCGATCCGATGCTTCACCGTCACCGGCACCGAGACCGCATCGCGCATTGCCTTCACGCAGTCGGCCACGAGTTGCGGCTCGTTCATCAGGCATGCGCCGAATGCGCCGCGCTGCACTCGCTCGGAAGGACAGCCGCAGTTCAGATTGATCTCGTCATAGCCCCACTGCTCGCCCAGTTTTGCTGATCGTGCGAGGTCGTCGGGTTCACTGCCGCCGAGTTGCAGCGCGACCGGCGCTTCGTCCGGCGTGAATGCCAGATGACGCGCAACGTCGCCGTGCAGTAACGCGCCCGTGGTCACCATTTCGGTATACAGCCAGGTATGGCGCGACAGCACGCGATGAAGCGAACGACAATGACGGTCGGTCCAGTCCATCATAGGCGCCACGGAAACGCGGCGAGGACTGGGGGGCAGAGCTGGAGACATGGGAAACGGCCGGCGGCATCAATCAAACCGCGATTTTACCGCAAGCTGGCTCGCCGCCTGGTGCTGCGGGCCGGATTGCCCTGGAATCGCAGCATTTGGGCCTCAAATGACGCCGAAGCCGCCTATTAGGACTGCTCGTAGTGGGGTCTTTGCTGCGGCGAACGATGAAATTTTCTTTACACGCGCCGACCTGACCCCCTTGTCGGCCACGCCTTGCAAGGCACCGGATGATTGTTTCAATCCAGAGAATAGTAATTTCGGATTATGGATACAAATATTCGATAGTAAGGGAATACACTTATTCCATCGACGTTACAGATACACCCCTAGCGGTCCATGTCGCGACGTCTTCCTGAACCCGAAGTCCGAAACGTTTACTGGAGTCATCATGAAGAACAAGCTTCTTGCCGCCCTGCTGGTTGTCGCCTCTGCCTCGATCGCTGCTCCCGCTTTTGCTAGCGGCTACGGCCCGGCACCGTTCTATAGCCCGTCCGTCGGCGCGCCCGCTTCGCAACAAGGCCAAAGCGTGCAAACCGTTGCTGCCGAACGTGCTGCTGAAGACAACAACGCGTACGGCGGTGTGAAGAATAACGCATCGCAAAGCGGTGCGCGTCAGTCGGCTTCGCAATCGGTCTCCGGTAACTAATCGGAACGACGCTGGGCGCTTCACAAGAGCGCCGTGCGTGGACGCCAGATGGTGAGGGCATGTTGCCCGAACCCTCTGGCGTTTTCATTTGTGCGGTCACTTTGTCCGTGGATGCGGCGGCTGCGGGGGAATTCAACCTGCACTGTGGCGATGCCGTTTCGCTCGCGTTGTCATCAACGCATAGGGCGAAGACTGGGCGGAGGCCGCCTGATTCGCCGCCCCGCCCGTGTTCCGCTTTCGCTTACGCGCGGCTAATTGTGCTGCTCGTGGTTGTCATGACCACCGCCTCCACCCCCGTGCTGCTCACCGCCGCCATGCCCGGCTGGCGGTGCCGGATGACCGCCTGCGCCGCCCGCACCGGGTGGTGGTCCTTGATGCTGCCCGCCGCCGGGTGGCGGTCCTTGATGTTGACCTCCTCCGCCTCCCGGTGGTGGCGCCATATGCTGGCCGCCCCCGCCTTGAGGCGGACGCTCAGCTCCATGCGTAGGCGGTGGGTTGCCGTGCTGCGGCGGCGGTCCACCGTGCCCGGGCGGCGGCCCACCGTGTCCGGGTGGCGGTCCACCATGTCCAGGCGGCGGTCCTCCGTGTCCGGGCGGCGGTCCTCCGTGTCCGGGCGGCGGTCCACCATGGCCCGGTGGCGGAGGCGGGTGATGGGCCCAATGCGACTCGTTGTTATACCAGGGGCGCCCACGGTAGTGGCTTCCCCAATACGCGCCAATCGAGAATGTCACGATCGGCAGGCCGATCGCCGTCCCGTAGGTCAGCAACGGTACATTACTGCCCTGATAGGGATAGTTGAGACTGCCCGCGTAGACCCAGCCTCGCAGATCCGGCAGCGCTACATCGCACCATGTGTAGCCGCTCACGCAGCCCATCAACGTGACCGGCTGACCGCCAGGCAACTGGGTCACCACAGGGTAATCGTCTGCAGGACCGGCAAACACGTTGACCGGGGCGTTGGTGTAAGCCTGCGACTGCGCGACAGCCACACCCGGTGACGCCAACAGAACCGCGGCTCCGGCTAGCAATCCACTGACAACTCGTTTTCGCATTGATCCTCCGTCTGGCAAAGCGGTCTTTACATTTTTATTCTGTGGGCGCGCTTCATGGCTGCCCCTCACCGCGCTTCAGCAAGATCCGTTCCCCGAAAAAACGCATGTGGACGGTTAGGGGCAACGCGCGGGCTGACCTCTTCGCGTGACGCAAGCGCAGCCGCGATCACAAGCCACTCAGACGGGTTCGCGCTGTGCAGGTCGGGTTTCCATTACTTTGGATTACCTGAACTCGGCCAATGCTACGTACGTGGATTTTCGTCAGCGTCCGATGCACGCACCATTCACTCAGGATTCCTGTTCAATATAAGATCGAGAAACCCTGCTACGTGTCGCACCAAAGCCACTTCAGCGGCGGCATTGCTCGCAGCCAGCCGTGCATCCGTGAACCCGCAAAGACCGGGCAGGCATGAAGTCGCCCTTCGCTGCGATAGACCCGGTAAGACATGTAAGTGCGTCTGAAATCCGAATCGCCGCCCCGCACCGTACACTGAGTCCTCCTCTTTCCCTGAGAGGAATTGTCTCTCGTCAAACTTGTGGCCCACTTCCCCAAGTGGGCCTTTTTTTGCGCACGCAACAGCAAGTCCGATTGCACACGCCAATCTTCGTAGAGCCGCCCGCCTGCCCTACAATGGCGGGTTAAATAATCCGGTGTGAGGTTGCAACAATGCAATTAAAGACGATGGGAACGACGGCGCTGGCTTTGCTTATGGCGTGTTTCGCGCTGAACGCGAACGCCGAAATGACGGCCCAGCAGTACAAACAATGGGCTCACGCGGACAACAACTCGGTATATGCCGCATACATTACCGGCGCGGTGAACGAACTGGGGTGGGCGAACGGCGATCTGGTCGCGAAGAAACGCCCTCCGCTCTACTGTCCGCCGGAGCAGTTGCCGATCGGCGCACAGACGCTATACCCGCTGCTGGATGAGTTTTTCACCAACCACCCGGGCCTCTCCGACGACTTTCCAGTCGGCCTCGCAATCCTTCGCTCGCTGCAAGCTGCATTCCCGTGCCCGACGACGGGCGGCGGAACCGGTAAGAGCAAGGGCAAGTAACGCGGGCATGGTGCAGAGGGTTGCAACCTCTGCAGAGGCCGCGGCGCGTGCGCCACTACGCAGTTGCGGCCAACTGAAAGCGGCACGCAAATGGGTCGATCAAGCGAATTTTCCGAGCGTCACGCGGTCTACGCGAAAGCGGACCTCACCAGGACGACCAAGGAGGATCGGATGAAACGGATCAAACCCGCCCCGCTCACAACGGTGCATGCCCCTTATCCGGCGGCTTATGCAACTCTCGTGCTTGTCGCTCTGGTAGCAAGTGCCGCGACTGCCGTGCCGGCTCGTGCGCAGTCGGCGCCGAAGGATAGCGGCGCCCCCATGGTGAAGGCACCGGACGCGGCCAGCGCGAGCAACCCCGCCAATCCCGACCATATGCCGGTCAAGCGCCCCGACAAGCCGACCAACGACCGGATGACCCACACGCCGCCCGCCAGCGCGGCCAACGCAAAATAGCGCGGCCAGCGCCGGCAGCAGCGCATATCCGAACGGCGCGCATGACGCGCGCCGAGCCGGTCTCAGACCTTAAAGCCGCGCGATCGAAACCTCCGTCGACTTCACGAGCGCGACCACTTCCGAACCGACCGCGAGTTCGAGTTCGTCGACCGAACGCGTCGTGATCACGGACGTGACGATACCGAACGGTGTATCCACGTCCACCTCGGACACAACCGGCCCGCGGATGATTTCCTTGACCTTGCCTTTGAACTGATTACGTACGTTGATAGCGGAAATGCTCATATCGGGTGACTCCAGTGAATCGATAAGAAACGAAAAAGGCAAGGCATGTCAAACAGCCCAACGGACTTCCGTCGGCCGCACGAGGCGGTCGTCGTGATGCGCACCGGCACGAGGCGCCAATGCGTGATGCGCCAACGCGTCGTCGTTCGGCGATGTCTTCAGCACGCGTTGCAACACATGTTCTTCCAGCGCCGCAAAACCCGCGGATGCGCGCGCCCGGGGCCGGGCAAGCGGCACCGGCTGATCGAGCGCAATACGCCCTTCTTCGATCAGCAGAATCCGGTCGCCGAGTGCCACGGCTTCATGCACGTCGTGCGTCACGAGCAGCGCGGTAAAACGATGTTCGCGCCACAGCCGTTCGATCAACGCATGCATTTCGATGCGCGTCAGCGCGTCGAGCGCACCGAGCGGTTCATCGAGCAACAACAATTGCGGCCGGTGCACCAGCGCACGCGCGAGCGCCACCCGCTGACGCTGGCCGCCCGACAACTGTGCGGGCCAGTCGTTGGCGCGTTCCAGCAAGCCCACTTCAGCCAGCACCGCACGCGCATCTTCGCGGGCCCCGCGTCCGAGACCGAGCATCACGTTTTGCAACACGCTCTTCCAGGGCAGCAGGCGCGCGTCCTGAAACATGATGCGGGTATCGAGCGGCTCGCCGTCCTCGGTGCGCTTTTCGAGCACACCGGCGCTCGGCTGTTCGAGTCCGGCCACGAGCCGCAACAAGGTGGACTTGCCGCAGCCGCTGCGTCCGACGATCGCCACGAAACTGCCCCGCTCGATGGACAGATTGAAATCGCTCAGCACCGTGCGGTCGCCGTATTGCTTGCCGACGCCGCGCAACTCGACCGAGTGATCCGCGCTGCGCTGTGCGTCGCGCACTAGCGCGGCGGCGCCCGGCGAACGCGGGTCGCATCCGGCATCGCGCAGTTGCAGCGCAGCGTCGAGCAACGTGGCGTCACGTTCGAGCGACGCGGCTTCGGTAGCGTCGTGATCGAGCGTGCGCGGCTGAGCCAGTTCCGCTTCGAGATCGACGCCAGAGACGCCGCCGAAACTCGTCGACAAGGTTGTCGCACTCATACTTTTGCTCCTCGTTGATAGGCGGGATGCCAGCGCAGCGAGACGCGCTCGAGGCTCTTCGCCAGCAGATCGGCAAGCTTGCCGAGCCCCGCGTACAGCAGGATGCCGACCACCACTACATCGGTTTGCAGGAATTCGCGGGCGTTCATCGTCATATAGCCGATGCCCGACTGCGCAGAGATCGTTTCCGCAACGATCAGCGTGACCCACATCAGCCCGAACGCAAAGCGCACGCCGACCAGAATCGACGGCAACGCGCCCGGCAGAATCACGTCCCAGTACAGGCGAAAGCCCTTGACGCCGTAGCTGCGCGCCATTTCGACCAGATTCGCGTCGACCGAACGGATGCCGTGAAACGTATTCACGTAGATCGGAAAAAACACACCCAGCGCCACCAGAAACACCTTCGCTTCTTCTTCGATCCCGAACCAGAGGATCACGAGCGGGATCATCGCCAGCGCGGGAATATTGCGCACCATCTGCACGGTCGAGTCGAGCGCAACCTCAATGGGCCTGAACAAGCCGGTCGCCAGCCCCAGTACGAGACCGATGCTGCCGCCCACCGCAAACCCCGACACCGCGCGCCAGGTGCTGACCTTGACGTCGGCCGACATTTCGCCCGACTGGATCAGGGACCACGCCGCCTTCACCACCGCGAGCGGTTCGGGCAGCACGCGCGTCGACAGGATGCCGCTGCGCGCGGCGAACTCCCACGCGAGCAGGATTACCAGCGGCGCAATCCACGGCGCAAGGTGGCCGCCGAAACGCCGGATCAAACTTTCGCTTTTACTGGATCGAGCCATGATCGCTTACTCCACTCTTTCTCATTACGTGTGCTGCGGCCGGCGAGGCGCAGGTGCGCGCGCCGTCAGCTTTGACTCACCGCGGCAGCCGGCAACTGATCGACGCCGACGACCTCGCCGAACGGTCCCGACAGCGGCCCACTCGAACTCTTGCGCAAACGGTTCGGCAGCAGCGGAAACACCAGTTCAGCGAAACGGTACGACTCTTCCAGGTGCGGATAGCCGGACAAAATGAACGTCTCGATGCCGAGTTCCTCGTATTCCTTCATCCGTGCAACGATCTGTTCCGGACTCCCGACGAGTGCCGTGCCCGCCCCGCCGCGCACGAGCCCCACGCCGGCCCACAGATTCGGCGACACCTCGAGCTGCTCGCGGCCACCACGCTTGCCGCCATGCAACGCGGACATGCGGCGTTGGCCTTCCGAATCCATCTTCGCGAACGAGGCCTGGGCGCGCTCGACGGTTTCGTCGTCGAGCTTGCTGATCAGCTTGTCGGCGGCGGCCCATGCTTCTTCTTCGGTTTCGCGCACGATCACGTGCAGCCGGATGCCGAACGAAATCTTGCGGCCGTGTTCCGCGGCCCGCGCACGAATGTCGGCCACCTTCTGTGCGACCGCTGCAGGCGGTTCGCCCCACGTGAGATACGTGTCGATGTGTTCGCCGGTGATTTCATGCGCAGCCGGCGAGGAGCCGCCAAACCACAGCGGCGGATGCGGATCTTGCACCGGCGGATACAACACCTTGCCGCCCTTCGAGGTGAGATGCTTGCCCTCGAAATCGATCGAATCCTTGGTGTGCGAGGCCGTCAGCACATCGCGCCAGATGTGCAGGAATTCATCGGTGATTTCGTAGCGCGTGTCGTGATCGACGAACACGCCGTCGCCTTCCAGTTCATTCGGCGCACCGCCCGTCACCACGTTGATCAGGAGGCGGCCGCCCGACAGGCGGTCGAAGGTCGCGGCCATGCGCGCTGCGAGTTGCGGTGACGACAGGCCCGGGCGAATCGCGACCAGGAATTTCAGCCGGCGCGTCACCGCAATCAGCGAAGACGCCACCACCCATGCGTCTTCGCAAGAGCGGCCGGTCGGCAGCAGGACACCGTCGTAGCCGAGCGTGTCGGCGGCGATGGCAACCTGCTGGAAGTAGTCGAAATCGGCTGCGCGTGCGCCTTGGGACGTACCGAGGTAGCGGCTATCGCCGTGAGTCGGGATGAACCAGAACACATTCATTTGCTGCTCCTGCTTGTTCGAGACTGGATTGATGAAGAGGCGCGAAGGCCGGAGCGCGCGCGTCACCACTCCGGCAACGCGGGCACAGCCGCTCAGCCAGGCTTACGGTGACGCACGGACTGCAACACCCGCCCGCCGCACGAATAGATCGGGAAAACGCGTCGTCAGCGTGGACAACAAGGCTGACAGCGCGTGCGCGCCGCAGCGGGGATGGCGAAGATCGGCTTGAAACAGGACATCGCGACAGCTTCCCTTGACGAAACCTGCGCCGCACCGGCGCACGGTAAGTGGGCGACGGCAGCAATGCCGTCTACATGGAGAAACAGTCTATGGATCGGACCCAGGCTTTTGAACGATTTTTTTTAGCTTAGGTTTTCCACTTTCGTGATTAGCCCGACGCTTTAGCATACGACGGGGTGCCGGAAATCGCCCAAGCCGTCTATATAATGACGCGACTTTCGATAATCCGGCCCGGGCAGCACTTGCTGCGCCCCCGTGCCCTTGGCGTTGCATTGCATGCAAAAAATTATTCTGCCGTTCGTGTCAGGCTTTCTGGCGTCCCTGTTTTTTCATGAATCGACGCTCGGGCTGCTGCACGCCGCCGGGCTGATCGACCCGGCGGGATTCTCCACCGCGCCGTTCCTACCGCTGGGACTGCCGGAGTTCATCGCGAATGCAATCTGGGGCGCCGTGTGGGCGGTGCTGATGGCGTGGCTCTTGCGCGTCTCGCCCGAGCGCCGCGCGCCGTGGATTCAGGCATTCGTGTTTGGCGGAATTGCGCTGACGGCGGCCAGCGTGTTCGTGGTCGATCCGCTGCGCGGTATCTGGCCGAGCGGCAACATGTTGCCGCGCCTCGCGGTCGGCTTTGCGGCCAACGCCATGTGGGGCTGGGGCGCCTTGGTGTTCATGCGCGCCTTCATGGCGCTGGATGACGGTGAATAGGCAGCGAATAGCCGGTATGTAGCCGGTATGTAGCCGGCAAACTGGCGGCAGGCAAGCCGGCGGCAGGGGCTTGACCCTGCCCTCGCCCTGGCCTTTAACCCTGCAAGTCGCGCAGCGGGTGTTCCGCGAGCGTCCACGGGCTCTCGAACATTTTCGCCACGTCGTCCGCGCGCACGTCTTCGATACGGGCGAAGCGCCAGTTGGGCGCGTTGTCCTTGTCGATGATCCTTGCGCGAATCCCTTCGACCACGTCGCCGTGCTCGAAGCTCGTGCGCGTCAGATCCAGGTCGCGGCGCAGCACATCTGCCATGGTTGCCTCGGCACGCGTCACGACTTCAAGCGATACCGCCATCGACAGCGGCGAGCGCTCGCGCAGCACGCCGACCGTCTGCTCGGCCCACTCGGCGGCCTCGCAGTCGCGTTCCGCATCGAGCGAAGCCAGAATCTGCGGCATATCCGGCAACGCAAAGTGCCGGTCGATCAGGGCGCGGGTGTCCGCCAGCGAAGACGTATCCGGCGTGGGTACCACCTTGTGCGCCGCGGTCTCGCGCGCGATGCACTCCACCACTTGCGAGCCGCGCTCGAACCCCTCGCGGCGCAGCGTATCGATGAGCGCAGGCAGCGCCGCATCGTCGATGTAGGCATCGGCAAGACCTGCGTACAGCGCATCGGCCGCGCCGATCGTCTCGCCGGTCACTGCCAGGTAACGCCCCAGCGCGCCCGGCGTGCGCGCCAGAAACCAGCCCGCCCCCACGTCGGGAAAGAGCCCGATGCGCGTTTCCGGCATCGCCATGCGGGTCGAACCGGTGACGACTCGCAGACCGCCCGTGCGATGCGCGCCTTGCGAAATGCCCATACCACCGCCCATCACCACGCCGTTCATCAGCGCAATGTAAGGCTTCGGGTACGTGAAGATGGTGTGATTGAGCCGGTATTCCTCAGTGAAAAAGGTGTCCCGTGCCGCCTCGTCGCCACGCTGAACCGACTCGTACAAGAAGCGGATATCGCCGCCCGCGCAAAACGCCCGCGCATGCTGGCTGCGCACCACCACCGCAAGCACGTCGGGGTCTTCGCGCCAGATTTCGAGCGCGGCGTGCATGGCGCGGATCATGCCGGTCGATAACGCGTTCAGCGCTTTGGGCCGCTCCAGTTCAATGAAGCCGATGCGGTTGGCAATGTACGTGTTGATTTCGTCGCTAAGAACTGGCGATGCAGGAGTTGACATGACGGAACGGGTGAAGAAGCGGAGTCGGTTGGAAGGCTGAACGTTATCACGCGCCGGAGGCTTTCGGCTTGCGCTGCGCACGTGAAGGGTGCGCTGAAGGTGCCCCTCCCGGCGCAGATTCAGAAGCGGCTGGCGGCGCCGCTGGGGTGTCCTGCGCCCGACTGCGCGGGCCGAACCATGCGTCCAGAGCAACGTCAACGATCGTGTCGAGCGGTGCCGTGGGAAACACCGGGCAGGTGAGATTGAGCGCCACGATGCCGTGCAGCGTCGCCCAGAAGGCTTCGGCCAGGACCTCGCCTGCCGCTGAAGCCGGCAAACGCCCTTGCGCCTTCAGTTCTTCGAGCGCGCTCACCATCAGACGCATGGCCGCGTCGCCGGACTCGTGACCGGCGGCGGGATTGATGGCGATGGCTTTGCCGGAATGTGCGGTTGAGTTTCCGGCAGCAGCCTCCCCTGAGCCGTGGCCAGCGGTTTCGTCAGCGCTCCCCTCGCTTGCCTCAGCCGAGCCGGCGAGCGCCGCGACCATATAGGTCGGATCTTCCATAAAGATCAGACGATAGGTCTGCGGATGCGCCACGCCAAACGCAACGTACGCCCGAGCCAGCCCCTTCAGCCGCTCAGCCGGATCGGCGATCTGCGCAAGCGGCTCGAAGGTGCTCAAAAGCTGCGCATACCCCTGCGCGCACAGCGCCCGCGCGATCTCGTCGCGGCTCGCAAAGTGCAGATACAGCGTAGCGGGCGAATATTCGATGGCGTCGGCAATCTTGCGCATCGACAGCGCGGCGAATCCTTCGCGCACCACGATACGCCGCGCCGCATCCAGGATGCGTCCGCGCAAGGCCTGCTTCTGGCGAGTCTTTCGTTCAGTAATTCCCATGCCCTGAATTCTCCGGTTGACAAACTGAAAAGTCAAATTAAACTGAACACTGTTTACTGAACAATGTTCATAAAATATTTCGACGTCAGCACCGGAGTTCGCAGAGTCACCCACCAGGCGGCGCGTGCTGCGCCTCTCGTACACATTGAAGGAGTGGTCATGCAAGACACAGGGAAAGTGGGACTGTTCGGCGCCGCCGGCGCGACCGGCCGCAGCATCACCGCCGCGCTGAGCGCCGCCGGGAGGGATTATCGGGTCGTCGGACGCACGCGTGCGCCGCTCGAAGCGTCGTTCGGCGCTGATCCACACGCTGAAATCGTCACGTGGAATCCGGACGACCCCGCCTCCATTGCAGCCGCCGCAAGGGGATTACAGACGGCCGTGTATCTGGTCGGCGTGCCGTACGACCAGTTCCAGACCCACCCGCCGTTGATCGAAAAAACGCTCGCGGGTCTGACCGCTGCGGGGGTCGAAAGACTGATCCTGATCGGCACCGTCTATCCGTACGGCCGCGCGCGTAGCAACCCGGTGACCGAAGCCCATCCACGCGAGCCGCATACGTTCAAAGGCCAGATGCGCCTTGAACAGGAGAGCCGCGTGCTCGACGCGCACGGTCGCCACGGACTTTCCACGCTCGTGCTGCGTCTACCTGATTTCTATGGCCCCAGCATAGAGCGTAGTCTCCTGCACGGCGTATTCGAAGGCGCGGCGCGCGGCACACGTGCGCAGATGATCGGCCCGATCGACGTGCCGCATGAGTTCGTGTTCGTGCCGGATGTCGGGCCGGTGGTCGAAACGCTCACGCGCACGCCCGAGGCGTACGGCCGCTGGCTGCATCTGGCCGGGTCCGGCACGATCACGCAGCGCGAAATCGTCACCAGGGCTTATGCGCTGGCGGGGCGCGAGCCCAAACTGATGGTCGCGGGCAAGCCGATGCTGCGCGTGCTCGGCCTCTTCAATCCGATCGTGCGGGAACTGGTGGAGATGAACTACCTGATGACCGAGCCGCTCGTCCTCGACGATACCGCGCTGCGGGCGCTGATTGGCCCGATCAGGAAGACGTCATATGACGAGGGTATCCGGCAGTCGTTTGCAGCTGCACGGCAGGCGCTGCAGGTAGTGCCGTGAATGAATGAAGGGCTTAGGGCGCCCTCAGGCGCGCCGCCACCCCCCGGCTATCACAAGCCGACGACGTTGCCTGGTGGAAAATGCCCGCTCTTCAGCAGCACAGGGGTGCCATTGCTGATCTGCAGATGTTCGCGGGCAACGGCCTCGATATGTCCGCGCCCGGCGTCGAACGCGCGCATCCAGCCTTCGCGGTCCTCGGAGCAGGCGCCGAAATGATCTTCGAGCGCTTCGACCGAGATGGCGCACGGCACCGTTTCGCCGTCCACCAGCGCCCGGAACACAACTGTCAGATTGGAGTCGCGGTAAGCGGGTGCATCCGCGGGAAACCGAATTTCCATGGTCGCCTCATCAGAAGAATCCGTCGAAGAATCTGCCGCCGGCACGGGGTGGCGCGACGAGATTCCTATCGCGCATATGGTACTCGCGCAGGGGTACGCCGGTCCACCCTGCGGCGTCACCGGTTGTCACGCCGAACGGCGCTCCACGCGCCCACGTATGGGCGGACAAGCAACAGTCGCGACGCGCCACCGTCAGGCGTTCGCGAGCAGCTGGTCGATGTACGCGCGCGCCGCCTGCTCGACGTGTTCGAGCGCGTCATCCTCCGTGGCGAAGCGATGTTCGCTGCCGAGGTCCAGCAACGTCTCGATGCGATGAGGATCGTCAGGCCCGCGCTGCGACAGACTCACCGACCCTACGTAAATGCCATCCGGGCCGCCAGCCTGCGCCGCCGGCTCGTATGTGGCGACAAGACGCGCGGCCGCGCTGATGTAATACCCGCGGTATGGACCGCTCACACGTTCTGCCATGTTCGTTCTCCTCTTGTAACGCGTCTCGCCTCGCGACTATCGGAGCGAGCGCGGCATGCATTCAAACCAGTCGCGTGCCTGACAGGTATAAGTCGCATCCAGAGGCGATAAGTTCGTTTCAAAAAAAACGCACTTGCTACACTCGACGCGGTCGAACTGCGGATCAGGCACGTCCCGTGCATGCGCGAACGCGAACTCGAGGCCTGCAATATGGGAAAATATTTTTTGCAGAACAGCGAAGTACCCGAACCGGATGCGGCCAACGAGTGGTTCGCCTATGCGGGCAACCACGGCATCGATATTCCGCGAGCCATCAGCATCTGGGAAGATGCGGCGACCGCAAATGGTGACGAAAGCCGCCGCATTGTCGGCAATGCCGGAATCAGCATCGACCCGGACCTCTCATAGCCAGGCGGCCTGGGTTGGCCGCAATCTTCCGGTGACCGTGAGGCTACCGCTTGAGCCCCCGCTCTCAAACCCGCTTAAACCAAGCAAAGGAAACACCATGAAGTGTCTTACGTGGCGCTTTCGCCCGCGATCGCAGTCATTCAATCCAGCCGGCGAGGCCGCAGCGACCCATGCGTTCTCACGCGCGATCGCCCGCACAGCCGCCCTGCCCGCCGTTGCGCTGATCGCTGTCGGCTTGAGCGCATGCGCGTCGTCGAATACGACTTCGTTGATCAACCTGCCGAACGGCCAGACCGGTTTCGCGGTGAACTGCAGCGGCGCGGATGCCGGCTCGAGTTGGGCCTCATGCTACGTGCAAGCAGGCAAGGCATGTGGCGCGACGGGCTACGACATCGTCTCGAAGGATAACGACGAAGGCGGTGCTGCAGGCGGTAGCGTGACCAACGTCGTCTCGGCGAACGTAAAGAACCGCTCGATGATCATTCGCTGCAAGTAAGCCTCAGCAGGCCCAGAGTGCGTGACGAAGTCAGTGCGCCTGCATCTTCGAGAACAGGTTGAGCACCACCACGCCTGAGACGATCAACCCCAGCCCGATCACCGCGGGCAGGTCGGGCACCTGGCGATACAGCACGACGGCAACGAGGCTGATCAGCACGATGCCCACGCCCGACCAGATTGCATAGACGATGCCGACCGGAATGCTTCGAAGCGTAAGCGACAGACAGTAGAACGCGATGCCGTAACCCATCACGACGATCAGGGCGGGCCACCACCGCGAGAAGCCCTCCGACGCGCGCAGTGCGGAGGTGGCAATCACTTCGGCAACAATAGCGATGGCGAGTAATGCATACGGAGGCAAACGCATTGCTTCAGGCCTTTGCAAGCGCGAGCTTGCTGTAGTCCTGACCGAGATGCGCGCACAGCGCTTCGACGACGAGTTCGTGGTCGAAGCGTTGCGGCAAACCCGACACCGTAATCGAGCCGATCACGCCTGCGCCAGCCACCGTCAGTGGGAAGGCTCCGCCATGCGAGGCGTATTCGGCAAGTTGCAAGCCGTGTTTTTCCGCGAGCGTGCTGCCAGACTGCTGCATGCGCAGACCGATTGCGTAAGAACTGCGCCGGAAGTGAGCAACAGTGTTGCCCTTGCGGCGCGCCCAATCGACGTTATCCGGCGTGGCGCCAGCGAGCAGGCTGAAGAACAGCGGCTGACCGAAGGTGCGCACGTCGATGGCGATCGCCAGAGCACGGGCCTTGCCGATCTCGTGCAGATACGCACCGATTTGCCATGCGCGGTCCGCATCGAAATGGGGGAATACCAGGGCATTTTCCTGAGCGACAATCGACTGCAGATCGTGAACGATATCCATGGCGGAAGAAGAATCGACGAAGAGAGAAAGGCGCTCCAGCAACCACGAAGATCGCAACGGAGAAGGGATAGCGGATTCTAGCGCAGCGACCCGCAACACCGGCGTATCGACAGACCGACAAGCCCTTACCCGTGCAGGCCTATGCCGCCGATGAAGTCCATTCTTAAAAAGCTATTGCACGCCGACGTGATTCGTCCTATAATCTTTTCTTCGACGGACGCGGGGTGGAGCAGTCTGGCAGCTCGTCGGGCTCATAACCCGAAGGTCGTAGGTTCAAATCCTACCCCCGCAACCAAGTAGCGACAAAGCAACCGGGTTGACGTCGAACACAACATCAAAGGCTTGCCAAACCGGCAGGCCTTTTTTGTTTTTGCCTTGTTTTCGCCACCTAAAAATCCTCCACCACCGAAAAGAGCGCCGAGACGCCCGCCACGCTCAAAATCAAACGGTTACTCGACAGCAGCGCAAACAACAACTGGTCCGAGAACAGAGACGTGGCCAGTCCGCACAGCGGGAAAACGCAGATGCCGATGGAAAAATCCGCCGCGGTCGCCTTGCAAAAAAGTGCCTTCAGCGGATGCACCCTTCTGGCCGAGCGCCTTCCAACCTGCCGGCGCCGTTTGACATAGCGGCCCGCCGACCAGACTACCGCTACAACATAGGAAAAGTCATCGACCCAATTTCCATCAATATGTAGTCCAAACAAATCCATAGCGACTTGGCTGTACGTCCGCTCAGGCTTCTCAGACGATATTGAACACTTTAAGCGAGGCGGCTCCCGCGCCGATCACAGCGCCAATCGTATGCATGTCGACCGACCTGTCGATCCAGCCAAAGAAAATGCTGGCTGTGAGCGCACCGACGCCCGCAAAATTGACGATGATTCGCAGGCGATAGAAGATGTTCTTTTTACGCATGATGTTTTTCTACTCCCGTGCTCCCGTGAAATTTCTCACGAGGTAAATCGAGTAGCAATCCTAACGCAATCGTCCGTGCATCGCTTAGAGAAATCTGCTGAACTGGCTGTTCGGCCAGGCAAACAGCGCCCTTCTCCCACTCACCTCCGGCATGCCCTCGCCTCGGCAGCGCAGCAAGCTCTTCGAAATTCGTCCCGGTGATAAACTTCTGTCACCACTCTTTGTCCCCTTCCTATGAAATTCTGTTCCGTCTGCGGCCACGCGGTCAGCCTGAGCATTCCGCCGGGAGACAATCGCGAGCGTTTCGTCTGCGCCAGTTGCGGTACTGTGCACTATCAGAATCCGCGCAACGTGGTCGGCACCGTTCCGGTCTGGGACGACAAGGTGCTGTTGTGCCGCCGCGCCATCGAACCGCGCTATGGCTACTGGACCCTGCCCGCGGGTTTCATGGAAATGGGTGAAACGACGGCCGAAGCGGCGTCGCGCGAAACGCTGGAGGAAGCCGGCGCGCGCGTCGAAGTGCAGAGTCTGTTCTCGCTGCTCAACGTGCCGCACGTGCATCAGGTCCATCTGTTCTATATGGCACGGCTGCTCGATCTCGACATCGAAGCCGGCGAAGAAAGTCTCGAAGTGCGTCTGTTCGAGGAACATGAGATTCCGTGGGACGACATCGCCTTTCCGACCGTCGGCCAGACCCTGCGGTTTTTCTTCGCGGACCGTCAGTCCGGCAGCTACGGCCTGCATACCGGCGACATCTTCCGTTCGCTGCGCGAAGGCTGAGCGGCGCGCGCATGGTTCCCTGGCTCGGACCCGATGATCCGTTCCCCTCAGTCGAGCGCGCGCTCGGCGCGGCCAGTGGCGCGCCCGGTCTGCTTGCCGCGAGCGCCGACCTGCTGCCGGCGCGCCTGATCGACGCTTACCGGCGCGGCATCTTCCCGTGGTATTCCGACGGCCAGCCGGTGCTCTGGTGGAGCCCCGACCCGCGCATGATCCTGCGCCCTGCCGAATTCAAGGTGGCGCCGTCGCTGCGCAAAACCCTCAAGCGGGTCTTGCGTGACGACGCATGGGAAATCCGCGTCGATCACGACTTCGCCAGCGTGATGCGCGCCTGCGCGCAGGCGCCGCGGCACGGGCAGCGCGGCACCTGGATCACCGCCGACGTCGTCGAGGCCTATACGTCGCTGCATCGGGCGGGCGATGCGCACAGCATCGAAACATGGTTCGAGGGCGAGCGCGTGGGCGGCTTGTACGGCGTGTCGTTCGGCCGGATGTTCTTCGGCGAATCCATGTTCGCCGATGTCACCGACGCGTCAAAAATCGCGCTGTCCGCGCTCGTCGGACACTTGCGACGTCACAAAATAGAAATGATAGACTGCCAGCAGAACACGTCGCATCTGGCGTCGCTGGGCGGTCGCGAGATAGCGCGCAAGGCGTTCATCGCGCATGTCCGTGCGTCTGTCGATGCCGCGTCCATTCCCTGGCGCTTCGACAAGACAGCCCTGCTCGATGTCGTCGCGCCCGCGGCGTAGCGGGCAAATCCAGGCCCGCTTGTCCGTCGGGCCGGATTTGCCATACCCCAAGACGCTTCGAGAGCTGCCAACGTGACGCACCCCAACGAGCTGCCGCTTTCACCCCTTTCAGCGCTGCAATTCTATGCAACGGCGCCCTATCCCTGCAGTTATCTGGAGGGTCGTGTCGCACGCTCGCAGGTCGCCACCCCCAGTCACCTGATCAACTCCGACGTCTACACCGACCTCGTCAAAGCCGGCTTCCGGCGCTCCGGCGTGTTCACCTACCGCCCTTACTGCGACGGCTGCCGGGCCTGCGTGCCGGTGCGCGTGCCGGTGGACCGGTTCGAGCCGAACCGGACCCAGCGCAAGGTGTGGAAGAAGCACGGCGGCCTGATCGCAACGGTCGCGCCGCTTCACTACGACGAAGAGCATTACGCGCTCTACATGCGCTATCAGTCGGCGCGCCACGCCGGCGGCGGCATGGATCGCGACAGCCGTGACCAGTACGAACAGTTCCTCCTGCAAAGCCGGATCAACTCGCGCCTCGTCGAATTTCGCGAGCCGCTCGCCGGGCATCCGCAGGCGCCAGGCATCCTGCGCATGATCAGCATGATCGACATCCTCGGCGACGGGCTGTCGTCGGTCTATACCTTCTTCGAGCCGGATCTGCCGCACAGCAGCTTCGGGACCTACAACATCTACTGGCAAATCGAGCAGGCGCGCAGCCTGCGGCTACCTTACGTCTATCTGGGCTACTGGATCCGCGAGAGCCAGAAGATGGCGTACAAGGCCAATTTCCGGCCGCTCGAAGGGCTGGTGGACGCGCACTGGAAAGTGCTCGATCTGCAAAACCTCGATCTCACGCCTGTCGACGCCGCCATTCACGGCCGGCGCAGCGCCGTGCGACTGGGGTGACAGCCAGACGCTCGAAGCGCCAGCCGTCTCGCCCCCTCGCCGTCGGGCTCGCGCTCGACCATCCGGCGGACTCCACCCGCCTCCACGCCCTGCCGTCTCGTTAAAGCCGGTAAAATGGCGGGTTCTCATTTTTAGCCGCCGGCTTGCCCTCCGTGTTCAGTTCCCTTTATCCGCTCGTACGCGCCCAACTCTTTCGCATGGACGCGGAAGACGCCCACCATCTGACGCTGCGCCTGCTCGGCGCGGCCGGCCGGACCGGCATCGCGGGCGCGCTTGCGCCGCGCGTGCCCGACGCGCCGCGCACCGTGATGGGGCTGAGCTTCCGCAACCCGGTGGGGCTGGCCGCCGGGCTCGACAAGGACGGCGCGTGCATCGACGGACTGGCGGCGCTCGGCTTCGGCTTTATCGAAGTCGGCACGGTGACGCCGCGCGCGCAACCGGGCAATCCGCGGCCGCGCATGTTCCGGCTGCCGCAGGCGAACGCCGTCATCAACCGGATGGGTTTTAACAACGCCGGGGTCGACCAGTTCGTCAAGAACGTGCAGGCCGCGCGCTATCGCGGCATTCTGGGCCTGAACATCGGCAAGAACGCCGATACGCCGATCGAACGCGCCGCCGAAGACTATCTGTACTGTCTCGAACGGGTGTATCCGTTTGCGAGCTACGTGACGGTCAATATTTCATCGCCGAACACGAAGAATCTGCGTCAGTTGCAAGGCGCCGGCGAACTCGACGCGCTGCTCGCGGCACTCAAGGACAAACAGCAGCGTCTCGCCGACCTGCATGGCAAGCTCGTGCCGCTCGCCCTGAAAATCGCCCCGGACCTCGACGACGAGCAGATCAAGTCGATCGGCGACACGCTGTTGCGCCACCGCTTCGAAGGCGTGATCGCCACCAACACGACACTGTCGCGTACCGCCGTGGCCGGCCTGCCGCACGCCGAAGAAGCCGGCGGCCTGTCGGGCAAGCCGGTCTTCGACGCGTCCAACGAAGTGATTCGCAAGCTGCGCGCCGAACTCGGCGACACCGTGCCGATCATCGGGGTCGGCGGCATCTTTTCAGGCGCGGATGCCCGTGCCAAACTGGCCGCGGGCGCGGCGCTGGTGCAGCTCTATACCGGCTTCATCTACCGCGGCCCGGAGCTGGTGGCCGAATGCGCGCAGGCGCTGACCTGAGCCCCACGGTCGCGAGACAGGCTCAGTTCCCTTTATGCGCCGGGGAATATAGACATAAACAAACAGTATTTAAGTGCTGATAGTCTGCCTTGCTATGCTTCCGGCTATTCAAACCGCCCGTCACGGGCACAACAACAAGCTCGCATAAGGAATACGATGAAATCTGGCTTGCTGAAAAAAATCCTGGTGGCCGGCCTGATCGGCGCTTCGTTCACCGCCGTGGCCGCCCATGCCGACGACCTGCTCGACCAGGTCAAGCAGCGCGGCACGCTGCGTATCGGTCTGGAAGGCACCTTCCCGCCGTTCGATTCGAAGGCGCCTTCGGGTGAACTGGTCGGCTACGACGTGGATATCGCCAAGGCGGTTGCCGCGAAGCTCGGCGTGAAGCCGGAGTTCGTGACGACTGAATGGAGCGGCATCATCGCCGGTCTGCAAGCCGGCAAGTTCGACGTGATCGTCAACCAGGTCGGCATCACCGACGCGCGCAAGCAGGTACTCGATTTCTCGCCCGCCTACACCTACTCGGCGGCACAGCTCATCCAGCGCAAGGACGATTCGCGCCAGTTCAAGTCGCTGGACGATCTGAAGGGCAAGAAGCTCGGCGTCGGTCTGGGCACGAACTACATGGACATGGCGAAGTCGGTGCCGGGGATCGACGTGAAGACCTATCCGGGCGCGCCCGAGTATCTGGCCGATCTGTCCGCCGGACGTCTGGACGCCGCGCTCAACGACCGTCTGATGCTCGCTTATCTGCTGAAGACCTCGCCGCTGCCGCTGCGTACCGGTGCGATCGTCGGTGACGGCAATCCGTCGGGCATTCCGTTCAAGAAGGGCAATCCGAAGTTCGCCAAGGCGATCAGCGACGCCATGACCCAGCTCGAAGCGGACGGCACGTTCACCAAGATCTCCGACCAGTGGTTCGGTATTGACGTGACGAAGCCGATCAGCAAGTAATTCCGCCGGCGGCGTATCGAAAGGCGGCATCGTCACGATGCCGCCTTTTTCTTTTGCCCGGGACCCGTGCGCCATGCCACGGCGCGTCATTCATCACACCACAGCGGGCCGTCCGCTTTTGCGACTCCTGTTTCAGGACCCGTTTATGATGTGCGCTTTGCTGCGCATAACACTCACCGCCCATGTCCACCACCTCCCTGCTCATCCAATCGCTCCCGGTGCTCGCGCAGGGCGCTGCCCTGACGGTCAAGTTTGCGATCCTGTCGATGATCTTCGGCCTGCTCGCAGCCAGCGTGCTCGCCGTGATGGGGATCAGCCACAACCGCGTGCTGAACTGGATCGCGCGTGTCTATGTGAGCCTGATGCGCGGCACGCCGCTGCTGGTGCAGATCTTCGTGATCTATTACGGCTTGCCGAGCCTCGGCGTGTCGCTCAATCCCACGCCCGCGGGAGTGATCGCGCTGTCGGCCAACGTCGCGGCGTATCTGTCGGAGAGCATGCGCGGCGCGATCCTCGGCATCGACAAAGGCCAGTGGCTGGCCGCCTACAGTCTCGGCCTCTCGCGTGCGCAGACGCTGCGTTACGTGATTGCACCGCAGGCACTGCGCATTGCCGTGCCGAGTCTGTCGAACAGTCTCATCAGCCTGATCAAGGACACCTCGCTCGTGTCGGTGATCACGGTGACTGAACTCTTGCGCAGCGCGCAGGAAGTGATTGCGTCCACGTATCAGCCGCTGCCCTTATATCTGGCGGCCGCCGCCGTCTACTGGATTCTGTGCCAGGTGCTCGAATGGGCCCAGCACTGGTACGAACAGCGCCTCTCGCTACCGACCCGGCACTGAGGCATCCGCGGCGCTCAAGGGCGCTCTGCCGGCCGCGCGTCCCTGCGCGGCCGGCGCCCATCACCATCAGCGCAGGAAGTCCCGCTCAGCGTGCCGCCAGCGGCTGATCGAGCCGGGCGCCGAAGCGGTTGAAGCGCGGCTCGTAGAAATGATCCGGGTCCAGCGAAAACGCGACGCGGCGCGTGCGCCCCATCAACTCCTTGCGCGGAAAGAAGCCGAAGTAGCGCGAATCCGCGCTGTTATCGCGATTGTCGCCAAGCATCAGATATTCGTCTTGCGGCACGATCACCGGTCCGAACGAGCTGCGCGGGCTCGGCGACTCCGGCGACAGGCGCACCGTATGCGTGACGCCGTCGAAACGTTCGGTCAGGTAATCGCCCGGCGAAGCGGCATCGTCCGGCAGCGGCCCGATCTTCAACGGCTGATAGTCCGCGCGCCGCCCGTTCACATACAGCACGTTGTCACGCATCGCGACGCTGTCGCCCGGCAGGCCGATCAGCCGCTTGACGATCAGCTCATGCGCGGCGGACGAATCAATCGTCACGATGTCGCCGCGCTGCGGATCGTGCAGATGCGCAATGGCGATATGCGTAAGCGGCACACGCAAGTCATAGGCCATCTTGTCGACGAGGATGCGGTCGCCCTCGCGAATGGTCGGCAGCATCGAGCCGCTCGGCACCACGTTCCAGTCGGCAATCGCGCTGCGAAACAACACCATCAGGAACAGAAAGGCCACGAGACTCTTGTTGTCGCGCCACAATTTTCCAAGTATGCGCATTGAAGAAAGGCTCCTGCAGAAGGTAATCGAAAGCTTGGGCGCCGCCACCATGGCGCGTCCGCGCAGATCGTACCACTCCGCCATGCATCGGACACGGCGTGTGGATGAGCCCTTTTTTCCGTCGCGAGGCGGGTCATGCGGCCCCACGTCCTGCCCTCATTCGCCTTTGAAGCGCAGGCCAAGCGCGGCTCGCGCGGCGTCGGCCATGGCGATCATCTGCACCGAGTGGGAGTGCGGCATCAGCGGACTCTCCCGCTCGCCCGCGCGAATCAGCTCGCAGAAATGCGCGGTCTCATAGTTGAGGCCGCCGCCTTCGAATGGTTCGTCGAGTTCGACGATGCGCCCGTCCGTATAGCGGATCGTCGCGTGCGCCGGGTTCCACCAGTTCTCGCGGATCGTCACATGACCGCCCGGCGCCATCAGCAGCGCGTCGCCCTTGCCATGCAGATCGAGTCCGCAGAACAGTTGCGACACGCCATGCTCGTGCTGGCTGTTGAGACTCGCGAAGGTATCGACGCCGGTTGCACCGAGTCGTCCGAAGGTCTGCACGTCGAGCGGCGCGCCAAGCCAGTCGACGGCGAGAAACATCTCGTAGATGCCGATATCGAGCAATGCACCGCCCGCGTGTTCGAAGGAAAACGACGGATGGTCCGCCGGCACGTTCGCCACCGAACAGCCCGCTCGCACCAGACCGACCTGGCCGATCGGATCCCTCGCGAGATGGGCGCGCAAGGCGCGATAGAGCGGATAGAACGGCGGCTTCATTGCCTCCATGAAGAGGCGTTGCGCGTGGCGCGCGGCCGCCAGCACGCGTTCGAGCTGGGCCTGATTGATGGTGGCCGGCTTCTCGCACAGCACATGCAGACCCGCTTCGAGCGCGGCGCTCGCATAGTCGGCGTGACTGTCCTGATGGGTGGCAATGTAGAGCGCATCGATACCGCTTGCGAGCAGTTCGGCGAAGCTCGCGCAGACCTTGCCACCGAATTCCTGGGTGAACGCCGCAGCCGGTTCGGCACGGCGCGACCACACCGCGTCGAGTTGCGCCGCCGGAACGTGCGCGAGTCCCTGCGCGAAGCGGCGCGCAATCCGGCCGGTGCCCACGATGCCCCAGTGAATGATGGTGTCGCTCATCGTCCGTTCTCTCCAGTCGGTCTCCCGCGCCGCGCGCAAGGCACCCGGCATCAGGGAGACACATCAAAAAGAGAAAGACGATATCACGCAGCCGGCGCAGCCCTCACTCGTGGCCTTGTGGCTCGATCGACAAGGCCCGCTGGATCTCCTCGGCCGTGTAGTCGATCATCGCAATCGAGGCCGCTTCGGCTTCCTTGGGATCGCGCCGCTCGATGGCCTCGACGACCCGGGCATGATTGCGCATCACCGCTTCCCAGCCGCCTTCACGCGCCGTGACGATCGGATTGATCGCCGTCAACGCGCCGCGAATGATCGCCACCATCTGCTGGAAGAACTGATTACCGCTGGCGAGCACGATCCGCGTATGCAACAGCTCGTCACCGGCCTGGTAATTCGCATCTCCAGGCTGGCTCGTGCGGAACATGTCGAACGCCTCGCGAATGCCCGCGATGTCCGCAGCCGTACCCCGCGTCGCAGCCTGGGCGCAGGCACGCGGCTCGATCAACGCACGGAACTCGATGACGTCGCGCAGAAAGTTCGGATCCGGTTTCGCGCGAAAACGCCAGCTCACGACGTCTTCGTCGATCATGCGCCAGTCGCGCATGGCCCTGATACGCGTGCCGATCTTCGGGCGCACATCCAGCATGTGACGCGCGAGCAGCATCGATAACGCTTCGCGCATCACCGTGCGGCTCACGTCGAATTCCTTCGAGAGCACATCCTGCGGCGGCAGCACGGCGCCGTACTTCTCTTCGACGATACCCGTGACCAGCCCGTCCATCACCTTGCTCACGAGTGAGCGATCTTTGTTTCCCTGATCCATGACACATTCTCCCCGCTGCGGTGTTATCCCCCGCGTAGCCTGTTAATCAAACGGCCCTCAGTGTGTGTCTTTTTTGTGCTTTTATCGTTATTAATCGATACGTTGCAAGCTTAGAAACAGATGCGCCAGTTGGGAAACGTCCTAACAGGGTTATCCCTCTGAAGAATTGTTTCGTTCATGTAACGTGCCGTGCAGCCTTGCGTTGCAAGCTTGCGTGATAAGCGTGCGGGAGATGAAAATGTTGCATCGTGCGAAGACGCACGTAACGCGTTGAATTGGCGTATCTGCAACAGGCTTTGTCGGATGGCATGCAAGCTCGGCAACTTTAATCGCCTCCAATGAGAGCGTGAGACTTTCAACAGCGGTCCATCGCAACTGAAGCATAGCGCCCGCCAAAGAAAACGAGAGGCGCCTGTTCGTCGAGCGAGAACACCAGCACCTCGCCAATGAACAGCGTGTGGTCGCCGCACGGATGGCGATCCACTACGCGCGCCGCGAAGCGCGCCACCGCATGCTCGAGCAGCACGACATCAGGCAGTCCGGCCACGCCGGCAAAACGCGGTGCCAACGACGCCTGCTCGTCGCCGGCAAAGTGGCGGCTGTGCGACTCCTGCTCGTCCGACAGCACGCTCACGCCGAACAGGCGGCTCTCCATCAGGCGCTCGTGCATGCGCGCCCGGTGCCCCACCGAGACGACAATCAGCGGCGGCTTGAGCGAGCCGGACATGAAGGCATTCGCCGTCATGGCATGAAGACGCTCGCCGCTGCCGGTGGAGATCACCACGACGCCGGTGGCAAAGCGCCCCAGCGCGCGCCGGAAGCAGCGCTCGTCGAAGACCCCCGCGGCCTCGCCCTGCGCATGCTGTGTCGCGACCGGCGCGGCCGGCGCGGCCGCCTCACTGACTGGAAAGGCCCTGGCATTCATCGCGACTCCCCTGGGTGCGGCCATATTGATCGTCGAAGCGCACGATGTCGTCCTCGCCGAGATAGCCTCCCGATTGAACTTCGATGATTTCGAGCGGCGTCTTGCCCGGATTCTCGAGCCGGTGCGTGACGCCGAGCGGAATGTAGGTCGACTGGTTCTCCGATAGCAAGAAGCTCTCCTCACCACGCGTCACGCGCGCCGTGCCGCGTACCACGACCCAATGCTCGGCGCGATGGTGATGCATCTGCAACGACAGGCGGCCGCCCGGCTTCACGACGATCCGCTTGACCTGGAAGCGCTCGCCGCGGTCAATCGAATCGTAAAAGCCCCACGGACGCTGCACCTTGCGATGCTCCTGCGCCTCCGTGCTGCGCGTCGCCTTGAGCTTGCCGACAATGGCCCTGACATCCTGCACGCGGTCCTTCGCAGCAACCAGCACCGCATCCGCCGTCTCGACCACCACCACGTCCGTCAAGCCGACGCACGCCACCAGGCGGCCCTCCGAATGCGCAAAGCTGCCGGTCGAGCCCTCGAACAGCACGCGTCCGCGCGCCACGTTGCCGGCCGCGTCCTTATCGCAAACCTGCCACACCGAGTCCCACGCGCCGACGTCGGACCAGCCCGCGGCCAGCGGTACCACGACCCCGTGCAAGCCCGCGTCCGGGCCGATGTGTTCCATCACGGCATAGTCGATCGAATCGGACGGACTCGCGGCGAAGGCGGCGCGCTCGAGGTGGAGCGTGCCGTGGCTGCCGGTCGAGGCATCACGAAAGGCCGCTTCGCACGCCGCACTGATGGCCGGCTGCCACAGCGCCACGGCGCGCAGCCAGACCGATGCCCGCACCACAAAAATGCCGCTGTTCCAGCAAAAGTCGCCGCTTGCGACGTAGCGCTCGGCAAGCTCGCGCCCGGGCTTTTCGACGAAGCATTCGATCACGCGCGCGCCCTCGCCTCCGGCAGGCGCACCGGCGCGGATATAGCCAAAGCCGGTTTCGGGGCGTTCGGGCGGCACGCCGAGCGCCACAATCGCGCCCGCCGCAGCGTGAGCGACGGCCTGTTCGAGGGCCTTGACGAACGCGGCGCGGTCCTTGATCACGTGATCAGCGGGCATCACTGCGAGCACCGGGTCGTCGCCCTCGGCCGCGTCCTCACGCGCGGCGAGCGCCGCAATGGTCAGCGCCGGCGCGGTATTGCGCGCGACCGGCTCCAGCACGATGCGGGCGGCTCCGGGGCAACGCTGAAGCTGTTCGACGGTCTGCAGCCGCAATTCCTCACCGCATACGACGAGCGGCGCCGCGCGAACAAAACTGGCGGCGTCGCGCTCTTCGGCAACCTGCGCGAACAATTCCGCACAACGCTGCAAGGTCGCCTCGAGCAGGCTCTCTTCACCCATCAGACCGATCAGCTGCTTCGGGCAGTGCTCGCGCGACAACGGCCATAGCCGCGTGCCCGAACCTCCCGCGAGGATCACCGGGACCACGGTCCGGCAGGCGCGCGAAATGGCCGCAGCGGGCGTCGCGCCCTCGAGCAGCGCGCTTGCCGTCGTCACAGCGGCAGGTAAGACAATATCGTTCATGCATCATTCTCCCGAAGCGGTACAGCGCGCATGTCGCCGCGCCGCGCGAAACAACTACCTGAAGATCTGTTCCAGCACCGGCTTCAACCGGTAAAAAGGACTGCCGAGCGTCATACAGCATTCAGGGGCACGAAACGTCAGGCAGAAAAACAGCGCCAGTAGAAACAGCGCTTTCCTGTGCCGCCCGGTTGAGATCGAAACGCTCTGCGCCACATCCTGTGCAGTGAAGTCGAAGGCGCCCGACACACGCCTGCGCAAGCGCTGCGGCACCAGCTGCAACACGCCAGGCGGACTCACCGACGCGCCGCCGTCGACGAACAACAGCAGCAGATACGAGATCGTCACCGACGACAGCCAGCGGCCCCAGTCGACGCCCAGCAGGTACATCGGGGTCGAAGCGAGGAACAGGAAGCCGAGTTGCGCCATATGCCGGCGCAACATCTCGCTGTCGGCAAGCCCGTAGCCGCGACCGTTCCACAACGTGACCAGCACCAGTACACCGGCGATGCCCGCGCCGGCGAAGCCCCAGATCCAGAACTGCCCCGCGAGGAACATGTGCAGGACGCCGGCCAGATTGAACGAGGTACTCCAGCCGATCGCCGAGATGCCGCCCGTCGGCACGGCCGGCGAATCCGGCGAGATCAGCGAACGATCCGCCGGTGCCAGCGTGTGCCACATCTGGTTGGCGATCTCCGGATTGCCCTTGAACATCGCGCAGACGACGAACATCACGATCTGCACGAGCACCGTGGCCTTCACGATGCGCCCCAGCGCGCGCTGCTGCGGAAACATCGCCGCGACCCGGCGCGCAATCAGCCACGCGGCAGGAAAAGAGATGAAGGCATAGGCTTCGTGCAGGAGCGGCATCAGCACGCTCTGCGCGGCGAACAGCAGGACGAGGACCCAGGCCGCGCGGAGCTTGCGCGCCTCGGCCATGACCGTGGTACGCGCAATCGCGCTATACAGGATGCAGTCGATGCCAAGCGCGATATGAAACACGATCTCTTTGCGAAAGAAGAACGCATTGCCGATCGCCATCTGAAACAGACCGCCCGGCACCAGGATCGCGAGCGCGATGGCGGCCGGGTTACGGGCGCGCGAACGCAGCCACGTCCACATCAGCAGCACGCTCAGGCTCGCATAGTTCGCAAAGACCAGCAGGTTGACCGCGGAGACGTCGCCTTCACCGCCACGCATCGACTGGATCAGCCAGCCGCTCATGCCACGCCGGATAAAACCGGTGTCGTAGTTGATCAGCCAGTCCGAGTAGGCCCACGTGCTCCAGTTCAGATGCGCCGGGTTCGACATCGTCACCGCCCATACCAGCGAGATCGATGCGCCGACCAGCACGAAAATCAGATACGACCAGGTACGCTTCATCCGGTTACACCTCAGCAGGCACTGGCTCGACGCATGGCTCACGCCGGCGTCGTAGGGTCCATGCATACTAGGAGTGCCGCCACGCGCATGCTGTGCGCCAGGGCACACACCGGACATAGCGGCGCGTCATGACGGACATGGCGCAGACGGAAGTGGGCTAACGAACGGAATCCGCTGCGGGTCACCGCTAGATTGGCGGTCAGACAGGCGTTCACGGAATTGGCACGCCTTGCACTCGCCTCCGGGCCCGGATCGGGAAAGGGACACAGCATGAGCGGACATATGGTGCAGCACATCTTGCTGCTGACAGCGACCATCACACCACTACCTGGCATCAACAACCTGAGTTATACCGACCCGCGACAGCGCTTGCGCGATTACGAACGCGCGCTCGAGCACTATCTGCGCTTGCGTCGCCATAACGAGAAGATCGTCTTCTGCGAGAACTCCGGTTCCGACCTGAGCACGTTGCAGGAAGTGGCGCGCAGGATGAACGCAACCGACGCGGTCGAATTCGTGAGCTTTCACGGCAACGACTTCCCGCCTCACTTCGGACGCGGCTACGGCGAGTTCAAGATGGTCGACCACGCGATGTCCACCTCGCGCGTCCTGCTCGCCGCGCGCGAAGACGATGTGATCTGGAAAATCACCGGCCGCTATATCGTCGAGAACCTGCACGCGATCATCGACTCGCGGCCCCGCCATACGCCGCTCTACTGCAACTATCGCGATCACCCGAAAAAAGGCTGGATGGATCTGTACCTGATGGCGTGGACGCCTGCGTGGTATCGGCGCTATCTGGCAGGCGTCTATCCGAAGCTGATCGACGACCCTGACGGGCGCCCGGTGACGGCCGAGCATCTGATGCGCGAGCACCTCACCGAAATCCGTTTCGGCGGCCCCTATCGTTTCAGAAAGACGCCGAAGCTGATCGGTGTGCGCGGCGCTGACGGCGCCGGCTATCATTTGAACGGACGCGGCAAATACCTGCTGCGCAACGCACTGTCGATCGTCGCGCCCTGGATCTGGGTCTAATCTGGGTCTAATGCGGGGAACCGGAGCCGGATGCGCGACGCGCACCCGGCAAGCCTCGTTTTTCACGAGGCCGCGTGCGCCGCTTATTCCGGCTTACGCGCAATGAAATGCAGCCACCATGCGTCGCTCGAGGGCGCATCGTTCGGAATGCGTTGCGCATCCGTACTGCCAAATACCGCTTCGAGTTCGAGACCCAGTTCCTTGATCTGACGGCGCTCGTGAGCAAGCGTCGTATAGACGATCACAATCCCGAAGTTGTGCGCGGCCGCCGTGGCGATCGAATAGCCGTCGAAGTCGCGCGTCAGGCGCGCGTGCCGCAGATAATTGAAGCTGGCAATCGGCAGACGGCGCAGCGTACGCCATGAACGCCATGCGAGCTTGACGGGGTTATACGTGAAGACCGGCAGGATGCGGCTGAGCGGCTCGCGGTAGCCCGGACCTTCGCGATTGTGCGACGAGAACAGGATCAGGCCGCCCGGCCGCGTGACGCGCCGCATCTCCTGCAGGATGCGCATACGGCCTTCGTAGTCGACGCAGTCGATGCCGTTCCAGCTGAACTGCACGAACGCATAGTGATTCGACGGCAACGACGACATGTCGCGTGCATCCATCCAGCGCAGGTCGATGTTGGGGAAGCGGCCGCGGCATAGCTCCAGCAGCTTCTCCGTGTAGTCGACCGCGGTGTAGTCGCTCGACAGCGCCTTCAGCATGGGCACGGTGCGCCCCGCTCCAACACCGATATCGAGAATCGGCTGATCGCGGCAGCGCGCCGCGACCCATTCGATCGCCGCGCGCTCGCCGGGATCGCTCCATCCTTGCGACGAGGTGAACTCGCGCTTGGCGTCGCGCGAGTTCCACGCGTGCTGGTTGACGTTATCGAGTGCCTTGCCCAAATTCATGATCAGACTCCTGGCAGATGCGCCCCGTGAGGCGCGGTGTCGCCCTGACGGCCGGAGCCTGCATCCGGGACCGCAACGGCAGAGATAGCTGAATGAAGCGCGTCGCCGGCCAGCGGCCAGTCCGCGCCCGGTCTCACTGCCGAGGCGCGCTTTGCCTCGACGAGCGGTGCTGCCTCACGCAGTGTCTGCGTGAGCCATGTTTCGGTGTCCCGCATCACCGCCTCGCGCGCGGCGCTGGTGAACAACGCGTGATCGAGTTTCGGCAGCAGCTGCACGCGGATCGTGGGATGGCGGCGCAGCGCGCTGCCCAGCGAACCGAAATGAATTTTCAGTTCCTCGAGCCCGACGTCGAATTCGCCGTACACGAGCCGCACCTGCACCGCTTTCGCAGCCAGATCGCGCATCAGCGCACGGATCGGGTTGGTGTCGCGCGCGCCGCCGTCCACCCGGGACAGCGCATCACCCACGCGCGCCTTCAGAAAACGCAAGCCGCGCTGCGACACCGCACGCGCAGCGCGCATGGGGTTCGCTTTGCCGCGCAGCGCTTCGAGCCATTTGCGCAGGCTGAAAGCGGAGCGCCAATAGAGCCGGCTCTGGGCGAACACCGGCGTGCCCGGCGCGCGCTCCTCGCCGTCCCAGATGAACTTCTGCAGATTCACACTCACGCAGCCGATGATGGCCGGATGCTGGCGAGCCGCATGCAGGCCATTGAATGCCCCGCCGCACACGCCCACGACGGCGACGCGCCGGTAGCCCTGCGCCACCAGCCATTGCGCGCCCGCGGCCACGTCGGTGCCGGATGCGTCCGCATAGATCGTGTCGAGCGTGACCGTCGGGCCCAGCGGCACGCTGTCGCCAAGCCCAGCCAGATCCATTCGCAACGAGGCGATGCCCTGCTGCGCTAGCCGGCGGGCAAACAGCACGAAAATCCGGCCATCGCCGATATGATGACTCGCGCCGGTGTTGCAGAACAGGACGGCGGGCAACTCAGGATCGGGCCGCTCCGGCACGCAGTGGATGCCGAAATAACGGCCGGACTGATAGGCCACGTCGAAACTGACCGGCATCTCGCGCGCCTGCTGCGCCGGCAGACACATCACGTTGCGCGCGGCGGGCGCGCCCTGCTTTGCGGGTGAGCTCGCGCTGCGCAACGAGAGATCCTGCGCGAGCCAGTCCGTCACCTTGCGGAACGCCTCGAGCGGCACTTCGCTATAGAGCGCCTCCTGAAGAAAGCGGTCGCACTCGTCGAAGGCGCCGACTTCCACCACGCTGCCGAGCGCCTCATAACGGCTCGCAAGCGCGCTCACGCGTGTACGGTCCACCGAATCGAGCAGCAGCACGCGCTTCGCAGCCGGCGTCTGAACCTTCGTGAGATCGCACGCGGCGAGTTGCGCCACGTCTGCACCATGTACACCGAAGCCGTACGCTTCCACATAGGTCGCCGATTCCGGCAGCGGCTCGGCACTGAAGCCCGCCGGCGTGGTCAGCCAGCGCTGCCGGTGCGCACGCAATTCGCGCACGTATTGCCGTCCGGAGATCACGGGTGCGAGCAGCACCAGCGCGTCGACACCGCCGCGGCGCTCGGCGACACGTGCCGCCAGCAAGGCGCCAATGCGAAATCCGCACAGCGCGACTTCCGTCACACCAGTCCTCGCCCGCAATGTATCGATCGCAAGGTCGATACTGTCGAGCCACGCGTCGACGCGCCCCGGGTCCTCTTCGATCCCGGCCGAATCGCCCGCGCCCGGATAGTCGAAACGCAAGGTGGGCAAGCCGCGTTGCGCGAGCTGTTCGGCGAGGGTGCGCCAGCCGCGGTGCGTGCACAGCACGTCATAGCCAAACGGGCTGCACATCACGACCCCTCGGGTCCCCTGCGCGCCGTGTAGCCAGCCGAAGCATTCGCCAAAAACAAGTGGTTCCATCGCCCGGTCATTCCCTTGTCGAGCAGCCGCATGCGGCGCAAATATTCCTGTCGGGAAAATTAGAACAGCCAAACGCTTGCGTCTCAGTGCGCGTGCGCACAATGGCGCCGCTGCCCTTGCATCCATGTGTGCGACCCACCGGGTGAGCGTGGCATTCGCGCGTCGTCACAGCGGATCGACATGCGACCAGATACGCCGCCCCCAGCCCGTACGGACCGACTGGCGGCGCACGAAGGCGCGCAATGGCGCCGACAATGCGAACGACATCGCCAGATTCAGCGCCACCAGCACAATGGCCGCGCTCGCCAGCGTCACGTAGCTGCTCGCACGACTCGCGATCGCGAGCGCGGCACCGAGGCACACCGCATGCGGCGCGAGCACGGCGAGCAACGCGCGGCTCCCCAGACGCGACAGCACGATCAGGAGCGCGCCGTCGATCAGCGTCTTGACGAGCACGGCGAAGGCAGCGCCAATCAGACCGAAGGTGCTGATGCCGGCCCACAGCAGCAACGCGAGCACCGGCAGCTGGACCATGCTGATGCGTGCCGCGCGACCCGGATCGGCCTGCGCCTGCAACAACACCCGTACGACGCTCGCCGTACTGCCCACCCAGACCGACAATGCGACGATCCGCCCCGCCGATACACCTTGCAGCGCGATCTCGCTGCCCACCCACCACGTCAGAAACGGCTGCAACGCGCAGATGGCGACGATGGTGGCCGGCGTCAGCACGCCCGCCACCAGCGCGATACCCTGGCGCGCCAGTTCATGCGCATCGACCTGTGACGACGCCGACAGGCGCGGGAACAGCGTGCGCATCACGGCCGTCGGCAAGACCGACAAGCGTCCCACCAGGTTTTGCGGCGTCGCATAGTAGGCGACCGCGCGGGCGCCCAGCATGGTGCCGATGATCACGCGATCGAGGCTCGCCGCGAACATCTCGGCACTCCCGCCGATCACGATCCAGCTGCCGTAATGAAACAGTTCCTTGATGATCGGCCAGCGCGGCCGGCGCCAGCGCGTGAGACCCAGCACACGCCAGGTCGAGATGCCGAACACGATCGCGCCGAAGAAGCGGGTCGCCACCGCGGTCGCGATCACCACCGGCAAGGTGGGTGAGATCCAGTGCGCCGCGGCGAGCGGCAAACACTGAAACGTCGCCATCCCCAGCACCTGGTTCAGGTTGAATACGGCAAAGCGCTCGGCTCCCGTCAGCGAACCGGCCAGCACCCACGTGAGGTTTGCCAGCGGAATCGCGGCGGCGAGCCACGGCAGGCTCGCGCGCACTTCCTGATTGAAGGCCGGCGACAGATGCCCGAACCACGACAGATACGACAGCGACGCGCCCCACAACAGCAGCGCGCCGAACACGCCGGTCATGAAGTTCACGAACAGTGCGCTGAAAAACACCTGTTCGACACGCTCGTTGGAAGGGTCATGCGCGGCTCGCGCGATCGATATTCGGTTTTCGGTGGCGAGGCTGATCCCCATGTCGAGTACACCGAAGTAGCCGATCAGGGTCCACACGAGATTCATGACGCCATAGCGCGCCGCGCCCAGCGTGAAGAGATAGCTTGGCACCGTCACGAGCGATATTGCAATCGGCACCACTGTTCCAAGCAGATTCAGTCCAACGTTGCGTAGAATCCGACCGTCCATCCCATCCCCCAAGGTTGGCAACATTGCCGTCTGTGCGGCACAGTTATCCAGTGTGTGTTGCCGCGGGCTTCGCGTGGCTTGCGCAGCGCTGCAGAGAGCATTAGACCCGCGTCGTGCGGACGACTCGGTGCGTCCGCCCACACAAGTTTGCTGTGCCGCCTGGCCGCCCGAAAGGGTCCGGCAATGAACAGGGGAATGAGCGCGGCAAGGAACGGCACAAGGCGCGCAACCATGACCGGGAAACGGCCTGCGACGGGCTGCGCCTAACCTTGCGCCACCGCTTCGCGATAGACCTCGGCGACCTGCGCCGCCACCACCGAGCGGTCAAAGCGCGTGCGCGCGTAGTCCTGACAGGCCGACGCGTCGGGCAAGGCGCGCCGCCCGAGGAGCGCGTCGACGAGGGCACTGCCAATCGCCTGATAGCCAATCGACGGCATCACCAGATCCGGCGAGAGCGGCGCCACCGCCTCCGGCAAGCCGCCGACGGGCGTGACGAGCACCGGCGTGCCGGCCGCCAGCGATTCGATCGTCGTCAGACCGAAGCCCTCCAGCGTCAGCGTCGGCACGATCGACAGTTCGGCGCTGCGATACCAGAGCGGCAGCGCCTCGTCCGGTACGAAGCCCGCCAGCCTGACGTGGCTTTCCAGCCTGCGCGCGGCAATCTTGGCGCGCAGCGCCGGTTCGAGCGGGCCTTTGCCCGCGATCACCAGCAAGATGTCCGGCATGGACTGCCGCGCGACGTAAATCGCATCGATCAACTCCTCGAGTCCCATGCGCGCGACGAGCCGCCGGATGCAGAACACCACCGGACGATCGTTGGGCAGATCGAGCAAGGCGCGCGCTTCGGCCCGGCTTTGCGCGACCTCGAAGCGCTCCGTCTCGACGCAGCCGGGCACGATACGGATGCTGCTTTCCGGCACACCGTACTGATGCTCCAGAAGCTCGCCGAATGCGCGCGACAACACGATGTGACGGCTCGCATGCCGGTACACCGCGCGCTCGATGGCACGCCGCATCACGTGCGAGAGCCTGCCGCGCCCTTCGACGGCCGACTCGTCCGCCCACGGTCCATGAAAATGCACCACGCGCGGAATGCGTCCGAACACGCCCGCAGTCGGTACGGAATACAGCGCGAAGTGCGTCGCCACGACATCCGGAGCCTGCGCGCGCTTTAGCGAAAGCGAGTGCCTGCGCGCCTGCCACATGCGCGTGTGGAGGCGCTCGCCCGCACCCGCGAAAGCCTCCACGACACCGCCGGAATCGCGCAACACGTCGGCGCTGCCGGCCACCAGACCGCGCACGTTCACGCCCTGGGCCGGCAGCGACTCGACCAGCGCCTTGAACATGCGGTCGAGCCCGCCCGGGCGCTCGCCGAACCAGTGCATGCCGATCTGCAGCGAGTCGAGCGGCGCGCTCATGACAGGACCGTCACGACGTCACCCTCTGCCGGCGTAGCGCGCTGCGGCAATGGCGGGCCCGTCAATACCTCGTAGAGCGACAGATAACGGGCCGCCATCTGTTGCCAGCTCAAGGAGCTGGCCAGCTCGCGGGCCGCTGCGCCCATCGTGCGCGCGCGTTGCGGATCGCGCGCCAGCTGCGCGATCGCGTCCGCAAGCCCAGCAATATCTTCCGGGCTTTCGAGTACCACGCCGCACGTGCTGCCGATCACCTCCGCGCCACCCGCAGTCGCAACCGTGATGACGGGCAACGCGCTGGCGAGCGCCTCGAGCATCACGAGGCTCATTGCTTCGTAGCGCGAAGGAAAAACGAAGGCATCCACCGAGCGCATCAGATCGGGCATCTCGCGCACGAAATCGACGAAATGCACCCGCTCGCTCACCCCCAGTGTCTGGGCCAATGCCACGTAGGGCGTATTACGCAGTCGACCCGCCACCACCAGATGCACGTTCGACGGCGCCGCCATCAGCGCGCGCAGCACCGCATCGAGATTCTTGCGCGGGATGCGCAGATCTCCGGCGAACAGCAACAGGAAGGCGTCCTGCGGCAAGCCGAAACGTTCGCGCTGCGAGTGGCCCGGCGCGAATTCTTCCACGTCGACGCCGTTGTGAATCACCGCGATCCGCGCAGGATCGGCGCCCGCGGACTCCACCTCGCGCGCCACCTTCTGCGACACCGGTACGACGACTCGCGCGCGACGCAAGGCATGCTTTTCGCAGTACACATTCAGCAGCGTATAGGCGATCTGATACATCGCGTAGGCGCCCTGCTTCATCCGGAACGGATAGAAGCCGCAGCGATACCAGCCGTCGTGCACGAAGTGCACGGTGTTGACATCCGAGCGTGCCCACGTGATGAATCCGTTGACGTGAATCACGTCGAACTCGTCGCGATGCGCGCGAATCCATGCGCCGCTGCGCAGCGCGAAGATCTGGTACTTGATGAGACTGGTAGGCAAGCGACTTTCGCGGAGCTGCACGAAACGCAGCCGCGGATGCTCGAGCAAGACCGCGTCGATCCCGGAACCGAGCACCGTCACCTCGTGCCCTGCCGCGAGCGAGGCACGCACGATCTCGTAGTTCACGCGGCCCTGTCCGTCGTGATTACCGACGATATGCGTCACGATCAACAGTTTCATGATACGGCTTCGGAAGTGAGCGTGGCACGCGGCCGCGCGGCCGGCTCAAGGTCGCGGCGTTCCCGCGCAGTGCCGGCGCTGCCTGGCGGCGGCGTCTCGCGCAATGCGTCGGTGCGCTTCTCGCGGGCATAGCGCGCGCCGTTGACCGGCATCAGCACGCCGATGAAATAGAACATGCCGGTCATGCCTGCCAGCGTGTTCGAGAACACCATCATCGAAAGGACCGCAATAGCGACACCCACCCCGCACGCGCCGAAGTGATCTTCGGGCCGCTTGCGGCTCGCCGAAAGCGCCCGCCACAGCAACGTCAAGGTGCCCGAGATGAACAGCAGCGTGCCGGGCCAGCCCATGATGTACGGCACTTCCATGATGCCGCTGTCGAACACCTGGATCACATCCGAGTCGCTGTCCGCAAGCTTGCTGGCTATCCCGGTCGTGCCAAATCCCTGACCGGAGATGTCGGTCAACGCGCGGCTCATGAAGCTCGAATACATCTCGGCGCGCACCTGATAGCTGTTGTCCTGGCTGATGTCCTGAACCGTTTCCATGCGCTCCGTAATGTGGTCGCCTACCCCGTCGAGCATCGTGACCGGCAAGCAGAGCGCGAGACAGGCGAACACCCCGGCAATCAGCCGCATGCGGCTGCGGCCGTCGAGCATCGCAATCGGGTAGATCAGGCCGACCAGCAAGCCGCCCCACGCGCTGCGCACGGAGGTGAACATCAGCGCGGGCAACACCACGCCGGCGGCAAGCCGCAGCTTGCCCTTGCCGGCGAGCGACATCAGGATGCAGACGAGTGCCGTGCTGGCGAATGGCCCGGAGGAATTCATCGTACTGCTCACGCGCATGCCGAACGGCACCGGATGGCCTTCCGAAGTCATGCCCGATGCCAGCAGCCAGAAGGCATCCCACGGCGGCGGACTGATGAACTCCCAGATCCCGTACGCGCCCATGATGATGGCGCCGTAGATGAAGGTCTTGAGCAGGACTCGCTGGTAATCCGGGTGGTGTTCCCACGTGGCGACGAGACGAAAGCCCACCAGGGCAGGAAAGACCGCACCCGTCAGCGCAAAGGTCGCCGCCGAAAAACCGGCCCGCGACATGCCGATCAGCCACGCGTACGCAAGGCCCGCAATGATCATCATGAGCGGCGCCGCGCGGCGCTGTCCGAGCATCCGCGCGTCGGTGATCAAAGCCAGTCCGGACATGGCCGCGCAGCCCAGCGGCGCGACCATGATCGTACTCACCGGGTTGAACGAGCCGGCGAAGAAATCGGCGAGACGCCGCACCTCCGGTGTCAGAAAGAACACCCAGCAGGTAAATCCCAGATATTGGGCAGGATAGACGCGGTAAAGCCACAGCGCGACCAGCAGGCACATGGCCGGATAAAACAGTTCCACGAGCCGCCCCATATGGGCGAAACACAGCACGATCGAGAGCACGAAAACCACCACCGGCACTGTCACCGGCACCGAACTGGCAGACTTAGGCTTATCCGGACTCGCGGGTCTGGCTTGTGCGGCAGGTGCGGCGGAGCGCGGCGGGACCGGCCGCGCCGACAATTTGCGGGGCACCCAATGCACCACTTCACGTGCGCTGCTGCCGCTCCCCCGCTCGTGCGGCGACGGGGCATCCGCGCCGTCCATCACAGCAGTTCGAAGGTACTGACGACCGGCGCGCCGCCGCGCTCACGGCGCAGGCCGCCGAACATCGGCTGACTGTTGCCGCGCGGCTGGCGCCGCAGGCCGATAAAGGGGGTGCCGTGATCGAGAAACGGGCCATCCGTCTTACGAAAGCCGAATTGCTCGTAAAAGCCGCGCAAGCCGACCGGCGCCGTCAGCCGGACCACCCGGCCCGGCCAGCGTTCTGCGATTGCATTGAGGGCTCGTTCGATCAGCACCTCCGCGGTGCCGTCGCCGCGCCGCGTCGGACTCGTCAACACCTTGTCGATGATGACTTCCGGATCCTCGATATCACCCGGCTGGATGCGGGCGTAGGCCATGATGGGCATTGGCCGCGCGATGTCTTCGGTAGCGAAAAGATGAAGGGCGCCGCTGTCATGACCGTCGGCATCGAGATGGACGTGGGACTGTTCGACCACGAACACCGCGCTGCGCGCACGTAGAATCAGATACAACTCGCGTGCAGTGAGCTGCTCGAATTCCAGCGTCTTCCAGTTCATCACGATTCCCCCCGACAGGTCGCGCAACAGGCAGCCCCGTTGCCATGTCGATACATTACGTCTGGAACCCGCGCCCTTCCGTGCGGCATCGCACTGACGCTGAAGCTTGTCAATCCGTTAAATACGTCCAACCGATACACGCCCCGGCCGGTTCCCGGGCGCCGTGGAAGCGGGCCCGGATGCACTGGCGATTCGACCTCATGACCGCGCCGGTGCGATGTGACACCCTTCTGAAGAGGCTGGATTCCATGAAAACGGCACTGCGACGCATTCTTTCCGAGTCAGCACGTCTCGATGTCCCGCCCGAATCGCTGGCGGACGATGCCGATCTTTACGCAGCAGGCCTGTCGTCGCTGGCGACGGTGCACCTGATGCTAGCAATCGAAGACGAGTTCGACATCGAGATTCCCGACCGGATGCTCACGCGCCGGCTCTTTTCGAGCATCGATTCGCTGGCCGCCGCGGTCACCGAATTGCAGCAGGCCAAGGCGGCCGCATGAACGCCCCGCTCATGCACGACGCTGTCCCGCTTGAAGGCGCGCGTGCCGATACGCTGGACGCGGGCAAGCCGGCGGCCTCCGCCTCTGCCGCTGCGCTGACCGCGGTCGAACCCGACTCCGGCTGGCGCGCGGCCGCCCAGCGCGTCGCGCAGATCGCCGCGCAACATGCGGATGCGGTCGATCGCGAGGCCCGTTTTCCAACTGAAGCGTTCGACGCGCTGCGCCGCGAGCGGCTGCTCTCGGTGCTCGTGCCGCAACAGTTCGGCGGGGCGGGTCTGCCGCTCGCGGACGTCGCGACCATCTGCGAAATGCTCGGCCAGGGCTGTTCGTCGACGGCGATGGTGTATGCGATGCACCAGATCCAGGTGGCCTGCATCGAAGCGCACGGCAGCGACTCGCCGTGGCACCGCACGCTGCTCGCGCAGCTGGTGGACAAGCAATGGCTGCTGGCCTCCGCGACTTCGGAGGAGACCATCGGCGGCAACATGCGCACCAGCGCGTGTTCGGTCGAACTGGACGGTCCTCGCCTGCGCATCGAAAAGATGGCGCCGACGATTTCCTATGGCGCCCAGGCCGACGGCATTCTCGTCACGGCACGGCGCACGGCGGAATCCGCGGCGGCCGACCAGGTGATGATCGTCGCACTGCGCGATGAAACCACCCTCGAAAAGCGCGGCAGCTGGGATTCGATGGGGATGCGCGGCACCTGCAGCGAAGGCTTTCGGCTCGTCGCCACCGGCCTCGCCGAACAGATCCTGCCGACGCCCTTCGCCGAAATCGCCGATCAGACCATGCTGCCGGTCTCGCACACGCTGTGGGCCGCCGTCTGGACCGGGATTGCCGGCGATGCGGTGAATCGCGCGAAGGCCTTCTTCCGCGCCCAGGCGCGCGCCAAGCCCGGCTCGGTGCCGCCTGCGGGACTGCGCCTCGCCGAAGCCGTCGGCCTGCTGCAGATGATGCAGGCGCGCCTGAGCGTCGCCCTCGACGCGGCCCGCGCCGCGCATCACGCGAAACGGGGCGAGTGCCAGGCCGACGTGCCGCTGTCCGCATTGCTCGGCTTCGCCTCCGACATGAACACGCTGAAAACCAGCATTTCGACCACCGCGCTGCAAGTGGTGCAGGAAGTGCTGATGATCTGCGGGATGGCCGGTTACAAGAACGGCACCGAGTACAGCGTCGGCCGTCATCTGCGCGATCTGTATTCCGCACCGCTGATGATCAACAACGACCGCATTGCACAAAATACCGCGAGCCTGCTGCTGGCGCAGCGTCCGGCCGCACCGGGGAGAGCTTGAGATGAACACGATGACCGATACCGCTGCAATCGCCACGGCACTCGACGCAACGGCTGCGGCCGCGCCGACCTTTCGCGACGAATTACTCGAAAAAGGCATCCTGATCGACACCGGTGAAAACGGCCTGTACGGCCGCAGTCAGGTGTTCGAAGACGTGGTCGATCGCCTCAACGTGGCCATTACGCATCTGGGCGCCGATCAGGAGCCCGAAGTACTGCGCTTTCCGCCGGCCATGCGCCGCACGGATTTCGAGGACAGCGAGTATCTGAAGAGCTTCCCGAACCTCGCCGGTACCATCCATTCGTTCTGCGGCAACGACATGGGGCATCAGCGCCTGTTGCGCGCCCTCGACAATGCGATGAACGAAAGCGACGACGATCGCAGCGAAGAATGGCTCGCCCAGCAAAAGCCCACGCGTGTGGTGCTCACACCCGCGGCCTGCTATCCGATCTATCCGGTGATGGCGCGGCGCGGCCCGCTGCCCGAGGCAGGCCGCACGATCGACGTGCTGTCGTACTGCTTCCGCCACGAGCCCTCGCTCGATCCGGCACGTATGCAGATGTTCCGTCAGCGCGAATATGTGCGCCTCGGCAATGCCGAGCAGGTGATGGCGTTTCGCCAGATGTGGATCGAGCGCGGCTCGGCGCTGGTGACGATGCTGCAACTGCCGGTCGACGTCGATCTCGCCAACGACCCGTTCTTCGGCCGCGGCGGCAAGATCGTCGCGGACAGCCAGCGTGCCCAGGCGCTCAAGTTCGAGCTGCTGATTCCGGTGGCCAATGCCGACAGCAAGACCGCTTGCCTGTCGTTCAACTACCACATGGAACACTTCGGTGAGATCTGGAAAATCCACTGCGCGGACGGTTCGGTCGCGCACACGGGTTGCGTCGGCTTCGGCATGGAACGCATCACGCTCGCGCTGTTCCGTCATCACGGCCTTGACGTGAACGAATGGCCGGACGACGTGCGCGCGCTGCTGTGGGGCGATACCAGGGCGCGCGTCGCTCACGGCATGGCGGGAGGCGCCGCATGACGCCCCCGCTCACGACTCTCCTCAACGGCGCCCTGAGCAGCCCGATGAACGTGCCGCTCAATGGTCCGCCCGATGGCCCGATGAAGGGCCCGCATGGCGGCCCGGGCGCTGCCCGTTCGATGCGTACGCATCAATCGCACGCGCTGCATCAAGGCGAACGGGTCTGGCAGGAAACCAATTGCTACGTCGACCTGTGGATCGAGCTGCTGCACGGCTTCGGGCTGGATCCGCGCGCCGCCTTCGGGTTCACCGTCACGCAGGACTTCGAAGGCGATCAGTTCACGTTCTTCAAATTCCCGCTGGAAGACCTCGACCGCCTGTACGGCACGCAGGTGCAGGAACTGGCCATCTACGACTCGCTGGAGGATCGCGTCCTCGCCCAGACGCTGCGCGGCCATACGGTGCTCGTCGAGGTGGACGGCTACTATTTGCCGAACACGCGCGCCACGTCGTACCGGCGCGAGCATCCGAAGACCACGGTGGGAGTCGACTTCATCGATCCGGCCGGACGGCGGCTCGGCTACTTCCACAACACGGGCTATCACCTGCTGCAGGACGAAGACTACGACGGCGTGTTTCGCAAGCTGCCGCAGTTCGTCGGGCAGCCGGATCTGTTGTTCCCGTACGTGGAATTCGCCAAGCAGGTGCGCCCGGCGCTGGAAGGAACGGCACTCGCCGAAGCATCGGCGGAGCTCTTGTGCGCGCATCTCGAACGCCGCCCCATGCGCAATCCCATCACGCAATGGCGCGCGGCGTTTCCGGATCAGCTCGACACGCTGCTCGCACGCGGCGAAAAATACTTCCACCTGTACTCATTCAATCTGATGCGGCAACTGGGCGCGAACTTCGAATTCCTCTCCAAGTACCTGCAGTGGCTCGCGGTGCAAGGCTTCGAGATTCCAGCGGATATTCCGGCCTCTGCGCAGAAGATCGCCTCCGAGTCGATGGTGATGCAGTTCCGCCTCGTGCGTGCCATGGCGCGCGGCCGGCGCGACCTGTGCAGCGACTGCTTCGATGTGCTCGAAGACGCGTACGAGCGGACCTTGCCGCCGCTCGCCGCGCTCGCGTTCTGATGCAGCAAGCCGTCCGGAGACCTCGTGCGCGCGCTGCCTGACGCCCCGTCCGAGGTCGCGCTCGAGATCGGCGCGCCGCCGGATGGCGCGGTGCGTACCGAGCCGCGGCCGGATGACGGGTTGGAGCGCGCCGTCTGGCCGCGGCCACTCGACACCGGCTGGCAGTGCGTCAGCACTGCCGCAGGCGCATGCGCCTCGCCCGCTGACTGGCCTGCTGAAGGCTGGCTGACTGCACCCGTACCCGGCACGGTCGCGGCGGCGTGGCGGGCCGCAGGACGCCTCGACGCCGACCGTCCGCCAGCTTTTGCCTTCGACGACCACTGGTATCGCCTGACGCTGACGGGCAGCGGTGCGCAACGCTTGCGCCTGCACGGCCTCGCCACGCTGGCCGAAGTGTGGCTGGACGGCGTGAAGCGGCTCGATTCCGATTCCATGTTCGTCGCGCACGACCTCACGCTCGAACTCGACGGCCCCGCCACGCTCGCGCTCTGCTTCCGCTCGCTCGCGCCGTTGCTCGCCGCGCGCCGCTCACGCGCACGCTGGCGGCCACGGCTCGTCTCGCCGCCGACCTTGCGCAACGTCCGCACCACCCTGCTCGGCCATATGCCGGGCTGGTGCCCTCCGCTCCAGGCTGTGGGGCCGTGGCGTCCCATCGAACTGCTCGGCGACGCCGCCCAGGCGTTCGACACGGTCGACCTGGGCACGCGCATCGACGGTGACGACGGCATCGTCTCGCTCACGCTCAGATTTGTGCACCCGCAGCACGAGTCCTTGCGCGCCGGCTTGAATTGCGCCGACGTGCGTTCGTCTCTTCAATGGAGCGATGCGCAGACGCTCACGGGCGAGTTGCGCATGCCGCATGCCGAGCGCTGGTGGCCGCATACGCATGGCGCGCCGGCACTGCATCTTGTCGCACTGGAACTAGGTGGGCGACGCTTCGAGCTGGGCCGGGTCGGTTTCAGGACCATCGAAGCGGAGCGCGGCACGGATGGCGACGGTTTCGCACTGCGCGTCAACGGTGTGCCGGTGTTCTGCCGTGGCGCCTGCTGGACGAGCGCCGACCTCGTCACGCTGGCGGGCACACCGGCGCAGCTCGAGCGGGCGTTTTCGCTCGCCCGCGACGCCGGCATGAACATGCTGCGCGTCGGCGGCACGATGGTGTACGAGTCCGACACCTTCTACGCCCTTGCCGATCAATACGGAATCCTGATCTGGCAAGACTTCGCGCTGGCCAATTTTGACTATCCGAACGATGCGGCGTTTATTGACTCGGTGAGCCGCGAGGCGCGCCAGTTTCTGGCGCGTACGCGCCGCCATGCCGCGTTGGCCGTGTTATGCGGCGGCAGCGAGGTCGATCAGCAAGCCGCGATGTTCGGCCTGCCGCCTGCGATGCGCGCCCAGCCGCTGTTTACCGAATGCCTGCCCGCCCTCGTCGCCGGGGAACGGCCCGACGTAGCGTATGTGAGCAATTCGCCGACAGGCGGCATCTGGCCGTTTTCGACGCGCACCGGCGTCACCCATTACTACGGAGTCGGCGCGTATCAACGGCCGCTGGAAGACGTGCGGCGCGCCGAGGTGCGCTTCGCGGCGGAGTGTCTGGCCTTCGCCAACGTGCCGGACGACGTGACGCTGCACGACGTGCTCGGGACGGCCCAGCTCCACGATCCGCGCTGGAAAGCCGCTGTGCCGCGCGATCAGGGCGCCGGCTGGGATTTCGACGACGTACGCGACCACTATCTGCAGACGCTCTACGGCGTGGAGCCGCCACGCCTGCGCTATGAGGATGCACCGCGCTATCTGGAGCTTTCGCGGGCCGTCGTCGCGGAACTGATGACCGAGGTCTTCGCCGAATGGCGCCGCACCGGTTCACGGTGCGGCGGCGCGCTCGTCTGGCAGTTGCAGGACCTGCGCCCGGGCGCGGGCTGGGGCGTGATCGACTCCACCGGCCGGCCCAAGAGCGCGTGGTACGCCCTCGCGCAGGTGCTGCGCCCCGTGCAGGTGGTCATGACTGACGAAGGCCTCAACGGCCTCGACATCCATCTGATCAACGACACCGCCGGATCGTTGCAGACGCAACTGGAGCTTGTCTGTTTGCGCGACGGCGCGGTGAAGGTAGCGTCGGCAACCTGCCCGATCGAACTCGCGGCACGCAGCACGCAGCGCCTCGGCGCTGCAGAATGTCTGGGACAGTTCTTCGATTTCACTCATGCGTATCGCTTCGGCCCGCGCGCTCATGACGTAACGATTGCCACGCTGCGCGACGCGAAGAGTGGACACATCCTGTCGCAATCGTTCCACCTGGCCGAACGCCGCGTGCTCGAACGTCATGATGCCGGCCTCACGGCGACACTCGAAGCGACCGGCGCAGGCTGGCAACTGAGCATCGAAGCGAAGCGTTTCGCGCGTTTCGTTCACATCGACGATGCGCATTTCATCGCTTCGGACAACTGGTTTCATCTGCCGCCGAATCAATCGCGAATCATTGCGCTCAAGCCATTTAACGCCAACGAAACAGACGCCGCACCCGCAGGCGAAGTGCGCGCGATCAATTCCAGCACGCCGGTTTTCTACCGCTGAGTCCACCTTCACCTTATGCTGCGCCTCGCGCAAGCGGCGTGAAACCTAGCTGTGGCGCGCGTTTCCCGCGCTGGCAGGCGCGCTTGCACGCGCGCCCCGGCGCAAGCCGACTGCCACCAATAATCGCTTCCGTACGCCAGACCACGCAACCTGTGGAACACATCTGAATCAATTCTGAGCCATTGCGGGCAGCGTGGCTGAGGGCCTGTCCAGCCCGCGTTTCAAGCGCAAACCGGCTGCTTCCGGTTCTGCGAAAACGACACTTATATCCATATAATCAATGACTTGCATCAAATTAAATAATTCGGCCCGAACACCGGAGGCCTAACAGCCGTTGTGCAAAATTGAAACAAAAACGCATCTTTCGCCTCGCAACCGGACACGGCGTTCTTCGCTGCGCCGCACCAGTGCTCGCTTTTCACTCCCTTGGCACAGTCCTCGCTAAATGAGAAGCGCAACACCAGCGCCGACGCCAACAAACAGACAATCGACGGCGCGAAAAGGCCAGACGGGGCCCGCATTGTTCATCCATAGCTGCTCGCCAGGCAGCAAGGCATCGGGATGCAGTGACGGGTAAAAAAATCAGGGAGTCGCGTTCGCGGCTCCATGCGAGGACCGACCATGTTGACGCTTCAATCCGATTTGCACGGCAATCATTTGCTCGGCGCATTGCCCTCCCATGAGTGGCAGGCTTTGGCTCCCCATCTCGAACTCGTCCATCTGCGCACTGAGCAGTTGTTGTGCGACTCGGGACAACGCATCCATCACGTGTACTTTCCCACCACTGCGATCATCTCCATGCTCTCCACGATGGAAGACGGCAGCTCGGTCGAGATCGCCGCGGTCGGACGCGAAGGCATGACGGGCGTACCGGTCCTCACGGGCGGCGAAACCATGCCGAACCGGGTACAGGTGCAAAGCACAGGTTTCGCCTATCGCATGACGGCGCAATGCCTCAAGCAGCAATTCATGCGTTCGGATCTGCTGCGCCGGCTGATGATGCTCTACATGCACGCGCTGCTCACGCAAGTCGCACAGACCGCTGCATGCAACCGGCATCACTCGCTCAACAAGCAACTGTGCCGCTGGCTTCTGATCGAAGTCGACCGCGTCGCGTCGAATGAGCTGACCGTCACGCAGCAACTGATCGCCGACATGCTCGGCGTGCGCCGCGAAGGCATCACCGAAGCGGCCGGCAAGCTGCACGACGAAGGCCTGATCCATCACAGCCGCGGTCACATCAAGATTCTCGATCGTCAAGGCCTCGAATCGCGCGCATGCGAATGCTATGGCCTCGTCAAACGCGAGTTCGACCGGCTGCTGCCGCGCCTGCATCAGGCCGAGGCCGTGAGCTGAGCCCTGCTGGCTCTATAAGGTAGACATCATGTTTCGGCATACCGCGCGCTGCCTGGATGCGCTCTTCGTGATTGCGGGTGCATTGCTCGCTCACTGGACGCGTTTCCCGGCGCCGCTCGAACTCACCGATACCGAGCGGCTCCTGATGGCCTTTAACTGCTTGCTGGTGCTGTTGCTGTTCCCGGTGTTCGGCGTCTACAGGACATGGCGCGGCAAGTCGCTGCCGGAGATGCTGGCGCGCGTCGCGGCCGCCTGGCTGATGGCGGTGGCCACCGGACTGATTCTGGTCTTCACGCTGCACCGGATGGATGCGGTCTCACGTTTGTGGTTCGCCTATTCCACCGTGATTTCAGGTGTGCTTATCGTCGCCACCAAGCTTGCCGTGCACGTGGCGCTGCGCATGGTACGGCGGCGCGGGCTCAACTATCGCACCGTTGCGATCGTCGGTACGCCGGGCTTTACCCGCATGCTGCTCGCGCATCTCGCGCAGGCTCCGCAAGCGGGCTTCCGGCCCGCGTGCGTGTTCGACACCTCGCTCGAGGAGCCGGAGATGGTCAACACCCGCATCGGCCACCTGCCGGTGCTGACCGAGATCGACACCTTTGTAGCGAAGGTTCGCGAAGAGCAGATCAACGAAGTGTGGCTGGCGTTGCCGTTGTCCGAGGAACACGCGATCTATCGCTTCATGCGGGCGTTCCAGCACGATTTCATCACCGTGCGCTTCATTCCGGATACGCGCGGCATGTCGTTGCTGAATCACTCGCTGGTGGACGTGCTCGGCTTGCCGACCATCAACCTGACCGACGCGCCGGTCTCGTCGCCGCAGATGTGGCCGAAGCTGATGTTCGACCGCCTGTTCGCGCTCGCGGTGCTGGTCGTGCTGGCCCCGCTGTTCCTCGCGATCAGCGTGGCCGTGAAAATGAGTTCACCGGGACCGGTGTTCTTCACGCAGAAACGCAAGGGTGTCGACGGCCATACCTTCGACATCTACAAGTTCCGCTCGATGACCGTGCATCAGGAGTCCGCCGGTCACGTGACGCAGGCGACGCCGAACGATGCGCGCGTGACGCGCCTGGGCGCATTTTTGCGCCGCACGAGTCTGGATGAGTTGCCGCAGTTCTTCAACGTGCTGCTGGGTCAGATGTCAGTGGTGGGTCCGCGCCCGCACGCAATCGAGCATGACGATCTCTACAAGGATCTGGTGTACGGCTACATGTACCGCTACCGCATCAAGCCGGGCATCACCGGATGGGCCCAGGTGAACGGCTATCGTGGTGCGACGCGCAAGGTCGAGAAGATGGAGACGCGGGTGAAGTTCGATCTGTTCTATATCCAGAACTGGTCGTTCTGGTTCGACATCAAGATCGTGCTGATTACGCTCACCAAGGGATTTATCGGCCGCAACGCTTATTAATGCTGTTCCTCGGGGATTCGATGTGAACGTTTCCGTGATCGTGCCGACCTATCGGCGTCAAGCCGATCTCGCACGCTGTATCGCCGCGTTGGGCGAGCAGCAGCGGGCTGCCGACGAGATCGTGGTGATCGCGCGTCCCGAAGATCGCGAGGCGATCGAGTGGGTCGAGGCCTACGCAGCCGCCACTGTCGACGCGCGTGTGCGCGTTGCGCTCGTGCATCAGCCAGGCGTGGTGGCGGCATACAACCGCGGCGTCGAATCGGCTACGGGCGACATCCTCTGTTTCGTTGACGACGATGCGGCGCCGCACGCCGACTGGATCGCCCGGATCGTGCATGCGTTCGAACAGGACGCCGCGCTGGGCGGCTTCGGCGGACGCGACATCGTCCACGAGCGTGGCGGCATTCTCGAAGGCAACAAGCTCGTGGTGGGCGTGGTGAGCTGGTATGGGCGCGCGGTGGGCAATCATCACATCGGGCAAGGCGGCGCGCGCAAGGTGCAGATTCTCAAGGCCGTCAACATGGCGTTCCGGCGCGAAGCGATCGGCCCCGTGCGTTTCGATTCGCGCCTGCGCGGCAACGGCGCCCAGGTGCACTGCGAAATGGCCTTCTGTCTCGACATCGTGCGGCGCGGCTGGCCGATCGTGTACGACCCGATGCTGCTGGTCGAACACTACCCGGCGCAACGCGGCGACGAAGATCAACGTTACACGTTCAACGACACCGCGTTTTACAACGCGTCCTTCAATCTGCGACTGATCATGTGCGAGCACCTGCCGACGTTCGGCAAATGGGCGTTCGTGGTGTATTCGTCGCTGATCGGCAACCGCGCAGACCCGGGGCTGGCGCGCGCGTTGTCGCTCGCACTCGGCGGTGAAAACCTCACCGTCGCGATGCGTAAATGGTGGGTGGGCTTACGCGCCATGCGCGGAGCCTGGCAAGAGGCGACGCGCTAAGGGGGCAGGCGCGCCTGCATAAAAAAATGGACCATATCATGAAGATCAAAATAGTGTTCGCCGGTCTGCTGACCATGATGCTGGGCGCCTGCGCGCTCGCACCGGGGCCATACATCGATACCGCGCGGCTGAAGGAGACCGCTCCGGCACAACCGGCAGCCGACGACTATCCGGTGGTGCCGATCGATGTCAATTACTTTGCGCAGGCGCGCGCGATCGCGCTGCCGTCGGTCTGTCCGCTGATCTGTCTCACCTCTGCGTATCGCAAGCAATACGAGTATCGCGTCGGCGTCAATGACCAGTTGACCATCATCGTCTGGGATCACCCGGAGCTGACCGGCGGCGGCGCGGTCATCGGCGCGGCGGGCACACCGCCGCTGCCGCAAGGCAACAACGGCAGTCTGTCGCTCGCCAACCCGGCGACCCCGCAGGGCACCTCCAGCGGCGACGGCGTCGCGGGCGGCCTCGTGGTGCGCGTCGCCAACGACGGCACGATCTTCTTTCCGCGCGTGGGCCGGATCAAGGTGCTCGACCGGAACGTCGAGCAGATCCAGAAGGATCTGACGACCGGTCTGGCGAAGACCATTCGCAATCCGCAGCTCGACGTGCGCGTGTCGGGCTTCAACAGCCAGGTCGTTCAGGTCACTGGCAGCGTGCGCAACCCGGCGGCGGAATCGGTCACCGACTTGCCGCTGTCCGTGATCGACGCGATCAATCGCGCCGGCGGTGCGCAACCCGACGCGGATCTGCAAAACGTCGGCGTGACACGTAACGGCAAGCGCTATGCGGTCGATGTTGCCGCGCTGCTGGAAACCGGCGATCCACAACAGAACGTCGTGCTGCAGGATGGCGACATCATCGACGTGCCGGATCGTTCGAACAGCCGCATCTTCGTGCTGGGCGAAGTGATGCATCCGTCGTCGCTGCCGATGAACCGCGGCAAGCTGACGCTCGCCGACGCACTGACCGGCGCGAGCGGTCTCGATGTCAATACCGGAGACCCGCACTTCATCTATGTGATTCGCGGCGCCGACCGCGTGGTGAGCAAGATCCAGCAGGCCAAGCTCACGCAGACGGGCGCGTCCGCCAAGCCGGTAACGGGAGACCCTGACCTGATGCCTTCGGTATTTCGCCTCGACATGACACAGGTCGACGCGCTGATGCTGATGACCAAATTCGAATTGCAACCACGTGATGTCGTCTACGTACAGGTCGCTGCTTCCGCGCGCTTCAACAGGCTCCTCAACCAGATTGCGCCGACGCTGCAGACGCTGTACTTCGCGAGAGCATTGACCCAATAAGCACACGTACTAGCGAGAAGCACATGAGTACCTACGACATGCTTGACCCCTCGCCCGCTCCGGGGAGCGACGAGGAGGAAGTTGTACGCGATCTGATACGGGTGATCTTCGAACAGATCTGGTGGGTGATCGGGATAGCCGGCGTCATCATCTTCCTGTCGGTGCTGTATGCGAAGACGGCGACGCACATCTATTCGGCCGACGCGCTGATCCAGGTCGAGACGCCGACTTCCAGCACCTCCAGCGCGGCGGCCATTTCGGCGCTTTCGGCGATCGGCGGCAACGCCCCGCACACGGATGCGGAGATCGAAATCATCCGTAGCCGCACCGTCGTCGAACCGGTGGTCGAGCAATTCAAGCTCAACTTCGCGACCGGTGAGAAGACCATGCCGTATCTCGGCAAGATCACCCACCTGTTTGCCAAACCCGGCAAACCGTTGTCGCCGCTGTTCGGGATGGACTCGTATGCGTGGGGCGGCGAGAAATTCGCCGTCGACTCGATTACCGTGCCCAAGGCGCTGGAAGGCGTCACGCTCACGCTGCGCTCGCTCGGCGGCGGCCGCTACGAGCTGCGCGACCCAACCGGCCAGCACCTGTTGAGCGGCACAGCCGGCGCCGTCGCATCCGGCGGCGGCGTGACGATCCTCGTCAAGGAACTCGTCGCGCGCAAAGGCACCCTGTTCTACGTCACGCGCACCAACCAGCTGGACGCGGTGATGGGCCTCGCGGGCGGTCTTCAGGTCACCGAAAAAGGTCACGACACGGGCGTCGTGCAACTGTCGTATACGGGTGTCGATCCGAAGGTCATTACCGCCATCACCAATGCCGTTGCCGAGTCGTATCTGCATCAGCGCACCGAACGGGCACAGGAAGAAGCGAGCAAGATGCTGCTGTTCCTGAACAGCGAACTGCCGCATCTGCGCGCGGAACTGCAACGCTCCGAGACGGCGCTCTCCGAATATCAGGCACGCGTGGGCTCGTTCCAGCCGACTCAGGAAGCGCAGGTGTACATGTCCGGCGGTCTCGAGTACGAGAAGCAGATCGCGGCGTTGAGAATCCAGCGCGCGCAAATGATGCAGCGCTTCACGCCCGATAGCCTGGAAATCCAGACCGTCGACGCGCAGCTTGCGGCAATGGCAAGAGAAAAAGGACTCTTCGAGGAGCGCTTCAAGACCTTGCCTGGATCCGAGCGTCAGGCCATGTCGCTGCAACGCGACGCGAAGGTTGCGGAGGAAGTGTACGTCGCACTGCTCAACCGGATTCAGGAGCTCGCCATCACGCGCGCCGGAACGGTGGGCAATGTGCACATCGTCGACGAAGCACTGGTTCCCTCTGCGCCGATTCGGCCCAAAGCCTCGCTGATCGTCGCGGGCGGCAGCATGCTCGGCATCATCGCCGGCATTGCGTTTGCGATCGTGCGGCGCAAGTTCTTTACCGGCGTCGAAGATCCGGAAGTGGTCGAGCGGCGTTTCCGCCTGCCGGTGCTGGGCTCAGTCTCGTTCAGTTCTGAACAGTCGCGGGTCGACCGGCTCGCCTTCGAACGGCGTCAGGCGCGCATCGCCGCTGCGCATTCGCGCGGCCGGCGGCGCCTCGCCCTGTCGTCCTCGAACGCAACGGGCGGCTTCGCCGGCCTCCTGCGTCTCAAGAGGCCGGGCGCATCCGTCGCCGCACCGGCTCAAGGCGAGACGATCGTGTTGCCGCACGAGCATGCGCCGACCCGGCCGCTGCTCATCAAGACCAATCCGTTCGACGCTTCGGTGGAAGGTCTGCGTGGGTTGCGCTCGGCACTGCAGTTCGGCCTCGTCGATGCGCCGAACCGGATCGTCTGTATCACGAGCCCGGCACCCTCGGATGGCAAGAGCTTCCTGAGCGCCAATCTTGCGGCGCTGCTGAGCGAGTCGGGCCGGCGCGTCTTGCTGATCGATGCCGATCTGCGGCGCGGACGGCTTGCCCAGTACTTCGGCAACTCGCCGGCGGGCGGATTGACCGAACTGCTCACCGGACAGATCGACATCGAAGATGCGGCGCGCTCGACAGGTGTGAACGGACTGCATTTCATCGCGGCGGGCGCGTACCCTCCGAACCCGTCGGAGATTCTCGCCTCGGCGCGCTTTAACTACGTCATCGACCGGCTGGAGCGGGAGTTCGACATTGTCCTGATCGATACGCCGCCGCTGCTTGCCGCCGCAGATGCCGCGGTCGTCGCCAACATGGCAGGCTCGACCCTTCTCGTGATGCGCGCAGGCATTCATAACGAGCGCAATATCAGCGAATCGCTGAAGAAGCTCAAGCGGGCGCGCGCCCGCGTGGTGGGCGGCGTGCTGAACGCAATGCCGCTCAAGCGCGGTGGCCGCTATGGCCCGTACGACTATGCTTACGCGTACGCCTATAAGCCGACCCCGACCGAAACCGGACCGAACCGCACTTGAGGTTCTGGTTAGTTTCGACCGATTGCCGTGCCCGCTTGCGGACACGGCAATTTTCTTTGGGAAGACACTTGCGGCGGCGCGGCTCTGATTTGTGGCGCCCCAATGAAAGCAGCCGCGAGCGCCGGGCTTTAAGCCCAACACACGCGGCCGTCTCTACAGGCGCGCTTATTGAAACAACATCACGAGAGGCACAGATACTGACGATAGCTGTATTTGCGCAGCGAAGGATAGCGCGCCAGGTATTGATCGATACGCGCTGCCTGACTTTGCAGGCGTCCACGCAGCAGATAGGTCGAGGCCATCTGCACATAGACCATCTCGGGAAATTCGGCCGTCACGTCGAAATGCTTGCGCAATTCATTGACTTCACGCGGAGCGAGCGGCGATTCGTCTACGTCGCCATACTTCGGGATCCATAGTTTTCCGATCACGTGATCGCGGAACCACATCATCGTGTCGCTTGCGCCATTGTTCTCCCAGAAGAACGCACGCCCGCCTGGTTTGATCGCGGCGCGCAACGCAGCGCTGAACTGCTCGAACGGTTCGATGTGATGCAGGATCATCGAGCCGAAGACGAAGTCGACCTGCGGTAGCGTGCCGATGTCATGCGCGTTGAGCGCCACCGGCCGGATATTGTCGATACGTTGCTCGGCGCAGTAGCGCTTGAGATTTTCTACCGCGATCGGGCTCAGGTCGACGCTGATCACGTCGGCGCCGAGCGAAGCAAAATATAGCGACGAGGCACCTGCCCCGCTGCCCAGATCGATCAGCGTCTTGCCGTACAACGGGCCGAAATGCTGGACTGCGCGGCGATACACGGGACATTCCCGATCCGGCATATCGACAAGACTCGCGCCCGGTTCGCTGCGGGTTCGAAACAAACCGTCCCAAAACTCCTGAGCCTGTTGCATTAGCGTGCTCCTTGCGTCAACCGCCGGTCTGAGCGGCGGCTTCCGTCGACTGAATGGATACGGCGTGCCGCGACTTCGCATGCACACCGTGTAGGTCGATTATCCTCAGCCCGGGCCGGATCACTGTACGCGGACGCACGTTCCAAAGCCTCGCCACGGCCTTTACGAAGCATCGGGGAAGCGGCCATACGGCGCGCCTTCGACGCGTGAAAACCCCTTCACGCTCATAGCGTGCGCGCGGCCACAGAGAATCCGCCAGCGAACACGAATAATGAAGACGCTGCGTGTATGGCCTGGCACACGCTTCCGGCCGCACCGCCCTCTTCCGATCCCCTTCCTGTGGCACTCGACGATGAATGCTCCTCACCTGACCGGCAGCGCGCTGGCGACCGCACACTCCACGATAGCGACAGCAGATCTCGATCTGCAAGGCGTGTCAGGCGCCCCGACCGTGCTCTTCCTCGATCAGAGCGGCGAGCTGGGGGGCGCCGAGTTCGCGTTGTTGCCGCTCGCGGCAGCGTGCAAGGCGCGCTGTGCCGTGGTCCTGCTCGCGGATGGTCCGTTTCGCACGCGTCTCGAAGCGACTGGGGTGCCGGTCAGCGTGCTGGCCGATGCACAGGTGTCGACCATCCGTCGTGAAGCGCTAGGGCTGGGTACATTGCGAGCCATACCGGGCATCCTCCGGCAGATTCGCGCCGTCGCACGCGAGGCGCGCCGCTACGACGTGATCTTCCTCAATACACAGAAGGCGCTGGTGTTCGGTGCGCTCAGCAGGCCGTTGCATCGCCGGCCGGTGGTCTGGTTTCTGCACGACATCATGACGCGGGCGCATTTCGGCCGCGCCCAACTGCTGATCGTCAAATGGCTGGCGCGTTATGGCGTCGATCGGATCGTCGCCAATTCACAGGCTTCGGCTGAGACCTTGAGCGCCCTGGCCGGCATTCCGCTTGCATCGATCCCGGTGATTCCGAATGGCATCGACGCCGCCGCTTTCGATGCACTCGACCTCCCTCATGCCGACGATCGTGCGGCTTTGCGCCGTCGTTTCGGCTTGCCGGAAGATGCGTGGCTGGCGGGCCTGTTCGGCCGGCTGGCTCACTGGAAAGGGCAGCACGTCGCGCTCGACGCGCTGGTCCGCTTGCCTGATGTTCATCTTGTGCTGGTCGGCTCGCCGCTGTTCGGTGAGGATGCCTATGCAGCCAGCTTGCGCAAGCAGGCCGAAACACTCGGCGTGATGGACCGGGTTCACTTCGCAGGTTTCCAGGACGACATCCCTGCGTGGATGAAAGCGATGGACGTGATCGTGCATACGTCGATCGACCCCGAGCCGCTAGGGCGCGTGGTGATCGAAGGACTGCTCGCGGGACGACCCGTGATTGCGGCCGCGGCAGGCGGCGTGCTGGAGATCATCCGGCATCGCGAGAATGGCTTGCTGGTGCAACCCGGCGATACAGACGGCCTCGTGGACGCAATCGAAGCCTTGCGCCGCGCACCCGATTTCGCCGCACACCTCGCCGCACAGGGCACGCTCGACGCGAAGCGCGAATTCTCGCTGGATGGCTATATCACGCGGATGACCGAGACGATTGCGCGTGCCGCACGCCGCTAAGCCGTGGCGCAACGGCTGCACAAATCAGTGCGCGCCCGGCGCGGCCAGCGCGCGGGCGTCGAAAGCATGCCGGACAAACCTCGACGCAGCTCTCAAAGAAACGCGCCGACGTTGATGTGAAAGCGCGCGGAAAGCGCCTTGGCGACGTTCTTGCTGATTGCGCGCCGGCCGGCGAGAATGTCGCTCACCACCGTGGGCGAAGCAATGTCCGCCAGATCCTTCTGCTTGAGATGATGCGTCTCGAGCAAGTGACGCAATACTTCGCGCGGCTCGGCCTTGGGCACCGCAACGCTGCGAATCTCCCACACCTCGATCAGATCGGAAATGATGCCGTACAGATCGCCGAGCGGATTCTGTGCGTCGTCATTTACATGATGTGCGAGCCCATTCGCAAGCAGCGTCATGTTCTGATAATCCTGCTCGTCACGGATCGGTTTGAGATACACCTTGTGTTGCAAGGCGGCCCATGCTTCGATGATATCGGGGACTTGTCCCGAAAGGCGGTCAGCGTTCATGTTTATAGACTTTTGCTTCTCAAAGGATCGCATCCGGCCCGGATGATTCAACACCGGCCGCAGTACGATGTTATGGTTATCGTTAGTCGCCTCGTTACTCGCAAAACCCAGCTGCCGCTCACATCACGTGCCGCGTTCGATGCGGCGCGAAACTGCGCGACATCACCTCTACAGCAAACCGCAAGGTTTCCTCTCCATCCCTAACGCGGGACCGCATCTCCCGGCCACGCGAGGTCCTGCTGAACACGTTCCACGCGTTGCCGCGAACCCGCTGCGGCGATCGTGCGCGTGACTTCGATCATGAAAGCGTGCCGGAAAGTCGCGGCGGAGAACCGTTCAGCATTGGCGCGGCATGCCGCCGGCGAAAACAGCGTGCGCTGCAGTTCGAAACGCTCGATTGCATCCTGTACGGCCACCACGCTCTGATGCGAGAAGTACACACCCGTGGGTCTCGCCTCCCCTAACGGCACGACGGTCTCAAGCGCTCCGCCCTTGCCGTACGCGACCACCGGCGTGCCGCATGCCTGCGCCTCCAGTGCGACGATGCCAAAATCCTCTTCCGCGGCGAACACGAATGCTTTGGCTCGCTGCATATAATCTTTGAGGATTGCGAATGGTTGATAACCAAGAATCGTCACGTTAGGGCCGGCCTTGGCGCGAATCGCGGCCATCTCCGGACCGTCGCCGATCACGAAGAGTTTGCGGTGCGGCATGGTCGCAAACGCCTCCACGATCAGATCAACCCGCTTGTATGGAACGAGACGCGAAGCCGTCAGATAGAAATCTTCCTTGTGCGTGCAGAGTTCGAACTTGTGCACGTCGACCGGCGGCGGAATCACTGCCGCGTCTCGCCGGTAGGTCTTCATCATGCGCCGCGCAACAAACTGCGAATTGGCGATCAGGCGGTCAACGCCGTTCGCCGAACGCGAATCCCAGCCGCGCAGATAGTGCAGCAGCGCACGTGCGGCCCACGAACGCGGCCCGCGTACCAGGCGCGCTTCGCGTAGATACTGATGCTGCAAGTCCCATACATACCGCATCGGCGAGTGCACGTAGCTGACGTGGGTTTGATCCGGGCCGACCAGCACACCCTTGGCGACCGCATACGAACTGGTGATGACGAGATCGTAGCTCGACAGATCAAGCTGTTCGATTGCAAGCGGCATCAGCGGCAGATATGCACGGTAGCGACGGCGCGCGAACGGCAGATGCTGAATGAACGATGTCGTGACCGTTTTGCCGCACACTGGCGCACGGTCCTCGAGAAAGTCGACGAGACTGAACAGGTCGGCATCCGGAAAGCACTGGATAATCTGCTCCAGTACTTTCTCGGCGCCGCCCGGCGCGACGAGCCAGTCGTGCACGATCGCCACTTTCATAATGTCGACACCTGTAGAGAACGGCGCTAGGCCATGCGATGCAGTGTAAGTGGAGCGTCACGCGAAGTGCGTGCGCGCGACCACACTCCACGCGCGACAGTGTGCGATCGATCTCACGCACGTCAGTCATACGATGCGCGTTGCTCGAACCAGGTGAACGGCGGCCCATGTGCGATGCGGCCAGATGAAGAAACACTTTGCTGACGGCGGCAGAATGCCCCGTCGACCGTTGAGCGAGACCGACGGCATCGCAGCGCGATGCCGTCTTTGCGAAGCGTCAGTCCTGCGCGTACTGAATCGTTTCGACGCCGGTGTCCGTGCCGAGCAGACAAAGATTCGCTCCGCGTTTCGCGAACAGACCGACGGTCACGACGCCAGGCCACGCATTGATCTGCGCTTCGATTGCAAGCGGATCGACGATCTTAAGACCTTTGATGTCGATGATCTCATTGCCGTTGTCCGTGATGAACGGCGCACCTTCCTTCGTCACGCGCACGACCGGCACACCGCCTAACGCGGTCACGCGACGGCCAATCGCAGTGCGTGCCATGGGCACGACTTCGACGGGCAGAGGAAACTGGCCCAGCACCTGGACACGCTTGGAGGCATCCGCGATGCACACGAATACGTCCGACACCGACGCCACGATCTTCTCGCGCGTGAGCGCACCGCCGCCGCCCTTGATCATGGCGCCGCTGTGGTCGATCTCGTCGGCGCCGTCGACGTACACGGGCAACGAATCGATTTCGTTCAGATCGAGCACCTTGAAGCCGTGCGATTGCAGGCGAGCCGTCGTGGCGAGCGAGCTGGAAACCGCACCGCGATACCGATGCCGGGTTGCCGCGAGGGCGTCGATGAAACAGTTGGCGGTCGAGCCGGTGCCAACACCGATCACAGTGCCTTCGGGCACGTTCGCGTTCACGTAGTCGGCGGCGGCCTGGCCGACCAGTTGCTTGAGTTCGTCTTGAGTCATGGGAATTGCCGGAGGGTACAAGAAAGCTTGAAAAGCGGGAGTTTACCGGAGTAGCATGCGCCGCCCCGCGTGATCCGGCAAGTTCGCCGGGGACGCCGGCCGCCGGAGACGCCGGCCGCCGGAAACGCCGGCCGCCCCGGTGCCGTGGCGGGACCGTAGCGGTGCGGCGAGCTGCAACGTGCCGCATCGCGCGGCGCGGCTGCCGCGCGCCGCCGCGCACGCGGCTCGCTCAGCCCTTGAGCTTCACCGAGCGCTGACGCACCGCTTCGAACAGACACACGCCGCTCGCCACCGAGACGTTCAGACTCTCGACACTGCCCGCCATCGGAATCTGCATGACTTCATCGCAGGTATCGCGCGTGAGGCGGCGCATGCCCTCGCCTTCGGCGCCCATCACCAGCGCCACCGGACCGTCGAGTTTGCTCTCGTAGAGGCTCTGGCTGGCCTCACCCGCCGTGCCGACGATCCACACGCCCGCGTCCTTCAGCTCCCGCAGCGCGCGCGCCAGATTCGTGACGGTGATGTACGGCACGGTGTCGGCCGCGCCGCTTGCCACCTTCGCGGCGGTCGCGTTCAGACCGACGGCCCGGTCGCGCGGTGCGATCACCGCGTGGGCGCCGGCCGCATCCGCAACCCGCAGGCAGGCGCCGAGATTGTGCGGATCCGTCACGCCGTCGAGCACCAGAATCAGCGGCGAACCATTGATGCCGTCGAGCAATTCGGCGAGGTTCTGGGCCAGCGGCAAATCGCCAGCGCGCGCCACCACGCCCTGATGCCGCTCGGTATGCGCGAGGCCCCACAGACGCGTTTCGTCGGCCGCGATCAGACGTACCCCGGCTTCCTTCGCCGTGTGCAGAAAGTCGGTCATGCGGCGATCTTTACGCGTCGCATCGTAGTAGACCTCTTCGACCGTCGCTGCATCGTGACGCAGACGGGCGGTCACTGCGTGGAAACCGTATAGAACCTTGAGACGTGACATGACTGAAACAACCTTTGATTGAGCGCCCGCCAGGCGGATGCGCTACTGGGATAGAAGACCAGACCAAAATGCAGAACGCGGGCAACCGGTACGAGAATGTGTACCGGTTGCCCGCGCACAAATCAACCGCAGCGGCCGCGACGGCCGCCTGCGCCTAGCGTTTCTTGCGCGCCTGACTCTTTGCTGAAGAAGCAGACTTCGCCGATGCACCGTGCTTGCGCGCCGCGCCGCGCGCGGCGCGCGCTTCCTTGACGGCAAGTGTAGGCGCAGGCGCTGCTTTCTTGCGCCGTGCGCCCGTGCTGCCCGCGCCGGCATCCGCCGGCGGCAGCGAACGAACCCGCGCCCCGCTCGCTTCAACGACGGCCTTGTCAGCCAGCGCCGCGCGCGCACCCGGCGATTTGATCGGCGTATCACGCACCAGCCGGAAGTCGATCTTGCGTGCATCCAGATCGACCCGGCTCACCTGCACGCGTACCCGGTCCGACAGGCGATAACGAATACCCGTGCGTTCGCCGCGCAATTCGTTCTTGATCTCGTCGTACTGGAAGTAGTCGGAGCCGAGTTCGGTGACGTGCACGAGGCCTTCGATAAACAGCGCGTCGAGCTGCACGAAAATGCCGAACGAGGTCACGCCATTGATCATGCCGCCATACTCTTCGCCGAGCTTGTCGCGCATGAAATAGCACTTGAGCCACGCTTCGACGTCGCGCGACGCTTCGTCCGCGCGGCGTTCGTTGGCCGAGCAGTGCAGGCCGAGCTCTTCCCAGATCGCCACGTTGTTCGAACGCGTGCGGCCGCGCTTTTCGTCGTCGGCCTGCTGCATGGCGCGGGCCCGCGGCGACAGCGCCGTGTTGAGGTCGACCCCATGCGGCGCTTCCGGCGTGTACTTGCGCCCTTGCAGGATCGCGTAAATTGCGCGGTGCGTGAGCAGGTCGGGATAGCGGCGAATCGGGCTCGTAAAGTGCGCGTACGCCTCATAGGCGAGGCCGAAGTGGCCGATGTTTTCCGGGCTGTAGACCGCCTGCTGCATCGACCGCAGCAACATGGTTTGCAGCATCTGCGCATCGGGCCGGTCGCGGATCTGCGCCATCAATGCAGCGTAGTCGCTTGCGTGCGGCGTGTCGCCGCCAGCGAGCGTCAAGCCCATGCCGCGCAGGAAAGTGCGCAGGTTTTCCAGCTTCTCGGCCGTCGGTCCGGCGTGCACGCGGTACAGGCCCGGGTGCTTGTTGCGCTTCATGAAGTCGGCCGCGCAGACGTTCGCCGCCAGCATGCACTCTTCGATCAGCTTGTGCGCGTCATTACGGGTGCGCGGGATGATCTGCTCGATCTTGCCCTGTGCATTGCAGACGATGTACGTCTCCGTGGTGTCGAAATCGATTGCCCCGCGCTTCTGGCGCGCGGCAAACAGCGACTTGTACACGCCGTACAGATTCTGCAACTGCGGCAGCAATGCGGCACGCCGTGTCGCTTCGGGTCCCTTGGTGTTTTTCAGCACCGCGGCGACTTCGGTGTACGTGAGGCGCGCCGACGAATGCATCACGCCCGGATAGAACTGATAAGCCTTGATCTCGCCGCGCGCGGTGATCACCATGTCGCAAACCAGCACGCAACGGTCGACGTTCGGATTGAGCGAGCACAGACCGTTCGACAACTTTTCCGGCAGCATCGGAATGACCCGGCGCGGGAAATAGACCGAGGTGCTGCGCTCGATTGCATCGACGTCGAGGCCGCTCTTCGGATGCACATAGTGCGAGACATCCGCAATGGCGACGATCAGGCGAAAACCCTCGCCTTTGCCGACCGTGATCGGCTCGCAGTACACGGCGTCGTCGAAGTCGCGCGCGTCTTCCCCGTCGATGGTCACGAGCGGCACGTCGCGCAGATCGACGCGATGGCGGATGTCGTTCGGACGAACTTCGTCGGGCAGCTTCGCGGCGTCGTCGAGCGCAGCCTGGCTGAACTCGTGCGGCACGCCGTACTTGCGCACGGCGATTTCGATTTCCATGCCGGGGTCGTCAATATCGCCCAGCACTTCGACCACGCGGCCAAGCGGCTGCGAATGGCGGCTCGGAAAATCCGTCAGTTCGACCACCACCACCTGGCCGACCTTGGCCTTCTTGGTGTTCTGCGTGATCAGAATGTCGTGGCCGATGCGCTTGTCTTCGGGCGCGACGATCAGCGCGCCGTTTTCGTTCAGCAGACGCCCGATCACCCGCTTGTTGGCGCGGTCCGTGACCTCGACGATATGCCCTTCCGGGCGGCCGCGCCGGTCATAGCCGACGATGCGCGCCAGCACGCGGTCGTTGTGCATGACCTTCTGCATCTCGCCGGTGGGCAGGAACAGGTCGTCCTGGCCGTCGTCGCGCACCAGAAAGCCATAGCCGTCGCGGTGGCCCTGCACGCGGCCGGCGACGAAATTGGACGGATGCGTCAACTGATAGTGATTGCGCTGATCGAGCCGGATCTGGCCGTCGCGCTCCATCGCCGCCAGGCGCTTGAAAAATCCTTCGCGCTCCTGGCGCTTGATCGACAAGGCTTCGGCGATGTCGTTCGCTGCGAGCGGCGCTTCACTCGTGCGCAGCACGCCGAGGATTTCTTCGCGGCTCGGAATCGGGTACGGATATTTGCTCAAGGGCTTGTCGATGATTTTTTCTCGTTGCATGGACGTCGGTCGGCGATATGACGCGGCTCTGTTGCACCTGCGATTGATGCGAATGACTGCTCGGGTCTGGCTCGTTCAAGTCTGAGTCCGACGGGCTTGTGCACCGTGCCAACGAACTACTGCGAGGCATTCTAACACCCGTCTTGCACGCGGCGCGCCGCGTCAATAGGGGCTCAGCGGGCAAGCGCCAGGCGCGCGCGGGCGCCTTCCCGAAAAGCTTGACAGCTTCGAATCTGTCGCTATAATAGCGGTCTCTGCTGTACAGACACCTGCCCAGGTGGCGAAATTGGTAGACGCACTAGGTTCAGGTCCTAGCGGTGGCAACACTGTGGAGGTTCGAGTCCTCTCTTGGGCACCAGATTCAAAAGTAAAGCCGCTTTCGAGCGGCTTTACTTTTTGTATGAAGCCCTGCGGTTCGTTTGAAGATGTTTCATCATGAACAGCAAGGTTTTTGGCAGGACGGGTAGACGGCGTTGCGATCGAACGATTCGGCGCGTGATTATCCGAACGGTTTGATGAAGCGATTTTTCAAGATCCCATTGACACGCTACATCATCCCGCTAAAATAGCGGTCTAGTTTGAGACGTGCCCAGGTGGCGGAATTGGTAGACGCACTAGGTTCAGGTCCTAGCGGTGGCAACACCGTGGAGGTTCGAGTCCTCTCCTGGGCACCATTAACGGATCCTAGCTGATCCGTGCAGTACAGGCAGCACCCCGGAAGAAGCCCGCTAAAGCGGGCTTTTTTGTTTTCCGACGTTCGTGTCACCTGCCCTTCGTATGTGATTCGGAGCTCAGCATGCATAGCCAGGCGGAATCGGGGCGCCATCCCTTTGCGCGCAGCACCGCCTTCAATGCCAGCTCCGCCAGGCCGCGCCGCGTTCTATCACCCGATGGTTGCCAATCCACTCCACCTCACCGAGGCCGTTGATCACGCAGGTCTCGCCAATCAGCGTTGCGCAGGTCAATCCGGTGTCGCGCAGTTGTTGCGCGGTGAGGCTGCCGCTGGCCGTGCCGATATACACCCAGTAATGCAACGGCCCGCAGTCCACACCCAGAGCGCCGGCGTCGGCGATCACCCCGAAATGCTTCTCCGCCCGATAGTGATCCGGCCGCGCGTTTTTGTCGTCGTCTGACTTCCACTCTTCAATGAAGCTTTCGTAACGGCTCGCGCGCAGCGCGACGAAATCGTAAGTCCACGCCTCGTTGAACACGGTTTCGAGAAACGCGCGGCGCGCTCCGTCAGGACCCATCGCCTCGCAGATGGCCCCGAGCACGCCAGTGTTCAGGTTCGAGGTGGCGTCGTTGAAGTGCGCCGGCAACCCCACTACGCTCCAGCACGCCCCGAATCCGCTTTCGTCCGGGCCCGACAGATCCAGCTCCATGCGAATGCCGCGGGCATCCCAATCCAGAAACGCCAGCATCAGGCATTCGATGTCGTTGGCAAACAGCCATTCGTCAGCAACCGCCCGCGCACCACCAGGATCGTCGCCGCTGCAACTGATGGCGAAATGGGGCCGCCCGATGCTATTCACATACTCTTCGAATTGAGCACCGCTAACAATGACCGAGCGGTACACCGTTTCGCCATATAAGGGGGCTTTCACGATTGTTGACCTCCTGGCGTTATGTCATGTCACCGGATGATTCGAATCCTCACAATACTAAAATTCTAATGAATCGAGAAGATTTCCAATTGGAATTTTCGGATTTCGCACCTTCATATGCCCAATCGGATCCGTAAAAGATTCCGGCATGACTATTGACATGAAGCACGCCAATTCCCGCAGACAGACGTGCGGCGTTGCTTGTGGCGAAACCCGTCGCAGCTCATACGCAGCGACCGCGTCCCCACTGATTCACGAGATAAACCTTAATACAATCGTGGTATTCAGTGACTGTTAACTATTCCGGAATTATCCGACAAAAACATCATGCAACCAGGATAATCTGAAATTAACAGCCAGTCTTCGGGAAAATACGGGGGAATTCCCATCTCATTACCTACCGTTTTCGTCGGCTGTAACCTAGACTTCGATTGACGTCCTGATCGGTCCCCGCTCGTCGCGGCCTCCCTGAGCCGCGACCTGTGCTTGCGCCCGCACCTAGCGGGCGTCTTTTTTCGCCGCCGGCCTTGGCTTCGCTCAGGCCCCTGACGAACGACGCGCCTCGAGCCACGTCGCGGCGCCGACCGGATGCGGCGCTCGCGATGCATACAGCACCGCGCCCAGCAGCAGCGGAATTGCGATGGTGTAGGAAATCCAGATGGGATTCGCGGCAAAAATCACGAGCGTCGCTGCGACCAGAACGGTGGCTTTGGCAAGGCTGCGCCGCTCGTCGTCCTGCATAGATTGCGCTACAGGCTGCGTACCACCGGCGCCTTGCGATCGCGTAGTGCGCCGCGCGCAGATCGTCGCGACCGTCGCTGCGAGCGGAATAAACGCCAGCACGACATGGTGCCGCTCGATGACGGGCGACAACATCAACGGCAGCAGCGCGGCGAGCGACATGTCGCGCCGGCGATTCTCGGCCGAATGCAGCGTCAGCATGGCGACAGCGGCGAGTACCGCGAGTCGATAGACCGTCTCGCTACCCGACAGCACCGCCGCCGATAAAGGCGCGTGCAGATCGATCGCGATCCGTTCAAGTGCTCCGCGAAACGCGCTGTTCCAGGGCGCAGGACCATTCAGCAGACAGAGTCTGGTCAACTCAGGCAGGTACTCGAACGGATACCGCAACAGCAACTGCCATCCGGTGACATAGGCCGTCCCTAACGTACCGAGCAGCACGACGATGAACGAACTGACACCCAGCCGCCAGTCGCGTCTGAGCAGATAAAAAACGGGAATCAGTACCGGGGTAATCTTGAAGGCAATCGCAATCCCCAGCGGCACACCTGCGAGCCAGCTGCTGCGTTTCTCGTACTTAAGAAAGAAGCTTGCCGTCAACAGGAACAGCAGCAGGCAATTCGACTGCCCGAACTGGAACTCCATATAGAGCGGCGCACTTAGCGCAGCCAGCGCCAGCATCAACGTGTAAGGCGAGTTCCCTCGCCCGCCACGCTGGTCGCCAAAACAGAGTCGTACCAGCATAACCATTGAAACGAACAGCATGACGGCCGACACGCTCAGCCAGACCAGCTTCGCGGGCTGCAGGCCAAGATAGGCGAGCGGCGCGAAAAAGACCGCAAATTGGGGCGGATACCCGAAAAACGACGCCTGCACGAACGACTCGCTCACGCCAAGCGCATGGAGCTGCGTCTGCAGATAGGCGTGGTCATAAAGCTGGGCAATGTCGTAGGGTCGATGCAGGACCGTGTCGAACGCGAAGTAATAGAGGTTGAAGTCCGGCTGATCTTGCGGACCCAGATGCAGGTAGTTCGCAATCGTCTTATAGACTTTCAACGCGCCCGAAATCAAGCCTAGAACGGCCAACAGGCGAATCCAGTTTTCACTCACAAAACGCTTCGGATCACTTATCTTTGCATCCTTCAGGTCGATCAAGGCCATGACGTACGCGCTCGCAAATAGAATGAACCATCGCTATCGTGCGTTTATATCGTCTTGGCCGCCTGGCCTCAGTGCGTCACCGTACGAACCCTCCGGCGCTTTCACCGCCCTTTCTAGTTTATTACCATTGGCATCGATCTTGCTAAGCGATGCTAATCGAGCGTTACCCAACGCACTTAGACTGCTATCCGCTACTGTTAGATTGCCTTCAGTCGAGCATGTCGTGCTGGCCGCCCATGCTACCGCCCCCGGACAATCAACCGAAAAGCAGCAGGGAACAGGAATGAAAAAGAGCTTCGTAGGACTCGACTGGCTCCGGTTTTTCCTGGCCCTTTACATCGTCATCTTTCACACGCTGTTCCGATACCCGGAAAGCGGCAAGATACCGTTTCTCTTCGTGTTCTATTTCGGCGGGTTCGCCACCAGCACGTTCTTCATGCTGTCAGGATTCCTGCTGTCCCACGTGTATTTCCGTGACGGCGGCGACCACCCCATCAAGGGCGGCGTGAAGTCCTTTCTCGTGAAGCGATTTGCGAACATCTATCCGATCCATCTGATCTCGCTCGTGCTGGTGATCATCGCCAGCGTAGCCTCCACACATTCCGCGCTGGAAGTCACGTCCAGTACCTTTACGCCCTACCTGGACTCGGTTCGTACCATTGGCTCAGACGAGGCGGGCTTGAATCTCACGCTGCAACTCTTTTTGCTGCAGGCGTGGAACCCGTTGTACCTTTCCTTCAATGCGCCCACGTGGTCGCTCTCGAATCTCGCCTTCTTCTATGTGGTTTTCCCCTTCATTGCGCCGTCCATTCTGAGAATCCGGCGCAGGGGCACCGCGATCATCGTCGTGTTTCTGGTCGCCAGCACGCTGCCCGCCGCGGTCGTCATGTTCGGTTGGCATGCGAGATGGATTGAAGGCCTGCTGCACATCAATCCTCTGGTTCGGCTTCCAGAGTTCATCGCCGGCATTCTGACGTACAGCGTGTTCTCGTCACTCTCCAGACAATCGATCGGAACATTCCTGACGATCCGCCCTTATCTGTTCGCACTGGCGTTGTGCTCGTTCGTTGCTGGCGCACACCTGTTCGCGTTCGGCGATACGGACTGGAAATATTTCCTGCACAACGGCGCGCTCATGTTTTCGCAGATGACGCTGATACTCTGCTGCGCGATCGGCACACACACATACGGAAATCGAACCGGTCGGCTTTCGACGCGGCTGGGAAATTCAGTGCTCTCCATTTTTGCCCTGCATGAATTCGTCTTCATGGTCTTCAGCAAGGTCGAGAAGGTTGCACAGACACGCTTCACGCTGACCTCGTGTTTCCACAGTCTCCACACCTGCGTCGCCGTAGGGCATCGCGCCCCGCTCAATCTGGCTTTCTTTCCGGTCTATCTTGCGGTCACCGTTGCGGTTGCACTGGTCTTTCAGGATGGCGTCGTGAATCCGCTGAGAAAGAGGATCGAGACCAGTGTGCTGGTCAATGCGCGAGCACACGATGCACCGCCCGTCGCCGAAGTCACCCAATAGCGCATCGTATGGACACGCATCAGAAAGATCCACACAGGGGCGAACACGATTCCCCCTTCGCATCGTCTGCGCAAGCGTTGCCCTACCGGCATGAATTCTCGAACAGGGACCACGCGCCGGCTGACTTCACCAGGCGCACAGGGCAGCGTGCTTCATTGAAGAGCCCTGCCGGCAACGGTGCCGTGTTGCGCACGAAGAAGTATCGGTACTGATCGGCATGGTCCTGCTTCCAGTCGAACTTCAGCGGTTCCGCCCCGACCTCCATCCTCAGCTTCGGCATGCTGCCCGGCTGGAACCGTACGATTTGCGGCAGAAACCATGCGAAATTCGGATCGATCAAGCCTTGCCGTTCCGCCTGATACCACGCGGCGTAATGCATGTAGGGTCGCACGTAGCCGGAGGCCGAACTGCTGGTATCGAACACAAGCATCAACGCTTTTTGCGCAGGTTGTGCCGCGCTCAGGACCTGCTCGAACTCCTCGCTTTCTACCGAGAACTCCATCGCACGTCTGGCTTGTACCGCCAGAAAGCCCACGCAGACGAACGCAAGAACCATCTGGATGGCCACCGCCTGAAAGTGTGTGACCCAGCGAGGTGCCGTATGGGCCGAGCCTTGAGCAAACAGCAGCGCAAAAAATGGCAGCAGAAAAATAGCAAAGCGCTGATAGATAAAGTCCGTGTTCATGGCCCGTTCGGGACTCGCGAACCAATAGAGCAATAACGCCAGCATCGGCATGAAGGCCGCGGGCCGGGCACGATTGAATCGAAGGCCCAATAACGGGGTCATGGCCAGAACGGCCAGGGTGAGGACGCGCCGGTAGTTGAGCGTGTCGCCCCACGTGTAGGACAAAAGATTCCAAAGCCGTCCAATGTAGGTCGCGCCCGGAACGGTGAAGTTAGTCACCGAAACGACCGAATTCGCATGCGGGTTCACCACCACATAAAGCACGCACAACGCACCGAGGCTCACATAGGGGATCAGCGCCCGTAGAAAAATGGCAAGCGGTCTGCGCCGGATGACAAGAAACAGGCCACCCGCGATGTTCGAGAAAATGAACATCAGTCCATGCGAGAAAAATAGCACTACGCCGTAAGCAACGAGCCGTACGCCCGCCGTGAACCCTGGGCGCTCCGAATACTTCAGCGACTGCAGCAGATACAGCAGGCTTACCGGCGCCGCCATCAGAAACGTGAAAAATCCCCACTCATAGGAAAATCCGAAGTAACTGGGCAAAAACAGCCAGTCAAGCCGCTCGTCACCACCCAGCCGTTTGCGCAACAGCACACACATCAGCACAAACGCGTAATAGCTGAGGGTCAACAACAGCTTCATTGCGTCGACGATCGGCATGAAGAACGACAATGCCGTCGCCGACGCATAGCCGATCAGATAGGGGGTGAACAGATTGATCTTTAGAATCGCCTTCCAGGGCGAATCGCCGACCAGCAAATCGTGAAAGGCAGCTATTTGCCCCGCGTGCTGTGGGAGATCCGCCATTGGTGGACGGTTTGCCAGCCAGAAAATCGTTCCGCCGAACAGCGCCGCGGCGATGAACGCCATCCGGGTGATCGACAGTTGCTGGATCATGGACGACAGCGTGATCCGTCGACCGGCTGAGAACGTCTCCATTGCTTGCCTCCGAAATGCCATTCGCGCGGCTGCAGCGACGGCACGGGACGCTGCATCCCATCCACCCGCACGACATACCGCTTCGCACCCTGCCTGAACGTGAGCGCGATCACCCGGCAACCCAGCCCGGACGCACGGATTCTAGCGGGCGCAAGCGCCATCGTGTGTGCGGTAGACAACTGCAGGCTGCAAATGGCGAGCACGTGCCCACTTGCCGGCGCGCTCGGCCACGCAGTGATCGAGCCGTGCTGTCAGGTGGATTGATGTGTCTGCTGGCGTACGCAGCAAGTTCGCGGCGCGGCTTAGTATCGACGCTATCACCGCGACTGGGCGGCCTGGACCGGGCGGCCTGACTACGCATTGCCGCGTCCGCGTGACGCGCCACTCGCGCTAACCGTCCATCTCCGTTGAACATGAGCCAGGCACAATTCTCCGATTCGATCGCTCAACCCAACACTGCGCGCAGCCTCTCATCGGGCAATCGCCTCGCATGGCTCAGGATGCTTCTGCTGGGCGCGCTAGGCGCGTCGCTGATCCTGTACGCCGCCGTCGTGCTGTTCGGCCCGATCCTGCGCGGCACCGACACCTACATCACGTTTTCACGCCTCTATATCTGGACCGCCGCGCTAAAGGGCGGCGACCCGATGTCGGTCTGGACGCCGATCGATGCCAACGGCTTCGGATCGCCCGTTTCGTTCTTCTATCACAAGCTGTTCAACCTGGTGGGCGCCGTCTTCGTCCTTGCAAGCGGAGACATCGTGGCGGGCTTCCGGGTCGCCGTGCTGGCCTTTTCCGCCCTGATGTTCGCCGGCATCTACGTGTGTGCGGGGCGCTTCGGCGCGGATCGGACCTCGCGCGTCGCGATCGCCACACTGGCGCTTTTTTCGCCCTATCTGATCACGCGGCTCGTTGAAGCCGGCAACCTCGCGGAATATGCGGCTACGGCGCTGGTCCCATTCGTCATCGCACTTGCCATCGACATCTACGCGGGACGGTTCGGAAAATGGCGGGCGCTGGCGCTCTTCGCGCTGCTATTGCTGCTCGCTCTTGCGCACATTCTGGTCTTCGTCGTCGTTTCGGGCGTGCTGCTTCTCGCCATGCTGTATCTGTTCGTCACTGCCCCGCGGCGTGGCGGGCTACCGCTTGCCGTTACGCTCGGTGCACTGGTGGTTTTCTTCACGGTGCTCTATGTTCCTTTCACGTTCTGGAGTACCTATTTCTGCCCTGCCCAGGCCAACATTTTCGGCCACATTGCAGACAACCTGCTGTCGCCGGGCTACCTGTTCTGGCGCTCACCGCGTTCGCAATTCGGCTGGCCTGTCTTTGTCCTGATGGTGGGACTCGCACTGCAATTGCGCCAGCGCGACACCCCCCGCGCACGCACCGTGCTTGCGCTTGGCAGCATCGCGCTCGCGGTCATTTTGCTGATGACGCGGCTCACGCGTCCGCTGTGGGAAGTCTCGGCACAACTCGATTTCGTTCAGTATCCGTGGCGTCTTCTGACTTTGGTCATTCCGCTGTGCCTGGTCGCGATAGCCGGAATGCTCGAGCAACTCTCCGTGCGCGTCAAAGCGTTCGTCCAGCTCGGGCTGCTCGGCATTGCGCTCACCAACGCCGCGGCCATGCTGTACCTCTACCAGCACGAATTCGCGCCAATCCCGGCCGCGCAACTCAGGCGCGAAGTGCCGACCACCAGCATTGTCGGACCGGACGCCGGCGGCGAATATTTTCCTGCGGCCTTTCAGACCAGGCTCGATCAGATCAATGTATTGAATGTGCACGCGCCAAGCGTCTTGCCTGCGCCAGCCGGACTGATCGAAGCCAGTGCCTGTACCTGCCCGGACATTCCGCGGCCCGCGTACTTCAAGACGCTACACCTGTCCGTCGCGTGTGCATCCGGCGGCCATGTCCGCATCAACCAGTTCTCCACACCGTTTCTGCAAAGCCTCGCTACCAACGGGCAAGGCGTGTCCGTCAAGCCAATGGCCGGCAGCCAGCTGATCGACTTCGCATTACCCGCGGGTAACTGGACCATCACCGTCAAACAGCGCAGCTATGCGGACCTGGTGATTATGGCCTGGCGTCACAAGCTGTTCGGCGAACAACCGTAACGCGTCAGTCGATAAGATCTGACGCAGTTCCGGTAACAGCTTTCGCCAGGGTTCTCCCTCGCCAGAGCTGCCCAGTCAGTGTGTTCTCGCGTACAAAGTTGGCGTTCAACTCGCTTTAGACTGGAAACGCGTAAATGCATCGACGAACGCGCACGCTTTTCTGCACGACTTTGAGGAATGCAGCGCGGATTCAGGGCAAGGCAGTGTGTGCCGATCTCGTCATGGCGGATGCGCGAATCAGGCCCTATCCGCGAGGAAATCATGGATTACGTTAGCCGTCGTCACTTCCTGGCTCCCGAGCCGTTGTTGCGGGAAGCTGCGTCGGATCCGACCGGTTCGTTGAACGCGCCTCCTCTCGCGCAGTCGTCCGCGGTGCCGGCACCTCGTGACGTCGAACCCAGCCTGTTGTCGCTCGTCGTGCCGTTCTACGACGAGGAAGAAACCATCGACATATTTTTTGGCACGGTGATTCCCGTGCTCGAAGCGATTGATGGCACGCACTTCGAGATCGTCTGCGTCAACGACGGCAGCCGCGACGACACGCTGCATCAATTGATCGCCATGTCCAAACGCGACCCGCGTATCCGCGTGGTGGACCTGACGCGTAACTTCGGCAAAGAGGCCGCATTGTCCGCCGGCCTCGATGAAGCGCGCGGCGCGATCGTGATTCCTTTCGACGCCGATTTGCAGGACCCGCCGAAAGTGATCCCGTTGCTCGTCGAGAAATGGCGCGAAGGCTATGACGTAGTCGTGGCTAAACGGATCAACCGTTTGACCGATTCACTGCTCAAGCGCCAGACCGCCGCACTCTTTTACCGCATGCACAACGCGGTGTGCGACACCAAGATTCCCGCCAATGTCGGTGATTTCCGCCTGATCAGCCGCGAGGTGGTCGACGCACTCAAGCGCCTGCCCGAAACGCGCCGTTTCATGAAGGGCCTGTTCGCCTGGGTCGGCTACCGCACGGCCGTGGTGGAATACGTTCGCGAGCCGCGCGTTGCCGGCACGTCGAAGTTCTCGGGCTGGAAACTGTGGAACTTCGCGCTCGAAGGCTTTACGAGTTTTAGTACCTTGCCATTGCGCGTGTGGACCTACGTGGGTTCTTTCGTCGCGCTAGGCGCCTTTCTCTATGCGTCGTTTCTGATCATACGAACGCTGATTCAAGGTGTCGCCGTGCCGGGCTATGCGTCGTTGCTGTCGGCCGTATTGCTGCTCGGTGGCGTGCAACTGATCGGCATCGGCGTACTCGGTGAGTATATTGGCCGCATCTATTACGAATCGAAGAACCGGCCGGTCTATCTGGTGCGCAACCGCTATCCGGTCAGCGGATCAAACGATGCCTGATCTGCGGACCGCCCTGCGCTTCGTCGTCTACGCGGGAGTCGGCGCCGTCGGCACCGCGGCGCAATATGCGGTGCTGATTGCCGGTGTCCGCACAGGACTCGCCACCCCCGTGGTCGGTTCGATGACGGGCGCTTGCGTGGGGGCCGTCGTCAACTACTGGCTCAACCACCGCATCACGTTTCGCGCTCAAACCGGGCATCTGCAGGCACTGCCGCGATTCGCCGCGATTGCAGTGCTCGGCGTCGCGGCAAACGGCGCGCTGATGAAGCTTTTCACCGGCGCCCTGAATCTGGATTATCTGCTCGCCCAGCTGGCCGCCACGGGCCTCGTGCTCGGGATGACCTATTTGCTCAATTCCGCGTGGACCTTCAAGGCGCGTCATCCGCGATCGCCTTTAAGGAACTCCACCTAACCGGCCAGCCCGATCGGCCCGTCGAACATGACGGACATCGACGACGTGCTACCCGCTCAGACGCTAAAGGTGCCGCATATGGAGAATTCACTCGCGTCCACGCCGTACTATGAATCCAGGGTCGATTACGCGGCGATCGTGCTGCCCGTGCTGATCTGGATCATCGCGATGATCGTGGTCAATCCGACCGGCAACTTTCCGCTCGAAGACGACTGGTCTTATTCGCTCGCGGTCCGTCACCTGGTGGAAACCGGCGAGTTCCGCCCGCATGGCTGGACCTCCATGTCGTTGCTTGGGGAGACCTTGTGGGGCGCCCTGTTTGCCCTTCCAGCGGGATTCTCGTTCTTTGCGTTGCGGGTCTCCACGCTCGTGGCCGGCGCCCTTGGGCTCGCCGGCTTCGCGACGCTATTGCAGCAAGCCGGTTGCGAAAGCCGCAAGACTGTCCTCGCGACGATCGTGCTTGGTTTCAATCCGATCTACTTCGTGCTCGCCGCCACCTTCATGACCGATGTGGCATTCACGGCAACCTGCATATTCTCGGCACTATTCTTCTGGCGCTATCTGCACAAACGCCACACCGGCCTGCTGGTCGTCGCGAGCCTGTTTGCGCTGTGGTCCGTGTCGATCCGCCAGCTCGGCCTGTTTTTGCCGCTGGCGATGCTGCTCACGCTCTTTGCCGAGCGCCGCAAGCAGCCACGAGCCATCCTCGTTGCGGTAGGCGCCGTGCTCGCAAGTGTTGCCTTGCTGAAGGGGCTCAGTGTCTGGCTGGACCTCCGCCATGCGACGCCGCCGGTGTACCTGGACAAGGTGCCGCTCATGAACATGATCTTGCCGCCGGGTCCGATCACGGCTGCGGCGATCGAGCATCGGCTCGGCGTCGCTTCGTGGTTCATCCGCGCGGCGTTCGAGCAGCTTGGCTGGGCGCTCTTCCCATTGCTCGCGTGGCGCCTGCCGGCGCTCGCGCGCGAGTACTTGCGCTATCCGTGGGGTAAGCTCGTCCTGCTCGGCGCGACGCTGGGAGGAGCCGCGTGGATCGTCGCGCAAACCTCGACCCATCACCTGATGCCGTTCAATACGTGGACCACGATTCATGCGAGCGGGGTGGGTCCGATCTGGCAGTGGGACGCCAAGTACGGTCTCGACGTGGCCCCGCTGCCCTCCTGGTTCTGGCTGTTCGTAACCTGTGCCGGCATGGCCGGAGCGGTGATCCTGCTGCTCGATCTGGCACTGGTCGCGGCCGGCATTGTGGCCTCGCACCGTGCAAGGCGCGCCGACGCAACGACCAGCTTGCATATCTTCCTGCTGTTAGCCACCTGCATCTATCTCGCACCTTGCGTACTGATCGCGTTTTACGATCGTTACATGTTGCCTGTCGTGTTTCCGTTGATCGCACTCGTCGTTCTCGGTCACCCCGCGGCAAATTCCACGCGCTTAGGCGCGCGAGGTTCGGAGCCCGCTGCACGTCCATGGATCACCCTGCTGGTGCAAGCACTGGGGGTTTTCACCCTGGTGATCACATCCGTATTCGCGGTAGCGGGAACGCACGATTACCTCGCCTGGAACCGCGCTAAATGGATGCTGATCGACACGCTGCTGCAACGCGGTGTGCCGGTCGACAAGATCGACGGCGGCTACGAATTCAACGGACTGTATCTCTACTATCCGGCCTTCGACGTTTCGGCGCCGCATCTGACGAGCTGGTGGGTTCGCGACCCGCAGTATGTGATCCAGTTCATGCCGCGGCCAGGGTACCGGGAGATCGACAGCGCCGACGCACATGGCTGGCTGCCGCCTTTGCAAACGCGGATCGTGACATTGCAGCGCGAAACGCCTTGAAGACGTGGAGACCTAACAGGTGTAGGGGTTCGAGTCCCCTTCCTCGCACCGCCTGGCGGCTATTCGACATCGCCGAAAGAGCGTTTCGTGCTGGCCACACGCGGGACCAACAGATTGCCCGTGCCTGCCAGCCGCGCCAGATAGCGCCGGTAGACCGAAGCCAGCACCGGTTCGACGTACAACGCAATCAGGCCCGCCAGCAGCACCATTGCCGCCATGACGCACACTCGCGCATCGATGGCGAGCCTGAAGTGCGTCTCGAGAAAGCTGATGAGCAGATATCCCATGTTCTGATGCAGCAGATAGAGCGGATAGCTGGTTTTGCCCAGTACGGAGAAAATCGAAGAAAGGCGCGTACTGCGCGTACTTCTCACGCAAACGGCAAACACCGCAACGCCGACAAGCAGTATCGCCGCGCCTGTGAGCAAGCCGACCGGAACGTCGTTGACCAGCTTCGCAATCCGGTTGGCCTCTTCGTAGCAGCGGAACGAGCCGTTGCACAGCGCGACCACAAACGCGACGGCGATTCCCCAGCTTAGGGTCTTCTTCGCCAGCATCAGATACAGCAGCATGCCGATCGCGAAGAACGACGCGTAATGATCAAGCGGATATTGCGCGCCGGCCGACCCGTAGAGGTCGACCCCGAAGATCTGGCTGCCCACAATGCCGATTGCGTCATACGCCAGCAGCAGCAACGCAATGCGCAGGATGTTCTTTTCGATGTTGACGAAACAGGCGCAAAGAAAGATCACCGCATAGAAAACGATCTCCATGCGCAATGACCAGTAGGACCAGTCCGCGCCGTTCGTGAAGGCAAGCGGCAGCACGAAGATCGACGCAAAGTAGCTTTGCAGCGTAGGCCGATGCCCGAACAGCAAGCCGGCTGCCACCGAGATCGTCGCACACACCAGCAGACATGGCCCGAGCCTCACGAGGCGTCCGATCAGGAAATCGACAGGACGCCGATTGATCGCCGATGCGACGATGATGAAGCCGCTGATCGCGAAGAACACCTCGACCGAAAACGAGAAGTACCGGATGGGAAAGCCGCTGAGTGCTGCCCCGGCGACGTGATTGCCGCGCGGTCCGAAATAGTAGTAATGCCACACCATCGTCAGAAACGCCAGGGTGAAGCGAAGCGCTTCGAGATAATCGATCTTCTTGCCAGGAGGGTTCATGGTGACATCCAGTTGTACGCTGGGCGGCAAACCTGGCGCAGACCGGCCAGGCGGCAACGCCGGCCCGCTTGCCGGATATGTGCCAGTTGCGTGCCGGTCATTCACCGGCCTCGACCGCCTTCACACCCATGCTCATGCCGCGCTCGTTCGCCTCGCCGGCGTTGCTTTCCGTCGTACGGCGGCGCGCGCGGCTGCTCAACCTGTCCTTGAGACGCAGAAACGGCAGTTCGATCAATCCATAGCTCAAGGAAGCCGCGGCGAACGCCGCCAGCACGCACCACGGGAAGCGCAGCGCGACGGGAGAAGTCGTATCGAGGAATAGCTGCTGCCACAGATACAAGCTGAAGGAAATCGTGCCGACGAAGACGAACGCACGCATCTGCAGCATCCGCGCCAACCAGAAGTCCCGCTTCAGGTAGAGCGCGCCGATCACGATACCGGCGAGTGCGGACTCGACCGTGCGTCCATACGAGGCGACCCAGTAGCCGCCCGCCTTATGTTCGATGACGGGAATCACGAAGAACAGCACCGCCGCAAGCGCCGTCAGGATCAGCGAGCTGCCCGGGCGCTCGTTGAGAATCCGGGCGAAGCGCTCCTTGTTGAGCGCAACATAGCAGCCCATCAGAATGGGATCGATGCCGGTATGCAGCATCATTTCCAGTTGCGCGCGCAACGAAGGCGTGGCGAAGTACGAGGACATCCTGATCAGCGGCACGACCAGAATCAATGCCATCAGCAGACGCGTGTCCTTGCGATGCAGGATCAACAGCAGGAGCGGCGGCCAGAACCAGTAGAACTGCTCTTCGAGCGCAAGCGTCCAGAAATGGCCGAGATACCAGACGCCTTCCGGATGCACGCTATTCGTCGGTCCCAGACCCAGCAACTCCGAGTAGTTCCATAAATGCAACGCGGCGTAGCCAAGCTGGTGGTAGTCGACGTCGATCAGGCCGCACGCGGAAAACGCCGCGATGGTCAACAGATACGCATAGAACGCGGGCCAGATACGCAAGGCCCGGCGCATGTAGAAAGCCCCGAAGCGTAGCGCGCCGGTGCGCCGCCACTCGGACTGCAACAAGTCCGTAATCAGGAACCCGCTCAGGACGAAGAAGATGAGCACACCGAGACCGCCATTGGCGAACAGCCGCAGCGGCGCAAGCCATCCGCTATATCCGCCGGCGATCATATGCTCGGCGTGCGCGACCACCACCATCATCACGGCAACGCAGCGCAGGCCGGTAAGCGCTTCTATCCGATGAGACATCGATCATCTACCTGACTAGGAGGGGAACGGACATTCCGTCCTCCGAATCTAGCTGCGTAGTGATCTGCTGTCTGTGCGCCGTAACACGAATGTCACTGCCTGACGCGTCTGCTGGGCGTCGGCGCCGCCGGCCGCAGGAATGCGCCCGGTAGAACATAACCGCTGCGGGAAACGCCGTATGTGGTCTGGCGTACCTCGAGTACCGTCAGGCGGGTGCGCGTGAACATGCGCGAAAGCGCTTCAAAACGGTTTCGCGCCTCTCGCGCTGGCAGACACCGGCGCCACGACGCCTGCCACTTCGTGCGGCCGCCTGGCTCGCACAGCGGCAATCAGCTTGAACGTCGACACCGAACCCGCCACGGCAAGCAGCATGGGGATCAGAAAGTCATGGCTCACGCGAGTGAATTCGAGCACCAGCACCACGGCGGTGAGCGGCATCTGCATCGACGCGGCCAGGAAAGCCGCTGCACCGATGATCGCAAAACCTCCGAACGAGGTGGCCGGCCAGAACAGATTCCAGACTCCGCCCAGCACGATGGCCAGCAGTGCGCCATTGGCGAGGCCCGGTGTCAGCAGGCCGCCTTCCGCGCCGGCGCGCAAGCTGCTCGTGGTGATGAGCACCTTCAGCACCAGAAGAATGCCGGCGAGTCCGATGGTCAGATGGCTGTCGAAGGCGAGACCTGCCGGCCCTTTGCCATTGCCCGGCAATTGCGGAAAGTACACGGCGAGCACGCCGATAACCGCAAAGTTGATCACTGACAGAACCGGCAGACGCCAATCCCTGGGCGCGTCCGCGCGGGCGCGTGTGGCCAGTTGCGTGAAGCCCCATGCCGCAAGGCCGAAGAGCGGACCGCACAGCGCAGCCCACACGACGAGCGGCGTAGTCAGCATCAATTGCGGCACGGCATATTGATGCTCGTTACCGAGGCCCACCCACGCGACGACGGCGCCAATCGCCGAGGTCGTCACGGCCGGCACCAACGCCGCCCAGCCAAACGTGCCCAGCAATACTTCGAGCACGAACACGGCGCCGCCGAGCGGCACGTTGTACACGGCCGCAAGACCCGCCCCCGCGCCGCACGCCACCATGATGCGGCGTTCGGCAACCGTCAGCCCCGCACGATGCGCGAGCCACCCGGCCCATACCGACCCGATCTCGCGCGGCGCCACTTCGCGCCCGAGCGGCGAACCCAGCGCAACCGTGACGATCTGCAGCAATGCATGCACGACCGTGCTCACCACAGGCATACGTGGATCGTCCGAGCTGACTGCCTTCTTGATGCTCACGAGCGGGCGCCCGAAGCGATACAGTGCCCACCAGCCAAGCCCCGCAACCAAGCCGCACACGGTGAGCGCGAGAATGCGCCGCTCGGGCGCCGCTGCGGAGACGCCCTCCAGAAAACTCTCGCTGCTGATCAGGTGCGCTTCGCTGTAGCCGAAGGCCAGGTGCTGGATCCAGTGCAGCAGCAAGGCCAGCGACATGCCGCCCAGCCCCGCGCCGATGCCGGTGAGCAGTGTGACGACTGCAAGCACCGCGAGCGGGCTTTGCGCGCGCGACGTGGTTTGACTAGGTTCAGGTTGAGCGGCCATGATGAACGAGGAAGCGAAAGACCAATTCGGTGGATGCCGCTATCGTATGTCCGCTCGCATCATGAGGCAAATTGATTTTTCTGATCCACTGATGCGCTTTGTGACTTAATCGGTAAATTGTCCACATCGAACCGACTCTGTCATCAATTCTCACAACGAAATGGCATTATTAAATCAACCGGACAAGAAGCTTTCTCGTTTATTACATTTAACTAACAACTCCGTTTCCGATTCCGGCCAGAACCCTTTCAGCTTAGGGACTACTACTGAGAAAGCGCATTTCAAGCATGCAGACGCTTAACGGTGAGCGTACACTCGCTGCGAGCCCGCTCCACGGGGCGTGCGGGTCGCCTGGCGGCCCGCCGTAAGGCACGGGTTGTTCGGAGACTTGGAGAAAAAACAGATGAGTTGGACTCGAGAACAGAAAAACGTCACCATCGCGGCGTACCTGGGATGGACACTGGATGCGTTCGATTTCTTTCTAATGGTGTTCATCCTGAAAGATATCGCGACCGAATTCGGCACCGATGTCAAATCGGTCGCATTCGGGATTATGTTGACGTTGGCGATGCGCCCGGTCGGCGCGCTCATTTTCGGCTGGCTGGCGGACAAATTCGGCCGCCGTCCGACCTTGATGGTCAACATCGCCTGTTATTCGCTGCTTGAATTGCTGTCCGGCTTTTCGCCGAACCTGACCACCCTGCTGGTGCTGCGCGCCCTGTTCGGCATTGCCATGGGCGGCGAATGGGGCGTCGGCGGCGCGCTGACGATGGAAACCGTGCCGGCCAGGTCGCGCGGCATCGTCTCCGGCCTGCTGCAAGCCGGCTACCCGAGCGGCTACCTGCTTGCTTCGGTGGTGTTCGGCGTGCTGTACCAGTACATCGGCTGGCGCGGCATGTTCATGATCGGCGTG
>NZ_DASXHA010000114.1:0-43889 GCF_036488795.1 Paraburkholderia sp.
ACCCCTTCCCATCCCGAACAGGACCGTGAAACGACTCCACGCCGATGATAGTGCGGATTGCCCGTGTGAAAGTAGGTAATCGTCAGGCTCCCCAGCAGCATCAGAAACCCCACCCCGCAACGGTGGGGTTTCTGCGTTTACCGCGCCGAAAAACCCCACCGGACACGTTCAGAGCTACTCGAAACCTCCCGCAATCTCTGACTACCGCCGTAACGGTGCTCAAAAACACTGTACAAATACTCAACCGGTACACATCGTCGGGCGGGCCTGCCGCGTTCATATGTGGTCCTCTGCAATGCCAAAAATCCACGGCATCATCTGCTAATAGCATTCATTTTCGCGCAAAAACGCCGAAAAATTGCATCGCTTCGCCGCTACACCCATTTTCTCCCTGTCTAAAAGTACCCGTTCAGGACAGGGATTTTGCGTGTAGGATACTGTATAAATATACAGGTTTATCCCACACGCAATGCCAGCCATCGCTATCAGCGCCGAAGAGATACATCCATCGCTCTGGCGGGCTTCACAGCTCGCACGGGGGCGGGGGCGCATGCTCGAAACGGGCTATCCCGCACTGTCGGCGGAGTTGCCAGGAGGCGGCTGGCCAGTCGGCTCGCTGATCGATCTGCTGGTTCAGCAGCCTGGCGTCGGTGAATTGCGGCTCTTACGGCCCGCGCTGAGCGAGCTCGGCGAGCGGCCGATCGCGCTGGTCCAGCCGCCGCATAGCCCGGACGGATTGGGACTGGGATATATCGGACTGGCGCTTGATTGTCTGTTGCAAATCAAGGCGTCGAACACTTCGGATGCCCTCTGGTCGGCCGAGCAGATTCTGCGTGCCGGCAGTTGTGGCGCGCTGATTCTGTGGGCGCAACACGCGCAGTCTTCATCGCTGCGGCGTTTGCATCTGGCCGCACAGTCATCCGAGACGCTGTTCATCATGGTCCGGCCGCTTACGGCGGCTCAGGATTCATCGCCGGCTTTGCTGCGGCTAGCGTTGCGACCGGCCGCAGAAGGTCTGATGGTCGATATCGTGAAACGACGAGGTCCAACACGCGCGGAACCTCTGTCGATTTCCCTTCAACCCACTCCAGTTCTGTTTTCCCGTCATGCGCGTCTTTCTCGCCGTCCACTTGCCGAAGTTGTCCCTCGAAGTCTTCCGACCGAGGTGGCTGCCTGAGCTGGCATTTGGCAGTGCCGTGCTCGAGAAAGACAAGGTAGTGAGTGCCGACAACGCGGCACGTGCCGCCGGCGTGTTGCCCGGCATGAAGCGCGGCGGCGTGCTGACGCTATCGCCGGAAACCGCGCTGTACGAGCGTGACATCGCACGCGAAGTTGCGGCGCAAAGCGAAGTCGGCACGGCGCTGATGAAGTTTTCGCCGGATGTGGCGTTGCTCGATGAAGCAGCGGTGATCGTCGAAGTCGGCGCAAGCCTGCGGCTTTTCGGTGGGCTGCTGTCGCTGTGCCGGCAAGCGAAGGCGATGCTCACTACCTTCGGCCTGACCGCGCGCATCAGTGCGGCGCCGACCGGGCAGGGTGCATGGCTGCTGGCCAGGCACGGCAATCAGCGCGTACTGCAACTCGCTTCGCTCGAACGCGTGCTGTCGCCACTGCCGATGTTCGCGGTGTCCGAAATCCGTCCGTTCGCCGACTGGTTCACGGGCTTGGGCTGCGAAACCATCGCGGACGTGCGCCGTTTGCCGCGCGCGGGTTTGCAGCGTCGTTGCGGCGAACATCTGCTGGATTCACTGGATCGTGCGTTCGGTACTGCTCCGGAGCTATTCGACTGGCTCGAGTTGCCGCCTACTTTTTCCGCGCGCATCGAATTGCCTGACCGTCTCGAGAATGCGGATGGCGCGGTGTTTGCCGCGCATCGGCTGATCGTGCAGTTGTGCGGCTGGCTGTGCGCGAAGCAACTGGCGGTGTCCGCGATCACGCTATCCATCGAACATGAGCGGGGCAGGCAAGCGCTGCCGCCGACGTTGATCGAAATCGCGCTGGGCGAGCCGACCTGGCGCGAAGAGCATCTGTTGCGTTTGCTCAAGGAGCGGTTGCATCGCGTGGAACTGGCGGCGCCGGCCATTGCATTGCGGCTCGATGCATCGAAGGTCGATTCGGCCGTGCCCGCTACGGACAGTCTTTTTCCAGAGCCGGGCGGCTCGCCGGAAGACCACGCGCGTCTGATTGAACTGCTGATAGCGCGTCTAGGCGACGAAAACGTGCTGCGTCCTGCGCCAACCGCGGATTACCGGCCGGAAGTTGCGAACCGTTGGGTGCCGGTCAGTCAGGCGGCGAAGAAGATCGTGCTGCCGGTGAATCTGCCGCGTCCCACGTGGATGCTGGCCACGCCGGTGCGTCTTTTGATGCGTCAGCATCGACCGTTCTATGGCTCGCCGCTACGGATGATGTCGCCGGGTGAGCGTATTGAAGCCGGCTGGTTCGATGGCGAACTCGTCACGCGTGACTACTTCGTCGCGCAAGCCGAGGATCGCAGCTGCTACTGGATTTACCGCGAGCGTGTCAGTAGCCGCGATGCCGAAGAAGAGCCGCGCTGGTTTCTTCACGGTCTGTTCGGATGACGCGCCATGGACACGACCTTCACCCCGTTGCCGGCCTACGCCGAGCTGTTCTGTTTTTCCAATTTCACGTTCCTGCATGGCGCGTCGCATGCGGAGGAACTCGTCGAGCGCGCCGCGCAGCTAGGTTATGCGGGGCTCGCCGTCACTGACGAATGTTCGCTTGCGGGCGTCGTGCGTGCGCACGTTGCCGCGAAGGAAAAAGGTTTCCCGCTCATCATTGGCTCGTATTTTCAGTTGCGCAATGCAGATAGCTCGCCGGCGTTCGGACTGATTCTGCTCGCGCAGAATCGCGAGGGCTACGGCAACCTGTCGGAGCTGATCACGCTTGCGCGAACCCGCGCGCCGAAGGGTGAGTACCGGCTGACCCCTCATGACCTGTCGCGACCGGATCGCGACAATGCGCATCTGCGCGGCATGCCCGATTGCCTCGCGATTCTGGTGCCCAACTTTCCCGCCAGGGAAGAAGCCCTGGAAGCGCAAATCGAATGGATGGATGAAACCTTTCCCGATCGCGCGTGGGTCGGTCTTGTGCTGCATCAGCGCGCGATGGACGATATCCATCGCGGTGCAGTCGAGTATGTCGCGGAGCGTCAGAACGTGCCGGTCGTCGCGCTCGGCAATGTCGTGATGCACGTGCGTTCGCGCAAGCCGTTGCAGGACACGATGACGGCAATCCGCGTCGGCAGGCCCGTGCATGAATGCGGTTACGATCTCGCGCCTAACGCGGAGCAGCATCTGCGCTCGCGGCTGCGCATTGCCAATCTTTATCCTGAGCAGAGCGTGCGCGAGACGATCAGCGTGCTCGGCCGCTGTGCGTTTTCGCTCGATCAGCTGCGTTACGAATATCCTGACGAACTCGTGCCTGAAGGCTTCACGCCTACCGAATATCTACGTCAAGAGACCTATATCGGCGCACAGCGGCGGTTTCCTTCCGGCATTCCGTACAAGGTTCAGGAGCAGATCGAAGCCGAACTGAGCGTCATCGCGGAGCTGGAATACGAGCCGTATTTCCTGACGGTCTATGACATCGTCCGTTATGCGCGCAGCCAGCACATTCTGTGTCAGGGGCGAGGGTCGGCGGCCAACTCGGTCGTGTGCTATTGCCTGACCATCACCGAGGTGGATCCGGCGCGCAGCAACATGCTGTTCGGGCGTTTCATTTCCAAAGAGCGCGGCGAGCCGCCGGATATCGACGTGGACTTCGAGCATCAGCGGCGCGAAGAGGTCATCCAGTACATCTATAACAAATACGGGCGTGATCGCGCGGCGATTGCGGCGGCGGTGTCCACCTACCGGCCGCGTGGTGCGCTGCGCGAGACGGGCAAGGCGCTCGGGATCGATGCGCAGATTGTCGATGCGGTCGCGAAGTCGCATCACTGGTTCGATAACAGTCAGGACCTGCTTAAGCGCTTCGAAGAGTCGGGTCTCAACCCTGAAAAGCCGCTGATTCAGGCCTGGGCGAAGCTGGCCTCGCAACTGCTCAACTTCCCCCGGCATCTGTCGCAGCATTCCGGCGGCTTTGTGATCAGCCGCGGCAAGCTCACGCGTCTCGTGCCGGTGGAGAACGCGGCGATGGCGGATCGCTCGGTGATCGAATGGGACAAGGACGATCTTGAATCGCTCGGACTTCTCAAGGTGGACGTGCTTGCACTCGGCATGCTGTCGGCGATCCGGCGCACGCTGGATCTCGTATCGGCACGGCGCGGCGAGCGCCTTGAGATGCAGGACATACCCGAGGGCGACGAAAAGACCTACGACATGATTTGCCGGGCCGATACGATCGGCGTGTTCCAGATCGAGTCGCGTGCGCAGATGAGCATGTTGCCGCGCTTGCGACCGCGTGAATACTACGACCTCGTCATCGAGGTAGCCATCGTGCGTCCTGGTCCGATTCAGGGCGGCGCGGTGCATCCGTATCTACGCCGGCGGCAGAACCTGGAACCGGAAATTTATCCGAGCGAAGATCTGAAAGTCGCACTGGGACGCACGATGGGTGTGCCGATTTTCCAGGAGCAGGTGATGCAGGTAGCGATGATCGCGGCCGGCTTCACGTCAGGCGAAGCAGACCAGCTGCGCCGTGCGATGGCCGCATGGAAACGCAAGGGCGGCCTGGAGAAGTACTACGACCGCATCGTCAATGGAATGCTGGAACGCGGCTACGAGCGCAGCTTCGCCGAGGCGATCTTCGAGCAGATCAAGGGCTTTGGCGAATATGGTTTCCCGGAGAGTCACGCGGCGAGTTTCGCCTTGCTCGTCTATACGAGCAGCTGGTTGAAGTGTCATGAGCCTGAGGCATTTCTCGCCGCCATGCTCAACAGTCAACCCATGGGCTTCTACTCGCCGTCGCAACTCGTGCAGGATGCGCAGCGGCATGGCGTCAAAGTGTTGCCGGTGGATGTGACTGTCAGCGGCTGGGACTCGACGCTCGAATCGCTCGAAGGAGCGCAACGGCCGGCAGTCCGTCTTGGCCTGTCGTTGCTGCGCGGCATGAGAGACGGCGCCGCGGAACGCATTGAGATTTCGCGCGCGGTGCGGCCGTTCAGGAGCGTGCATGACCTCGCGCGGCGCGCACAACTCGACCGGCACGATCTGCACGTGCTGGCCGACGCGAATGCGCTGGCCGCGCTCGCGGGCAATCGTCGTGAGGCATTGTGGCATTCGGTTGCCGCCGTGGCCGACAAGGACATGCTGGCTGTCGCCGCCGTGGAGGACGATACGCCGGCACTGGGCGCGCCATCGGAGGCGAATGAGATCGTTGCGGACTACCGGTCCACGGGGCTGACGCTCGGCCGTCATCCGCTGGAATTGTTAAGGCCGCAATTGCTGGCCAATCGGCTGATGCCGGCGGCGACGTTGCGCAGCTATCCTGATGGACGACTGGCGCGTGCTTGCGGGATCGTCACGGTCCGGCAGCGGCCGGGTACGGCGAAAGGCGTGATCTTCATGACACTCGAAGACGAGACCGGCAACGTCAATGTGATCGTGTGGCCGGGTCTGCTCGAGAAGCAGCGCAAGGAGGTGCTGGGCGCGTCGCTGCTCGCGGTGTACGGCGTCTGGCAGTGCGAAGGGGAAGTGCGCCATCTCGTTGCGCACCGGCTTGCCGATATGTCGCATCTGCTGGGCGGACTACAGTCCACCAGCAGGGATTTCTGCTGAAGCCATGCTTTTTCTGCGGCGTCCCGGCTTTGCGGCGTCAGGCGCTACCGCGCCAGGGAAACTTCGTCAGCACTTGCCGGATTGCCGTGTCGAACGGCGTGCGTCGGCCAATGCCCAGTGTTTCGAGCCGGTTTGAATCCAGATGGCAGTTGTGTGGGCGAGGCGTCGCATCCGTCGGCGTGTGCTGCGGCGTGAGCCGCGCTTCGACTTGCAGCGCTTCGGCGAGGCGTATCGCAATCTCGTATTTGGTCATCGGTTCGTCGCCCGACCATTGCACGATGCCGCGAATCGCTTCGCCACGCGCGTGCCGTTCCAGCATCTGACGGATCACCAGGGCGACATCGGGCGTGAAGGTCGGATAACGGATCGCCCACGCATCCATCACGGCAGGCTTTGTGTCGGCCGACGCGCTTGCCGATGCTGCGATGGCCGGTACCAGACTGGTCACCGCCGATTCCGCCCAATCGACAATCGGCCCATACAGCAGCGGCAAACGCAGCACACAGCCGAACCCGGTTGTCTCAGTGAGCGCTCGCTCGCCTTCCAGCTTGCTGTGGCCGTAAGCATTGAGCGGCGAGGGCTGCGCGTCGTCACGGTAGGGTGGGTGAGTGCCGTCGAACACGTAATCGGTGGAGATGGACAGCACCCACGCGCCACACTGCTGCGCCGCCGCGGCCAGCGTGCGGACCGCGTCGACGTTTAACGCCCGGGCAAGCGCAGGATCATGTTCGCAGATATCCGGACGACGTTCCGCCGCCGCAATGACAACGGCGTCCGGCGCCTCGCGCCCGATAAACTGCGCGACCGCCGGTTGATCGCGAATGTCGAGAGTGACAGTTTGCGAGCCGGGCCGCCGGAACGTGGTTGCAACGACTTGCCACCCCGCCTGCTGCGCCAGCTCGTCAACGAGGGCGCGGCCGAGCAAGCCGGACGCGCCGATGACCACGACCTTGAACATGCGCGCGTTCGCCTTAATGAGCGTTGGATGTGCCGACGACCGTATATCCGGCCTCGTCGATGGCAGCTTTGAGCGTATCTGCCGATTGCACCGAATCGACCGCCACGCGGCCGGCGGCCAGGTCAACCTTGACCTGTGCGGCGGCGTCCTGTTCGCGGATTGCGTTGGTTACCGCCGCCACGCAGTGCTGGCAGCTCATGCCTTCTACCTGAAATTCGATCGTCATCTGCTTTGCCTCTATCTGGAAAGTGAATACTGCATGGTTGAATAATTATGCGCGCCCGTTCGTACTTGAGTGGCTGACCTTGCCACCGTGGGAAGGTGTAGGATCGGCACACATTGCAAACGAGTTGCACGGGACCCAGGTTGGCGCTGAAGCGTTACCTCGGGTCGACAAGGGAAACGGTCATGAACATTGGTGAAGCGGCCCGCGCGTCGGGCGTCACGGCGAAGATGATTCGCTATTACGAAAGTGTCGGCCTGCTGGCAGCAAAAGCCCGTACGACGGCTGGATACCGTGTTTACGGTCAACAGGAAGTGCACTCGTTGCGCTTTATCCGCCAGGCGCGTCGTCTGGGCTTCCTCGTCGAGGACATTCGCCGTCTGCTGGCACTGTGGCAGGACCGGTCGCGGGCGAGCGCCGAAGTGAAGGCAATCGCTCTGGAGCACGTGGCGGATCTGGATCGCCGCATTGCCGAACTCACGGAAATGCGCGACACGCTGTCGCATCTTGCCGATCATTGCCACGGCGACGCGCGGCCCGATTGTCCGATCATCGAAGGTCTGGCCGATCCGGAAATGGCCTCCAGGCAGTCGTGCCACAGCGCCTGACCTTGAAGAGGTGCAACCCGGGCCTGGAACTACCGCACTCCGGAAGCCTGATTGCACTGATATGGTGCATCTTTGCACTCGTTCATTTCGATTCGAGAGATTTAGTTTTCTTAATTCCATAAAAATCAGAGGGTTGAATCGGAAATTAAGATGCACCATTCCAAAACGGAATGCACGTCATTCGTGCATTTCACTAGGCAGCGTGCTCCAAAGGTCTATAATCGGGGTTAACCCTTCATAAGGGAAATCCCTGATGCCCAATCCACCGGGGATTCATTTCTGATCCTTGGAGAACATCATGTTTGCGTACATCCTTGAAAAGCTGAGCACCTGGTTTGAAACCGCAGAACGTAGCCGTCGTGAGGCTTACCTTGCGTCGTCGTCGGATATCGTTCAGCTCGAACAGCGCATCCGTTCGCTCGAAACGAACGGCTACTCGCTGTAAGGGCATCCGAAGCAGGTTTGACTTGCAGCGCGCAGCGGCGCAGTCGCTGTTGAAAAGCAGTCGAGTTGTACAGCAGGCCCCGTATAGACGGGGCTTTGTCACATCTGGACCCTGCGTTGGCGTTTGATGAGTCACTCGCTGGCTTCCCTTCACGTTTCGTTCAATATGGACTAGCTTGAACGTTGCCACCGCGGTAAGGTAAAGCGTTTTTTGCGCATTCTGCGTATTCTGTGTTTTCCGGCCCTTTCACCCTTTTCGCGGTCCGCTCATGCTTCCAGTCCGTCTGATTCGCATCTTGCAGGGCGCTGTCGTTCCGGTACTCTTCACCACGCTCTCGCTGTCGGCGCCCGCCGCGTTCGCCGCCTCCGGCGGTCAGCCGCTGATACTCGATACGCAGCACGGCATCAGCGACGGCCAGGGCGGCACCGTGCTTCAGACCGCGCCGCTTTCGCACCAGCGGATCGTGCAGGCGCAGCCGATCGCGTCGCCAACCGAATTGGCGCCGAATTCTTCCGGGCCGTTGATCGTCGAGCCTTATATCCAGTTGCCTCGCGGGGGCGGTACGCCGACGCCACGTCCGAAGCCGCAGCCACGTCCGGCACCGCCGCAACAGTAGGTTAGTGATTTACCAAGGCGGGAACGCTTTAGGAAAGCGTGTGTGTTGAGAAAGCGCGCCTGAGGTCGGTGCAAACGGCTCCTGCGCGTGCGCGACGCTGATTTTCCGCGTCGCGTAGCCGGAGCCGTGCAATCAATCGCCGCGATGTTCCAGCTTGAATTGCGCAGCCTTGTCTTGTCCCAACGCCTGAACCAGCCACGGCATCGTGTCCTTGAGCGTCTTCGCCAGCGTGTACGGCGGGTTCAGGATGAACATGCCGCTGCCGAACAGGCCAAAACCGTCCGAAGGCGGATTGCTGACAGTCAGCGTGACATGCAACCAGTTGCGCTCCTGAAGCTTCTTTAACTGGTCGGGAAAACGTTGCGACTCGGGGCGTGTCACTTGCGGATACCACACCGCATAGGTTCCGGTGGCAAAGCGCTTGAGACTTTCCTCGACGCAGTTCAGCGTGCGCGAGTAGTCTCGCTTGTCTTCAAACGACGGATCGATCAGCACCAGTGCGCGTCGCGGCGGTGGCGGCAGCAAGGCCTTGACGCCATCGAAGCCGTCTCCCGCATATAGCATGGCGCGCCGTCCGGCATCGCGGAAGTTGTGCTGCAGCACGTCGATTTCAGTGCTGTGCAGCTCGAACAGGCGCATGCGGTCCTGTTCGCGCATCAGCCGCCAGGCGAGGTACGGCGAACCGGGGTAGAAACGCAGATTACCGTCTGCATTGAGCGCGGCCACCTCGTCGACATAGTCGGCCAGCATTGGCGGCAGATCGTTGCGCCCCCACAGCTTGCCGATGCCGGTCTCGAATTCGCCCGTCTTGGTCGCATAGCCTTCCTTCAGTGAATAGACGCCGGCGCCCGCGTGCGTGTCGATGTACCAGTAGGCCTTGTCTTTCTGGGCAAGGTAGCGCAGCAGCTGCACGACGACGGCGTGCTTCAGGACGTCGGCATGATTGCCTGCGTGAAAGGCGTGGCGGTAGCTAAGCATGATGAAATGAGACTCGAAAGAGGGCGTGCCGGTCTAAGTCGGTGCCCGGAACGGGCGGCACGGCTGACTCCCGGTTTGGGATCCGTAATCGCGATTCGCTGCGCGAGCGGTGCGCACGTGCAATGCGGTCGCGTATTGTACGCGAGGCCGCCTTGCACTCCGAATCCGCCGCGGCTCCGATCATTTCCGCAAGCGGACCGCGCGCGCCGTAGGGCACCCTATGTGGGCTGACTACCGCCCCCAATCACACGTTCACGCGTAAGCGTCGCCGACGATCTCTTCGATCTTCAGCTTCACCTCTGGCGTGATTTTCGCGGCCACTTCCTGCGCTTTCATGTTCTCGGCGATCTGCTCCACGCGCGACGCGCCGGTGATGACCGTGCTGACATGCGGGTTCTTGAGAATCCACGCAATCGCGAGCTGGCCGACCGTGCACCCCAATTCGTCCGCCACACCGCCGAGCTTGGCCACCACGCTGTTCTTGCCTGCGTCCGTCACCTGCTGGCGCAGCCAGTCGTAGCCCTGCAGTTGAGCGCGGCTATCAGCTGGCACGCCATCACGGTACTTGCCGGTCAACAGGCCTGAAGCCAGTGGGCTCCACGTCGTCAAGCCAAGGCCGATGTCTTCATAGAGCCGCTTGTATTCCTGTTCGACGCGCTTGCGGTGGAACAGGTTGTACTGTGGCTGTTCCATGACAGGCTTGTGAAGGTGATGCCGTTCGGCGATTTCGTACGCCGCCCGAATCTCGTCAGCGCTCCATTCCGAGGTGCCCCAGTAGAGCGCCTTGCCGCGCGTGATCATGTCGCTCATCGCCCAGACCGTTTCCTCCACAGGTGTGTTGGGATCGGGACGATGGCAGAACACCAGATCCACGTAGTCGAGTTGCAGGCGCTGCAGCGAGGTGTCAATGGCGTTCAGCAAGTACTTGCGGTTCAGCGTGTGATACTGGTTCGGCGCCTCCTGCAGGCCCCAGAAAAACTTGGTCGACACCACATAGCTGATGCGCGGCCAGGCCAGTTCCTTCAGCGCGTGACCCATGATTTCTTCGGATTGGCCGCCGGCATACACCTCGGCGTTGTCGAAGAAGTTGACCCCCGCGTCGCGTGCGGCCGCCAGTGATTCGCGTGCCGCCCGGCGATCCACCTGGTTGCCATACGTAACCCAGGAACCGATGGACAGTTCACTGACCTGCAGACCGGAACGGCCGAGACGTCGATAGTTCATGCATTTCTCCTTGCAAGGTGATGCAACGGGCATCCCTTCCTGTCAGCGGAATTACCCCGAAAACACATAGTTTAAAGAGATACGGTTCGCTGTGCGATTTCCCGCTGTGTTTCACAGGCTTCATGCACAATAGCATCGTTGGCCGCAGTGCAGCATTCGTCTGAATGGCCTATGCCGTTTGGTCAGCTTTACGCCGCCTGTGCGCCGTGGTGTCATTGCTCATCAACCGTATGGAGGCTCTGGATGTCGTCACTAAACACGAATCTGAATGGCAAGGTCGCGGTCGTTACGGGCGCGGCGAGCGGAATCGGCAAGCAGATCGCGCTGACCTTGTCGGCAGCGGGCGCGGCCATTGCGATTGCCGATCTGAACCAGGATGGCGCTAACGCTGTTGCTGAAGAGATCAAAAAGGCCGGCGGCAAGGCGATTGGCGTGGCAATGGACGTCACCAGCGAAGAGGCGGTCAATCAGGGTATCGACAGGGTCGCGGCGGAACTCGGATCGGTTGACATCCTGATCTCAAACGCCCGCATTCAGATCGTCAATCCGATCGAGAACTATGCATTTTCAGACTGGAAGAAGATGCAGGCTATCCACGTCGATGGCGCCTTTCTTACCACCAAGGCGGCATTGAAGCACATGTACAAGGACGATCGCGGCGGCATCGTGATCTACATGGGTTCGGTTCACTCGCACGAAGCATCGCCGCTGAAGTCGGCATATGTTGCTGCCAAGCACGCCTTGCTCGGCCTCGCGCGCGTGCTGGCGAAGGAAGGCGCGAAACACAACGTGCGCTCGCACGTAGTCTGTCCGGGTTTCGTGCGCACACCGCTCGTCGACAAGCAGATTCCTGAGCAGGCCAAAGAGCTCGGCATCAGCGAGGCCGAGGTGATTCGCAACGTCATGCTCGGCGGCACCGTGGACGGCGTCTTCACCACGGTGGAAGACGTTGCGCAAACCGTGCTGTTCCTGTCGACCTTCCCGAGCGCGGCATTGACCGGTCAGTCCTTCATCGTGAGTCACGGCTGGTTCATGCAATAAGGGGGCGGTCATGGCGCAACGCAATGTCAAGCGGGCGCGTGCCGGCACTGTGGGGGACGGCGACGGCGAGCATGCCGTTGCAGCGGCCGGCGTTCGCGCCGACCGGCATCTCGAGGTGCCGCAGTACGAAACCGTCGCGCTGATGCTGCAAGGAGGGGGCGCACTGGGCGCCTACCAGGCCGGCGTTTATCAGGGCCTTCACGAAGCGGGCATTACGCCCAACTGGATTGCCGGCATTTCGATCGGCGCGTTAAATACGGCGATCATCGCGGGCAATGCGCCGGAGCATCGCGTGACGCGGTTGCTCGAATTCTGGGAGACGATTTGTCAGCCGGCGTACGCACCGCCGTTGCCGCCGTTCATCGAACACGCGCTGTTCAATTCGGCTGATTCGGTTCGCAAGGCATTCACCGCATTGCAGGCAACCGGGGCGATCGTCCAGGGGCAGAAGGGCTTTTTTGTGCCGCGCTTCCCGCCGCCCCTGCCAACCCTATCCGGGCCGCCGCAAGACGCCAGTTACTACGATACGTCGCCCATGAAGGAGACACTCGAAAAACTGTGCGATTTCGACCGGATCAACTCGGGTGAAACGCGTGTCTCGGTGGGTGCGGTGAATGTCGGTACCGGCAACTTTGCGTACTTCGACAACACGCGCATGAAGCTACGGCCGGAGCATTTCATCGCGTCGGGCGCGTTGCCGCCCGGTTTCGGTGCCATGGAAATCGACGGGCAGTACTACTGGGACGGCGGCTTGATGTCGAACACGCCGCTCTACGAAGTATTGCAAACCACGCCCCGTCACGACACGCTCGCATTTCAGGTGGATCTGTGGAGCGCCATCGGACCGGTGCCGGACAATATCACCGACGTCCAGGGTCGTATGAAGGACATTCAGTACTCGAGTCGCACGCGCCTCGTGACCGACATGTTGCAGCGGTCACAACGCTTCAGGCATGTGTTGCGCGAGGTGCTCACCCGCGTCGCACCGGAACATCGGGACGACCCGTGGTGCAAGCTGGCGGACGAGCTATCCTGTTCGAAGCGCTACAACGTCATCCATCTGATCTACCGGCAGAAGGAGTACGAAGGGCATTTCAAGGATTTCCAGTTTGGCCTGTCCACCATGCAGGAACACTGGGAAAGCGGCTTGCAGGACATCCGCGCGTCGCTGGTGCAGCCGGACTGGCTGGCAATGCCCGATAACGACGCTGGGTTCGTCACGCACGACATCCATCGCGATACTCGCTGATGTTTCTGCAGGGCACCGTTATCGGCCCCGCCGCTGCAATGCGGGTGTGGAGACGGCACTGGAACTGGCTGCCTCACGACCGGTGAAGATGCGGCAAACATGCAGCAAATAAAAACGGCGCCCAGATCTTCTGGGCGCCGTTTTTTCGACCGCTACGTTTTTTGCTAAGGCCGCGTACTGCTTCAGGCCGTCACCAGCCTTACTTCAGAACCTGAGCAATTGCGCTGGCCACGGCATCGAGATTGCGCGTGTTCAGCGCGGCCACGCAGATGCGGCCGGTGCTCACTGCGTAGATGCCGAATTCTTCACGCAGACGGTCCACTTGCGACGCCGTCAGACCTGAGTACGAGAACATGCCGCGCTGTGCGTTCACGAAGCTGAAGTCGCGGTCCACGCCGTTGGCCTTCAGACGCTCGACCAGACCGTTACGCATTGCGCGAATGCGGTCGCGCATTTCGCCCAGTTCGGTTTCCCACGTTGCGCGCAGTTCCGTCGAACCGAGCACGGCTGCGACAACCGAGCCGCCGTGCGTCGGCGGGTTCGAATAATTCGTGCGGATCACGCGCTTGAGCTGCGACAGCACGCGCGCCGCTTCTTCCTTGCTGCTGGTGATGATGGACAGCGCGCCGACGCGCTCGCCATACAGCGAGAACGACTTCGAGAACGACGACGAGACGAACACGTTCAATTCAGCCAGGGCGAACAGGCGCACCGCCGCAGCGTCCGCTTCGATGTTGTCGCCGAAACCTTGATAGGCGATGTCGAGGAACGGCACCAGTTGGCGCGCCTTGACCACTTCGACGATCTGTTGCCACTGCGCGGCCGTCAGATCGACGCCGGTTGGGTTGTGGCAGCATGCGTGGAGCACGACGACGGTACCGGCCGCATAGCTGTTGAGCGCCGTCAGCATGCCTTCGAAGTTCACGCCGTTGGTCGCCGCGTCGTAGTACGGGTACGACATCACTTCGAAACCTGCGCTTTCAAACAGCGCGCGGTGGTTTTCCCAGCTCGGGTCGCTGATGGCGACCTTGGCGCCCGGGTTCAGGCGTTTCAGGAAGTCGGCGCCGATCTTCAGCGCACCCGTGCCGCCCAGCGCCTGCGCGGTTACCACGCGGCCCGCGGCGATCAGCGGCGAATCATTGCCGAGCAGCAGCTTCTGCACCGCGGCGTCGTAGGCGGCAATGCCTTCGATGGGCAGATAGCCGCGCGGCAGCGCCGCTTCGACCCGGGCCTTTTCCGCGTCGCGCACGGCGCGCAGCAGCGGAATCTTGCCTTCTTCGTTGAAGTACACGCCCACGCCAAGGTTGACCTTGGTGGCGCGGGTATCGGTGTTGAAGGCTTCGTTCAGGCCCAGGATCGGGTCGCGGGGCGCAAGTTCGACGGCGGAGAACAGAGACATGATGGTTCGGCAGTAGTAAAAAGAGGGTCGGCTTCGAGCGTGGCCGCGGCCCGGCGACGGGCGCGTGAGCGGGGCCAGGGTCCTGAGTGCGGACACCGGCCGGCAGCAGCGAGCGCAGCATGCCATTGTAACGAATCTCACGGCGATTTTCGGGGCGTCCTGACTGCACAGACGGATTATTCGCTTGAAAAACAGCGCTTTGGCATCATTTCCGTCAAGCGGGCAGCGCTGCGCCGGCCACCGTGACGAAAGCCCAAAACCGGGCCGCGACAAGCTCAGAAAACAGGAACGTCCGAAGTATCTGCACGCCACAGGCCTGCGTCCCCGCGTGCACGGGAACCACCCGCATGCACGGGAATCACGGCCGGAGCCGCGCAGAACCTGCCCATCTCTCGCGTGCAACTAACCGCAAAGCGCCGGCCCGTGTCCGTCCGGCGCTCAGCCCGCGATCCCGCAAACCGCTAGAATGGTTCTTTGCCCAGGCCCTGGTGCCGCATCCATGTCCGAACATCATCTGACTGAAGTCAACGACGCCCTCGACGAGTCGAAATTCGTGACGTTCGAAGGCTCGCCGTTCCAGCTTTACCAGCCATATCCGCCCGCCGGCGACCAGCCCACCGCCATCAATACCCTCGTGGAAGGCGTCGAAGACGGTCTGTCGTTCCAGACGCTGCTGGGCGTAACGGGTTCCGGCAAGACCTTCACGATGGCCAATACGATTGCGCGCCTCGGCCGCCCGGCCATCGTGTTCGCGCCGAACAAGACGCTCGCCGCGCAGTTGTACTCGGAGTTCCGCGAGTTCTTCCCGCGTAACGCGGTCGAATACTTCGTCTCCTACTATGACTACTATCAGCCGGAAGCGTACGTGCCGCAGCGCGACCTGTTCATCGAAAAGGACTCGTCGATCAACGAGCACATCGAACAGATGCGCCTTTCGGCCACCAAGAGCCTGATGGAGCGGCGCGATGTGGTGATCGTCGCCACGGTGTCGGCCATCTACGGTATCGGCAATCCGTCTGAATATCATCAGATGATCCTGACGCTGCGTGCCGGCGACCGGATCGGTCAGCGCGACATCATCGCGCGGCTGATTGCGATGCAGTACAGCCGTAACGAAACCGAGTTCCAGCGCGGCGCGTTCCGCGTGCGCGGCGACACGATCGACATCTTCCCGGCGGAACACGCCGAGATGGCGGTGCGCGTCGAGCTGTTCGACGATGAAATCGAAACACTGCAACTGTTCGATCCGCTAACGGGCCGTGTGCGCCAGAAGATCCCGCGTTTTACGGTGTATCCGTCGTCGCACTATGTGACGCCGCGCGAGACCGTGATGCGCGCAGTCGAAACCATCAAGGCGGAACTGCGCGAGCGGCTCGAATTCTTCTACAAGGACGGCAAACTGGTGGAGGCGCAGCGTCTCGAGCAGCGCACCCGCTTCGATCTGGAAATGCTGCAGGAGCTGGGCTTCTGCAAGGGCATCGAGAACTATTCGCGGCACTTCTCGGGCGCCGCGCCCGGCGAGCCGCCGCCCACCCTCGTCGATTATCTGCCGGGCGACGCGCTCATGATGCTCGACGAATCTCATGTGCTGATCGGTCAGTTGAACGGCATGTATAACGGCGACCGCGCGCGCAAGGAAAATCTGGTCGACTACGGTTTTCGGCTGCCTTCGGCGCTCGATAACCGGCCGCTCAAGTTCAACGAATTCGAGCGCAAGATGCGCCAGGTGGTGTTCGTCTCGGCCACGCCCGCCGACTACGAACAGAAGACGGCCGGGCAGGTGGCCGAACAGCTGGTGCGTCCCACCGGCCTCGTCGATCCGGAAATCGAGGTGCGTCCGGCGCGCAGTCAGGTCGACGACGTGCTGTCCGAAATCAACGAACGGGTCAAAGCGGGCGACCGCGTGCTCGTCACGGTGCTGACCAAGCGCATGGCCGAGCAGCTGACCGAATTCCTCGCCGATCACGGTGTGAAGGTGCGCTATCTGCATAGCGACATCGACACGGTCGAGCGCGTCGAAATCATCCGCGATCTGCGTCTGGGCACCTTCGACGTGCTGGTGGGGATCAACCTGCTGCGCGAAGGTCTGGACATTCCGGAAGTGTCGCTGGTGGCAATTCTCGACGCGGACAAGGAAGGCTTCCTGCGTGCCGAGCGCTCGCTGATTCAAACCATCGGGCGCGCCGCGCGTAACGTGAACGGCAAGGCCATTCTGTATGCGGACCGCATCACCGATTCGATGCGCCGCGCGATCGACGAAACCGAGCGGCGCCGCAACAAGCAGATTGCCTTCAACCTCGAGAGGGGCATCACGCCGCGCGGAGTGGTCAAGCGCATCAAGGACATCATCGACGGTGTCTACAACGTCGACGAAGCCCGTGCCGAACTCAAGGAGCAGCAACAGCGCGCCAGGTTCGAGGACATGTCGGAGAAGCAGTTGTCCAAGGAACTCAAGCGCCTCGAAAAGCAGATGATGGAGCACGCCAAAAATCTCGAATTCGAAAAGGCGGCCCAGACGCGCGATCAACTCGCGCTGCTGCGTGAGCGCGTGTTCGGGGCGAATGTCGGTGACCATCTGACCGGCACTGACTGATCCGCAGCAAGGCTGGCTGTGCGGGCGCTCTGCCGCGCGGCCGGCTTGTCGTGTCCGACTTCCTCTCCGCTGACGCCGCCGCGTCATCCTTCAAGCCGCCACACGGTACACGCCGCACGGCACACGCCGCGCCATGGCCGGCGGCGCGCCGCTGCCTTAACTCCAGCTTAAGCCCCTTCGACTGTAAGTCCTTTGTCCACAAGGGCTTTGCGGCGCAAGCATTTGTCCCCCGCTGCGAACGATGATAAACTCGATCCAATATTGAGAATGGTTCGCATTAACGTTCGTAATCCGTTCCAATCCGGTCGAAGGGAAAGTGGGGCGCCTGTTTCAGTTTCCGGTCCTCGTTTTCGTCGTCTCAAGTCTAAAAACAAGGAGTTTCAATGCGGGTTTCTTCTTTCTTGCGCGGTGGCGTAGCTGCTATCGCCGCGGTGGCCGCCGTCATGGCCGGCGCCGCTGAGTTTCCCATTGGCAAGCAGCAGATTCAGGGCGGCATGGAGATCGGCGCAGTGTACCTGCAGCCGATCACGATGGAACCGGAAGGCATGATGCGCAAGGCGTCGGATTCGGACGTCCACCTGGAAGCCGACATCCACGCGGTCAAGAACAACCCGACCGGCTTTGCCGAAGGGGACTGGATGCCGTATCTGCAGGTGAGCTACGAGTTGACGAAGGCCGGCTCGGCCCAGGCGCAGAAGGGCGACATGATGGCAATGGTCGCCGACGACGGCCCGCACTACGGCGACAACGTCAAGTTGCAAGGTCCCGGCAAATACCACCTGAAGCTTTTCATCGCCCCGCCGATGCAAACCGGCCATATGGCCTTCGGCCGTCACGTCGACAAGGAAACCGGTGTGGGTCCGTGGTTCAAGCCGTTCACGCTCGAGTACGACTTCACGTACGCCGGTATCGGCAAGAAGGGCGGGTATTGATGATTGACGCGCGTGCATGCGGCAGCCGGCGCCTTTCGGCGTAGGCACCGCGTGCAGCCGTGCTGGGTTCTACCAAAGAAAGGGCCAATGAGAGTCAACCGAAAGATTGCGATCCTCGCCATGACCACCTCGCTCGTCGGCGTGGCGCATGCCGCCGACCTGCCGACCTTCCAGCTGGAAATGACGGATGGCAAGCTCAATCCGGTGCGCATCGAAGTACCCGCCGGGCAGCGCATCAAGATTGAAGTGCGCAATACGGGCAAGGGCGCGGCTGAATTCGAAAGCGTTCAGTTGCGCAAGGAAAAAGTGCTGGCGCCGGGCGCGGACTCGTTCGTGGTGATCGCGCCGCTGTCGCCGGGTGAATATAAGTTCTTCGACGATTTTCACCAGCAGGCCCAGGGCGTGATCGTCGCGAAATAGGTCACGGCGGTTGGTAGTCAGTCAGGATGCGGGCGCCATGCGTTCGCTCAAGCTGTAGGAGAAGTTCGATGGGTCAGGTTGTGTTCATCGTGTGGCGGGAGAGCGTCGAAGCGCTGCTGGTCGTCGGTATTCTGTATGCGTGGCTGAAGAACGGCGACGAAGACGCGCAACGCGGCCTGCCGTACCTGTGGGCGGGGGTTGGCATCGGCATTCTGGCGGCGGTGGCGCTGGGCGCGGCGCTGGTCGGCTTTACCGAGGTGCTGTCCGGCGACGCGCAGGACTATTTCCAGACTGCCATGGTGCTGGTCGCCTGCGTGCTGATCGTGCAAATGGTGCTGTGGATGAAGCAGCACGGCCGCACGCTCAAGCGTGACATGGAACAGTCGCTGCAAAAGAGCACGCGTGATTCGAACTGGTTGGGCGTGGCGGTGCTGGTCGCGCTGGCCATTGCCCGCGAAGGCAGCGAGACGGTGATCTTCCTGTATGGCCTCGGATTCGGCCAGTCGGGCCACGTGGCCGGCAGCCAGATGCTGGCGGTTCTGATCGGCCTTGCCCTTGCGTTCCTGACCTTTTACGCGCTGCAATTGGGCGGCAAATTCTTCTCGTGGCGGCTCTTTTTCCGCGTCACGGAAATCATGCTGCTGTTCCTCGGCGCAGGGCTGTTTCAGACCGGCGTGGACAAGCTGATCGACAAGGAAATTCTGCCCACCATCGTCGATCAGCTGTGGGACACCTCGAAGCTGCTTGACGACTCCAGCACCTTCGGTTCGCTCGTCGCCACGCTGACCGGCTATCGCGCGCATCCGGCGTTGATGAACCTGATTGCGTACGTGGCGTATTGGGCCGTGGTCTATCTGCTGGTGCGCCGTGCGAATCGCCGGCCGGCGCAGCAAGCGGCGGGACGCGCAGCATGAGCGACGTGTTGCGCCGCACCCGTCAACGAGGCCGTCTCGCCGAGGCGGGCCAGTGGATGCAACGCCATGGGGCGTTGATTCGGGGCGTCCAGTGGGGGGTGGTCGCGGTCTACGCGCTGCTGATTCTCGTGCCGGCCGTGATGCCGCTGCCCGACGAAACGGCGCATCTGTGGAACAACCTCACGCTTGCCGCGCAGTTCGTGTTCTGGGGTATCTGGTGGCCGTTCGTGCTGCTTTCGATGGTGATGCTCGGGCGCGTGTGGTGCGGCGTGCTGTGCCCGGAAGGCGCGCTCGCCGAATTCGCCAGCAAATACGGCCGCGGCTGGGCCATTCCACGCTGGATGCGCTGGGGCGGTTGGCCCTTCGTGGCGTTTGGACTGACCACCATTTACGGACAGATGGTGAGCGTCTACCAGTATCCCAAAGCGGTGTTGCTGGTGCTGGGCGGCTCGACCTTCGCGGCGATGATCATCGGTTTGCTCTACGGGCGAGAGAAACGCGTCTGGTGCAAATACCTCTGCCCCGTCAACGGGGTTTTTTCGCTTCTGGCGCGGCTCGCGCCGTTTCACTACAAGGTTGATGAAGACGCGTGGCGCCGCTCGTACAAAGAGGGCGAACATGGCCATCGCGTGATTCCGATCAACTGTGCGCCGCTCGTGCCGCTGCGCAACATGAAGGGCGCGTCGTCGTGTCATATGTGCGGCCGCTGCAGCGGTCACCGTGATGCGATTGCGCTGACGTGGCGCGCGCCGTCGTCGGAGGTGGTCGAGCTGGGCGACAGGCAGGCGAGCGCATGGGATACCGCTCTCATCCTGTATGGCCTGCTCGGCATCGCGATCGGCGCGTTTCACTGGACCGCCTCGCCGTGGTTCATCGAATTGAAGACGTTCCTCGCGACCTGGCTGATCGATCGCAACATCACCTGGCCGCTCGACACCAACGCACCGTGGTTCCTCTTCACGCACTACCCCGAGCAGAACGACGTGTTTTCGTGGCTGGACGGCATGATGGTGATCGGCTATATCCTCGCCACAGGGCTCGTCTACGGCACGACCTTGCTGGTCGTGCTAATGGGCGCGACGCGCACGCTGGGCCGCTTCGACTTCGTACGGCTGCATCATCTGGCGCAGGGGCTGATTCCGCTTGCCGGGGCCGGCGTGTTCCTTGGACTCTCGGCGACCACGCTGTCGCTGCTGCGCGCGGAACACGTGCCGCTGTGGTGGGCGTCGGACGTGCGTATCGCGATACTGGTGGTGTCCAACCTGTGGAGCGCGTGGCTCGCGTGGCTCGTTACGCGGCGCTATAGCGAACGGCTTTTCCAGCGCGGCCTTGCAATGGTATGGTTCACCATCGCGCTCGCGGTCGTCGATAGTGCCTGGTGGCTCATGTTCTGGGGCTGGACGCGCTAACGGCGTGTTGAGTTCAGCAACAGAGAGGCTGCCTGTGAGAACCAAACCTGCACTGACCGACGAAGACGTCAAGAAGATGGCTGCCGCTGCCGAAGCGCACGCGGTTGCCAATCAATGGAAGGTGACCGTTGCGATCTTCGACGACGGCGGTCATCTGCTCCATCTGCACCGCATGGATGGCACCGCGCCCAGCACTGTCGAAATGGCCATGGGCAAGGGCCGCACGGCCGTGATCGGGCGCCGCGAAACCAAGGTCTACGAAGATATCGTCAAGAACGGCCGCACGGCGTTCCTGAGCGCGCCGCTCGTCGCCATGGTGGAGGGCGGCGTACCGATCGTCTTCGAAGAGGAGGTGGTCGGCTCGATTGGCGTGTCCGGCGTAAAGTCCGAGCAGGATGCGGCGGTGGCTCGCGCCGGCATTGCCGCGCTTGGGATTGCCGCAGAGCGTTAAAGGACTGACGCAGCCTCGCCGGCTTGCGTGTTGCGTCGTTGAGTCCAGACGCCTCGCCGCGCCGCCAAAGCAAAAGCCGCGGGATGTCTTCATCCACGCGGCTTCGTCAATCCAGACACATTCAGTTGTTGCGACACGCGCCATCACGCATGTCCGCATTGGGTGAGAACCAAAAAAACGGCCTGGCTTGCTGCGACGGCTGGCTTGGTGTCTGCACGAAGGGGTCTAGTTCTCACGTGCAAGCCGTCGTGGCTGGCTAATGCCCAACACCTCTCGAAGAGGTGGTCCCCACAATACCCGGTACGTCTGTCGTTACTTCGTCAGAATCAGTTTGCCCAGCCGTGTGGCGCGAAGCTGGTAAGTCTCACCGTTGTGCACGATGCTCACGTGACTGCGGCCTTTCAACAATGTTTCACTGCTGACAGCGGGCGCTGCGGTTGCCGCGACGCTGCTGCTGCGCTCAGCGACAGCGCGGGGTGCGACGGCCGTCGTACTGGCTTTCGGACGGCTGGTTAGCGCGGCAGCGGCGGGGCGGCGCAGGCTAAGCGTGGGAGAGCGCGTGAGGTCGGTCATTCGTGCCATCGGTTAGTCGATTCGATGGAGTAATTCTAAATGATAACTATTCCTATTTACAAGGTTGGTGAATTCATCGGAAGGGCATTCCGATAGCCATTGTCCATTCGTTCAGTGCAATGCACCCGGCTCCTTGGGAGACTGCACATACTGGCGAATCAGCCGCACCGTGTCGATGTCCGATTCGCGATACGCCGACTTGACGATCTCTTGCGTCTGGCGCGCGTCCTGATCATCCGAAACGGGCAGCGTGGTTGCGTACTCGAAGCGCAGGAACAATTGCAGTTCGTCCGGCTGCTCGATGCTCATTGTCAGTGACCCGCCCACGTAGGTTTCCGTGGCGAGGATGTCATAGCGCACGCTGTCTTTCGCCAGCAGCGTGACGCGGTCGCGCACGCTCACCTGCCCGTAGTGCAATTCGCGCTCGAGGGTGCTCTCGGTGCGCGACAGGATCGTGCACGAGTCGAGTCCCAGTACGAACAGTTGCGGCTGCTCGGCGCGTAGCACCAGTCCTTCCCACAACTGCTCGCGCGTCATGGCTTCGACGAACGGATTCAACGGATCGTTGATCTGGATAAGGTGTTCGAAATTCAAGACGACGGCTTCCTCTGTAAGCACTGCGTTACGTTCAAATGTCGGCGCGCTGCGACACGCCGCGCGTCCTGTGTCAGGCGGCGGTCAGACCCGTGCGCACCGAAATCGGTTGCGTCAGGATCTTGTGAACCGGGCACGCATTGGCGATTTGCAATAGACGTTCCCGCTGCTCGTCGCTGAGATCGCCTTCGAGCACGATGCGCCGGTCAATGGTCGAACCTGCGTCGCCGGTCTCGATCGACAACGTGACGCGCACATCTCCGAGTGGCCAGCCTTTGCGCTGCGCATACATCTTCAGCGTGATGGACGTGCAGGCGCCGAGGCTGGAGAGCAGAAGCGACACCGGACCAGGGCCCCGATCGCCGCCACCGAGCGACTCCGGTTCGTCGGCAAGCCACGTGTGCTTGCCATCGTCGAGAAGAACCTGAAAATTCGTCGAGCCGATGTGGGCGGTGAGGGTGGACTCTGCCATGCGTGCTCCTGAACAGGGACGGGATTTGCCGCACGGCGCAATGGCTGCGGCGCGCGGTATGAATTGCTATTGTGAACGAATTTGTGTGGATCCGCCCCTCGCGTGCCAGTGCGTCGAGCGAGGCGTAGCAACGACGAGCGACGACGGGGCGGTTGCAGCCACGCGTCGCACGGCGGCGCGGGCGCGCTCACCGCACCCTATGCATCTAGTGCGCGATCTGTCCCATGCGGCCGGCCTGATAGTCGGTCACGGCCTGGCGAATCTCGTCTTCGGTGTTCATTACGAAGGGACCATAGCGCACCACCGGTTCCTTCAACGGCACGCCGCCGAGCAGCAGGACTTCGAGCGGCTCGTCGCCGGCGGCGAGCATTACCGTGTCGCCGTCGTTGTTGAACACCACCATCTGTTGCGCGTCGATCTCGCGCCCCGCGTCGCCATACAGGCCCTTGCCCGCCAGCGCGTACGCGAACACGCGGTAGTTCGGCGGCACCGGATGAACGATTTTCGCGCCCGGCTGCAGCGAAAAATGCTGATACAGGATCGGCGTGCGGGTTTCGATGGCGGCATTCACGCCGAGCGCTTCGCCGGCAATCACTTTCACGCGCACCTTGCCGTCTTCGGACGTGGCAACCGGAATCTTCGACGACGGCATTTCCTGGTAGCGCGGCGCGATCATTTTGTCGCTGCGCGGCAGGTTCACCCACAATTGCAGACCGTGCACGCGGCCGCCCGTGCGGATGAATTCCTCGCCCGGCATTTCGCTGTGGACCACGCCGGCGCCTGCGGTCATCCATTGCACGTCACCGGCGCGCAATGTGCCCGAGTGGCCGGCTGAATCCTTGTGGCCGAACTCGCCTTCCAGCACGTAGGTGACCGTTTCGAAGCCACGGTGCGGGTGGTCCGGCGCGCCCTTGGCTTCACCCGGCGCGTAGTCGACCGGACCCATTTCGTCCAGCAGCAGAAACGGATCGAAGTCCATCAGCAGCCGGGTCGGAAACGGGCGGTGGACGATAAAGCCGCCGCCTTCGGTCGTGCGAACCGCGGGATACGTACGTTCGATCGTGCGTGTCGAGCTCATCAAAAGTCACCTTGAAAAATGGGGAATAGCGTTATTTCTGAAACATGGAGCTATTATAGGGACCGTTTTCTGCGGTGGCAGCCATCGTCACGCAATGGATTGTTCTATTCATGGAACGATGAGATGAAGATCGATTCACATAACCTGAACGACCTGATGTACTTTTCTCAGGTCGTCGAACACGGTGGTTTTTCCGCTGCCGAGCGCGTGCTGGGCATCTCCAAGTCGCGCCTGTCGCGCCGTTTGACGGAGTTGGAGGCGTCGCTCGGCGTGCGCCTGCTGCAGCGCTCCACGCGCAAGCTCGCGCTGACCGAGGCGGGCCAGCTGTTTTACCAGCACTGTCAGGCCATGCTTTCCGAGGCGCAGGCGGCCGTCAACGTGGTGCAGCAGTTGCGTTCGTCGCCGCGCGGCACGGTACGCGTCAGTGTGCCCGTCACCATGTCGCAGACGCTGCTGTCGCAGATCCTGCCGGAATTCATGCACCGCTATCCGGAAGTACGCGTGGTGATGCGCGTGACCAATCGCGTGGTCGACCTGTTCGAAGATTCGATCGACGTCGCGCTGCGCGTGCGTTCCGAGCCGCCAGAAAACGCCAATATCGTGGTGCGACCGCTGTGGCGCACCGAGCAGATGCTGGTGGGTGCGCCGAGCCTGCTGCAGCAGAATGCACCGCCGCTGTTGCCCGCCGACCTGAGCCACTTCGAGACCCTCGATACGCCGACCACCGACGGCCGTCACGTGTTCCAGCTGATCGCGCCGGATGGCACGCGTCACGCTATCGAACACGAACCGCGTCTCGTCAGCGCCGACCTGATGACAATCCGCGAGGCCGTGCTGGCGGGCGTGGGCATCGCGGCGCTGCCCGAGATGATGTATGGCGCAGCGCTGCGCGCGGGGCAACTGTCGCCGGTCATGCCGGGCTGGACGCTGCCTGCGCCGCAACTCTACGCAGTGTTCGTGTCGCGTCAGGGGATGGTGCCGGCGGTTCGCGCATTCGTCGACTACCTGGTCGAAATGCTGGATCCGGATACCGGCAAGCACATCATGGGCGAATGCCCTGCCGCTGAAGAAAAGCGCAAAACCGAGCGCACCGTTGTCACGCCGCTTGCCGCGTCGGCTTCGATTTCTGCAACCGCATAAGCGCATGCAATCAAGTGGCGAGCCAGCACGTGCGTATCGCTTTTGGCATTTAAGCGTCGCCGGTGATGAGTACTTTCAATGGCTGTTTGCTTGAATGCGGACGCTGACGGGCTTATAGTGAAATCCCTTCGCTAAGGAGTCTCTTATGCGGAAACTCATGGCCGCTATCATAGCGAGCCTGATAGGGCTGAGCGCGCTGTCCGTGTCGACCACGGCCGTCGCATGTGGTGATCCAACGAGCTCTCAACAAACTTCTGAGGGCAAGTGATCCCGCCGCCCGAAGGCGCCGAGTGCGCACAAAAAAGGCCTTCATCCGACGATGAAGGCCTTTTACTTTTAGCCCTTAAAAAAGCGGCATTTCGGCGTTTTTGCGCTGGCGGCTGCCAGGGGCCCGCTAGTGGCTCACAGGCTGCGTGACGAAACCGATTTTGGTCAGGCCGCCGGCTTGTGCCGCTGACATCACCTGGGCGACCTTTTCATAGGCGACCTTACGATCCGCGTTCAGATGCAGTTCCGGCTGCGGGTCGGCCTGCGCGGCCTGGGCAATCCTGGTGCGCAAGGTTTCGTCGCTGACCTTCTGGTCGTCCCACATGACGCTACCATCAGCGGCAATCGACACATTGATCTGAAGCGGCTTGATTTCTTCCTTCTGACTGCTCGCGTGCGGCAGGTCGATTTTCACCGCGTGACGGATCACCGGAATGGTCACCATGAAGACGATCAGGAGAACCAACATGACGTCGACGAGCGGCGTCATGTTGATTTCGTTCATCAGGCCGTCATCGTCGTCGCTGGCGAAGGGGCTCATTGCCATCGGAGTGCCTCGCTGATCAGTTGACGCGGGTGGCAAGACGCAGGCCGTCGCCGCGCTTCGACGACGACAGGCGCGCACCCGTCACGAAGAAAGCATGCAGGCCGTGGGCGAAGCGGTTCAGCTTGGTGACGAGCGCCTTGTTGGCACGCGTCAGCGCGTTATAGCCGAGCACCGCCGGAATCGCGACGAACAGGCCGAACGCGGTCATGATCAGCGCTTCGCCGACCGGCCCGGCAACCTGATCGATCGAACTCTGACCGCTTGCGCCAATGGCGAGCAGCGCGTGATAGATGCCCCACACCGTGCCGAACAGGCCGACGAACGGCGCCGTGCTGCCGATCGAGGCGAGAATCGCCAGACCGCTTTGCATGCGCGCGACGCTGTCGTCCATGGTGTCCTTCAGGCAGCGCGTGATCCAGTCGGACACGTCCATGCGGTCGTGCAGATGCGGCTGCGTCTGGTGATGATGATCGGCGGCTTCCTGGCCCGACAGGGCGAGCGCGAGAAACGGATTGTCCTGCGGCCGCGAGGTGCCCGCGCCGAGCTTCGCTACGCCGTCGCTGAGATCGTCCGAATGCCAGAACGACTGATCGGCGTTTTTCGTCAGGCGCTTCAGACGCATCACGTTCCACGCCTTGATGACGATCACGCTCCACGACAACACCGACATGATCAACAGCGCGAGCGCGATGCCGCGCGTCACAAAATCCCCTTGCGCCCACACGTGCGCTATTCCGTAGTTCTGCATTGCCATTCCTTTTTTTAAAATCTGTTTCAGTCGTTCAGGCCGAATTGATACGGCTGGGTGTACGCGGCCCGAACCGGCGTGCCGTTCTCGAGGTAGGGCTTGCAACTGCTTGCCCGCACGGCGTCGAGCGCCGCCTCGTCGAGGCGGTCGTAGCCGCTGCTCTTTTTCAGTTCGATGTTTTCGAGGCTGCCGGTCAGGCCCACGACGAACCTGACGTAAGCCGTGCCGGTTTCACCGCGCCGCTTCGAGATGGCCGGGTAGTCTGGCCGGGCAATGTTGCAGTCGAGATGTGACACGTTCCTGGGCGCGGCGATTTCCATCGTCGGACGGCCGATCGCGGGTGCCTCCGCCGCTGGCGGAACAGCAGGAGCCGGCGCCGCGGGCGGCGTGGGTTCGGTTGCCGCGGCGGGCGCGCTCTGCGACGGCGCAGCCGCTTCGGGCAACGGCACTGGCGTGGGTTTGGGCGTCGGATGCGGCTGCATCTTCGGCTTCACGCGCGGGACCGGTGGCGTAGGTTTGGGCGGCGGCGGGGTGAGCGACTGCAACGCAACCGGCGCCGCGACAGGCGCAGGACTCAGCAGTTCGGCGGTCATCGTGCGCGACTCGAGAGCCCGTACGGGCGGCTCGTTGCGCACGCTCAAGATGACGGCAAGCAGTACCACGTGGATAGCGGCCACCGTGACGGTCGCCGCGACGGTGCGTGGATTCATGCGGGGGGAATACTCCGGCGCGGGGCCGGCGGTGACGGTATGCGAGGCGCCCATGTCAGCGCGGCCGCGCGCCGTCGATACCGCACGTCAGACAAATCAACGTCATTTTCGGAATATCAGCAGCGAAATGCACAGTGTGGTCACGAAACCAATCAGCAATTCCATCTCCTCCTCCTAACAAGGTGAGCGGGTAGCTGGCTGGTAACGAGTACTGGCTTGCTGACGGCAGTGGACTAAAACTAGAGGCCGCGCGAAGCGTTCAGGCGGGCACGGCGAACGCCGCGCCTGCAGGGTCAGGCGGCCTTGCGTTCGTAAAACGTGAGCGGCACCGCCTGTGCGTGATGCTCGACTCCGCAACGGCTGGCGCAGACGCCGCTTTGCGCCATGACGTCGCGCACGGACTCTTCGCACTTGCCGCAGCAGGTGGCGACGCCCAGCTCGAACTGCAGTTCGTCGAACGAGTCGACGCCGTCTGCGATCGAGGCGCGGATCTTACGGTCGGATACTGACTTGCACACGCAGACAATCATGGTTGAGCGCAATAGCTAACGTTAATGCGAATTATTATCATTTTGTTTGGGCCGTTTGGCAAGCGTCCTGCGCTGATTTTTGTAACAAAACCAGACTCTTAGAAGGGGTACGGCGAGGGCGGTGCGGGGGCCGGATCGGAGCGCGCCGCCTGGCGGGGATCCGATCCGTACGGCCCGGATGACGCGGCTCAGGCGGCCTGCGAGTCCGGTGCGAGGGAGAGCGTGCGGCGCGACGGAATCACCACCCGCTCGACAGGGGCATCGAGCTGCAGCAGGGTGGCAGCGAGTTGTTGCAGATGTGCGCCGTCGCTTGTCGAGCAAAAGCGGGGCAGATCGACGGTCGCGGCCGGTTCGGCGCGCAGGGCGTTCTGTTCCAGCACACGTTCCAGCTGGCGGGCAATGGCCACGCTGGTATCGATCAGCGTCATCCGGTCGCCAACGATATCGCGGATCGCCGTATCCAGAAACGGATAGTGCGTGCAACCGAGCACCAGGGTGTCGGCGCCGGCGTCGAGCATGGGTTCCAGATAGCCGCGCAGCAGCGCGCGCAGTTCGGCCGAGCCGATGTCGCACCGCTCGATGGCTTGCACGAGGCCGTGGCCTGGCTGGCACAGGAAGCGGCAGTCGGCGGCGTAGCGTTCCAGCAAGGTCTGAAAGCGCGCGCTGCGTAATGTGGACTGTGTGGCAAGCACGCCGGCCACGCGGGTTTTCGACTGTGCCGCGGCGGGTTTGATACCCGGTTCCACGCCGACCAGCGGGATCGGCAAACGCTCGCGGACCATCGCGATGGACTGCGCCGTTGCCGTGTTGCATGCCACCACCAGCACCTTCGCGCCTTGTGCAACGAGCCATTGGCCGATAGCCAGCGTGCGGTCGCCGATAAAGTCTTCGTCCCGTTCACCATACGGCGCGTATAGCGAGTCCGCCACATAGATGATCGTCTCGCCGGGCAGTTGCGCGCGCACCGCGCGCAACACCGACAGGCCGCCGAGGCCCGAATCGAAGACGCCTATGGGAGCCGGTCCTGCCGGCAGAGCGATGGCGGCACGGGAAGCTGGCGCAGCAAGACCTGCGTCTGACGAATCAGTAGGCACGGGTGGCACGGATGCGGTCACAGGAACAGGAAGAGGCGAAGGTACAGTAGAACGGACAATCGAACGAAGGGGCAATCAGCCTGCGCCCGTGCGATGCAACCTGCATGGCACGGGCGGTAGCGCTTAGGACTCGACTGAGCCCATGCCGCTTTGCTGGTAGTTCTGGATGCCGACCTTGTCGATCAGGTCCAGTTGCGTTTCCAGCCAGTCGATGTGCTCTTCAGTGTCGTCGAGAATCTTCACGAAGATTTCGCGCGAGATGAAATCGCGAACTGATTCGCAATAGACGATGGCTTCCTTGCAGGTGCTCTGCGAAATCTGTTCGAGCTTCAGATCGCACTCGAGGATTTCCTTGGTTTCTTCGCCGATCAGCAGCTTATGGAGATCTTGCAGATTCGGCAGGCCGTCGAGCATGAAAATCCGTTCGATCAGCAAGTCGGCGTGCTTCATCTCGCCGATCGATTCGTCGTACTCGTGCTTGCCGAGTTTATCGAGCCCCCAGTGCTTATACATCCGCGCGTGCAGGAAGTACTGGTTGATTGCGGTCAGTTCATTCTTCAACTGGGCGTTTAGATATTCGATGACCTTCTTATCGCCTTGCATGATCGTTCCTTATGGGGCTCTGAATTACGAATTTTTCAACAACAATAAACGCCCGACCCGAAAAAGCCAAGGCTGAATACGCTTTTTGACGTCAATCTCGCGTGGCGCGACATTGAGTAGTTCTCATTCTGCAGACCTGGCCGTTGCAAAGAAAAAAGCCGGGAGCCCGGGCCCCGGCTTTCATCAACGGACGGCGAATTTTAAACGGTCGATCAGACCGTGGCGACCGGAATCTTGCCGATCTTTGCTTGCCATTCCTTCGGCCCGGTCTGGTGCACCGAGGTGCCGTTCGAATCGACCGCCACCGTCACCGGCATGTCTTGCACGTCGAACTCGTAGATGGCTTCCATGCCGAGATCTTCGAAGGCCAGCACCTTTGCGCTGCGGATTGCCTTCGAGACGAGGTACGCCGCGCCGCCGACGGCCATCAGGTAAGCCGCTTTGTGCTTCTTGATCGCCTCGATGGCGACCGGGCCGCGTTCGGCCTTGCCGATCATCGAGATGAGGCCGGTTTGCGACAGCATGGTCTCGGTGAACTTGTCCATCCGCGTTGCGGTGGTGGGGCCCGCCGGACCGACGGCCTCGTCGCGTACCGGATCGACCGGACCGACGTAGTAAATCACGCGGTTGGTGAAGTCGACCGGCAACTTGTCGCCCTTGGCGAGCATGTCGGCGATGCGCTTGTGTGCCGCGTCGCGGCCCGTCAACATCTTGCCCGACAGCAGCAGCGTCTGGCCCGGCTTCCAGCTGGCGACCTCTTGCGGCGTCAGCGTATTCAGGTCGACCCGCTTGCTCTTTTCCGTGTCCGGTTCCCACTGGACTTTCGGCCATGCGTCGAGCGACGGCGCTTCGAGTCTGGCGACGCCCGAGCCATCCAGCGTGAAATGCGCGTGACGCGTAGCGGCGCAGTTCGGGATGATCGCGATCGGCTTGGATGCCGCGTGCGTCGGTGCAGCCAGGATCTTCACGTCGAGCACGGTAGCGAGCCCGCCGAGACCTTGCGCGCCGATGCCGAGCGCGTTGACCTTCTCATGCAGTTCGATACGCAGTTCTTCGATCCAGTCCTGCGGGCCGCGCGCGATCACGTCCTGAATGTCGATCGGGTCCATCAGCGATTCCTTCGCCATCAGCATCGCTTTCTCAGCGGTGCCGCCGATGCCGATGCCCAGCATGCCCGGCGGGCACCAGCCGGCGCCCATGGTCGGCACGGTCTTCAGGATCCAGTCGACGATCGAGTCCGACGGATTGAGCATCGCGAACTTCGACTTGTTCTCCGAGCCGCCGCCCTTGGCTGCCACCTGAACGTCGACCTTGTCGCCCGGCACGATCTCGTAGTGGATCACGGCAGGGGTGTTGTCCTTCGTGTTCTTGCGCGCACCTTCCGGCGGGCTCACGATCGACGCGCGCAGCACGTTGTCCGGGTTCAGATAACCGCGGCGCACGCCTTCGTTGATCATCTCGGTGACGCCCATCGTCGCACCGTCCCAACGCACGTCCATGCCCACCTTCACGAACACCGTGACGATCCCGGTGTCCTGGCAGATGGGGCGCTTGCCTTCGGCGCACATGCGGCTGTTGGTCAGGATCTGCGCGATCGCATCTTTCGCGGCCGGACTCTCTTCGAGTTCGTACGCACGGCCCAAGGCCTGGATGTAATCGAGCGGGTGGTAATAGCTGATGTACTGAAGCGAATCAGCAATGCTCTGAATCAGATCTTCCTGTTTGATGACGGTCATGAGTAGCTCAGTGGGGACAGTGGCGCTTGTCGTACTGGTCGCAGCGGCTGCGCGATCAGTCTTGCACCTTCAGGGGAGTGGCAACGGGTTGCGGTTCAGCCGGTGCATGAGGCTCATGAAAATGCACCGGATGGGTATGGGTGGTCAGACGGTCGACCAGCGCCATCACGACTGCGGACACGAGGAACGCCAGGTGGATGATCACCTGCCACATGATGGTGTGCGTCGAATTCAGGTCGGGGCTGATGAAAGTCTTCAGCAGGTGAATGGACGAAATGCTGATCAGCGCCATGGAGAGCTTGACTTTCAGCACGCCGGCGTTCACGTGATCGAGCCATTCGGGCTCGTCCGGATGACCTTCGACGCCCAGCCGCGAGACGAAGGTTTCGTACCCGCCGATGGTCACCATGATCAGCAGGTTCGAGATCATCACCACGTCGATCAGGCCGAGGACCACCAGCATGACGTTGGTTTCGTCGAGCGTCATGGCAGCCGTGACCAGATGCCAGACTTCCTTGACGAACAGCACGACATAGACGGCTTGCGCGACGATCAGGCCGAGGTAAAGCGGCAACTGCAACCACCGGCTCATGAAGATGAGCGCGGGAATGGGTCGCATCGGGCGGCGCGTTTTACCAGCGTAGTCGGGGCGCGGAGCGGACATGGGCAAAAGTCAGGGCGATAGGATCGGGCTGAACTCGGTCGGGCCGAGGTCGATCGGCATGGACACGGCCAGGCTCGCCGTCAAGGCTCGCGGCAGGCGCGCTATTGTACAGCGACACTGGGGTTTACCTCAGCGAGGCCGGCAATCCTGTCAATGCGGCTTGCCGACGCATCCGGCAGCCCAGGCGGAACCTGATGCACGACGTGATTCAGGACGCCATGGGCGGCACGCGCCGCACCTTCAGGCTCGCCAGTCCGATTCCCACGACGACGCAGGCGAGCGCGATGCCGTGCGCGAACGTCGGCCGCTCGCCGAGGAACACGATGCCGTAGAGCGCGGCGGCCACCGGCAAAACCGCGCTGAACACACCGGCGAGACTGCCCGGCACGTGGCGGATGCCCTTCATCCAGAGCCAGAACGAGAAGATGCTGGCCGACAGGCCGTACCACAGCACCAGCATCCAGACGCTGATCGGCACGCTGGCGTAATCGAAATGCAGGAGCGCGCCGGCGCCGAGCGGCAGCATCAGCAGCAGGCCGAACAGGTGCGTGTAAGCGCAGATGTCGATGGGTTCGAGCGTCTGCGTGAGGCGCCGCGACAGAATCACGTAGAGCGATTCGCAGCACACGGCGCCCAGCACCATCAGATTGCCGGCGAGCGAGCCTTCCGCGCCAGCGTCGTGATCGGCATGGACCAGATTGATGACGACAACGCCGGCAATGGCGAGCACGATCGACGCGAGCGCGCGGCCATCCGGACGCTCTCTCAGGAACAGCCACGAAAACAGTGCGACCACGGCGGGGATGGTGCTGGTGATCACGCCTGCGGCCACGGCGCTGGTGCGATGCACGCCGTTGAGCATCAGCAGCGTAAACCCGAAGGTGCCGAACAACGCTTGTAGAAACAGGTTGAGCCATTCGCCCGGTTTGACGCGGCGCAATCTGGCGGGGCGCAGTAACGGCCCCAGCACCGCCATTGCAATGACGAATCGCAATAGTGCGAACAGAGGAACGGGAACAAACGCGACGATCGACTTGCCGATGCCGACATTGCTGCCGACGAGCAGCATTGCCGCGATGAGAAACAGAGAGTAGCGATTCAAGCTGGAGTCCGGACGGCTAGTTCAGTTAGCATTGTAAAAGGGCGTGATGAATACCGTAAAGGCATTGCGGCAGTAGGCGAGGCGCTTGCTGATCACGTGCCAGCAAGCGTGTTGCGCCAACACACAAGCTGCCAAACGCGTAGCATCGCGGTCTGTGATGTTCTCGCGTAAGTGGCCGGTAAGTTGCAACGTTTATCCTGGTGATGAGCGGGCCACGCGGACATGGGCCATGTATGGTGCAGTGCCGCATGGGGTGTGCCGTTGGCCGCGCATGGCGCGAGGGCAGGAGACACACGCCGCGAAAGCACTGCGCGGCGTCATCAGGACAGGGCGCGTCGTCAACGCGCCGGCATAGTTTGAGGTTTCATCTTCACCAAGGGGTAGTCGATGTCTGCGATTGAATCGGTTCTTCAGGAACGCCGCGTTTTCCCACCGCCTGCCGCAGCCGTGGCGGGAGCGACGATCTCCGGCATGGACGCGTACCGGGCGCTCGTCGCCGAAGCGGAACGCGATTACGAAGGCTTCTGGGGGCGTCTTGCCAAAGAGACGCTGAGCTGGAAAAAGCCCTTCACCAAGGTGCTCGACGAGTCGAAAGCGCCGTTCTACACGTGGTTCGAAGACGGCCTGCTGAACGCGTCGTACAACAGCCTCGACCGTCACGTCGAAGCGGGCCATGGCGAGCGCGTGGCGATTGCCTTCGAAGCCGACGACGGCACGGTCACCAACGTCACCTACCAGGATCTGCTGCAGCGGGTCAGCCGGTTTGCCAACGCGTTGAAGAAGCGCGGCGTGAAGAAAGGCGACCGCGTGGTGATCTATATGCCTATGTCGATCGAAGGCATTGTCGCGATGCAGGCCTGCGCGCGCATCGGCGCGACGCATTCGGTCGTGTTCGGCGGCTTCTCGTCGAAGTCGCTGAACGAGCGGCTCGTCGACGTGGGCGCAGTGGCGCTCGTCACGTCCGATGAGCAGATGCGCGGCGGCAAGGCGCTGCCGCTGAAGAACATCGCCGACGAAGCACTCGCGATGGGCGGCTGCGAAGCGGTCAAGAGCGTGATCGTCTATCAGCGCACCGGCGGCAAGATTGCCTGGAACGAAGGACGCGATCTGTGGCTGCACGAGATCACCCAGGGCGAGTCGGATCAATGCGCGCCCGAGTGGGTGGAGGCGGAACATCCGCTCTTTATCCTCTATACGTCCGGTTCGACAGGCAAGCCGAAGGGCGTGCAGCACAGCACCGGCGGCTATCTGCTGTGGGCCGCGCAGACGCTGAAGTGGACCTTCGACTGGAAGCCCACCGACGTGTTCTGGTGTACCGCCGATATCGGCTGGATCACCGGCCATAGCTACATCACGTATGGTCCGTTGACGCTCGGCGGCACGCAGGTCGTGTTCGAAGGCGTGCCGACCTATCCGAACGCCGGGCGCTTCTGGGAGATGATCGCGAAGCACAAGGTGACGCTGTTCTACACCGCGCCCACTGCCATCCGCTCGTTGATCAAATACGCCGATGCCGATTCGAAGGTGCATCCGAAGAGCTACGACCTGTCGTCGCTGCGGGTGATCGGCACGGTCGGCGAGCCGATCAATCCGGAGGCGTGGATGTGGTATCACGAGAACGTCGGCGGCGGCCGTTGCCCGATCGTCGATACGTGGTGGCAGACCGAAACCGGCGGCCACATGATCACGCCGCTGCCGGGCGCTACGCCTTTGGTGCCGGGATCGTGCACGCTGCCGTTGCCGGGCATCATGGCCGCGGTCGTCGACGAGACCGGTCAGGACGTGCCGAACGGGCAGGGCGGCATCCTGGTCGTCAAGCGTCCGTGGCCGTCCATGCTGCGTAACGTGTGGGGCGATCCGGACCGCTACAGGAAGAGCTATTTCCCCGAAGAACTCGGCGGCAAGCTGTACCTCGCCGGCGACGGTGCGGTGCGCGACAAGGAAACCGGCTACTTCACGATCATGGGCCGCATTGACGACGTGCTGAACGTGTCGGGTCACCGGCTCGGCACGATGGAGATCGAGTCGGCGCTGGTGTCCAATTCGCTCGTCGCCGAAGCGGCCGTGGTGGGCCGTCCCGACGACACGACCGGCGAAGCGGTCTGTGCGTTCGTGGTGCTCAAGCGCGCGCGTCCGGAGGGCGAGGAAGCCGTGAAGATCGCCAACGAACTGCGCGCGTGGGTCGGCAAGGAGATCGGGCCGATTGCGAAGCCGAAGGACATCCGCTTCGGCGACAATCTGCCGAAGACGCGTTCCGGCAAGATCATGCGCCGGCTGCTGCGGTCGCTGGCGAAGGGCGAGGAGATTACACAGGACGTGTCGACCCTGGAGAATCCGGCGATTCTCGATCAACTGGGCGAGTCGCTGTGAGCGTGCGGTGAGCCTGCTTTGAGTTGACGGCCGCCAGGGCGCATCTTCGGATGCGCCTTTTTTATGCAAGGGCGCCTTGCGCGCCAAGCGGACAATCCCGATTGCCTGCGCAGTGGCTTTTTGATACATAGGCGCATGGCCGCGCCGCATACCCCTTCGCAAACCGCGCTGAACCCACCGCCCGAACCGCCGCCGGTCTCGGACGCGATGGCGCGCGCGCATCAACGGTACTGGCGTTTCAACCTGGTGCTGATCGCCGCGTTGATGACCGTTGGCTTTGTGGTGTCGTTCGTCGTGCCGCTGGCCGCGCCCGCGCTGTCGCCTCTGCGCTTTGCCGGCTTCAGTCTGCCGTTTTATGTCGGCGCCCAAGGGGCGATCCTGATCTATGTGGCCTTGATCGTCATCTACATCGTGCTGATGCGCCGCGCCGACCGTACGCTGCAGCGCGCATTCGAAGCGGATGCGCACAGCACGTCCGCCGCGCGAGGAAACTGAGCCGATGACGCTTACGCACCGGCTGATCCGCTCCTACGCGCTCTATACGCTCGGCTTTCTTGCTTTTATCTATGTGATGTGGCGCATCGAACAGGTGACCGGGCCGGGCGTGTGGATCGGCTACGTGTTCCTGTTCGTGCCGATTGCCGTGTATGCGGTGATTGGCCTGCTGTCGCGCACCTCCGATCTGGTCGAGTACTACGTTGCCGGGCGGCGCGTACCGTCGGCGTTCAACGGCATGGCGACGGCTGCTGATTGGCTTTCGGCCGCGTCGTTCATTGGTCTTGCCGGCTCGATCTACGTCACGGGTTACGACGGCCTCGCGTATTTGATGGGCTGGACGGGCGGCTACTGTCTCACGGCGTTTCTGCTGGCGCCGTATGTGCGCAAGCTGGCGCGCTACACGATTCCCGATTTCCTCGGCACACGTTTTTCGAGCAATGCCGTGCGCGGACTCGCTGCACTGGCCGCGATCCTGTGTTCGTTCGTGTATCTGGTGGCGCAGATTCAAGGTGTCGGGCTGATTGCGTCGCGCTTTATCGGCGTCGATTTTGCGGTGGGCATCTTCTGCGGGCTGGCGGGCATTCTGGTGTGCTCGTTCCTCGGCGGCATGCGCGCGGTGACGTGGACCCAGGTGGCGCAATACATCATCCTGATCTTCGCGATCCTGATTCCTGTTTCGATGATCGCGCATAAGGACGGCCTCGGCTGGGTGCCGCAGTTCAACTACGGACGCGTGATGGCGCGTGTCGAAACGCTCGAGCGTCAGGTACGCGACGCACCGCTCGACCAGAGCGTGCGCGACAGCTACCGGCTGCAGGCGGCGAAGATGCAGACGCAGATCGACCGGTTGCCGCAATCGTTCGTCGATGAGAAGCAGCACCTGATCCAGACGATTGCGGATCTGCGGCGCCATAACGGCCCGTTGCGCGACATCAACACAAGCGAACACGCACTGGAAGGTTTTCCGCGCGACGCTGCTGCTGCACGCATTGTCTGGACTCAACAGCGCGAGACCTTGCTGATGCGCGCCTCGTCGCCGGTGCCGATGTCCGACCCGTTTCCCTCTGTCAGCGCCGAAGACCGGCAGACGCACGAGCGCAATTTTCTGTCGCTGCTGCTGTGCCTCTCTTTGGGGACGGCGAGCTTGCCGCATATTCTGACGCGCTATAACACGACGACGTCCGTGGCATCGGCGCGGCGCTCGGTTGGCTGGACACTGTTCTTCGTGGCGCTGTTTTATCTGACGGTGCCGGTGCTGGCGGTGTTGATGAAGTACGAGATCCTCACGAATCTGGTGGGGCATCCGTTCGCGGATCTGCCGCAGTGGTTGACGCAATGGCTGCGGATCGAGCCGAATCTGATCAGCCTCGCGGATACGAATCGCGACGGTATCGTGCAATGGAGCGAGATCCAGATGCAGCCGGACATGGTGGTGCTGGCTGCGCCGGAGATTGCGGGGCTGCCGTATGTGATGTCGGGGCTGATCGCAGCGGGGGCGCTGGCGGCGGCGTTATCCACCGCGGACGGCTTGCTGCTGACGATCGCCAATGCGCTCTCGCACGACGTCTACTACCACATGGTCGATCCCGCGGCATCGAGCCAGCGGCGCGTCACCATTTCGAAGATTCTGCTGCTGGGCGTGGCCTTGTTTGCGTCGTATGTGGCGTCGCTGAACACGGGGAATATTCTGTTTCTGGTGGGCGCGGCGTTTTCGCTGGCGGCGTCGAGTCTGTTTCCGGTGCTGGTGCTGGGTGTTTTCTGGAAGCGTACGACGCGCCTTGGCGCCGTGGCCGGGATGGTGGCTGGGCTGGTGGTGTGCATCTATTACATTGTCTCGACGTACCCCTTTTTCACGCAGATGACGGGGTTCGCAGGCGCGCGCTGGTTCGGTATCGAGCCGATCAGCTCGGGCGTGTTCGGCGTGCCGGCAGGGTTTCTGGTGGCGATACTGGTGAGTCTTGTCGACCGCAGGCCGGACGCCTATACGCGGGCGCTGGTGGACTATATCCGGCATCCGTGAGGGCGGTTGGACGGCCTTTTTGCGGCGCGTCGTGCGGCGTTTTGAGGCGGTTTTGGGGCGGGGGTGGCGCAGGCCCCAGAGTTTGCTATAATTCGGCTCCCGCCGGAGAGATGGATGAGCGGTTTAAGTCGCACGCCTGGAAAGCGTGTATAGGTTAATAACCTATCCGGGGTTCGAATCCCCGTCTCTCCGCCACAGGATACATAAGGCTCCCAGCTTGGGGGCCTTTTTCATTTGGGTTATAGGATGGCCTGTGGGTTATTGGAGAGAAGATAAATTCTCTCGTTTGGCGTATCGTACTGTATATCCATACAGTGATAACCATGCGCCAAAAACTCCCCGACTTCGCGTCGCCAACCACCGATCAGTTGCGCGAACTTTACCGTCACTCTGACGATGAAATCGTGCGGCGTGCTGTGCTTGAAGTGATCCGGCTCCGCGACCTCGTCGAGCAAATCGATGGCTACCGAGAGACCGTTGAGCGATGCTGGAGGGACGAAGGCCTCGGGCAACTGGTCGCGCTTTACCAGCTCCGGATCATCATGCAGACGGAGCGTTCGCGCATGGGGTTCCTGTCACCACCCAAACCGCCGGACACGCCGAAGGAGACAACATGACCGCTATGTATTGCCCGCTGTGCGCGCGGAGACTTGAGCCTGAAGAGTTTCATCCGGCCTATGGCAACGTGCCGGCGCACTGGACGTGCGTTGACTGCGACTGCAGGGTGAATGAGTACGATGACGAGTTTGAGCCGTTCGAAGATGCGCCGCTGACGCGGGCTGATTGATGTGCGCCAATGGACGCGGAGATGGATGCAGGCGACGCTGCGGAGCGCCGCCTGTAGGGTTATGACAATGCAGGGATCACCCGATCCAGCATATGGTCCGGCACATTCGGAAAGGGAATGAACGGCGTTCCGATCTCCGTCAGCGCCGCAGCCTGATCCCAGTCGGGAGGAAGGTCGGTGACCAAGTCGAGGCCGTCCCGCGTCAGTAGCATGCGCACTTTGGCGAGCAGCGTTCGAACGCCGGCACCGGGGCTTACGCGCGGCGGCTCGAAGCCGTAGACCATCAGCGGCGGCTTTCCGGCCAGCGTCAAAGAGATCGCCGCGCAAATCGCGATCGCAGCGCCCAGCGAGTGGCCAACCAGCGTGACCGGCTGATCACCGATAGCGGAGAGCACCTCGGGCGCGATCGCCTGCCATGCGCCCCAGAATCCCCGATGCACATCTCCCGCGCCCGGCACGTTGACCGTGAGGATATCGAGGTCGGCGATCCAGCACGGGATGTTATCCGAGCCCGGGAAGGCAACGCACAAGCCCTCTGCGGTTGTGCGCACGATAGCGCGCGAGGCGCTATCTGCCTTCCCGATGTCTGGAGTGGCCGAATACGCTTCCTGGGCGAGCAGGGCGTAGTCGCGCGGCGTCATTGCAGCGGCGCCCCTGCGAGCGGCGTCGACGCGGCGGCCGGTGCCGAGGCAGGAACTGCGCTAGCCGTCGCCGCAGTGATGATCTGATCAACCATCTGCTGAACGATCGGACCGAACGTGTTCAGCACGAGCAGGATCGCCGTCTGGTCGGGAATCAGCGGGTTGCCGTTCACGACCGCGATGGCTGCCGGCAGAAGGCTATCGTGGAACGCCTTCAGATCGGTAACGTTGAGCTGGCCACCGGCGGCACATATCGCCTTATTGGCAGCCGCGGCTTTCGCGAGCGCAGTCTGATCGGTAGAGCCGATGAGCGGCGACGTGGAAAGCGTCGTGAGGTCGGCCGTCACGATCGGGCACGCCTGCGTGAATTGCTGCTGCAGCGTGGGGAGTGACGAGCAGCCAGCAAACAGGAGAACGGACGCGACAATGCCTGCCGCGAGCAGCATGAGCTTTTTCATTTCGGGATTCCTAGAGAGGGAGGTTTAAAACTTCCAGCGAGCGCCGAGCTTGACGCTGACGCCTTTGATTTCGCTGTTCTGGACTTCGATGGAGCCGTCTGCGGATTTTCCTTCCACATAGGCAATGCAGCAGGAAAGCGCCTGCGTTCGCTGATCGATAACCGGGACTACCTGCACATGCTCAACCACACCGCAGCCGCCCAGCAGCAGGCACAGGGCGATGCGGATCACGGCTGCGGGTTCGCGGGAGCGATTGGCGCAACAGGGCCCGCGCTCGACACGGTGACGTTCGTGATCGGCGGCGCGGGCGTATATGCCCCGCTCGCCTTGAACGTCTGAACGTTGAGCAGTCGGCCTTGATTCGCTGTCGAGCGCGCAGCGATCTGCTGGGCCAGCCAGTGCGCACCGACGACGATGCCACCGGCGATCGAGACTTGATCCTGTGCGGTCAGGCCGAGGTTGAAGCGGGTGTTCAGCATTGAGATGAGCGCGACGAGGCCTGCGATCGCCGCACCAGCGGTACCGGTTGCTGCCGGAGAGGATTGATTCATGAATGCTCCAAAGAATTGAGAGGCCCCGAATGGTCTGGCCGTTTGCGGCCTGCTTATCGTGTCTGGCATTGAAGGGTGAAACTTCGCGAGTCAGTGCGGGTCGACTTCATCCGGCGTGAAGACGAAATCGGCTTTGCGCGGATACCCCTGAAAAACAAACGTGGGCATGCTTCTGTGGTGGATGCCGTGCGTCGGCGAGCGATGGAACTTCGCATCGAGCGGCAGCATGTTCTGCGGCGAATCGATGAAGGTCTCGGGCTTGGCCGGGTCGAAGGCATGCCAGTCGAAGCCGCGCGCGCCAGTGAGCTGGCAGATCATCCAGACCATCGATTGCTCGACGGGAAAGGTCTCGCCGGTTGGCTGGTCGGTGATGGTGTCGAGCACCGGCACTTCCGTGATCTCACCGATGGCGATGGCCTTCACAGAAACCCAGTCCACGGCATCGGCGTCCGCCCATTCGCAGAAGACGTGGTGATACTCGGGATTCGGCTGGCCGCTGATGGCGCAGCGCAGCCCCGCCTTGTGACCCGCTGTCTTCGTGTGGCGGAACGTCGCCGACTCCGCGCGCGGCGCGTGGTCGGGGTAATACTCGAGTTCCACGTCAGTCACCTTCACCAGGTGCTCGTGCGGAATAACAGGTGGTTTGTCGGTCATGGCCGTAAACGAAGAAACCCGGCTCGGGGCCGGGTTTGGTTGTGGTAACAACTGCTTAACAGAGGAATACTTCGGCAAGTCTTTCGTCTAGTAAGACTCAAAGGAACTTGGTATCTTCACCGCTCGCGTGAGGCATTCCGAGTCCCCACGTGTGTGTTCGAGCGGCGCGCCAATCTCTGGCAGCGCCGCTCTTTTTTATGTGCCGATTCCCATTGCCTTCTTTGCCGCCGCGTACAGCGCCTGTCGATCGGCAAGACCTTCGGTACCGCCATTAATGCGTCGCGTGAGCGTGATGAAGTCGCCCGCGTTGGCGAGCGCGCTCAGCTTGTTGTTGAACCAGAACCAGCCGGCCGACATCGCGGCGTGCTCCGGCTGCTCGAGCAGCTCGGGACTGTTGAGCAGATCTAGATCGAGGCCGATCGCTGCGAGCGTGTAATTGCGCCGCCCGGTGACCTGAATCAGCCCGCGACCGCAGAACCGTTCGCCGTCTCCCGGTTGCGTATTGCCCAGTTCGCTTGCCTTCGTAGAGGGCGGCTCATACGCGCGCTGCGCGACCGTCGGCCCCCAGATCTCTTTGGTGAAGAGCAGGTGATCAGACTCGTGCCCGGTCTGCGCGAGAAACGCCGCGACGTCGAGCGGTTGCGTGATCTGGTAGTGATCGCACGCCGCCTGCATGAACGGCGCGAAGAGGGTAGCGCGCGACAGCACAGCGCCGCACCCGGCGGCAACGATTTGCGGAGTGAGACTCATAGGATCGTCACGATCAGTTTGATGCCGGCACTCACCCATTCGGGCAGCGCTTCGTGATGGACGATGCGAACAAGCGTCCACAGGCCGGCGAGGGGGAGCACGACGGGAATGAACACCTGTCGCAACAGAAAGCGCCACGCCGCAGCGAGCCGACACATCAGGCGCGCGCCGGCGGCGACGTCGCCAAGGATGCTGCGAATGAACGCTGTGTCCTCGGCAACTGTCTTGGTCAGCGTGGTGTTCTCTTCTATCGCCGCGCCCTGCGCATTGAAGCGCTCGACGACAGCTCGCCGGAATTCCTGCTCTGGCATGTCAATCATGTCTTTGGCGTCCATGAGGCCCCGGATTCAGAAATGAAAAAGCCGCCTCAATGGGCGGCTGGTGGTTGTGTTTTGGGCGTAAAAAAACCGCCACAAGGGCGGTTTGGTTATTTCTTGCCGGGCTTCATCTTTCCGGGCGGTGGCGGTGACTTTTCGATTGCTTCGCGGAAGTGGATCGGGGTACTGCGCCGCCCACGAAGCTCGGTGCGTTGGATTGCGGCCATTTTCTCCTCTTGGTATCTGTAGAACTCCGCAAGATCCGCTGATTTCTCTTCGCGCTCGCTGGAACTCACCATTTCCGGCGTGACGACTGCGGTATGCATTGCCACTATGTTGAAATTTCCGGTCTTGCGAATTGCGGCAAGGTGTTCGTGGACTTCGTCCCATGAAATGGGGTAGCCGCGAGCATCGAGGACAACGTCCACGCGGGGCGCGCTCGCTCCTGACGGCCCAAGCGGCTCATCAAAACTTCGCTCCAGACGATCCGCGATCTCCGCGTTAAGACTTCGCCCGGCCTTCGTCGCGGCTTCTTCGAGCCGAACTTTGACGTCCGGTTGCAAGCGCAATCCGAAGGGAACAATGTGCGCAGTTGGAGCGCGGGTGGGTTTCGTTGCCATAGCTACATGATGTCGCAAAAAAGTTCTTGCGGAAATAGCTACATGGTGTAGCATAGCTTCATGATGTAGCTATGTAGACAAACGGAGCGACCATGAAGACCAACCAAATCGCACCACTCGGAGTAAGGATGCCGCCGGAGCTCAAGGATCACCTGAAAGAAAAGGCATCCGAAAATCGGCGCAGTCTCAACTCCGAAGTGGTGTGCAGGTTAGAAGAGAGCGTAAAGGCCGAGCAAATCGCAAAACCGGCTGAAGAATAAAAGAAAAAGCCCCGAACGACTTCTTGGCGGTCGACGTTCAGGGCTTTTGATGCAGTGAACCCTTAGCAAGGAACACAGATCATGTCGAATATTAGCACGGCTCCGGCCGATGGCAAGTCACGTCAATCCCAAGAGATCGACCTTGACGCCCTTACGCGCTACCTCGAAGCGGAGCAGGCCCAGGCCGATGCCGCAACCTCCGTCGAAGCGTTCCTCCACACGGCCAAGTTGAGCGGCGGGGTGGTGCGCCATGCCTAACCTCCGCTTCAGCATTGGCGATCTCGTCCAGTTGGACGGTCATCCCGCTCGCGTCATTGCCCCTGCGGGGTTCAACGGTCCCGACTGGCTCGAACTGGAAATGCTCGACGAGTTCGCGCTCATCCCCGACGACGGCCAACCAGGCGGTTACTTTAAGACCAGCCAGGCATTCGCGCCGGATAGCAGCCTGAAGCCGATCACAGACACTGCAGCCCCTGAAGTAGTCAGCGGCGAAGTGTATGTGGTCGATCGTCACGGCATCATTTACGGCCCTGCGATCAGCCGGGCGCGCGCAGAACAGCGCATCGCTAGCAAATCCGGCTGGAAGATCATCCCGCAAGAAGACGTCGCCGCGTTGCTAGCGTGCGCCATCCCGGTTGCGGAGGTGCACTAATGAACGCCAAACACGAAATCATCATCGCCGATTACCACGGCTGCGCCATCTCGTTCACGGATGAAGGGTGGTTCAACGCGACGGCAGTTGCGGCCCGGTATCGCAAAGAGCCGGCCCAATGGATGCGGCTACCCAGCACTGTTGCCTATCTCAAAGCCTTCGAGCGCAAATATGGGAATTTCACATATTTGAAAACGCGGCGCGGGCATGGTGGTGGGACATGGCTCCATCCGAAGTTGGCAGTGCGTTTCGCGCAGTGGC
>NZ_DASXHA010000121.1:0-20679 GCF_036488795.1 Paraburkholderia sp.
AAGAAGAACTGGAAATTGCGTACACCGGCGACAGCGTCGATATCGGGTTTAACGTCACGTATCTGCTCGACGTGCTGGCAAACCTGAAGGTCGACATGTTGCAAGTGAGCCTGGGTGATGCCAGCTCCAGCGCGTTGATCACCATTCCTGAGAACGACGAATTCAAATACGTCGTGATGCCGATGCGCATCTAACGCGTCCAACATCAAGAAGAACACCAAGGGGCGCAGCGCCCCTTTGGCGTTTTTATTGTGTTTTGAAAAGTCCCGAGCAGCAACCAGGCAGCAACGCAGAACCGGAAAAAATCCATGACTGACACGAACAATTCGCAACCCGATAACAGCTACGGCGCCTCTTCGATCCAGATCCTCGAAGGTCTGGAAGCAGTGCGCAAGCGACCGGGTATGTACATCGGGGATACATCGGACGGCACCGGTTTGCACCACCTCGTCTTCGAAGTGCTCGACAACTCGATCGACGAAGCGTTGGCGGGGCACTGCAACGATATCCAGGTGATCATCCACGCAGACAACTCCATCTCCATCACCGACAACGGCCGTGGCGTGCCCACCGGCCTCAAGATGGACGACAAGCACGACCCGAAGCGTAGCGCCGCTGAGATCGTGATGACCGAGCTGCACGCCGGCGGCAAGTTCGACCAGAACAGCTACAAGGTGTCCGGCGGCTTGCACGGTGTGGGCGTGTCGTGCGTGAACGCACTCTCCGCGTGGCTGCGCCTGACGATTCGCCGCGACGGCAAGAAGCACTTCATGGAATTCCACCGTGGCGTGCCGCAGAACCGCATCATCGAAGAGATCGACGGTGTGGCCGTATCGCCGATCCAGGTGACCGGCGACACCGAAAACCGCGGCACCGAAGTGCACTTCCTTGCCGATGAAACGATTTTCGGCAATATCGAATATCACTACGACATTCTGGCCAAGCGGATTCGCGAACTGTCGTTCCTGAATAACGGCGTGCGGATTCGCCTGCTGGATCAGCGCACCGGCAAGGAAGAAGATTTCGCGTTCGTGGGCGGCGTGAAGGGCTTTGTCGAGTACATCAACAAGAACAAGGCCGTGCTGCATCCGAACATTTTCCACATCAGCGGCGAGAAAGACGGCGTGGGCGTGGAAGTGGCCATGCAGTGGAACGACAGCTACAACGAGAACGTGCTGTGCTTCACGAACAACATTCCGCAGCGCGACGGCGGCACGCACTTGACCGGTTTGCGTGCGGCGATGACGCGCGTGCTGAACAAGTACATCAACGATCACGAAGTCGCGAAGAAAGCGAAGGTCGAGACTTCGGGCGACGACATGCGCGAAGGCCTGTCGTGCGTGCTCTCCGTGAAGGTGCCGGAGCCGAAGTTCAGCGCGCAGACCAAGGACAAGCTGGTGTCGTCCGAAGTGCGGGCGCCGGTTGAAGATGTGGTGGCCAAGGCGCTGGAAGAGTTTCTGCTGGAAACGCCGAACGACGCGAAGATCATCTGCGGCAAGATCGTGGATGCGGCGCGCGCGCGTGATGCGGCTCGCAAGGCGCGCGAGATGACGCGTCGCAAGGGCGTGCTGGACGGCGTGGGCTTGCCTGGGAAGCTGGCGGATTGCCAGGAGAAGGACCCGGCGAAGTCTGAGATTTATATCGTCGAGGGCGACTCGGCAGGCGGGTCGGCCAAGCAGGGTCGCGACCGGAAGTTCCAGGCTATTTTGCCGCTGCGCGGCAAGGTGCTCAACGTCGAGAAGGCGCGTTATGACAAGCTGCTTTCCTCGGAGCAGATCGTTACGCTGATCACGGCGTTGGGTTGCGGGATCGGCAAGGACGATTACAACCTGGACAAGCTGCGTTATCACCGCATCATCATCATGACGGATGCTGACGTGGACGGCGCGCACATCCGCACGCTGCTGCTGACGTTCTTCTATCGGCAGATGCCGGAGATGATCGAGCGTGGCTATATTTATATCGCGCAGCCGCCGCTCTACAAGATCAAGGCGGGCAAGGACGAGCGGTATCTGAAGGATGCTTCCGAGCTCAATGCTCATATGCTGAAGCTGGCTTTGAACGGCTCGGAGCTGGTGCCGGGTGAGAATGCTACGCCGATTGCCGGTGATGCTCTGGGTGAGTTGGCCCGGTCTTACTTGCTTGCGCAGGCGGTGGTTGATCGCCTGAGCCGGTTGTATGACGCTGGCGCGCTCGAGGCTGTGATGGACGGGGTTGTGATCGATCTCTCCAGTCAGGAGGCCGCGGATGCTTCGGCCAAGGCGCTTGAAGTGAAGCTGAGGGATGATCCGCTGAAGCCTGAAGTGCGGGTGACCACGATGTACGACCAGGTGCGCGAACTGAGGTCGTTGCGCGTGTCGAGGACGCATCACGGCAATCAGAAGGTCTCTGTGCTGGATGAAGAGTTCCAGCTGACGGCTGATTACCAGCAGCTTGTGAATACGGCGCTGACTTTCAAAGGCTTGATTGGACCTGGCGCTGTGATCAAGCGCGGTGAGCGCAGCATGGCTGTGAACGACTTCAAGAATGCAATGAAGTGGTTGATTGCTGACGCCGAGCGGAATGTTTCCAAGCAGCGCTATAAGGGCCTCGGCGAGATGAATCCTGAGCAGCTTTGGGAGACGACGATGGATCCGGCCGTGCGGCGTCTGCTTCGTGTGCAGATTGAGGATGCCATTGCGGCTGATGGCATTTTCACTACGCTCATGGGCGACGATGTTGAGCCGCGTCGGGCGTTCATTGAGTCGAATGCGCTTAGGGCGGGGAATATTGACGTTTGAGTGTCAGTCAGGAATTCACGGGTCCGAACTCCGGACCCTGATTCGCCACAAGAAGCAGAGCAGCCCACAGCAATGTGGGCTTTTTTTTGCGTGCGTCTGGCTTGGCGCGCGGTCTGTGGGCGCACGTCGCACCTGGCCCGGCTATTAATCCTGGTAGTCGGAATACTTGCGCGAATCGCCGCGGACTTTTTCGGCCGGATACTTCAGCCGATTGATATCCATCTTTTCCAGACAGGCTTGATAGAGATCGACATCGAGCTTGTCTGCGAGGCGAACGAGATACAGCAAGACATCCGCCATTTCCTGACGAACGGCGGCTTGTTTGCGTTCGTCCAACTCGCGCTTGTCTCCAGAAGTCAGCCACTGAAAGGGTTCCAATAGCTCGCTTGCCTCGACGCTCAATGCCGTCGCCAGATTCTTGGGCGTGTGAAACTTGTCCCAGTCGCGCTCGTCGGCAAACTGGCGAAGGAGGTCGCGCAAGCTGGCTAAATCGCTTTGCATTTCAATATCCTTTGGGTTGGTGACTTCACCGCAAGCATGAGATCGCGTCGAGCGCCCTCTCGACCGCACCCGTGAAATGGAGCCAGTGAGCCAATAGCTCCGCATTTCTGTGAGAGCGACTTATCCACACTCCCCTCTGCAAAACTGCGGGATAACTCCTCTAACTTCCTGTGGGTCGAACTTTGATAAACCACATCTTTTCCGGACCGCCCAAGAAGTTGTCCCGACCTCAAGCGGCATGTCCACGCACAGCCCGTAGCGTTATCGGATCTGTAGTCCCTTGATCTATCGGCGAAGATTCCACTTATCCACAGAGAGTCGCCGTGCTTGTTAACTATTACTACGTATATATATGTATACAGTGAAGAACAAAGACAAGCTTCGGCAATACCGCCCGCAAATCGCACAGCCCAACAGCAATCGCCCAGCCTCTCTCAAACCAGTGGCAAACAGATTTCCGTCACCAGTTCCGCTGGCGCCGTATCTTTAGGATTATTCAAATACTCCTCGAACACGGGCGCATCCGCCGCCTCGCGCCCCGACTGCACCAGCCACTCTCCATACAGCCATTGATAGGCCGACGCCATATCCGCATACGGTCCCTTGTGCCGCAACACCGCATACTGCCCACCGCGCACTTCGGTCACCGTTACGGGCACATCAACATCAATGACGCGCGGCAATACCACCCCGGCCTTCGACCTCAACTCTCGCTCAGCCATGATCCCCGGATCGTCATGGAAAATCCCCACCATCCGCATCTCGGGCGACAGCAGGTTCCGCGCCGCAAGCCAGCCCACCAGCGTATCGAACGCCTTGCCGATCTGCATATACGAGCCCACGTGATCGACCGTCAATACCCGCATCGCCGGTACCTCACGAATTACCACTTCCCGCATGGTCATTTGATCGCCTCCTGATAGCGCCGGACGAAACCGGCTGTGTGTGCCTTGCTTGCGATATTGCGCGGGCGGCATGCCGAACGCGGCACTGAACGTACGGCTAAACGACTGCAAACTGCTGTAGCCGGATCGCGCCGCAATTTCGGCAATCGGCATGGATCCATTCGCCAGATAGCCGGCCGCCCGATGCAAGCGCAACCGGCGCACGGTGACTGCAACCGTCTCACCATGCATCGCCTGATAAATCCGGTGCCAGTGATACGGCGACAGGCAGGCGATTTCCGCGAGCCGGTCAATCTCGAGCGGTTCGTCGAGATGATCGTAAATATGGTCGAGCACCCGGTTTAGCCGTGCTTCGTAACGCGCCCGGTGAGTGAGATCGTTCATATTCGTAAGTGCCGAAGTCAGATCAAGCGTTCAGTGCAATCAAAAGTACCACGGCCGGATTTACCAAATCCTGCGAAAGTCAGACCGAATACCTCGGCCGGAAACTGACGCACTCGCCATTGCACCGCAACAAAAACCGCTAGAGCAACCGTCGCTGGGCCGCTTCCATCCATCTTTCATGTTTGCCGATTTTCGATAACGCCTCGATTAATGGCTCACTACCATCGCCTGAAGCCTGTCTGCTCGTGCCCGCACCTCGCGGCATCAAGCCCAGGACGACCGCCAAACCAGGGAGCTTCTGATGAAAGCAGAGTCGAAAAGCCAGCACGTCGGAAAAGTGACGCATCACGAGTTGAAGCAGACGCTCGGGACGTGGCAGTTGTGGGGCATTGCTGTCGGCCTTGTGATTTCGGGCGAATACTTCGGCTGGAGCTACGGCTGGGCCAGCGCCGGGACGCTCGGCTTTGTGTTCACGGCAATTTTCATCGCCGCGATGTACACCACGTTCATTTTCAGCTTCACCGAACTCACCACCTCGATTCCGCAGGCAGGCGGCCCGTTCGCCTACGCGCGCCGCGCGTTTGGCCCGACCGGCGGCTATCTGGCGGGCGCGGCTACGCTCGTCGAATTCGTTTTCGCGCCGCCGGCGATTGCGCTGGCCATTGGCGCCTATCTGCACGTCCAGTTCCCCGGTCTCGAGCCGAAGCACGCGGCCATGGGCGCGTATCTCGTGTTCATGGCGCTGAACATCGCCGGCGTGCAGATCGCCGCGGCATTCGAACTGTGCGTCACGGTGCTCGCCATTTTCGAACTGCTGGTGTTCATGGGCGTGGTGTCGCCGGGCTTCCAGTGGGCCAACTTCACCAAGGGCGGCTGGTCCGGCTCGGATACCTTCAGCATGGGCTCGTTCCACGGCATGTTCGCGGCGATTCCGTTTGCGATCTGGTTCTTCCTTGCGATTGAAGGCGTCGCGATGGCCGCTGAAGAAGCGAAAAACCCCAAACGCTCCATTCCGATCGCCTACGTCACCGGCATCCTCACCCTCGTGGCACTGGCCGTTGGCGTGATGGTATTCGCGGGCGCGGCAGGCGACTGGACCAAGCTCAGCAACATCAACGACCCGCTGCCGCAAGCGATGAAGTTCATCGTCGGCGAGCACAGCGGCTGGATGCATATGCTCGTGTGGCTCGGCCTGTTCGGCCTCGTCGCGTCGTTCCACGGCATCATCCTCGGCTATTCGCGGCAGATCTTCGCGCTGGCTCGCGCCGGCTATTTGCCCGAGTGGCTCTCGAAAGTGCATCCGCGCTTCAAGACACCGCATCGTGCGATTCTCGCAGGCGGCGTGGTCGGCATCGCCGCCATCTACAGCGACGAGTTGATCCAGTTCGGCGGTCAGACCCTGACGGCCAACATCGTGACGATGTCGGTGTTTGGCGCTATCGTGATGTATATCATCAGCATGTTGGCGCTCTTCAAGCTGCGCCGCTCGGAGCCGGGCATGGAGCGGCCGTTCCGCGCGCCGCTGTTCCCGGTTTTCCCGGCGTTCGCGCTGGTGGCCGCGCTGATTTCTCTCGGTACGATGGTCTACTTCAACTTTCTCGTGGCCATCATTTTCGCGATCTTTCTGGCGCTGGGCTACGTGTATTTTCTGCTGACGCGGCATCAGCGCGAAGTGGCGCCCGCCGACGCCTTGCTCGAAGATTGACGGATCAGGCCGCTGCGCGCGCAGCGGCGATGGAGTCGCAAAGATGAGCTATACGGAGATGATCGGCAGTCGCACCTATCGATTCGCAGATCTCAAGACGCTAATGGCGAAGGCGAGTCCGCTGCGCTCCGGCGACCAGCTCGCCGGTATCGCGGCGGCCAGCGAAGAAGAACGCGTGGCCGCCAGGATGGTGCTCGCGCAAGTGCCGTTGCGCACGTTTCTCAACGAGGCGTTGATCCCCTACGAAAGCGACGAGGTCACGCGCCTCGTGATGGACGACCACTCGCCCGAAGCATTCGCTGAAATCGCGCATCTGACGGTGGGCGATTTTCGCAACTGGCTGCTGGGCAGCGAAACCGATACGGCTGCGCTCACGCGTGTCACTCAAGGCCTGACGCCCGAAATGGTCGCAGCGGTTTCAAAACTGATGCGTAACCAGGACCTGATCGCGGCGGCGCGCAAACGTCCGGTGGTGACGCGTTTTCGCAATACGGTCGGTTTGCCGGGGCATATGTCCGTACGGCTCCAGCCCAATCATCCGACGGACGACGTCAAAGGCATCGCCGCTTCGATGCTCGACGGCCTGATGTATGGCTGCGGCGACGCAATGATCGGCATCAATCCCGCCACCGACAATCTCGCCGCAATCACCAGACTGCTGCTGATGATCGACGATTTCCGGCAGCGCTATCAGGTGCCGACGCAATCGTGCGTGCTGACCCACGTGACCAATACGATCGCGGCGATTGAAAAGGGCGCGCCCGTCGACCTGGTGTTTCAGTCGATCGCGGGGACGGAGAAGGCCAACGCGGGCTTCGGCATCTCGCTCGCGCTGTTGCAGGAAGCCTATGAAGCAGGCTTGTCGCTCAAGCGCGGCACAGTCGGCAACAACCTGATGTACTTCGAGACCGGCCAGGGCAGCGCGCTGTCCGCCGATGCTCACCATGGCGTCGACCAGCAGACCTGCGAAGTGCGCGCCTATGCGGTCGCGCGCAAATTCCAGCCGTTCCTTGTCAACACCGTGGTCGGTTTTATCGGTCCGGAGTATCTGTACGACGGCAAGCAGATCACGCGTGCCGGCCTCGAAGATCACTTTTGCGGCAAGCTGCTGGGCGTGCCGATGGGCTGCGACATCTGCTATACGAACCACGCGGAAGCCGATCAGGACGACATGGACAACCTGCTGACGCTGCTCGGCGTCGCGGGCATCAACTTCATCATGGGCGTGCCCGGCGCCGACGACGTGATGCTCAACTATCAGAGCACCTCGTTCCATGACGCGCTGTATGTGCGCGACGTGTTGGGCCTGCGACGTGCGCCCGAGTTCGAAGAGTGGCTGGAGTCGATGCAGATCGCCGACGCTCGGGGCGTCCTGCTCAACGGCGCGACGAAACAGCCGCTGCTGGAAGGTGCGCGCGAATGGATGGGGATGGCATGAGCAAGGACATCCTCGAAAAGAATCCCTGGGGCGCGTTGCGTCAGTTCACCAATGCACGGATCGCGTTGGGTCGCGCGGGCAACAGCTTGCCGACCGCGCCGCTGCTCGCGTTCAATCTGTCGCACGCGCAGGCGCGTGACGCCGTGCATCATCCGCTTGATGTGGACCTGCTGCATGAGCAACTGCGCGCCAACGGCTTTACCACGCTGGATGTGCATAGCGCAGCGCCGGATCGTGAGCACTATTTGCGCCGGCCGGATCTCGGCAGACGCTTGTCGGATGCGAGCCGCGAAGCGCTGACGCAAGCCGTCTGCACGGAGGATCCAGAAGTCGTATTCGTGATCGCCGACGGCTTGTCCGCATTCGCCGCATCCAGACAATCGATCCCGCTGTTGCAGGCGGTGTGCCCTCGTTTGACGGACTGGAAAATCGGGCCCGTGGTGGTCGCTCGACAAGGACGCGTCGCGTTGGGCGATGAGATCGGCGAGATCCTGCGCGCGAAGCTTGTGGTGATGCTGATCGGCGAGCGTCCGGGGTTGAGCTCGCCGGATAGCTTGGGCATCTACCTGACCTACGCGCCGAAAGTAGGATGCAGCGACGCCCAGCGCAACTGCATTTCGAATGTGCGTCCCGAAGGGTTGAACCATGCGGCCGCGGCGCACAAGCTTCACTATCTGCTGACGCATGCGCGGCGCCTGGGTTTGACGGGGGTGGGCCTTAAAGACGACAGCGAAGCTTTGCTGGAAGCGGCGCCTCAAACACCTGCAGTCGCCGCCGCGGCCCAGCCTCCTGTCGAAGATCGAAGGCGGTAATTGAAACGCAAGTGCCTACGCCTGATTTACGCGTCCACTCGTTCAACCGGATGCGCTTGCAGCCACGCCGTTTCGTCGTCCTCAAACACCCTTGAGCGCGTCAGAAACCTCAGTCCGGTCGGCCCCTCCAGGGAAAACATTCCACCCGTGCCCGGCACGACATCAATGATCAACTGTGTGTTCTGCCAGTATTCGAACTGAGATTCACTCATATAAAACGGCACGCCCGCAATGGTCCCCAGCTTCACATCGGATGAGCCCACTATGAAATCCGAGACCGGAAAGCACATCGGCGCACTGCCGTCGCAGCAACCGCCCGATTGATGAAACAGCACCGGCCCATGTTCGGCCTTCAGCTTGCCGATCAACTCCTCGGCGGCAGGCGTGACGATCACGCGTTCCACTTCCTTCACAGACATGATCCTTCCTCGCGAGGAAAAAGAGCGAACCGCGCGGCGGTTCGCTCACAGGAACGTCTGGCTTAGAAGAAGCCAAGCGGCTTCTGGCTATAGCTGACGAGGAGATTCTTGGTCTGCTGGTAGTGATCGAGCATCATCTTGTGATTCTCACGGCCAATGCCCGATTGCTTGTAACCGCCAAACGCAGCATGCGCGGGATACGCGTGATAGCAGTTGGTCCATACGCGGCCGGCCTGGATGCCGCGTCCCATGCGATACGCACGCGTGCCGTCGCGAGTCCACACGCCCGCGCCGAGACCGTACAGCGTGTCATTGGCAATTTCGAGCGCTTCCTCTTCGGTCTTGAAGGTCGTCACCGACACCACCGGTCCGAAAATTTCTTCCTGGAAGATGCGCATCTTGTTGTTGCCGCGGAACACGGTCGGCTTCACGTAATAGCCCTTGCTCAGTTCGCCGTCCAGCGAATTGCGCTCGCCGCCAATCAGACATTGCGCGCCTTCCTGTTTGCCGAGGTCGATATACGAGAGGATCTTCTCAAGCTGTTCCTGCGAAGCTTGCGCACCGATCATCGTCGCGCTGTTGAGCGGATGGCCTTGGGTAATGGCAGCCACGCGTTTCAAGGCGCGCTCCATGAAGCGATCGTAAATCTTCTCGTCGATCAGCACACGCGAAGGACAGGTGCACACTTCACCCTGATTCAGCGCGAACATCGCAAAGCCTTCGAGCGCCTTGTCGACATAGCTGTCGTCGTGATCCAGCACGTCGGCAAAGAAAATGTTCGGGCTCTTGCCGCCCAGTTCGAGCGTCACCGGAATGATGTTCTGGCTCGCATACTGCATGATCAGACGGCCGGTCGTGGTCTCACCCGTGAAGGCAATCTTCGCGATGCGCTTGTTCGAGGCGAGCGGCTTGCCTGCCTCAAGACCGAAGCCATTCACTACATTGATCACGCCTGCCGGCAGCAGATCCTGGATCAATTCGAGCAGAACGAGGATCGAAGCGGGCGTCTGTTCCGCGGGCTTCAGCACGACGCAGTTGCCTGCAGCCAGCGCGGGGGCGAGCTTCCACACGGCCATCAGGATCGGGAAATTCCACGGAATGATTTGTCCCACGACGCCGAGCGGTTCATGGAAGTGATACGCGACGGTGTCGTCATCCACTTCGGAAATCGAGCCTTCCTGCGCACGGACCGCGCCCGCGAAATAGCGGAAGTGATCGATGGCGAGCGGAATGTCCGCGGCCATGGTCTCGCGCAAGGGCTTGCCGTTGTCGATCGTCTCGGCGACCGCGAGGCGCTGCAGGTTCGCTTCCATCCGGTCGGCGATGCGGTTGAGGATGTTGGCGCGATCCGTCGTCGAAGTCTTGCCCCAGGCGGTCTTGGCGCGATGCGCGGCGTCGAGTGCGAGTTCGATATCGGCTTCACGCGAGCGCGGAATCGATGTGAACGGCTCGCCTGTAATAGGCGAGATGTTGTCGAAGTATTCGCCGCCGACGGGCTTCACCCATTCGCCGCCGATAAAATTCGCATACTGCTTTTTATACGGGAATTCGGTGGTCAGAAACTGCATTTCTGCGTGATTCATCTGTGTGCTCCTCACATGTTTGAATGGTGAATACCCGGTGCGGTAATCCGCTTGCCGCCTGTCGAATACGCCAGAAGCGTGCCAATTCGCGTAACGCGTGACCCTGTCCAGTGGGAGCAGGCATGGTCGCTGCCAGGAGGTCCGGATCTGTTCAATGTGTTCAGCGCATTGCGCGCCGTTTCTGCACAGGTGTTCGTGACATGTTCAGGAATTGAGCAGTGCAGCGTTCATATGCAGAGGATGGCTAGCGGAGTGCATTCGGCATGCGACTTGCGTTTCTCCTCCGTTCTTTTCCGCTCTCTTCCGACCGAACACGGAGTGATGAGCTTGGCTTGACTGAGATGCGCGCCGCACCGTTTTTTTGAAGCGCTATAGTGTTTCTGACTCACGTGTGCGGCACTGCTCGCGCCTTTTTTCTATTCGCTACGTGACTCGCTTACGGGCAGATCTGGTATGACGATTGATCTTTCTTGTGCGGCGGTTGATCGCAGTCACACCGCGGAGTCGACGCCGCCAACGCAGTTCCCGTCCGGCAGCTTCTGTGCTCAGACCCGCATCGCGCACGATGCCGACGAACAGGCGCGCAATCTGCACGGCTGGAGCCAGACCTACGATCAGCTCACCGCGGGCCGCTTCGTCGGTTCGATTACCGAGTTGTTTCTCGATCACATGCAGGTGTTTTGCGAAACGACGAGCCACACCTTGCGGCAGACCTGCGAGATCCGATCGGATGCGTACTGGTTCGGCATTCCGACTTACCGGGACGACTCGGGGCGCATCGACGCCAATGTGATCGCGGGCGACGCGCTCGCGTGCCGCCCGGGTGGCGTCGAATTCGAGTTGATCACGCCGCAAGGCTTCGAGATATTTGGCGTCGTGGTGACGGGCGAGGTGTTGCGCCGCTATGCGGCAGAAGTCGAACAGATCGGTCTTTCCGATCACGTGCTGAGCAACGAAGTGGTGCCCATTGGGCTCGACCACAAGGCGCGATTGTGCGCGTCGTTGCAGCAGGTGCTCGACCACGGCGCGGCAAGTCTGTCGCCGCTGTCTGCATTCGCACGCAACAATCTTCAGGCAGCGGTGCTCGCGGCACTGTTCGATCCAGGCGCGCTCACTTCATCTGAGCCGATTGCGATTCCCACGCGCCCGCGCCGGCAATGGATCGTCGCCGAGGCCCGCGACTACGTGCTGGCCAACCGCGAGCGCGCCGTGAGCGTGCCCGAATTGTGCGAGCGGCTGCATGTCAGCCGGCGCACGCTGCAATATTGCTTCCAGGATGTGCTGGGGATGGCGCCGGCCACCTATCTACGCACCATCCGGCTGAACGGCGCGCGCCGCGACCTGTGCGATGCATGGCGTGAGCCGCGCTCCGTCCAGGACGTCGCGGCCGCCTGGGGCTTCTGGCATCTGAGCCAGTTTGCGACGGACTATCGCAAGCTCTTCGGCGTGCGGCCATCGGACACCTTGAAGGCCGCGATAAGCGCAAGCACTCGCGCCGAAACAAACGTAGCCGTTTCAATCGCTTGATGTATGGCCGGCAATATTCCTTTTGCATAAAGAATCGGCGTACCTTCAAACATCAATGGCAGCCTTTAAAGCCGGATTCAACGAATCCTTAAAGGTTCGCATTGACCTGCCGATATAAAGACGTGCGCAGTGGTTTAGAAATTTCTTTGCGGCACGGTGAAAATCGCTAGATGCGTTGATTAACAACGATATTCTGAGCGAATTGCCGTGACTGGAAGAATCCATTGCGCATCAAATAAGCAGGCGCGCGAGCGGCAGGTCAACTGCAGCTAGAAGAGCGCGCCCGACCTGTAAAGCCAATTCGCATCGGGGAAAATGAAAATACGCTCTGCATGCGCCGTGACGTTCGTCATGGCGATGACTGGTTGTGCGACGGTTTCTGACCAGCCGACCAAGGTTGAAGCGCCGCAGCCGCGCATTCAGCAAACCGCCGCGCAAGAGGCACAAGCCGCGCCGGCCCAGAAAATCCTCAAGCGCAAGATTGCTATTGGGCGATTCACCAACGAGACGCGCTATGGCCGTACGTTCGTGACCGACTCGAGTCTCGATCCGCTGGGCAAGCAGGCAAGCGATATTCTCGCTGCGCGCCTCGTCGCATCGAAGCAGTTCATGGTCTTCGAGCGTCCGGATCTGAGCAAGATCGCAGCGGAACAGGGACTTGCGAAGGACGGCAAGATGATCGGCGTCGATACGCTGATCCTGGGCTCGGTCACAGAGTTTGGCCGCAGCACCACGGGTAAGGCCGGCTTCCTGAGTTCGACCAAGGTGCAGACCGCGCATGCGAAGGTTGAACTGCGGCTCGTCGACGTGAAGACCGGCTATGTGTTCTTCTCGGCGCAGGGCAGCGGTGAAGCGTCCACCGAATCGGGTGAGGTTGCGGGCTTCGGCAGCCGCGCGGACTACGACGGCACGCTCAACGACAAGGCGATCGCGGCCGCCATCTCCGATGTGATCGGCGCGATGATGACCAGGCTCAACGAGCGCCCGTGGCGCACGGACATCCTCAAGGTGGACGGCAGCACGGTGTTCATCACCGGCGGCCCGCGTCAGGGCATTCAACCGGGCGCGACGCTGCGCGTGTTCAAACCGGGCGAGTCGGTGCAAAGCGGCCAGACCGGCTTCCAGATTGCCTTGCCGGCGACGCCGGTGGCCACGCTGCGGGTCGTGAGTTCCTTCGGCGACGACGAGACCAATGAAGGCTCCGTCGCGCAGCTGGTGGGGGGCACGGTTCCCGCGAATGGCGCGGCCAAATACTACGTCGCGGAGTAACCCATGCGCACTCTCAGGAATCAATCCCGCGTGAGCGGCGTGTGGCTGTCTTGCGCCTTGGTCGTCGCGACGCTGGCTGGCTGCGCGATGCCGCAGTCGAAAGTCGAAAGCGGCGGCAGCCGTCCGACGCTCGCACTGCTCGGCGCGCCCGCGGATGCGACGCTGGTGCTCGACGGCACTGCCATGGGCCAGGCCTCGCAATACGATGGCGTGAAACATGTGCTGACGGTTGAAGAAGGCGCGCACACGGTGGAAGTGCGCCGCAACGAAACGGTCGTGCTCCGCAAGAAGGTCTTCGCGACCTCGGGAGAAACGATCAAGGTCGATGTAGCAAACGGGGAAGCTCAACCATGATGACAACGTGGATCAAGGGCGCCGGCGCAATCGCGCTGGTGGCACTGGCAAGCGGCTGTGCGCAGCAACAGACCGCCAAATACAACTGGGGCGACTACGAGTCCGCCATGTACAGCTATTACCGCACGCCGGCTGACAGCCACGCGTTCGCGGCCAAGCTGCTGGCGGCGATTCAGGCGTCGGAGGCGGCCAACAAGAAGGTGCCTCCGGGCATGTATGCCGAATACGGCGAACTGCTGTTCGAAGGCGGCGACAACGCCAACGCCGTCAAGTTCTTCACCAAGGAACAGACCACGTGGCCGGAGTCGTCCGTGCTGATGACCAACATGATCCGACTCGCGTCGACCAACCCGGCCCAAAAGCAATGAAGCTCGTTCAATCTGCCATTCGCGCGGCGTTTACCGCCGTGATCGTGTCCGCGCTGGCCGCATGCGCGCCGATGAACCAGGGGCCGCACGCCGACTACTCGGCATTTCGGGCGGCATCGCCGCATTCGATCCTCGTGGTGCCGGTGATCAACGAAAGCGTCGACGTCGACGCGCCGGACTTCTTCCTGTCGACCATTGCACGTCCGATCGCCGAGCGCGGCTATTACGTGTTCCCGGTCAACCTGACGAAGAAAGTGATGTCGGACGACGGCCTGTCCGACGCGAACATGGTGCACGGCAGCGACCCGACCGCACTCGGCAAGATGTTCGGTGCCGACGCAATCATGTACATCCGCATCAAGCGTTGGGATTCGAAGTACGTCGTGCTGAAGACCATCACGACGGTCGAACTCGATTACTCGCTCAAGAGCGGCACGACGGGCGAGGAACTGTGGAAGAGCCACCAGGTACTGAAGTATTCGCCGCAGGCGCAGAGCACGGGCTTTCTGGTGGGCGACCTGATTTCCGCGGCCATCACGGCGGCGGTCGAGAAAGCGAAGCCGGATTACATTCCGCTCGCGCGTCAGGCCAATTTGCGCGCCGTCGATCTGCAGGGCACGGGATTGCCGGCCGGCCCTTACGACAAAGCCTATGGGACGGATACGGCGGCGTATTGATGCATGACTGAAGCCGCGTGAAGTTCACCGGAACGGGCAGCCCAGGCTGCCCGTTTTGTTTTGTGGCTTCGGTTTGTGGGCGGGGCCGCCTCTGCGCATGGCGCGGCATGGCGGCGTAACTGGCGCGACCGGTGTGACCGGCGTGAGGCATGGGTGGCTTCCGGGCCCGATTTGTGGTCTCATCGACGAACTCAAGCAGTTGAAAACGCCATTGTCGGCGCTGCGCGAGCCATGCCGCAGCAGGCGGCCGCCCGCGGCGGACCTGCCGAACTCATCGCCTTGAAGGACGGATTGCAAGGCGAAGCAAACCATCGAATCGAAGTTGGAGAATCAACGTGTTTATATGTAGAAACCAGTCCTGCGAAGCACAGTGGGAACAGCCGGACGTCGTCATCAAGAACGAGGGCCAGGGGCTCCTGTTCCGTTGTCCGATGTGCGGTGCGCGCAACTACGTCGAGCGCTTTGACGCGGACGACGGCTCGGTGGTCTACGAGCAGATTGAAGGCCGTCCCTCACCTGGCCCCATGGCCGAATAGTCCCTGGCCTTCAGCCGATAGCGAGCCCTCCACATGAATAGTCCCACTCAAGCCGGCGCGCCGTTCAGCCAGTTGCCGTTGCCGCCCGCCGTGCTCGTCAATCTGACGCAGCTTGGCTACCTCGAAATGACGCCGATCCAGGCCGCGAGCCTGCCGATTGCGCTGGCCGGCCACGATCTGATCGCACAGGCGAAAACCGGCAGCGGCAAGACCGCGGCGTTTTCACTCGCGCTGCTGGCGCGCCTCGACGCGCGCAACTTCGACGTGCAGGCCATGGTGCTGTGCCCGACGCGCGAGCTGGCCGATCAGGTCACGCAAGAAATCCGGCGCCTCGCACGCGCCGAACAGAATATCAAGGTGCTGACGCTGTGCGGCGGCACACCGATGCGCCCGCAGACCGCGAGCCTCGAGCAGGGCGCGCACATCGTCGTCGGCACACCGGGCCGCATCATGGATCACCTCGAGCGTGGCAGTCTCGCGCTGGGCGCGCTGAACACGCTGGTGCTCGACGAAGCGGACCGGATGCTCGATATGGGCTTCTTCGACGATATCGCGACCGTCGTGCGTCAGTGCCCCAAGGAGCGGCAGACGTTGCTGTTCTCGGCGACGTATCCGGAAGGAATCGTCAAGCTGAGCCAGCAATTCCTGCGCAATCCGAAGGAAGTCAAACTCGAGGAACGCCACGACAACAGCAAGATTCGTCAGCGCTTTTACGAAGTGACCGAAGACGGGCGGCTGCATGCGGTTGGCCTGTTGCTGAATCACTATCGTCCCGTCAGCACACTGGCGTTCTGCAATACCAAGCAGCAGTGCCGCGATCTGCTCGACGTGCTGCGCGCGCAGGGCTTTCATGCGCTTGCGCTGCATGGCGAACTCGACCAGCGCGAGCGCGATCAGGTGCTGATCCAGTTTGCGAACCGAAGCTGTTCGGTGCTGGTGGCGACCGACGTCGCCGCGCGCGGCCTCGATATTGCGCAGCTCGAAGCGGTGATCAACGTCGACGTGACGCCGGATCCGGAAGTGCACGTGCATCGCATCGGCCGCACCGGCCGGGCGGATCAGGAAGGCTGGGCGCTGAGTCTCGCGAGCATGAACGAGATGGGCCGCGTCGGCAGTCTCGAGCAGGCGCAGGGGCGCGAGGTGGAATGGCATCCGCTGTCCGAGCTGACCTCGACCAGCAACGAACGTCTGCTGCCGCCAATGGAAACGCTGCAGATCCTCGGCGGCCGCAAGGAAAAGATCCGCCCCGGCGATGTGCTCGGCGCGCTGACCGGCGAAGCCGGTTTCGCTGGTTCGCAGATTGGCAAGATCAACGTGACGGAGTTCTCGACTTACGTGGCGGTTGAACGCACTGTCGCGCGTGACGCGTTGCGCAAGCTCAGCGCCGGCAAGGTGAAGGGCAAGAAGGTGAAAGTCCGCTTGATGGACGAGTAAGCCGGCGACGGCTGCGCTCGCCCGGGCGCAGCATCGAGCATCACGTTTCGTCATACCTCGGGCCGGTCTGCGGACGCCGCAGTCCGGCTCGACACCCTCTACGCCTCCCTGATCCATTCCACGCCACGGGTTCCCGGCCGGCTTTGGCCGGCCGACGTGCGTCATGGCCTCGCATGACGTAAACGCATGCCGCGCATGACAAACTATCGATTGTGACCGCGCGCCGGCTGATGCCTAATCGTCAAACCGGCTGGAGCGCCATCCAAAGGCGCACCGCAGCCTCGCCGTCAGATGGAGAAACTCTCATGCAGAGCGCCTTGCACGCCCGCTCGAAACTGCCTGATGTGGGCACGACAATCTTTACTGTGATCGGCCAGCTGGCCGCGCAACACGAAGCGCTCAACCTGTCGCAGGGCGCGCCGAATTTCGCGCCGGACCCGAAGCTGGTCGACGGCGTCGCGCAAGCCATGCGCGCCGGCCATAACCAGTACGCGCCGATGGCCGGCATTGGCGCGTTGCGCGAAGCGCTCGCCAGCAAGGTCGAGACGCTGTACGGCGTGCGCTATGACGCCGCGCGCGAAGTGACCGTGATAGCAAGTGCGAGCGAAGGCCTGTATTCGACGATCAGCGCACTGGTGCATCCCGGCGACGAGGTGATCTACTTCGAGCCGTCGTTCGACAGCTACGCGCCGATCGTGCGTTTGCAAGGCGCTAAACCAGTGGCGATCAAACTGTCGCTCAGCGACTTTCGCGTGAACTGGGACGAGGTCGCTGCGGCGATCACGCCGAGGACACGCATGATCATCATCAACACGCCGCACAATCCGACTGCGACCATATTCAGCGAAGCGGACATCGAACGCCTGAGGGCTTTGACGCGTAACACCGACATCATCATTCTCTCCGATGAGGTCTATGAACACGTGGTGTTCGACGGCGCGAAGCATCGGAGCATGGCGTGTCATGGCGAACTGGCCGAACGCAGCGTGATCGTGTCGTCGTTCGGCAAGTCGTATCACGTGACCGGCTGGCGCGTCGGTTATTGCCTCGCGCCTGCCGAGCTGATGGACGAAATACGCAAAGTCCATCAGTTCATGGTGTTTTCCGCGGATACGCCGATGCAATATGCGTTTGTGGATGCACTCGCCAGGCCTGAAACCTATCTGGGACTGTCGGCGTTTTATCAGCAGAAGCGCGACCTGTTGGCCCATGCGTTGCGCGAATCGCGTTTCGAACTGTTGCCGAGTGAAGGCAGCTTCTTCATGCTCGCGCGCTTTCGTGGCTTCTCAGACGAAAGCGACAGCGACTTCGTGCTGCGCCTGATTCGCGACGCGCGCGTGGCGACCATTCCGTTGTCGGCGTTCTACACTGACGGTACGGATTCGGGCCTGATCCGGCTGAGCTTTTCAAAGGACGACGCGACGCTGATTGAAGGTGCGCGGCGTCTGTGTGAGATCTGAGAATGAGGAATGCCGCATGAGTCAGATGCAGGAGACGCTCAAGGCTGCGGTTGTGCAGATGAGCAGCGGCGCGGACGTGGCGCGCAATCTTTCCGAAGCGCGGCGCTGGGTCGAGCAGGCTGCGCGCGCGGGTGCTGAATTGATTTGCTTACCTGAATATTTTTGCTGGATCGGCAGCGACGAAAGCGAGCGCGTGGCGCTTGCCGAAGCGTTTGGCGATGGACCGATCCAGCATGCACTTGCGCAACTGGCGCGCGACACGAAAACGTGGCTGATTGGCGGCACGGTACCCATCCGTCCGGCGAGCGGCGCGCAAATTGGGACACACGCATACAACACCGCCTTGATGTTCGATCCGGCGGGACAGTGCAGCGCGCGCTACGACAAGATTCATCTGTTCAGCTTCAACCAGGGCGCCGAGCAGCATGCGGAAGGCGACACGATGGTTGGCGGTGAAAGCGTCGGCACGGTATCTGGTCCGTTCGGCGCGTTGCGGCTTTCCGTTTGCTACGACTTGCGCTTTCCGGAGTTATATCGCGTCGGTCCGGCCGCCGATGTGATTGCGGTACCTGCCGCCTTCACGCACACTACGGGCCTCGTGCATTGGGAGTTGTTGCTGCGCGCGCGTGCGGTCGAAAATCAGGCTTATGTGCTGGCCGCAGGGCAATGTGGGACGCATCCGAACGGGTGGCGCACGTTTGGGCACAGCATGATCGTCGATCCGTGGGGTCAGGTGCTGGCGCGTCATGATGAGGAGCCGGGTATTGCCGTCGCGACGCTCACGCGCAGATTGCTCGACGAAGTGCGCGGGCGCTTGCCGGTGCTCGAGCACCGGCGTCTCGCCACGCCGCCGGATGTTGCACCGGCTTAACAGAGGTGTTTCGGCAGCTGCGAAGTGCACACAAAATTAAAGTAAGGAATCGACGATGAAACTGCTTGGGAATCTGGTTGCTCTCGCGTGCGCGCTGGCATCGGTTTCGGCGATAGCGGCTGATCCGGGCACGTTGCGCTTCGGGCTCGAGGCGCAATATCCGCCATTCGAATCGAAGGGGCCGGGCGGTGAGTTGCAGGGCCTCGATATCGACATCGGCAATGCCGTCTGCACGACGGCTCATGTGACATGCAAGTGGGTCGAGACGTCGTTCGACGGTTTGATTCCCGCGCTCGAGGGTCGCAAGTTCGACGCCATCAATTCGGCGATGAACGCCACCGAGAAGCGCCGCCGGGCCATTGATTTCACCAACGTGATCTACCGCGTGCCGACCCAACTGATTGCGAAGAGCAATAGCGGTCTGGTGCCGACGCCGGAGTCACTCAAGGGCAAGCGGGTGGGCGTGCTGCAAGAGTCGATCCAGGAGACTTTCGCGAAGGCTCATTGGGAAAACGCGGGCGTGAACGTGGTCTCGTATCAGGATCAGAACCAGATCTACTCGGACCTGGTGGCGGGACGTCTGGACGCGACACTGGTGTTGGCGCCGGCTGGGCAGAACGGATTCTTGTCACGACCGGATGGAAAGGATTTCGCGTTTGTCGGTCAGCCGGTGCGCGACGACAAGATTCTGGGTAGCGGGATTGCGTTTGGGATCCGGAAAGGGGATACCGCGTTGCGTGATCAGCTGAATACGGCGATTGCGAAAATACAGGCGGATGGGACGGTGAAGGCGCTGGCGCAGAAGTATCTTGGTGGGATTGATGTGACGCCGAAGTGAGAGGCTTGAGTGGGGCGCGGGCTTTTTTTCGATGATGATTGCGGTGCGGTTTCGAAATACGAACTGGCAAAGTAAAAAAACTACAGACCGGTTTTCTGCCGTCTGAGAAACATGCTTGTCCCCTACCGGCGGCACAACCAGCCGCACCACCACACAGAGCACCCAGGAAAACGCCGGCCAGGCCACCGCAGAGCGGGCCGACCTGGCCAGCGCTGCTTCTCGCGAGTGCCTGCATGCACACCTGCTGGCTGGTTTTCCGGTGCATCTGATGAAGCTCGAAGACGCCGAAACGTACGAGATTACTCGTAAGTGTTAGCTTCGCCATGACCGCCGTGAAATCGACCAACTTGAATACTGGTGACATTCGTTGCCGGTGTAATCATGTTTGCACGACATAACGGCGAGTCGCCCATTCAGATTTGTCTCAATTATTTAGGAATACGTCTTATATAGGAGGAGGCGAGAACATCGACTAGTGGCGTATCACCTAATCTCATCCCAATAAATAGAGAAGACGCTATTTATCCTTATTTGACTGAATCGTTGGAAATTCCAGACGGTCTCGGAGAGTTAATTTGACGTTTATCGCGCCGTGATTTCTAAATTGCGAACTTGCCCGGAATTGCGAATGCGACGCGTAGCTGGGAGTCGCCGCGGTTTCACCTGTTCCTCTCAACGAATTGGTATGCGTATGAATGCTGCGACCCAGTCTCTGACGGATGCGTTGAGTCATCCGGGCGCGCGCCTGACCCAGCGTCTACGCTTCTGGCTCGGCACGCTCGATCTCGGCCTCGACGTGCTCGACTTCAAGGTACGCG
>NZ_DASXHA010000164.1:0-6327 GCF_036488795.1 Paraburkholderia sp.
CCGTCCGATGTATCCCCGATGTACATACCCGGCCGCTTGCGCACTGCTTCCAGACCTTCGAGGATCTGAATCGAAGAGGCGCCGTAGCTGTTATCGGGTTGCGAATTGTTCGTGTCAGTCATGGATTTTTTCCGGTTCTGCGTTGCTGCTGGGTTGCTGCTCGGGACTTTTCAAAACACCATAAAAACGCCAAAGGGGCGCTGTGCCCCTTGGTGTTCTTCTTGATGTTGGACGCGTCAGATGCGCATTGACATCACCACGTACTTGAATTCGTCGTTCTCGGGAATCGTGATCAACGCGCTGGAGCTGGCATCACCCAGGCTCACTTGCAACATGTCGACCTTCAGGTTCGCCAGCACGTCGAGCAGATACGTGACGTTGAAGCCGATATCGACGCTGTCGCCGGTGTAAGCAATTTCCAGTTCTTCCTGGGCTTCTTCCTGGTCCGCGTTGGTGGACATGATCTTCAATTGGCCCGGCTCGATGATGCAGCGCACGCCCTTGAATTTGTCCGACGTCAAAATGGCCGCGCGTTGCAGCGAGCGCTGCAGTTCTTCACGGCCAATCAGGAACTGGTTCTTGTGCGACTTCGGTATGACGCGCTGGAAGTCTGGGAATTTCCCTTCCACCAGCTTCGACACCAGTTCGACCTGACCGAAGGTGAACTTCACCTGGCTCGGCGCAATGTCGATTTTCAGCGTGTCGTCAATGTCTTCCAGCAGCCGCTGCAGTTCGAGAATCGTCTTGCGCGGGATGATCACTTCCTGGCGCGGGAACGAACCCTCGATCTTCATGGACGAGAACGCCAGACGGTGGCCGTCCGTCGCGACCGCCATCAACTGGTCGCCGTCTACGACCAGCAGCATGCCGTTCAGGTAGTAGCGAATGTCTTGCTGGGCCATCGAAAAATGGACCATGCCGAGCAACTGGCGGAACGTCTTCTGGGGAACCACCAGGTTCGCACCGAAGTCTTTAGCTTGAGCGACCGTGGGAAACTCGTCCGCAGCCAGCGTCTGCAGCGCAAAGCGGCTCTTGCCGGATTGCACCGTGAGGCGCTTGTCGTTCAGTGTCAGCGTGACCTGGCCGTCAGGCATGGCACGCAGAATGTCGAGCAGCTTACGCGCCGCTACCGTAGTCGCGACCGAATCGCCGCCCACGCCGAAGTCGGCATGCGTGGTGATCTGGAGTTCGAGGTCGGTCGACAGGAACGACACGTCTGGGCCGTTCTTGGTAATCAGCAAGTTGGCGAGGATCGGCAACGTATGGCGGCGTTCGACGATGCCGCTCACAGTTTGCAGCGGCCTGAGGAGGTTATCGCGTTCGGTCTTGACCAGTTGCATAGAGTTCCTTCGTTGATGTGACGGCCTGCGCGCCTTGCCCGGCAATTTCTACGCGTGGCCCCGGCCCCCCGCCGGCGCTACGCTGCGCCAGTCACGGCGTGACATCCGCCCTCAGCCGCCGGGCGGTTAAACCTGTATTGTGCCTGAAAACAGAACCGCTCCCCTAAAATGGGGGCGAGTTCCGAAATAAACAGGTCGATTTTTCCTGCTTTTTGCCCAAACGCCGGGCAGTCCGGCCGCCGCGCCTGAAAACCCGCGGATCAGCCCTTCAGCGTCTGCTCGAGGACGTGCAATTCGTGATTGAGCTGCGCATCCGTGCCGCGCTCGGCGGCGATCTTGCGCACCGCGTGCAGCACGGTCGTGTGGTCGCGTCCCCCGAACAGTTCGCCGATTTCCGGCAAGCTTTTCTGCGTCAGTTCCTTCGCGAGATACATCGCAATCTGACGCGGCCGCGCAATATTAGCGGGCCGTTTCTTCGAATACATGTCAGCGACCTTGATGCTGTAAAAATCGGCGACCGTCTTCTGGATGTTTTCCACCGAGATCTGCCGGTTCTGCACCGTCAGCAGGTCTTTCAGCGCTTCCTTGGTGAGTTCAATGGAGATCTCGCGGCCATGGAACTTCGAATACGCGAGGATCTTGCGCAGCGCGCCTTCCAGCTCTCGCACGTTCGAACGCAGATGCTTGGCCACGAAGAACGCCACATCTTCATTCAGGTTCACGCCTTCGGATTGCGCCTTGCGCATCAGAATCGCCACGCGCATTTCCAGCTCGGGCGGCTCGATCGCCACGGTCAGGCCGGAGTCGAAACGCGAGATCAGGCGGTCGTCGATGCCCGAAATTTCCTTCGGGTACGTATCGCTCGTGATGATCACCTGCGCCTTGTTGGCCACCAGCGCTTCGAACGCGTAAAAGAACTCTTCCTGGGTGCGCGATTTGCCCGAGAAGAACTGGATATCGTCGATCAGCAGCAGGTCGAGCGAGTGGTAGTAGCGCTTGAAGTCATCGAACGCCTTGCGCTGGTAGGCCTTCACCACGTCGGACACATACTGTTCTGCGTGGATGTAGCGGATCCGCGCGCCGGCCTTGTCCATCAAAAGCTGGTTGCCGATAGCGTGAATCAGGTGAGTCTTGCCGAGCCCGACGCCGCCATACAGAAACAGCGGGTTGTAGGAGATGCCCGGGTTGTCCGCCACCTGGATCGCGGCAGCGCGCGCCAGCTGGTTGGCTTTACCGGTCACGAAGTTGTCGAAAGTCAGCACCGGGTTGAGCTTCGAACGCTCGTACATGGAGCCGCTTTCGGCGCTGCCTTGCTGAGCGGCGCTCTGCCCCGGCCGCCACGTGCGGCGCGCCGCAGCGGCTTCGTTGGCATCGAGACCAGGGAGATCGAGGTCGGCGCCGTCGTCAGCGGCGTGCTGTTGCTGGGCGTGCTGGCCGGCGTTTGCGCCATTCGCGGCGCTGTTGGCACGGCCGATCTGCGCCGCCTGCACGGCATTGACGGCCGCATCCACAGCAGCCGTGCCGGCATTGCCGGCAAACTGCGACGGACGTTGCGGCGCCGGCGCTGCAGCGGCCGCGCCGCGCATGCCCGCCTTCGGATCGAGAACAAACTGGACGTCGACCGGCGCGTGCCAAAAATCACGCGCCATGTCGGAAATGCGGCCGGAAAACTGGCTTTTGACCCAGTCAAGCTTGAAGCGGTTGGGCGCAGCGATGCTCAGCGTATTCGCCGCTGCATCGAACGCAACCGGGGCCAACGGTTTGATCCACGTCACGTACTGCTGGGGCGTAAGCTCACGCTCTAGCAGTGCGGAACAGTGTTGCCAGAAATCGTTCATCAGTTGCTGTCGTTATGGTTGCACGCAGCCCCGCCGCTCCTGTTGCAGTCGCGCAACAAGGCCCTGAGCGGCCAGGCAGAACGGCTCCAGGCGCTTGTGCCACAAGGGTTTGCGGGGCAAGCGAGCCGGAGCGGCGTACAGGATTTTTGGGAAGTAGGACGAGATTCTACCGCCAAAACAACCTGGAAAGGGAGTTATCCACAGGGACGGATCAATCCCCTTGCACGGGCCCAGCCTGTGGAATACGCGCCTAAATTGTTGACGGCCAAGAGAAAACCGGTTTAAATAGCGGGTTCCGCGAAAACCAATTTTTGAACCACCGGCCATTGCACTTTCCGCGATGCTCGCGCGGTTATTTCTCTGCCAAGTGAGAGCAACATGAAACGTACTTACCAACCTTCCGTTACCCGTCGCAAGCGCACCCACGGCTTTCGCGTTCGCATGAAGACCGCTGGCGGCCGCAAGGTCATCAACGCACGTCGCGCGAAGGGCCGCAAGCGCCTCGCCATCTAAGGCTGGCGAGCGGATTGCGCGCTATGTCCGAAGCCCGCGGTAGCGCGGGAACGGCAGGAGCGCCGCAACAGGGCTCGGTTCCGTTGCGAGCGCAAGCCGCCTTCCCTAAAGCCGCAAGGCTGCTAAAAACGGATGAATTTTCATCCGTTTTTCGTTTGCGCCCCTGGCGCCGCACCGCACACTTCGTCGTGTACGCCCGGCCCACCGGCAATGACGCACGCCTCGGCCTCGTGATCGGCAAGAAATATGCGCCGCGCGCGGTCACGCGTAATCTGGTACGCCGTCTCGCGCGCGAAGCCTTTCGGCTGCGGCGCGCGGAGTTCGGCGGTTGGGACGTGCTGCTGCGTTTGCACACGCGCTTCGACAAGAAGGCTATGCCGGGCGCCTCGTCGCCGCCGTTAAAGGCGCTGTGCCGTAGCGAAATAGAGGCGCTGCTCGACAAGGCAGCGCGCGAAATTGCCCGTCGTGAGGCGCCACCCGCGGATGCGCCAGCGACGCAATGACGCTTATGGAGACGTTCGACCGGCCTCGCCGGCCGGGCGTCGCCCGGTATCCCTTCTTGCGCGGCGCTGGCTGGCCGCACTAGTCATGCAAACGGTACTTTTCGCTTTATTGCGTTTCTACAAGGTTGCCGTGAGCCCTCTGCTCGGCAGCCGGTGCCGTTTTTACCCCTCCTGTTCAGATTACGCGCGCGAAGCAATCCAGTATCATGGCGCCGCGCGTGGTACTTACCTCGCCGCCAGGCGCCTGTGCCGCTGTCACCCGTTTTCGGCGGGCGGCATCGATCTTGTCCCGCCTCCCACTTCTGAAAAGCGCTGACGCGCCGTTCCATCGACACTGAGACAACGCATGGATATCAAACGCACCGTCCTATGGGTCATCTTCTTCATGTCAGCGGTCATGCTGTTCGACAACTGGCAACGCGACCACGGACGCCCGTCGATGTTCTTCCCGAACGCCACGCCCACGCAAACCGCGGCCAGCGCAGCACCGGGAACGACCACGCCGGGAACCCAGCCTGCTGACCTGCCGGCAACGAACACCCCCGCTCCGGGCAACGTGGCACCCGCCGCCCAGGCCCAGTTGATCCCGTTTTCGACTGACGTCTACAGCGGCGACATCGACACGCGCGGCGGTACGCTGTCGAAGCTGTCGCTCATCAACAAGGGCGACGGCAAGCAGCCGGATCTCGTCATCACCCTGTTCGACCACACCGCCGATCACACGTATCTGGCGCGCACGGGTCTGCTGGGCGGCGATTTCCCGAACCACACCGACATCTACACGCCGGTTCCCAACCAGCCGCACGATCTGACGGGCGACGCCAAGTCGTTCTCGCTCAGCTTCGAGTCGCCGGTCAAGGGTGGCGTGAAGGTCATCAAGACGTACACCTTCACGCGCGGCAGCTACGTGATCGGCGTCGATACGAAGATCGTCAACGTCGGTTCGACGCCGGTGACGCCGACTGTCTATATGGAACTGGTGCGCGACAGCCAGCCGGTGGAAACGCCGCGCTTCTCGCACACGTTCATTGGACCGGCTGTCTACACGGATCAGCACCACTTCCAGAAGATGACGTTCAGCGACGTCGACAAGAACAAGCAGGACTACGCGACCTCGGCCGACAACGGCTGGATTGCGATGGTCCAGCACTACTTCGCGACGGCGTGGATTCCGCAGCAAGGTGTCAAGCGCGATATCTATGTCGAGAAGATCGATCCGTCGCTGTATCGCGTCGGCGTGAAGGAGCCGGTGCCGACCATCGCGCCGGGCCAATCGGCTGACGTGTCGGCACGCCTGTTCGCCGGTCCGGAAGAAGAGCGCATGCTGGAAGGTATCGCGCCGGGTCTGGAACTGGTGAAGGACTATGGCTGGGTGACGATCATCGCCAAGCCGCTGTTCTGGCTGCTCGAGAAGATTCATAGCTATGTCGGCAACTGGGGCTGGTCGATCGTCCTGCTCACGCTGCTGATCAAGGCGGTGTTCTTCCCGCTGTCGGCCGCGAGCTACAAGTCGATGGCACGCATGAAGGCGATCACGCCGCGCATGCAAGCCCTGCGCGAACGCTTCAAGGGCGACCCGCAGAAGATGAACGCCGCGCTGATGGAGCTGTACAAGACCGAAAAGGTCAATCCGTTCGGCGGCTGTCTGCCGGTCGTGATCCAGATTCCAGTGTTCATCTCGCTGTACTGGGTGCTGCTGTCGTCCGTGGAAATGCGCGGCGCGCCGTGGATTCTGTGGATTCACGACCTGTCGCAGCAAGACCCGTTCTTCATCCTGCCGGTGCTGATGGCCGTGTCGATGTTCCTGCAAACGCGCCTGAACCCGACACCCCCGGACCCGGTGCAAGCCAAGATGATGATGTTCATGCCGATCGCCTTCTCGGTCATGTTCTTCTTCTTCCCGGCCGGTCTGGTGCTGTACTACGTGGTGAATAACGTGCTGTCGATCGCCCAGCAGTACTACATCACGCGGATGATGGGGCAGGCGAAGACGAAAGCGGCTTGATTGATGTCTTGCTTGAGGCGGGTGGTGGTAGCGCCCGCTGACTGACAGGCAGAAGTTGGCTGTAAAAAAGCCGCCCGGTTTGCACCGGGCGGCTTTTTTTATCACTCGGCCGATTGGCCCTTATCTTT
>NZ_DASXHA010000172.1:0-81177 GCF_036488795.1 Paraburkholderia sp.
GGCTCACCACCGCATCGAGCGGCCATGATTTCAGGGTAGCGAGTTGTTTGGGATCGAGCGCCAGTCCGCGTTGTTGAAGTTGAGGCGCGAGGCTGGGAAGTTGCGGCGGCTGCCACATGCCTTCATCGGCGGACGCGTTAAGGGATAGGAATGTGGCCGACGCAAGGAGCGTCACGCCTGTAGCCAACGAAGTCTTCAAAACCATCAGGTCCTCAAGGATTCTTGTTGTGGTTTGGGCATGTGCGTTGTGTGCAGTCAGCCCAGTGGATATCGCGCGGGTTCAAACCGGTCAGGCTCGACCTTGCGTTTTATTTATTTCGCATGAGACAAGAGGTTTGGCTCGCGTCCCAGCCGCGAAGAGTAACGTAGCCGTTTTTCGCACGCAATGCCGCCCTGCAAATTGCGGATGGTGCAGGCAGACCTTCAACTGTCAGTCAAACTCCACGCTACTGAAGGTCCGATGATCACGACTTTGAGTTGCTTCGACATCGCGACCGAATCCTTGAGAGCGACTTTCAGTTTGCCTTTCTGGATGGGCGTGAGCACGAGCGGCAGGACATTGGCGGGTCTGGTGATGGAGATGGATGATGTGGGGCTATGCCGGGGCGCTCAATTCAACGCGGCTGAATGCGCCAAGTTGTCGCACATCGGATTGCTCCGGTCCCGACGCGATCACGGTTTCGGCCCATGCCGCGGCGCCAGACAGGCTGCATGCTGCCAGCAGGCTCAACTGCAGGGCGCGGACGCAGCTTTTATTCTGGTTCATGCCGTTTGGCTCGCGGCTAAAGGAACCGGCAATGTATCAACAGCATGAAAGCAGGGCAAGCACGCGGCCGGAACGGACCGTCCTGTGTTTGAAGCCCGCACCGTACACTGACGGTTGCGGTACATTCGGTAAATTCGGTCGCAATGCTTCCGGTTCGCTTTCGACGCCAGGTTGGCTCTACCGAATCGGTCGCTATCTTGGCGGCCACCTTCAGCACCTTGATTCAAAGCAGATCATTTATGGACTATTTCGCGGCGGTACGCGCCTTCGTTCACGCAGCGGAAGTGCAGAGTTTCAGCAAGACGGCGCACGAACTGGCCGTCAAGACCTCGACTGTCTCCCGTTATGTCAGCGAACTGGAGAAGGACCTGGGCATCGCGCTCTTCAACCGCTCCACACGCGGCCTCGTGCTGACGGAGGGCGGCAGGGTCTTTCGTGAACACGCTGTGCTGGCGCTGCAGGCGCTCGACGAAGCGCGTCAGGTGACGTCTTCGCTCAATCTGACGCCGCAGGGTTTGCTGCGCGTCACGATCCCGTCGGCGTTCGGGCGGCGCCATGTGGTGCCGCATCTGCCGGAGTTCATGAAACAGAATCCGGATATCGACCTCGATCTCGTCGTGAGCGACGAGACGCTCAACATGATCGACACCAGCATCGACGTCGCGATCCGCATCGGCGTGTTGCCCGATTCGTCGTTGATGGCCAAACGCCTCGCGCCGCATCGGCGTATCGTGTGCGGCAGTCCGGCCTATTTTGAGCAACATGGTGTGCCCGGTGCGCCAGCGGACCTGAATGATCACGACGCGCTGCGCCTGTCGTTGGTGCCGGACAACAAATGGTATTTTGTGCGCGCAGTTGCGGACGATACGTCACTGGAGCCGACGCTGGTAGAACTGAAAGGGCGCTTTCGCGGCGACGATTCGGAGGCCGTGCTGGAGATGGCGTTGGCGGGTTGCGGCGTCGCGCTGCTGCCAACCTGGCTCGCCGGTCCGGCGCTGCGCGAAGGGCGCCTGATCCACGCACTTCCCGAGTGGCTGGCGCGCACCGGACGGGGCGAACCCGCGATCTGGGCCGTGTACCCGCCCAAGAAAATCGTTTCGTCGAAGGTGCGCGCGTTCGTCGATTTTTACGCCAGGGTGATTGGCGAGCCGCCGTACTGGGACGACGGACTCGTGTTGTAAAACGCGGTCTACTGCGCGAAGCGGATGTCGAGCGTGCGCAGATACGTCTGCAGGCCGGCATCCTGAATCGGAATCACATACGCGTTTTCATTGGTTTCGTTGAAATGCGCGTGCCAGTATCCGGGCGGCGTCACGAATGCCATGCCGGTCTCCCAATCCACGCGAGTCGGATTCACGATGTCGCCGTTCTCGTCCAGTTCCTTGCCGACCAGCGTATACACACCCGGATTGCCGCCGGCGATGAAGTCCAGTGCGATCGACTGGTGACGGTGCGGCTTTTGCACCGAATGCGGCGGCACGATGCCGAACATCGCCCACAGCACATGCGTCACAGTGCGGGTTTGCGGGAAGTTGGTGTTACCCATCAACACGCTGACGCGGTTGCGCAGGCTCGCATGGCCGTCTTCCGCCACCTTGCGCAGTTCGGCCTGCGCACGTGCGGCCGGATAAAGCGTGGCGGCAAAGCGCGCCTGCACACCGCTCGTACCCAGATAGGTCAGGAGCGGCGCGTCGTTGACGTAGTAGAGCGTGGCGGCGGCGTGAGCGGCAAGCTGGGCGGCGGTGCCGCCGGGCAGCGTGAAAAAGTCGCCTTGTGCAAACGGAAAGCCCGCTTCGCCTTGAGTCAGCTCGCCGTTGCCGCTAATGACATAGCAGAGCTGCGAAGTTGCGTTCGGGTCCAGCGTGAGGGTTTCGCCGGTATTGATGCGCAAGAAGCTCGCGCTCAGTCCGGGGCCGGTAGCCGGGCCGGGGCAGCCCAGTTCCGCGGAAAGGTCGAGCGGCACCACTCGCGTGGCGCCATCCGCATACAGCGAAGGGGCGAAATTGCGGAACGGCACACGTGAAATCAGCTTCGCGCCGATCGGGTTAGCGGACGACGTGTACTCGAAATATTCCGCGTCCCGGGTGGCGTTCGAGGTTTCCGCGAGCGTAGCGGGGGAGGTTCGGTTCAGCATGGTCAGCTCCTGTGCGTGAGAGGAAAGTCGTGCAGGCGCGCTTGCTGACGTGCGCCTGTCTGTCTGGGTGAACCCAGTTTAGGGAGCCGATCCTGCCCCAAGAAGTGCCCGGGGTCGAAATCACCTTTGCGAAAAGTGGCTAGCAGGTGGGGCTTTTTGCGCTCTGCTTCACCGGTTTAACGCAGCGTATCGTTGAAAAATCGCACTATGTCTGCGTTGAACTGCTCATGGAACGCCGCGCGGTCGAAGCCGGGCAAACTGCTGCAGATGCCCGGTGCAACCTTTGACAGATGCGTGCCGCATGGCGGCAAGAAATCATAGTGACCGGCGTTGGCGACCACGTGATATTCGGGTGGCTCCGGCAGGTTCACGCGCACTGCGTCGTCATAGAAAGGGGGCGGCTGGTGATGGTCTGCAGCCGCGCTCCACAACTGCACCGGCACCCGCACATTGCCAAGTCCCGCGCGGTCGAAGGCAAAGCCGAACGCCGGGGCGGCGACGACAATAGCCTTGATGCGCGGGTCATGAATCCACACGCCGGGCGCCACATTCGCAACCAGACGCGGATCGACGCCCGCCTGCCTGAGCGTCACGCAGAGGTCGTGGTCCGCGTGGGCCGCGCAATACGGACCCATCAGCGAGAGGTCCGGAATGCCACCTGCGGCCACCAGCACCGTGAAGCCGCCATTGGAAAAACCGAATGCGCCGACACGTGCCGCGTCGAGTTTGTCGTGCTGCGGCCATTCGCCGAGCATGTAGTCCACGAGGCGGTGAAGCTGGGCGGGGCGCAGCCATAACTGCAGGACGCGGCTTTCGTCCTTGCCGGTGTCGCCGGCATGACTGACGGCCGCTGCCACGAAGCCGGCGCGAGCGAGGCTTAGGGCCGTGTCGTAATGACCTTCGTACGAGCCGCCTCCGCCGTGCGATATCACCACGAGCGGCAGACCGTGACCCGCGACTGGCGCTTGCGGCGCCACGCTTTGTGTGGCGTCGCCCAAGGCGTGCTCCGCCGCTGCGACGTCGGTGGGATACCAGATGCCAACCGTCAAAGGCGCTTCCGGGCCATTCGGAATCTTGACTTCCTCGAAGCCGACATTCGCAGCAAAAGCCGGTGCGGCGAGACCGGCAAGCAGAATAACAAGTATGGCGAACCGTCTCACGTTGTCTCCTTTGCTAGCGGCCTTTGCCTACCAGGCGAAGGCCGTGTGCGAACTACAACGGCATGGCAACCTCGTGCAAAACGAATTGGCGAGCGTTCAATCATATCGCGGCCGTTCAGGAGGGCATGCAGGCGGACAGACCATAGGCCATGCATGGCATCATCATCTTCCGGAGCCAGCCGCGTGCAACAGCTCAAATGCGCTCTATTGAAGTGGCCTCCGAATGAGACGCGTGCATTGAACGATAACCTCGGGACATCAAACCATGCATCGCAAACGAAACATCGGGGCGAGCCTCGCACGAGCGGCCATGCTGCTGTGTTGTGTTTTGAGCATAAGCGTCCTTGACGCCTGCAGTGGCGCGTTCAATAAGCCGGACGCTTCCGGTATCGCGGCTGTGTTTCCCGCTGCGTCTGGTGCAACGCTTGAGCAGATAGCGGTGCCGCCACCGCCAATGGGCTGGTCGTCCTGGAACAGCCTGGCGGAGGGAGTGAATTACGCAGCCATCAAGGCGCAAGCGGACGGACTTGCTACGCTGAACGCGAAGATCGCCTCGGGTGCCCGCTACGAGTATGTGAATATCGACGAGGGTTGGTGGGCCTCGGGAGAACGGGACCCACGCGGCGACTTCGTCATCGACGAAAAGCAATGGCCGGGTGGCATGCCGGCCATTGCACGCTATATCCATGGCAAGGGGTTGAAGGCGGGCATCTACATTGATTCGGGTCCGCAAGGCTGCGGTCAACGCGCCAATGGCAGCCATTACGTGGGCAGCGATTACGCGCATTACGATCACGATTTTCTGCAGTTCGCCCGCTGGGGCTTTGACTTCGTCAAAGTCGACTTCTGCGGTGGCTTGCACGCGGGCTACGATCCGCAGGACGCGTACCGGAGAATTGCGCAGTCGATCCAGAACGCCGGTTTGCACACGGGACAGTATCTGACGTTCAGCATCTGTGATGCGGGCTATCGTCCGCCTGATGCTTCGTTTCCCGATCGTAACGAGGGCCCCTGGACTTGGGGCGCCGGTGTCGGCGCGATGTGGCGCACCACCGACGACATTTATGGCCCGGGCTCCGGCGCGCCTGACTTCAGGCGCGTCACCGGCAACCTCAAGGGCAACTATCATCCGCAGAGCCAGCATACGGGCTATTACAACGATCCCGACATGATGGTGGCCGGGATGGGCATGTCCGCGGAAAACGACCGGGCTCACATGAGTCTGTGGGCGATTTCAGGCGCTCCGTTGATTCTCGGCAACGATTTGTCGAAGCCGTTGGCGGACAGCACCGTGCGCCTGCTGACCAACGTCGAGATCATCGCGATCGATCAGGATGGGCTTGGCGTGCAGGGTCTCCTCGTCAACGAAGCGGCCGGCCGCCAGGTCTGGGCGAAGCTGCTGACGGGAACCGGCCGGCGGGCGGTCGCGCTCTTCAATAACACCGCAAACGCAGCGCCGATGAGCGTGACCTGGCAGCAGCTTGGGCTCGCGGTGTCATCGCAGGCAAGGGTGCGGGACGTCTGGGCGCACGAGGATCTTGGCCGCTTCGCCGGCGCCTTTACTGCGCAGGCTGTGCCAGCGGGCGGGGTGGTGATGCTCGAGATACAGGGCGTCGATCTCGCGGCGCAAGACTGGGTCGAAGCGCCATCAACAGAAACGAACGGTGCACCGTGTCCGTCGTGCGTCAAGGTTGCCTTCAACGCCGCAGTCGCAAACGAGGGTGGCGCTTTTATCCAGATCGCCTACATCAACGCCGGCAACCTCACGGGCAAGATGCACTTCAGCATGAATGGCGCGCAGGCAACTACGGTTGCGTTGCCGCCCACACGTGCAAACGGCGGTGCGGGAACGGTCGTCGTCTATGCATGGTTGCAGGCCGGACAAAACTCGCTTGCCATCACAGGAGAGGGCAATTCAAACCCCGTACCGGTGATCCGCGGCATAACGACGGTCGCCGGTCCTGTCGCCCAACCTGGCTTCGATGCATCGCACAAGGCGTCGTGAACTCGATCCTTCACTTCGCTAAACACTGAATACATGCACTATAGTGAGGACTGCGTTTGCGCTGAACATGACTCATCCATGTCCGGCCGGCAAGCTTACGACCGGAAAGCTTGCAGCACGCGTTGGCTGCCACATCGCATATGCAGCAACGAAACTGGAATCACGAAAGCCAGCGCAAGAAGAATGCTGTCTACGCAGATGCCATGACCCTGCGAGGTAGCGTGGAGACAACCGGAGTCCGGCACGGTCAATGAAGAACAAGGAGGTCAAACGAATGAAGCTCCAAGATTCGGAATCCTGTCCATGCTGTGGCGATCCGCAACACCGCGCGCTCACGCGGCGCCGCTTTCTCGCTTTGGCGGGGCAAGGCGCTGCCGCGCTCGCACTGGCGCCGCGCTTTGGCTACGCAGAAACTGAAACGGTTCCGAGTATTGCGTACGAGTCCGTGCCCGATCCCGTGCGATTGCCGCGCGACATCTACTTTGGCGAGTGTTCCGGCGTAGCGCTGAATTCGAAAGGTCATATCTTCGTGCTGTCGCGCGGCAATAGCACTGGGCCGGCTTACGGCGCGGCTGCCGCTCAGTTGCTTGAATTCGCACCTGATGGACGCTTCATTCGCGAGATTGGTCACAACCTGTATGCGTGGTCATTTGCGCACACGGTGAAGGTCGATGCTCACGACAACATCTGGGTCACCGACAAGGGCTCGGACATGGTGATCAAGTTCACGCCTGAGGGCCGCGTCGCCATGGTGTTCGGCCGCAAGCAGGAGGCCGCGGACGAAGACACTGCGCCGCTCAAGCATCCAAACCCGCCGCTGCCGGCCGAGCCCGGCCGCTTCCGGCAAGTGACCGACGTGGCATGGGACGCCGCCGGCAATACCTACATCAGCGACGGCTATATCAACTCGCGCGTGGCCAAGGTCGACAAGGACGGCAACTGGCTCAAGTCATGGGGCGAGCGCGGCACGGGCCCAGGACAGTTCCATACGCCGCACAGCATCGCGCTCGACAATAACGGCAGCGTCTATGTGGCGGACCGCAGCAACCGGCGCATCCAGGTGTTCGACGGCGAGGGCAATTTTCAGCGCCAGTTCACCATCGACGTGCCGGTCCCGCCCAATGCGCGCCCGGCCATCGGCTACGCGCCAGACGAGGCAGCCATTGCCGCCGGCACTTTCGCGCCAGGATCGCCATGGGCCATCTGCATTTCGCCTGGGCCGAATCAGGTGCTCTATAGCTCAGATGCCTTCCCCGGCCGCATCTACAAGATGACGCTCGATGGAAAGGTGCTCGGGGTGCTCGGCGAATCCGGCAAGCAGCTCAAGCAGTTCGGCTGGATTCATCAAATGGCCTGTCCTTCCGAAAACGTCCTTTACGTTGCCGAGCTGTTGAACTGGCGTGTGCAAAAGCTGATGCTGCACGCTTGAGCGCGCGAGTCACGAGCCGGTCGCGGATCGAGCCATGAGGGAGGAGACGCTCGAACGCGGCCGGCTATTCGATCACCGGTTCAAAGGTGGTCAGTCAAAAAAGAGCTCACGGCGGTCTTCTGATTGAGGATTAATATGTACAGGTAGGGCCGGCTTCAGATCACCCAAGCCAAGCATACCGGCGCATCCAAAACATTCAGGAGACGACATGCAACCCGACCATACCCCGCCAGCGTCCGGCGGCACGACTGCGGCGCTGTCGAAGTTTGGCGCGGTGCTGCGCGTGACGAGCGGCAACTTCCTCGAGCAGTTCGATTTCTTTCTGTTCGGCTTCTACGCCACGTACATTGCAAAAACGTTTTTCCCGGCCGCAAGCGAGTTTGCGTCGCTGATGCAGACCTTCGCCGTGTTCGGCGCAGGTTTCCTGATGCGGCCATTGGGGGCGATCCTCCTCGGCGCGTATATCGACAAGGTCGGGCGTCGCCGTGGCCTGATCGTCACACTGTCCATCATGGCAAGCGGCACGATCCTGATAGCCTGCGTGCCCGGCTATGCGTCGATCGGCCTGCTGGCGCCGGCCCTCGTGCTGATCGGACGCCTTCTGCAAGGCTTTTCCGCGGGCGCGGAACTGGGCGGCGTCTCGGTGTATCTCGCCGAAATGGCGACGCCCGGCAAGAAAGGTTTCTATACCGCGTGGCAGTCGGCGAGCCAGCAGGTGGCCATCGTCGTGGCCGCCGCGCTTGGCTATGCATTGAATCTCTGGATGGCGCCGCCGCAGATCGCCGCCTGGGGCTGGCGCCTGCCGTTCCTGATCGGCTGCATGATCGTGCCGTTTCTCTACGTGCTACGCCGCTCGCTGCAGGAGACCGCCGAATTCCAGGCGCGCCGCCATCATCCCGCCACGTCCGAAGTCTTTCGCTCAATGGTCACCAACTGGAAGACGGTGCTTGCCGGCATGCTGATGGTTGCGATGACCACCACGACGTTTTATCTGATCACGGTTTATACGCCGACTTTCGGTCGCACCGTGCTGCATCTGAGCACCGCGGACAGCCTCGTCGTGACCTTTCTCGTGGGCGTGTCGAACTTTATCTGGCTGCCGATCGGCGGCGCCATTTCAGATCGGATCGGCCGTCGTCCATTGTTGTTGTTCGTGTCGGCGCTCGCGATCGTGACCACGTATCCCGCCCTCGAGTGGCTCGCGCACGCACCGAGCTTTGTGCGAATGCTGGTCGTATTGCTGTACTTCTCGTTCTTCTTTGGCGTCTATAACGGCGCGATGGTCGCGGCGCTGACCGAAGTGATGCCGGTCGACGTACGCGTTGCCGGATTTTCGCTGGCGTACAGTCTGGCGACGGCGATATTCGGCGGCTTTACTCCGGCCGTCTCCACGTTTCTGATCGAGATCACCGGCGACAAGGCCGCACCTGCCTACTGGATGATCTTCGCGGCAATATGCGGGTTTGGCGCCACTGTGGTGCTTTATCGGCGTGGCGGCGCGGCCGAACTGCAGGGGAAGCTCGGATAAGGGGATGCCGCCTGCTGCGGCGCGGCTAGCGGAGCGCCGCGGCAAGACGCCTGCGCGTGAGCCAGCGTACCGCCACGAGACAGCCAATCAGGATCGTGAATGACAGCACCGTGGTCAGCGTGCCGAGCGCGTAAATTACCGGCGTCGTCACGGAGGTGGTGAGGCCCTGCAGTTCGAGCGGCAGGGTGTTCTGATCGCCAATCGCCTGTGAGGTGCGGGCGATTTCGTCCCATGACAGCGTAAAGCCGAACATCGCGACGCCGATCACGGAAGGGCCGATGATGGGCAGCACGATATGGCGGAAGTTTTGCCATGGCGTGGCGCCCAGGTCGCGGCCTGCTTCTTCATAGGCCGGATTGAAGCGGTTGAACACCGCGAACATGACGAGCAAGCCGAACGGCAAGGTCCACGTCAGATGCGCGCCGAGCGCCGAGGTGAACAGACCCATCGAGGTCGTATAGCTGTCGACGAAGGCTTGATGGCCAGTTACGGTGGCGAGATATTTGACGCCGCTATCCAGCAGACGAAACGTGAGGCCAATGCCGAGCGACACGATGATCGACGGCATGATCAGACTCGCCACGGACACATAGAATACTGCTGTATCGCCGCGAAACCGCTTGCGAAACGCGAGGCCGGCCGCCACCGAAAACAGGACCGTGAGCACCGTGACGGCCAGGGCGAGCCGTACGGAGCGCAGGAACGCGGACGCTATATCGACGTCGCCCACGCCGTCTCGCAGTGCCGAGAACCAGTGCAGCGAGACGCCGCGCATCGGGAAGGTGAGGCCGCCTTCCGGTCCCTGAAAGGACAGGATGAAGATGGTGATCACGGGTCCGTACAGGAACAGGACGAACAGGCCGAACAGCAACGCCAGCCAGTAAAAACTCGCGGGGCGCCGCTCACGATGTTTCAGTCTGACAGCCTGCATGCTAAAGCTCCTTACGGATGTCGACTACCCGCGTCAAACCCCAGACAATCATCAATACGACAGCGAGCAGAATGATTGCATTGGCGGCGGCCGCGGGAAACTGCAGATAGCCGGTCTGCACCTGAATGATCTTGCCGACCGAGGCGATCTGTTGACCGCCCATCACGCCGACCGTAAGAAAATCGCCCATCACGATGGTGATCACGAAGATCGAACCGATCACGATGCCGGTCTTCGAAAGCGGCAACACGACCTCGCGGATGACCTGCCAGCCGCTCGCGCCGGCATCGCGCGCGGCTTCGAGCAGCGAGCGGTCAATCCGCATCATCGCGTTGAAGATCGGCACGATCATGAAGAACGTGTAGAGATGAACGAAGGCGAGCACCACCGAAAAATTCGAATACAGCAGCCATTCGAGCGGCTGGTCGATCAGGTGCGTGCCAAGCAGGGCCTGATTCACGAGGCCGTTGCGGCCCAGCAAAGGAATCCACGAGATCATGCGGATTACGTTCGAGGTCCAGAACGGAATCGTGCACACGAGGAACAGGATGGTTTGCATGGCTGTCGTGCGCACGTGAAACGACAGGAAGTAAGCAATCGAAAAACCCAGCACGAGCGTGACTGCCCAAACGATCGCGCAAAACTTGAGCGTCGAAAGATAGGTCTTGAAGGTGACGCACAGGTCCGTCGTCGACGAGCATCCGTCGAAAATCGCCGCATAGTTCTTAAGCGTGAAGGCGGGAATGATCTGGTATTCGTTGTAGTCCCAAAAGCTTACGATCAACGTGATGACGAGCGGCAGAATAAAAAATAGTGCAAAGGTCAGCGTCAGCGGTGTCGCCTGCAGCCATGCGGACGCGCGCCGGTGTCGCGCGGGTTCATCCTGCACCTGAGTCGGAAGATTGATCGTTGCCATCGCGGGAGTTCCGTCGTCGTATCAAGCATGCAGGCGGCTGCCACCGGCGCCGGCAGAGTGGCAGCCAAAGTTGGGTCAAGGCGAAGAACGCGGTTCAGACAGGCGCCGGGCTACGCTAAGCGGCGATGAACTCGTTCCACTTCTGTACCATGTAGATGTTCTCGTCCATCACTGCATTCCAGCACGCAATGGCGCTCATGCGCTCGTTATACGAGCCGCCGTCGCGTACTGTGCCGGCCTTTTCGAGCAACTGGCCATCCGGTGCGTGGATATCCTGCGCCGCAGGTTTGCCTTCAATCCAGTAGTCCCATTCGTATGGCTGCATATGCGTCTTTGCGGTTTCGAGCACGCCGGAGTAATAGCCCTGGCGCATCAGATAGGCGCCGGCCCAACCGTCCTGGAACCAGTTGACGAATTCATAGCCGGCATCGAGCTTGCGGCCCTGCAGCGAGCGCGGAAAGCCGAAGCCCGACGCCCACGAACGATAGCCTTCCTTGAGCGGCTGAAACTTGCACGCAATGCCCATGGTGCGCACTTTGGTCACGGCAGGTGACCACATCGACTGGATCACCACTTCGCCTGACGCCATCAGGTTGACGCTTTCGTTGAAGTCCTTCCAGAATGCGCGGAACTGACCCGCACGCTTGGCTTCGATCAGGATCTTGATGGTCTGATCAATCTCGGACTTCGTCATGTTGCCCTTGTCGCCATACTTGATGTGGCCCATTGCTTCGATGGCCATTGCCGAGTCCATGATGCCGATGGCGGGAATGTTGAGCAGCGCTGCTTTGCCCTTGAATTCAGGGTTGAGCAACTGGGACCAGCTCGTGACGGGATGTTTGATCAGGTCGGGGCGAATGCCGAGCGTGTCGGCGTTATACGTGGTGGGAATCAGCGTCATCCACTCGGTTGGCGTCGCTGAAAATTCCGTCGATCGGGCGCCGGTCAGGAACATCACTTTCTTGGGCGCCGTGCCCTGATCGCCGATCTTCTTGCCGTTCACTTCACCTTGCGTGAGCACCGGCGTGATTTTGTCGGCGAGCTTGATTTTCTTCGCGTCCATGCCGGCCAGCGTACCGGCCGGAATCAGTTTCTTGAGCGAGAAATATTCGGTGTCGACGATATCGAACGAATTCGGCTGCGTGATGATGCGCTTGGCGACATCGTCGGTGGTGACGGGAATGTATTGAATCTCGATGCCGGTATCTTCCTTGAACTTCCTGGCAATATCCGAGCTCTGGTTGACCGCCGTCCCCAGATAGCGCAATACGATCTTTTCCTGCGCATGCACATACGGGAAACCGGCTATGCCTGCCGCCGCCACCGCGCCCTTGAGCAAGGTGCGGCGGGTCTGGCCTTGTCGCGTCAACTCGGGTTCAGCCGTTGCCGCTGCCGGGCTCTCGTTCTGCTCACTCATTGCAATCTCCTCAGTTGACGTTCTGGTTTAGTGCTACGCGAGAAACAAAACGGCCTAGGCCGCAAGCGGGTGGGCGTCGTGTTCGTTCCACCAGACCACGACGCGCGCTTCAGGTCCAAAACGCGCGGGATCGTAGTCGCTGTCGCTGACGAGCGAGACGAGTTCGGGGGAGCCGTCGAGCGGTACGAGAGTCATGCGCAAATGGGTGCCCTGATACTCGGTCTCACGCACGGTGCAGGGCACTCCGCCAATCCGCGTGACGCCATGTTCGCCAGTCAGCGTCTGAACCGGCGTGACGCCGTGCGGCACGATGCGCAGATGGTCGGCGCGTACCGTGAAGAGGCGCCCGTTGGTGTTGAAGACGTTATGACCGCCCAGAAAACGCGCGACAAATTCGGTGCGCGGGCGGTTGAAAACGGCATGTGGCGTACCGCTTTGCTCGATGTGACCGTGACTCATCACGACCACGAGATCGGCAAGCGCCATGGCTTCTTCCTGCGAATGCGTGACGTGAACGAAGGTAATGCCGAGTTCCTTTTGCCAGCGCTTGAGTTCCGCGCGCATCTGCACCCGCAAGAACGGGTCGAGCGCGGAGAGCGGTTCGTCGAGCAACAGACAGCGCGGCTGGTTCAGCAAGGCACGCGCAAGCGCCACGCGTTGCTGCTGGCCGCCTGACAACTGTGCGGGCTTGCGCTCGGCATACGCCGACATCGCGACGAGTTCGAGCAACTCACCGGCACGCTTGCGGCGTGTATCTTTGGCGACCCCGCGCATCTTCAGACTGAAAGCGACGTTATCGAGCGCGCTCAAGTGCGGAAACAGCGCGTAGCTCTGGAACACCATGGCGGTGCCGCGCGCCGCAGGTTCTTCGCGGGTGACATTGCGCCCGCCGATCAGTATGTCGCCTTCGGTCACGGATTCATGTCCCGCGATCATGCGTAAGGTCGAGGTCTTGCCACAGCCTGACGGGCCGAGCAGACAGCAATACTGACCGCCCGGAATGCGCAGGTCGATTGCGTCGACAGCCAGTGCGTCGCCGTACTGCTTCGAGACGTGCACGAGCTCGATGTCGGCGGCTTCGGTGTGTAGCACCGTTGAAGCAGGCTGGATCATGAAGAAAGTGTCCTCGTGAGCGGAATAGGCGGCACAGGTGGGGCATGTGCGAAGGCCCTCGAATGCAAGACATGTGCCATCTGGAGTGCGGCGAGCCAGACAGGCGCCAATGGGTTGCGTCGTCTAACGTCGACGAGTTGGCGCACATATTGCAAACGATCGGCAGCTCGAATCGTTGGCGATTTCCGATGCCTGTTTGCGCAATCGCGGTGCGTCGGCGGTCCGATACGGGGCACGGCCACGCCAAACCGGTTCATGCGGATCGCTAAGCGTTGCTAGCCCTTCAACCCGTCGTCCACGCGTTACTCACCTGCACTTATGGCTGCTCCAAATGACTGAATCACGGACCCTGAGCATAGCGCTGGATCGCGCGCGGGAACCGCTCGCCACGCATGGCCGCTTCGCGTATCGGCCTATTACGGATACCGATGCATTCCGCTGGCCGGGCGGCGCTGGACTCGCGGTGTACCTGGGCTTCAATCTCGAGCACTTTGCCTTTGGCGAGGGCCTCGGTGCGGCCCTTGGACCCGTCTCGCCGCAGCCGGACGTGCTTAACCACAGCTGGCGGGAGTACGGCAACCGGGTCGGCGCATGGCGCTGCATCGAGCTGTTCGAGCGCCTTGAAATGCCGGTAGGCACGCTGATCAATACGGCGCTTTACGATCATTGTCCGGAGCTGGTCGCCGCATGTGTCGCGCGTGGCGACGAACTGATTGGACACGGCCATTCGAATGCACACCGGCAAAGCGATCTGGACGAGAGCGGTGAGCGTGAACTGCTGTTGCATTGTCGTGAGCGCATCGCTCAGGCAAGCGGCGTCGCGCCGCTAGGCTGGCTCTCGCCGTGGATTTCCGAGTCGTATCTGACGCCTGATCTGCTGGCTGAGACGGGTTATGGCTATACATTGAACTGGTGCCACGACGACCGCCCGGTACGCATGGCTACGCGCGGAGCCCCGCTATGGTCGATTCCTTATCCGCAGGAACTGAACGACCTGCCGATGATGGTGGGGCGTCAGATGGACGGCAAGGCATTCGCGGACATGATTGTCGATCAGTTCGACGAAATGCTCGACCAGGCCAACCGGAGCAGCGCGCCGCAAGCGCTCGTGATGGGGATTGCGCTGCATCCTTATCTGGTGGGGCAGCCCTACCGGCTGCGACATTTGCGTCGGGCACTTCAGCATATCGCCGCGGCGCGAGCGAATGGCGACGTCTGGATGACCACGCCTGGCGCCATCGCACGTTTCATGGACGAAGTGGAGCGCAACTCAGCCACTCCGCAGAGCACACCATGACAGCGAAATCCACGGCGGTGGCCGCTAAAGAGACGGCCAAAGATGACGCCGATATCGACGCGCGCATCTATCAGTCGATCTTCGACGGAGTGCTGAACCATCGCTTGACGCCGGGTACCAAGCTCCCGGAGCCCGAGCTGTGCCAACTGTTCGGCGCAGGCCGTGCGGTCGTGCGGCGCGTGCTGGAAAGGCTCGCTTACGACGGTATCGTGGTGTTGCGCCCGAACAAAGGCGCGGTGATCGCCGCGCCGACGCCCGAGGAGACCCGCGAGATCTTCGAAGCGCGCCGCGCGCTGGAAAGCACCCTGGTGGAGCTTGCCGTGCAACGCGCAAGCGCGCGCGACATCGAGGCGTTGCGCCGGCAACTGGCAGAGGAACACGAGGCGATGCACCGGTTCGATCAACCCTCATGGGCCCGTCTCACAAGCTGCTTTCATTTGCGTATTGGCGAGCTCGCGGGAAATACTATTCTGCATAACTATCTGACGGAACTGATTTCGCGGTGCTCGTTGATCGTCGGCGTGTACGAAGCGCCGGGCAATGCGCCGTGTGAGCACGACGAACATGCGGCAATTGTGGATTGCATCGAAGCGCGCGACGCAGCGGGTGCGCTCGCTCGCATGTCGGCGCATCTTCGTGAGCTGGAAGCGCGCATTGAGACGTCACGCATGCCTCGCGAGAAAAGCCTTGGGCATTTGCTCGGCATGACCTGACATCGTTGCGGCGAGCGTTTGCTACCAGATGCAGATGCGGCCGAATTTACACGCGTTGGGCCGGCGGCCAGGTTTGAATACTGCGTTAAAGCGTGCCGTCTTCTTCGATGCCCATCGCGCGACCGTCGCTGCGCGGATCGTGTGCGCCGGTGATTGCGCCGTCAGGATCGATCCGGATCACGCCCGGATGACCGGCGAGCGGACTTTGCGCCGGTATTGCACTGACCTCGTGACCGCGCGCGGCAAGCGCTTCGAACAAATCGGCGCCGGCGTCTTCTTCGAGCTTGAGCGCATCGCGTGTATCCGAAAACGTTTTGCCGAGCAAAAAGCGCGGACGGGTGAGAGCGCTATACGGATCCAGCCCGTAGTCGATCAGACGCGTGAGGACGGCAGCGAGCGTTTGTGGCTGACCGTCGGCGCCTTGCGTGCCGAACAGCAGGTGCGGCTTGCCGTCTTTCAGATACATACCGGGGTTAAGCGTATGAAATGGCCGCTTGCCGGGTTGTAGCGCGTTGCGATGCGTGGGGTCGGTGCTGAATGAGGCACCACGGTTGTGCCAGAGAATACCCGTGTCGCCCGCCACGACGCCGCAGCCCCAGTCGAAGTAGACGGTCTGCAGGACGCTGACGCTGCGGCCGTGGCGATCCGTTGCGCCGATGAAAACCGTGTCGCCGGGCCGAAACACCTGCGGCCACGTGCGAGCCGTCTGCATGCTGATGGCGCGCGCGTGCGCGTCGAGCGTGGCCGTGCAAAGCATGTCGTCGACGGGTACGTGGCCGAAATCCGGGTCGCTCACGAAGCGATCGCGATCGATAAACGCGCATTTCACCGCTTCGACCAGCAGGTGGTAATAGTCGGCGCTGCCTTCGGCGATCGAGTGCACATCAAAACGATCTAGCATGCCCATGATCTGCAGCGTCGTTACCCCCTGCGTGGGCGGCCGCATGGAAACCAGTTCGCCGCCGCGATACGCGACGCGCAACGGCGCTTCATCGCGCGCCTTCGTTTTGGCCAGATCGGCTTTCGTCAGCGGCGAGCCCGCTGCTTTCAGTCCGCGTGCAATGAGGTCCGCAAGATCGCCTTCATAGAACTCGCGCGCGCCGCATTCGGCAATGCGTTGCAGACTGCGCGCTAGCGCGGGTTGAGCAAACCGCTCGGCGATGGCAGGAATCCTGCCGTCCGGCGCAAATGTGCTGGCGAAACCGGGAAACGCGTGCAAGTCATCGGCACGCAGGCTTTGCCAGAAATGCTGTGACGGCGTGACCGGAAAACCTGCCGATGCATATTCGATCGCACGGTCGAACAGCGACGACCAGGACCGCGTGCCGTGCCATGACGTCCTGCTGATCTCATACACCTGATGCCAGGTATCGACGGTCGCGGCGGAGGTCAACGCCGATGCAGGGCCGCGTACCGGAATGGCACCGTCATAGGCGGGCAGATTCGCCGCGGCCTGGCCGATGCCCGACACGGTGCGCAGCAGCGCGTCGCGGTCGCCGATGACCCAGAATGCGTCGCCGCCCAAACCGGTGAAATGCGGATACGTCACGCATAACGCCGTGCCGATCGCAATGGCCGCTTCGATGGCATTGCCGCCCGCACGTAATACCTCGAGGCCCGCAGCACTCGCCAGCGCGTGCGGACTCGTGACCATGCCGCCAATGGAGCGGGCGAGTTTGGTATGCTGCATGGAGGCTCCGCTGCGCAAGATTCGCCGTTGTGTGTGCCGAGTATAGTTGGCAGGCTCGAGCGAGGCAAAGGGCGGCAGGGCAGCGGGGTTGGCGGTTGACTCATCCTCGCCGCGGGCGGCGAGCGAAATGCTAGTTCGGTGCTCCAGAGAACACGGCACGCAGATCGTGTAGTACCTCGCGTGCTTCGCGCAAGCGCTCCACCAGTTGCGCAGAGGCGCGTGAGATCGGCATGCGCGTTTCATCGGTCATGGGATGATCGAACGCGAGGATTGCCTTGATCGCGGAAGGATTTGGCGCGGAAAACAAAAGCCGCAGCACGGGCAACAGGCTTGCGAAGAGTGCTTGTGCTTCTTCCGCGCAATTCGTATTGAACAGTTCCTGTACTTCGACCAGCAAATCCGCGCACACATGCGCGCTTGCCAGAATGCCGCCCGAACCGCCGGCGCGCAGACAGTCGAGAAACGCATCGTCGGTGCCGCATAGCAGGCTGACCGGCACATCGCTCAACGCGACGAAGTTGTCCTTTACGCATTCCTTGATCGCGACGATATTGTCATGTTCGGTCAGGCGCGCGACCGTGTCCGGCGTGAGCGCCACACCGGTGCGATGCGGGACGTTATAGAGGACGATCGAGCGTTCGGTTGCGCGCGCAACCTGTCCGTAATGCCATTGCACGCCGGCCTGGTCCGGGCAGATGTACGACGGCGGCGAGACCAGATAGCCATTGCAATCCCAATGTTCATAGAGGCGCATTTCGCGCACTACTTCGCGCGTATCGGAAGCGCCGACGCCCACCAGTACCGGCAGACGGCCGCCGACCACATCCGAGACGGCCTGCAATACGGTGACGCGTTCGGTTTCCGTCAGCAAGGCCGCTTCCGCGGTGGTGCCTAACGCGACGAAGCCGCTGATTTCCGTGCGCAAATAGTGATCGGCGAGACGCTGCAGCGCGTCGGTGTCGACCTCACCATTGCGAAACGGCGTGACAAGCGGCAACCAGATGCCTGAATACATGATTAACGCGTCTCCCGGGTGACATTGCGCCGCTTGAGCGGGCCGATCATTGCGTGCGGCAGCGAGGTGATCAACGCGTGCATCGTGAAGTCGAGATCGTCCGGGGCAATGTCCAGTTGCAAACGCACCTGGTTTCGGACCAGTTCGGTGCTGATGACGTAGACGCCGAGCGGCGAGTGCAGGAGCGCTCTGAGTTGCGCCCGTGAATCCTCTTCGGATTCGCTCAGCAGGGTCACCGGTAGCTGAACGCGCGGTGAGGGGAAGGGGATGACGTTGTGACGTGAGACTGACGGAGTACGTTGACGTTCGGGGCCGACGTCGAAAACCTGGAGTGACTGAATGAGAGCCATGTTAGGCGGCGAGGCCGCAGCGGTTGTTCAACACAGTCACTAGCGTAGTCGCCTCGGTGTAAACATCGCGCAAAAATCCGCAGGCGGGGCGGAAAAATGCGGTTGTGGCTTTTAAGGCGGCCCCTTGCGATCACAAGAAGGCCGCCAGAGCTCGGGTGCTTAGCCCCGGGTAGGGTCGGAGCTCATCCAGCCTTGGGCTTTACCGAGGTCCTGTACCTGTTTGGCGATCGACTCCGCCAGTTTCTTCGCATCGCCGGCCGCGCCGTCCTTGCGGGTCTCGGACGCGCCGTGCAGTCCGGCGCCCGCTGCGGCGGAGGTGGCGATATGGCCCGCCGCGGCGCCGACGCCCGCCGTCTCGGCAATGCCCGGCATCTTGCCGCTGTCGGCGCTGGCTTCGAAGCTTTGAATCAGCTGCGGGGTACCGCCAGCGGGCTTATACACGAGTTGCACCGAAGTACTGAGTTCGCTCTTGCCTGCGCCGAGGCCGATCAACGTCCGGCGGCGGCGATTGCCGGCGTCGATGGTATCGAAACTGCCTTGCACCATCAGGACGTTTTGATCGGAAGGGGCCGGAGTGTCTGAACGGACTGCGTGCAGCCCCATCTTTTGCAGCTGGTGAACGAGTTCGTTGGCGACCTGTTCGCGGACTTCGGCAGCTTGCTCGGCCTGCTTCTGCTGCGCGGTGGTGCCGCTCAACGCAGCCTCCACTTTGTGGATCACGCCGCTGTTGTCGAGCTTGACCTGATCCGCGCTGCTGGCAAAGGAATAGACGTAAATGTTGTCCGGGCGCACCGGCACTTGAGACGAATACTGGGTGGCGTTCGTGACGGTGCCTGCGCACCCGCTCAGCAAAGCGGAAACAGCAATGACGGCTACGGCGGCACAGCGTGCGCCCTGTTTGCCTACGAATTGGATTGATGAAGAGAACATGGTCATCCTTTGATTGACACGATCGTGTCGCGACTCGCTTAAACGTATCGTCCGATGATTGGCGAAATCGTAGGATGCGGGTTCATCTTCGATCTCATTCATGCGTGATACACCTGCTGATCTCATGCACTCTTGCAGGCGCACCGGCAGCAGAAGCGAGTATGGTGGAATGACCGTGCGGACTCCATTCATGAAGTATGTCTTTCTATGTCATGAGTGGCGGGGCTGAAGCGCGGACCTGAGCGGATTGCGTTGCGAGCCTGCCCAACCCTATCCAGACAAACCCTCATTGCTGCGATGAATTCGCGACTGCTATCGTGCGTTGGTCTTGTGGAAGCGCTTCCACTGCGCTTCTGCTGAGCTGCAACCCAACCCGGTTCAACGACCTCGCGCAGGAGAATCCGTGGCACACGACGCATCCGCTCCCACCCAAGACCTGAACGGCGACCCGTTCACGCCGCCGGCCGATTCCACCCTCTGGCGCAAGAACTTCCTGCTCGGCGCGGCGACCGCCTCGTATCAGATCGAAGGCGCCATCAGCGAGGACGGCCGCCTGCCGTCCATCTGGGACACCTTCTCCGCCACACCGGGCAAGGTACTCGCGGGCGACACGGGCGCGGTTGCCTGTGATCACTATCATCGCTGGGAAGCCGACTTCGACATGCTGTCGGCGCTCAACTTCGAAGCCTACCGTTTGTCGATTGCGTGGCCGCGCGTGATGGACGAAGCCGGCAAGCCGAACCAGAAAGGCCTCGATTTCTACAGGCGCCTGCTGGGCCGTCTGAAAGAGAAAGGCCTGAAGACGTTCGTGACGCTGTATCACTGGGACTTGCCGCAGCATCTCGAGGATCGCGGCGGCTGGCTCAATCGCGATACGGCTTACCGTTTTGCGGATTATGCGGATCTGATGAGCCGTGAACTGGCGGGCCAGGTCGACGCATGGGCCACACTCAATGAGCCGTGGTGCTCGGCCTATCTCGGCTATGGTAATGGCCACCATGCGCCGGGACTCGCAAACGGGCGCTTCGCGACGCAAGCCATGCATCACCTGCTGCTGGCGCACGGCAAGGCTGTGCCCATCTTGCGCGCCAATGATCCGGCTTCGATGAAGGGCATTGTTGCGAACATCGGCCGTGGTACGGCGAATTCCGCGAGCGAAGCGGATCAACGTGCCGCGCACCTGTTCGAGGTCCAGCACAACGGATGGATTCTCGATCCGCTGCTCAACGGCGCCTATCCGCAGGACCTGTTCGAACTCTGGCCGGGTACCGAGCCGCTGGTACTCGAGGGCGACATGCAAACCATCGCCGCGCCGCTCGATTTCCTCGGCATCAACTATTACTTCCGCACCAACGTGAAGAGCGACGGCGCGCATGGTTTTACGGAAGTGCCGCTGGAAGGCGTCGAGCGCACGCAGATGGGCTGGGAAGTCTATCCGGACGGGCTGCGTGATCTGCTGATCGGCTTCAACCAGGCCTACGCGAATCTGCCGCCCATCTACATCACCGAAAACGGCATGGCCTCGGACGACCAGGTGATCGAAGGGCGCGTCGACGATCCGCAGCGTATTGCGTTTCTCAAGCGCCATCTGGCGGCGGTGGATAGCGCGATCAAGGCCGGCGTCGATATTCGCGGCTATTTCGTCTGGTCGCTGATGGACAACTTCGAGTGGGCCTTCGGTTATGAGCGGCGCTTCGGCGTCGTGCATGTCGACTACGGCACGCAAGAACGCACCGTTAAACGCAGTGCGGAACTGATCGCAAAGTTTCTGGCGGAGCGCAAAGCCCACGCCTGAATGTGTTGAGCTGGTTTGTATGTCGACCTGAAACAAAGGCGCAAAGCCTCGAGGAGACGGAATGAACAGCAGAAGGAAAATTGCGAGCGGCATGGCTTTAGCTTTGGCGCTAACCGGCATCACCGCGCATGCGGATCCGTTGAAGGCCAACGTGATCCACTGGTGGACCTCAGGCGGTGAATCCGCCGCCATCCGCCAGTTCGCCGACGCGTACAACAAAGCCGGCGGCCTGTGGATCGATAATGCGGTGGCCGGTGCCGACCAGGCGCGCTCCACCGCAATCAACCGGATCGTCGGCGGCGATCCACCCACCGCCGCGCAGTTCAATACCTCCAAGCAGTTTCATGACCTGATCGATCAGGGCATGCTCAACAACGTCGACACGGTGGCCGCCAAGGAAAACTGGAACGCCATCTTCCCGCAATCCATTCTCGATTCGATCAAGGTCAAAGGACATTTCTACGCCGCGCCCGTGGATATTCACATGCAGGACTGGTTCTTCTATTCGAAGCCGGCCTTCAAGAAAGCGGGTATTACAGGCGAGCCGCAAACCTTCGACGAACTCTTCACGGATCTGGACAAGCTCAAGGCAGCCGGACTGATTCCGCTCGCGCTCGGCGGCCAGGCCTGGCAGGAAAAGATCACGTTCGACGCGGTGTTTGCAGATGTGGGCGGAACGGACCTGTATATGAAGGTCTATCGCGATCGTGACCAGAACGCGGTCAACTCCGCAGCGTTCAAGAACGTGCTGACCACCTTCAAGCGTTTGCACAACTACGTCGACCCGGGCTCGCCCGGCCGCAACTGGAATGATGCAACCGCACTGGTGATTTCCGGCAAGGCCGGCGTGCAGATCATGGGTGACTGGGCGAAGGGCGAGTTCTCCGCGGCGCATCAGGAAGCCGGCAAGGACTTCGGCTGTTTCCCGGGCTTTGGTCCGAAATCGCCGTACATGGTGGCGGGCGACGTATTCGTTTTCCCGAAGACCGACAATCCCGAAGTGATCAAGGCCCAGAACCTGCTTGCCACGGTGATGACTTCGCCCTCGGCCCAGGTTGCGTTCAGCGAGAAGAAAGGCTCGATTCCGATTCGTCCTGATGTAGACACGTCGAGCCTCGACATCTGCGCGAAAGAGGGGATTGCGATCATGAAAGACAAGTCGCGCCAGTTGCCGAATCCGGAAATGCTGATTCCGCCTGACGTGCAAGGTGCATTGACGGACGTGATCACCAACTTCTGGAACAAGAACGAGTCGGTCGACGATGCGCAAAAGGCTTTTGCCAGCGCGCTGAAGAGCTGAGCGTCACGATGCGCGCGCTCGGCCTGTCAACGAGGACGGATATGACGACGAAGCGCGCCAGGCCACTCGGCCGACGCTGGCCGCTGGCCGCGTGGGTGGCGCTGTTGCCGATGGTGGCAACCGTCGTCTTCGCGTACCTCGGCACCATGCTGTGGACCGCACGGGTGTCGCTCAGCAATTCGCGCACGTTTCCGTCAGGTGATTTTGCGGGCGTCACGCAGTACGTGCGGCTCTTTCACAACGACCGGTGGATGGTGTCGCTGCAGCACATCGTGATCTATGGCGTGTGTTTCATCATCGCGTGCATGGTGATCGGTTTGCTGCTGGCGATCTTCATCGATCAGCGCGTGGTCGCAGAGGGCGCCCTGCGCACGGTGTTCCTGTATCCATACGCGATGTCGTTCGTGGCGACGGGCCTCGTCTGGCAATGGATTCTCAATCCGCAACTGGGCGTGCAGGAAGTCTTGCATCGTCTTGGCTTCACGCATGCGCGCTTCGACTGGATTGTCGACCAGGACTACGTGGTCTATACGCTGGTGATCGCAACGGTCTGGCAGGCGTCCGGGCTCGTGATGGCGTTATTGCTCGCCGGACTGCGCGGCATTGACGACGAAATCTGGAAAGCGGCGCGCATTGACGGCATTCCGCGCTGGCGAGTGTACGTCAGCATTGTCGTGCCGATGCTCAAGTCGTCCATGTCCACCGCGTTCGTGCTGTTGTTCGTGATGGTCGTGAAGCTGTACGACGCCGTGGTCGCCATGACTCAGGGTGGCCCCGGCACGGCAAGCGAAGTGCCCGCCAAATTCATCATGGACTATCTGTTTGGGCGCGCGAACATCGGGCTCGCGTCAGCGGCCTCGATTGTCTTGCTGACCACGGTGCTGGCGATTCTCGCGCCGTTCTTCTATGTGCGCAGCCGCGCCGCGTTGCGAAAGGACGTTTGATGAACACGGCCCTGTCTGCGGCAAGAGCCGCTCCGAAAAAGCGCCGTGCGCGCTTCACGCCGGCCCGCTTCGGCGTCTACGCGTTCCTGATTACCGCGGCCTTGTTCTTCCTGCTGCCGCTTTACGTGATGCTCGTCACGTCCGTCAAGCCGATGACCGAGATTCGTCTCGGTAACCTGCTGGCGCTGCCCGTGCAATTCACGCTTGCACCGTGGCGCGATGCATGGGAAGCCGCCTGTACGGGGCTGGATTGCAACGGCATTCAGGTCGGCTTCTGGAATTCCGTGCGTATCGTCGTGCCGAGCACGATTCTGTCAATCATGATCGGCGCGGTGAACGGTTACGCATTGTCGTTCTGGCGGCCGCGCGGGGCGGGTATCCTGTTCGCCGTGTTGCTGATGGGCGCGTTCATTCCCGTGCAGGTGATGGTCTATCCGCTGGTGCGTGTGCTGGCAAGCGTGCATCTGTTCAGCTCGTTGCCGGGCATCGTGGTGATTCATACCATCTTCGGCATGCCCATCATGACGCTGCTATTCCGCAATTACTATGCGGCGATTCCGCTTGAACTGTTCAAGGCCGCACGCATCGACGGCGGCGGTTTCTGGCGTATTTTCCTGCAACTGATGCTGCCCATGTCGACGCCGATCATCGTCGTCGCGGTGATCATGCAGGTCACGGGCATCTGGAACGACTTCATTCTGGGCCTGGTGTTCGCGGGCACCCGGAATCTGCCGATGACGGTGCAGCTCAACAATATCATCAATACCACGACCGGCGAGCGGCTCTACAACGTGAACATGGCGGCGACGATTCTCACGTCGATGGTGCCGCTTGCAATCTACTTTATTTCGGGCCGCTGGTTTGTCCGCGGCATTGCTACCGGTGCAGTCAAGGGGTAGTTGCATGAACAACGTATCTGGTGTGCCCAACGTGGCGAACGGGGCAAACGTCGCGAATGGGTCGAATGTGTCGAATGTGTCGATCCGCAACCTGCGCATCGATCTGGGCGCGAACACGATCATCGATTCGCTCGACCTGGATGTGAACGCGGGCGAATTCATCGTCCTGCTCGGACCCTCGGGTTGTGGTAAATCCACCTTGCTGCACAGCATCGCGGGGTTGATCGACGTCGCCGAAGGCAGCATCGAAATCGGCGGCGAGGACATGACCTGGGCCGATCCGAAAGACCGCCGCATTGCGCTGGTGTTCCAGTCGTATGCGCTTTATCCGACCATGAGCGTGGAGCGCAATCTGTCGTTTGCGTTGCGCATCAACGGCACGCCCAAGGCGGAAATCGAGCGCCGCGTGACGCGCGCCTCCGAGATGCTGCAACTTGGACCGCTGCTCAAGCGCAAGCCTGCGCAACTGTCCGGCGGTCAGCGGCAGCGTGTTGCGATTGGCCGCGCCATCGTGCGCGAAGCGGACGTGTTTCTGTTCGACGAACCGCTTTCCAATCTCGACGCCAAACTGCGCACCGAACTGCGCCGCGAGCTGAAGCAGCTGCATCAACGGCTGGGCGCGACGATGATCTATGTGACGCATGACCAGGTCGAGGCCATGACACTGGCCACGCGCATGGCGGTGATGCGCGGCGGGGTGATCCAGCAGTTCGGTACGCCCGCCGAAGTCTACGCTCGGCCCGACAATCTGTTCGTGGCGACCTTCCTCGGTTCGCCTGCCATGAACATGCTGAAAGGGAAACTGGAGCGGCGCGAGGAAGGGATGCGATTTCGCACGGCGCATCTGGATCTGGATGTGTCGAAGTACCCGTTCAGGCGCCTGCCCGACATCAACCTGCCGGTCGTGCTGGGCATCAGGCCGGAGGACGTACGCGTGGGCGCCGGTCTTGCGCAGAATGGCAAGGTGTCGCTGGTCGAACCAATGGGCAACCACCAGGTTATCTGGCTCGATTATCATGGCGCCCAGATCGCGTCGATCGATCAGGACAAAACGCCCGTCGAGATTGGGCAAACGTGGTCTTTTTCGCTCGACAGCGCCCATATTTCGCTGTTCGACGAGGCCGGTGGCGCCCGTCTTTGAGCAGCATGGCTCATTGAGATGCGACGCGGTGAGCGCAACGCGGAGTGCGTGTGGCAGCAACCTTGAAAGACGTGGCGGAACTGGCGGGTGTCGGGATGTCGACCGCATCGCGGGCGATCTCCGGGAAAGGACCGGTTTCGGCCGATGCCATGCGCCGCGTGCAGGCCGCCATCGAGGCGCTGAATTTCCGGCCCTCGTCGATCGGTCGCGCCATGGCGACGCAATCGCTCGGCATGATCGGTCTGTTCGTGCCGACCTTCTTCGGCTCGTACTACGGCACGATTCTCAAGCAGACCGATACGGAGCTGCGCGCCGTGCACCGCCACGTGGTGGTGGCCACCGGTTGCGGCGAGTCGTCGCCGCGCGAGCAGGCCATGGAAGCAGTCAAGTTTCTGATTGGCCGCGATTGCGACGGCGTGGTCGTGATCAGCCACGACTTGCACGACGAGGACCTGATCAAGCTGCACGGCATGCATCCGAAGATGGTGTTCCTCAATCGTGGGTTCGAGCAGTTGCCGGAGGCGTCATTTTGCGCGGATCATTTTCGCGGCGGCGAACTGGCGGCACGCACGCTGTTCGAACATGGACACCGCGATATAGCGGTGATTTCCGGCCCTTCTACCGCATCGGACAATCAGGCGCGTCTCGACGGGTTCTTCGCTGAACTGGCGCGCAACGGGATTGAGCGCGGCGCGACGACGCTGATCGAATCCGACTTCTCGCCGGAGGGCGGCTATGCGGCCACGCAGACGCTGCTCGAATCGAAGCGGCGTTTCACGGGTCTGTTCTGCGCCAACGACACGATGGCAGTGAGCGCGTTGGCGCGTCTGCAGCAAGCGGGTATTTCAGTGCCGGACGATGTCTCGGTGATCGGCTACGACGACGACTATTCGGCCGCTTACGCGGCCCCCGCGCTTACATCCGTGCGGATTCCCACGGCGGACCTGACGCAAAACGCGGTGCGCTGGCTGGTGAATCAATGCTACGGCACGCACTGGGACATCTTTCGCGAGTTTCCGGTCACGGTGACGATGCGCGCCTCGGTGGGTGCGCCGCCTGCCTCGGGTGGCCGGCGCAAGAGCCGCCAGCGCACCCGCTCAAGTGCCGCTGCGTAGCACCAGTTCATGCCGCTGACGCGCTTCTTCGTCAAGACGCGTATCTTCGAGTTCCTGCAGCACCGCGTCCAGATCGACGGGTGTCGTGTCCAGTTCGACACGTCCGGTCAAGGTCGCATCCGGGTGCAGACTGCCGCCCTCATACAGGGCCCAGATTTCCTTGCCGTAGCTCGCGTCGAGCAATCCAGGCGCGAAGCGGCCAAAGTATGACGCGAGGTTGTCCACGTCGCGTTCCAGCATTGCAGGGGCTTCGAGATTGCCGGCGGCGTCCACCGCCTGCGGCAGGTCGATGATCACCGGGCCATCTGCTGCGAGCAGAATGTTGTACTCGGACAGGTCGCCGTGAATCACGCCTGCGCACAGCATGCGCACCACCTGGTTGACGAGCGCGGCGTGCAGGTCGAGGGCGCGTGCTTCGCTCATCTCCACGTCGTTCAAACGCGGTGCGACGTTACCGTCTGCGTCCGTGACGAGTTCCATCAACAGCACGCCGTCCGTGCAGATATACGGCTGCGGCACGCGCACGCCTGCGTTGGCGAGGCGAAACAGCGCGTCGACTTCGGCGTTCTGCCACGACTGTTCCTGCACCTCGCGCCCGTAGCGGCTGCCTTTGGCCATGGCGCGCGCCTCGCGGCTGTTCTTGACCTTGCGTCCTTCGCGATACGACGCGGCCTGGCGGAAGCTGCGCTGTTTCGCGTCCTTGTAGACCTTCGCACAACGCGTGGAATCGCCGCTACGCACGACGTAGACGGTCGCTTCCTTGCCGCTCATCAACTGGCTGATGACTTCGTCGATCAGGCCCTCTTCGACGAGCGGGAGCAGGCGTTTCGGTGTTTTCATGCGGCCACCGCCTGCAACGCGCAATCAGGCGCAGGCAAAGCGGGGCGCGGGAGGGTAGGGGGTGTGAGCGAGGCTGCCGCAAAGGGAGCAGCCGGAAACGAAAATAGAGTCATGCCGGATTATAAGGTGTGCGCGCCAGACAGCAGAATTCGTGTGGAACCGGGGTGAAACGCGCGACTTGTCTTTATGGACAGGCAAGCATCGGTTCGATGGCCCGCGCGATGCAATCAAGCAGATATTCCGCGGGCCTCGTCAACTGCGTTTCGGGTGGCGACAGCAGGTAAAGCTGCAACTGCGGTGGCACCACCGGCAGCGCGAGCTGCACGAACGAACGGCCCAGTTCGGTTGTTTCGAGCGAATGACGGGTCCACGCGAACACCGCATCGATGCTTTGCGTGAGGCTATAAAACAGCGCATACGAGGTGCACCGCGTGATGCAGTGCGGCGGCGCAAGAGCCGCGCGCTCGTAGAGGGTGCGAACGAAAGCGGGGTAGCTCTCCGTGACGTCGGTGTGGATCCATTCGGCATCCTGCAAGGCCTCGAGCGAATCGGCGCACGCATAGGGACCGTTGGCGCGGGTCACGAACACGGTTTCGAACGAGAACATTTCCTTCACGCTGCCCGAATCGGCCATGGGCTTCGCGAATGCGGCAAACGCCAGGTCCAGGGTGCGATTGCGTAACTGCTCGTTGAGCTGGTTGAAGCCCAGCTCGCGAAATTCGAGCGTGACGCGCGGCCAGCGCTTGCGGAATTCCACCAGTGCGTCGGTGAGCCCGACGGTGCCGACAATCGGCGTAATGCCCACCACCAGGCTGCCGTCACGCAACCCCTTCAGATGCGCCATGTCCTCCTCGGCGCGTTCCATTTCCCGCACCACCGTTCTTGCGCGACTCACCAGCGCCGCACCTTCAGCCGTGGGTACGACGCCCCACTGATTGCGCTCCAGCAGACGCACGCCGAATTCCGCTTCGAGTTCGCGCACCGCCTTCGTGATGGCGGGCTGCGTGACGTAGAGCGCCTTGGCCGCGCCGTTGATGCTGCCGGTCGAGGCGATGGCGACCAGTGCGCGCAGGTGATGAATTTTCATGATGCGGAAATATAGCACTACTGGTTATACCCATCAAAATCCGTGCTTTTTTGTTTTTAAGGCAAATCTCTACGCTTGGTTCCGACGGCTGCCCCGACAGCCGCATAACGGAGCGACAAATGACTCAGGCTTTTGCACAATTGCTCGCGGAACTCCGCGAGTCTGAAGATGAATTCGTGGCGATTCGTCGTGACATCCACGCCCATCCGGAACTGGGCTTTGCGGAAACGCGTACCGCGGATCTGGTTGCCCGCAAGCTGACGCAGTGGGGCTACGACGTGACGACGGGCGTAGGCGGCACCGGCGTGGTCGGCCAGTTGCGGCGCGGCACCTCCAGCCGCACGATCGGCCTGCGGGCGGACATGGACGCGCTGCCCATCCAGGAAACGACCGGCCTGCCGTATGCGAGCACGGTCGCGCAGACCATGCATGCCTGCGGCCACGACGGACACACGGCGATCCTGCTGGCTGCCGCGCATCACCTGGCGGCCCGCGGCGAATTCGACGGCACGCTGAACCTGATCTTTCAACCGGCTGAAGAGGGCCTGGGCGGCGCGACGCGGATGCTCTCGGACGGCCTCTTCACGCGCTTTCCGTGCGACATGGTGTTCGCGCTGCATAACGCGCCGGGCGTGCCGCTCGGCCATTTCACATTGCGCCACGGCTGCATGATGGCATCGTCCGACACGGTGACGATCACCGTGACCGGCAAGGGCACGCACGGCGCAATGCCGCAGCTCGGCTGCGATCCGGTTGTCGCGACGGCCAATATCGTGCTGGCGCTGCAGTCGATCGTTTCGCGCAACGTCGAGCCGACCAGCGCGGCAGTCGTGACGGTGGGCGCGTTCAACGCCGGCATCGCGCCGAACGTGATCCCCGAACAGGCCACGCTGAAGCTCTCGGTGCGCGCGCTCGACGCCGCCACCCGCGACATCATCGAAGCGCGCATTCGCAGCATCGCCGCACTGCAGGCGCAAACCTACGGCGCGACCGCACGGGTCGACTACCGGCAGATCTCGCGGCCGCTCATCAACGAGCGCGGTGCCACGGAGCTCGCCATTGCAACGATCGAAGCACTGGTCGGGCGCGACGCGCTCGTGATGATGCCCGACGCTGTGATGGGCAGCGAGGACTTCTCGTGGATGAGCGAACAGGTGCCGGGTTGCTACGTGATGCTCGGCAACGGTGTCGAGTCGAAGGGCGGCTGCGCGGTCCACAACCCGGGATACGACTTCAACGACGCCGCCCTGAGCTGGGGCGCGGCGTACTTCGTCGCACTCGCGCAGCGTTATCTGCACGCGGTCTGACGGCAGTTTCGATCCGGCCACGTCGGCGGATTTTTTGTAAGAGCAGGGACAGGGAGACAAAATGAAAAAAAGTATTGCATTGAGCGCAGCATTGCTGTCGCTCGGGACCGGTTCGGCCGAGGCCGAACCGTATCAGGCGACGTTGCTGTCGGCGGTCCCCGAGTTCAACGGCAAGTTGACTTCGGGACTGGCGCTGTACGGCTCCGTGGATACGGGCATCAACTATCAGAGCGTGGGCGGCAAGTCGCTCTGGCAAACCCAGAGCGGCGGCGAATGGACCTCGAAGTTCGGCATGTTCGGACGCGAGGATCTGGGCGGCGGTCTGCGCGCCGAATTCAATCTTGAAAGTGGATTCTTCGCCAACAGCGGCGTGATGCAGGACCGCGCGTCGATGTTCAATCGCCAGTCCTGGGTCGGACTTGGGTCGACGACGTTCGGACGACTGCGTTTCGGCCGGCAGATCGGCACCGGCTTGCCGCTTTTCATCGACGTGTTCGGCACGGTCGGCACTAACTCGGCTTATACGTCGCTCGGCACGGGTCTCGTGCAATCATCGAAAGGTGTGGGCTACAACAGCGACCTTGGCGCGGGCGCAACCCAACTGCCCGCACGCGTCAACAATGCAGTGACCTATCTGTCACCGAGTTTTGCGGGACTCAGCACGCAGCTGATGTATGCGCCCAGCAATGTGGCCGGGCAGTCGCCTGCCGCGGCGGCGCAAGGCGCATTGCTGCAGTGGCGCAACGGCGCGGCCTATATCGCCGGCAGCTATAACCAGGTATGGGCGCAAAGCGGCGCCGGTAGCGTGCGCAACGACCTGTACGGCATTGGTGCGGTGTACGACTCGGGCAAGATAGTGCTGTCCGCGGCGTTCAATCAGTATGCGCCGCGGCTGGCGGGCGACGGCATCGCGCGGGTTTATACGCTCGGCACCATTGTGCCGGTCGGACGTCACGCGTTGCGTGCCTCGGTGGTGTATCGGGATACCTCCGGGGTGCGCGACACGGCGGAAAATCCAGCGAAAGACGCTGCGTTCGGCACAATGCTCGGCTACGATTACACGCTCTCGAACCGCACGGGACTGTATGCGCGAGCGGGTCTGATTCGCAACTACGGTATTTCCACCGTTGTCCTGAATAACAATCCTTTACCGACGCAACCAGGCAGCGCCGTGCCGCAAACGGGCACCACGCCGCTCACGGCATCCGTGGGTATGTACCACAACTTCTGAGGGTGCCTTCTTATGAACACAATCAACCAACGCGTAGGCGCCGTGGCGCCGCGCAGTGCAGCCGAACAGCGTTCGGCGCGCAAGACCGTGTTCGCCGCCGCACTCGGCAACGGGCTGGAATTTTTCGACTTCACGGTCTTCAGCTTTTTCGCGGTGGTGATCGGCAAGCTGTTCTTTCCGGTCGGCTCGGAGCTGGGTGCCTTGATGCTGTCGCTCGCCACTTTCGGGGTCGGTTTCGTCGCGCGGCCGCTCGGCAGTATCGTGATCGGGGCGTATGCCGATCGCGTCGGCCGCAAGCCTGCGCTGGTGGTGACCGTTACGCTGATGGCGCTCGGCACCGGCATGATCGGACTGGCACCGACGTACGCAAGCATCGGTCTCGCGGCGCCCGCGCTGATCGTGCTCGGCCGCCTGCTGCAAGGCTTCTCGGCGGGCGGCGAGGTCGGTGCGGCAACCACCTTGCTGATGGAGTCGGGCGGCACGGGGCAGCGCGGCGCGCTAGTCAGCTGGCAGATGGCCAGCCAGGGCGGCGCTGCGCTGGCGGGCGCGCTAGCTGCGGCGACGCTCACCGGCGCCTTGTCGCATGAAGCATTGCTGGAGTGGGGATGGCGCGTGCCGTTCCTGATCGGGCTGTTGATCGGGCCGGTGGGTTTCTACCTGCGGGGGCACCTCGATGACACGCTGCCCGTCGCGCATCGGGCGCAGACCGACCAGACTGGAAAGGCGGCGAAGGCAGCGAAGTGGTCCGAGCGCATGCCGCTGCGGCAGATCGCGGCCGGCACGATGCTGATCATTGGCGGTACGTCGACGATGTATACGATCGTGTTCTTTCTGCCGTCGTTTTTGACGCTGACCACCGGCATGCCGGCGGCCGTGTCGCTGCTGGCCGGCTGCACGGCGGGCCTCGTGTTGCTGCTCGGTTCACCGTTCGCCGGCCGTCTGGCCGACCGCATGCCGCGTCGCAAAACGCTGTTGTATGCGGTGTCGATCGTGTCGCTGGCGGTGCTGCTGCCGGCTTTTCACGCCATCAAAGTCTGGCCTTCCATCTTCACGGTGATGCTGGTGGTGTGTGTGCTGATCGGCTTGATGACGCTGTCGACGCCCGCTGCGCTCGTGTTGATTCTCGAAGCGTTTCGGCCGGAGGTGCGGGCCACGTCGCTCGGCGTGATCTACGCGCTCGGTGTGACGATCTTCGGGGGCTTTGCCCAATTGATCGTCAGCGGCTTGTGGCGAATCTCCGGTAGTTTCTATGCGCCCGCGTGGTATGTGCTGGCGTGCGGGCTGGTGAGCCTCGTGGGCCTGATGCTGTTCAAGGAGGCGGATCCTCGGGGGGCGTCAAACTGAGTTAAATCGCGGCGTCGGGAGCATGGCTTCGACGCCGCATGCCTTGCGGGCCGTGATGTTTCGCTCCGGCCACTCGCGGGGTTTACCTGATTTAAAAGCACGCCCGGTCATTTACACTCGGGCAACAATTTGTTACGGGGTGCAGGATGCTCACCACTTTCCTGATTGCATCGCCTATCGCGATTGCAGCGCTGTTTGCTTTTGCACGGTTCGTCGATCCGGTCACAGGGAAGTTGAAGCGTTAACCCTGGCGTAGATGCCACGCTCGCCACGCTCGCACCACTGCCCATCTTCTGTACCTGATGCCCTGACGAGCCGCCGCACGGCTCTTCGTACTCTCTGCTCTTCGATGTTCTCCTCGCCGTCCAGGCAAACGTTTTCCGGCAAATTCGTCAGCAAGCCTTGCGTTGCGACGCCCACTCGCGGCAGGATGCGGCATATCCACTCGATTGCCACGGTCTCTGCGCATGCAAGCATTTCCAGAAAAAGTCGTCACACGTATCAGGTTGTTGAAAGGTGTCCTTCCTCTCACGCGCGCAGCCGCCTTGCGCGATGCGCTGGCCGGCGTGAGTCTCGCGTCGATGGATATTCCGCAGGTGCTGGGTTACGCGCGCATCGCCGGCATGCCCGCGGTAACCGGCCTGTACACGGTATGTTTGCCGCTGATCGCATTTGCGTTCTTCGGTGCATCGCGTCACCTGGTCGTCGCTGCGGACTCGGCCACCGCCACTATCTTCGCCAGCAAACTTTCGGCCATGGCGCCGACTGCCAGCGCCGAATACGTCGCGCTCGCCGGAATGGTCGCGCTGCTGACCGCGGTGCTGTTGTTGATTGCGCGCGTCTTCAAGCTCGGCTTTCTCGCGGATTTTCTATCTCGTACGGTTCTGGTCGGCTTTCTGGCAGGCGTGGGCGTGCAGGTCGGTATTGCGATGCTGGGCGACATGTGGGGCATTGGCGTATCGTCGTCGCATAGCACGGACCAGTTAGTGCAACTCGTCAGTCATCTGCGGCAGATCAATTTACCTACCTTCGCCATTTCGTCGAGCGTCGTGCTTGCGATCCTGCTGGCCAAGCAGTTTGCGCCGCGCTTGCCGGTGTCTTTGCTGGCCGTGGTGGGCGGGATCGCCGCAAGCGACCTGTATGATTTCGCCGGGCATGGCATCGCCACGCTGGGTCCGGTTGCGGGCGGACTGCCGCCGTTTCATCTGCCCATGGTGAGCTGGCGGCAGATGCTGGACCTGCTGCCGGTGGCGGCGTCGTGCTTCGTGATGATCGTCGCGCAGAGCGCGGCCGCCGGGCGCGTGTTTGCGCAGCGCTATCACGAAGAGGTCGATCTGAATGCCGACATTCTTGGACTTGCCGCGGCGAATACGGCGGCGGCGTTGAGCGGCGCGTTCGTCGTCAACGGCAGTCCGACCCAGACCGCGATGGCTGATCGGGCGGGCACGCGCAGCCAGTTTGCGCAACTGGTGTTCGCCGCGGTGGTGGTCGTGGTGCTGCTGTTTTTCAGTCGCTATTTGCAGTATCTGCCGCACTGCGTACTGGCGGGGATCGTGTTCACGATTGCGATTGGCCTGATCAACGTGCCGAGTCTGACGGCAATTCGCGCCGAGAGTCCCGGCGAATTCACGCTGGCCATTGTCACGGCGCTGGCAGTGGTGGTGCTGGGTGTCGAGCACGGCATTCTGATTGCCGTCGCGCTGTCGTTGCTGCGCCACGTGCGCCACAGCTACCGTCCGCATACGATGATGCTGGCGCCCGGTGCCGATGGGCGCTGGCTGCCGGTACCGGCGCTGCCGGGCACGCAGACATCGGCGGGGTTGATCGTCTATCGCTTCGGGGCGGACCTGTTCTACGCCAACGATCATTTCTTTGTCGAGGAGGTGCGCCTGCTGATCGACCGCGCGCCGAGCCCGGTGCACTGGTTTGTGGTGGATGCAGGCGCGATTACGGACCTGGACTATTCGGCGGCGCGTTCACTGAGCGACTTGTTCGAAACCTTGAAGGAACAGCATGTGACCGTGGTGTTTGCGCGAGTGAATGTTTATCTGCATGCCGATATGAACCGGCACGGAATCACGCAGATCATCGGAGCGTCATGCGTCTTCAGCACGATGCATGAGGCGTTGGCAGCAGTGGGGGTGGCGGGGGATGTGAAGGTGCAGGGGGTGCTGTAGGTTTGCGCGGATTTGCCGTGCGCCAGCATCGGCAAACGGAGTGCCGCAATACTGCTGCAAACCTAACTATCCCGCTCATCCCCGCGCTCATCCGGTAAATCAAAAGCCAGAAAATGGCCGATCAAAAAGCACACCACGGCGGCGGCCGCGCCAAGAGCCGCGACCGTATAAGCCAGTGCCTTACCGTTCCAAAGGCTGTCAAACCATTGATGAAGCCCGGCGGCGATCACCTCGGCCGTGCCGCCGATCTGTTGCAACGTGATCTGATAGCGCGGGTCCTTCGCGGCATAGAACTGTTCCGCGCTGTCGGGCGCGGGGGTGGTGAGATAAATGACGCAGGCGCCGATCAGCGCCGCCACGAGAATCACCACACCCGTCACATACAGACGAATCTGCAGTGGCGAGTACTTTGCCGGCACGCTGCGCGGGTGGTCTTCACTCATGCGGTTCCCGTTGCGCGTCAGCTTCGCGAAGTCAGCAGCTTGACGCCCGCCAGGCTGAACACGACGGCAAGCGACCCGTCCAGCCAGCGCCGCATCGAACCATACACACGGCGCGCCGTCGCGGTGGAAAACAGCACGGCGTAGCTGCTGAACACCAACGCGCCGATCCCCATGCAGCCGAGTACGACCGGTGCCGCGCGCGAAGCGCCGCCCGCTGCCGGAACGGCCAGCGAGACGATCGACAGCCATACGAGAATCGCCTTCGGGTTGGTGAGATGCAACAGCAGGCCACGTAGATAGAGCCGCCGCGATGCCTCTGGCGCGCGCTCGAGGCCGGCGAGCGGTGGATGACGCGTGCAAGCGGAGCGAGCCGATTTCCACGCGAGCCACAGCAGATAAAGTCCGCCGGCGAGGCGGATCGCGACCAGCAACTGCGAATAGGTGGCGAGCACCGCCGACAGACCGAGCGTCGCCAGCATCGCCCATGAAAACGAACCCGTCATGACGCCCAGCGCGAAGGCGAATGCGGCCTTGCGTCCCGAACCCATTGCCAGCGACATGATGGCGAGATTGCTCGGGCCGGGACTTGCCGTGCCGACAAAGTAAGCGGTGTACGCAATCAGGACATTGGCTGACAGAAAGGCGCTGGCATTCATTGAACAGGGCTTCCGCGGAGAGAGTGGCAGGGCGTGACGACGTTCCGCGGAGCATGAAGGGCCGCCGCGCAGGTGTCCATTCTGCACGACGGCGCGGTGCTTCTCACAGAGACAGTTGATTTCGCCTCGGGCAGGACAATCTGCCGTCACCCGGCCGCCAGCCTGTTCGAGGCGCGCAGGCGGAGGCAAACCTGCCGCACGGGTTGACGGCGACACCAATTTTCAGTTTGCCGGGGAGCGGCGATTCATCAATTTTGCTGTTGGTCAGATCCAGAATATATCGTTTTTCACCAATTTATTTCATGGATAAACTAGCCCGCGAGTCGTAGTTTTTGCCAGTTCAATCGAGGGGTCCAGACCACCATGAGCATGAGCACCACGAGCGCCGCCGAACCAGCCGTCCTGCCGCCGTTCCATCTGGCGTTTCCCGTCCATAGCATCGCCGCTGCCCGCGAGTTTTATGGCGAGCTTCTTGGCTGCCCCGAAGGCCGCAGCGCCGTCGACTGGGTGGACTTCAATTTTTACGGGCATCAGATCGTCGCGCATCTGGCGCCGGAGGAGGCGGGGCATCGGCAGACCAGCGCGGTGGATGGCGATGCGGTGCCGGTGCGTCATTTCGGCGTCGTGTTGCCGATGGAGCAGTGGCAGGCCGCCGCCGACAAGCTCAAGCAGGCGGGCATGAAATTCATCATCGAGCCGCACGTGCGCTTCAAGGGCGAGGTGGGCGAGCAGGCCACGATGTTCTTTCTCGACCCGTCGGGCAATGCGCTTGAATTCAAGGCGTTTGCGAATCTTGCGTCGCTGTTCGCGAAGTAACGGTTCGCAGGGTACGGTGAAACTTCGCAGGGCGAAGTGAAACAAAAGGCCGGTGAGCTGATGTCAGCGTCAGCTCACCGGCTTGCGCGTTGATACGCCACGGGACGATCTGTCGTGGCTTAACGGTTCACCAGCCGCGCAGGAATAAAAACCAGAATCAGCAACGCGGACAACGTCAAGGTGCCGGCCACCACGAACAGTCCCGACGACAGCGTATGGGTGAGCGTCTTCAACCAGCCGATCAGCGCCGGACTGATGAAGCCCGCCAGATTACCGGTGCAGTTGATCAACGCAATCCCGGCCGCCGCGCCGGTTCCGCCAAGGAAGGCGGTGGGTAGCGCCCAGAACATCGGCAGCGCGGTGACCACGCCGATGGCGGCGAGCGTGAGCCCGATCATCGACAGCACCGCGCTCTCGCCGTTCATGGCGCAGATGCCGAAGCCGGCCGCGGCAATCAGCGCCGGCGCGGCGATATGCCAGCGCCGTTCACGGCTGCGGTCAGCGCTGCGGCCGGTCGCGATCATCGAGATCAGGGCGGCGGTGTAGGGAATCGTCGTCAGCAGGCCAATCGTCAACGGGTCGCTGACGCCGGTGCCGCGGATGATGGTGGGTTGCCAGAAGCCGATCGCATACGAACCCATCACGATGCCGAACAGGATCAGGCAAAGCAGCCACACGCGCGCCGAAGTGAACACCGCGCGCACCGAGGCGTGGGTGTGCACGGCGGCATCGGCGGCGATCTCCTGCTGGATCTGTTTTTTTTCCGCGCTGCTGAGCCACCGGGCGTCGGCGACGCGATCGTCGAGATAGAAAAAGATCAGCACGCCGAGCACGATGGACGGCAGTGCTTCGACGACGAATAGCCACTGCCAGCCCTCGAAGCCCCAGGCGCCGTGCAGCGCATGCATGATGTAGCCGGACAGCGGGCCGCCGACCAGCCCCGAGACCGGATTGCCCGCCATCAGCAATGCAACCATCTTGCCGCGCCGGTGCGACGGAAACCAGTACGTCAGATACAGGATCATGCCTGGGAAGAAGCCGGCTTCGGCCACCCCCAGAAAGAAGCGCACGACGTAGAACATGAACGGCGTGTCGACCCAGGCGGTGGCCATCGACAGCGCGGCCCACGTCACCATGATGCGGGCAATCCAGCGCCGCGCACCGAGCCGGTGCAGCAGCAGATTGCTGGGCACCTCGAACAGAAAATAGCCGATGAAGAACAGACCCGCGCCGAGTCCATACGCGGCCTCGCTCAGATGCAGGCTGTTGAGCATCTGCAGCTTGGCAAAGCCGACGTTGACGCGATCCAGATAGGCGACCACGTAGCCCACGAACAGCAACGGCATGAAGCGCCACGCGACGCGCCGGAACAGCGTGTCGCCCGGATTCACTTCGACCGCAGGGGAAAACGACGTACGGGTGAACAAAGTTGTCTCCTGGCCCGTCACGCGGATTGTTGTGGGAAGCTGTGCGGGCGAAATAGATGTTGGAGTGGAAGTACGAGCCTTGTTGCCGGAAGGCGTGAATGCGACGCAGGTGACAGTGCTTGTGCCCGGGTGCTGCCGGCTCAGGATGAGGCGGCTGCGTCAGGCTCGGGCGCGAGCGACGCAGCCTCGGGCAATTCGAAGCCGATACGCGTCAGCGATGCCTGCAGATCCTCGCGTTGCGCGGCGTCCAGTTCGACGAGCGGCGGCCGCAGGTTGACCCATTGCTCGTCGCCGGATTGCCATGCAAGCGCGGCCTTCATCGCGGCGATCATCGGGAAGCGCTGGAAAGCGGCACGCGTGGTATCGAGCCGTTGCTGCTGTTCGGCCGCGTCGGCGTCCCGCCAGCTGCTGGCAAGCTGCGCGATCGCAGCGGCATTGACATTGCCCGTCGCCGTGATGCAGCCGGCACCGCCGGCGCGCAGCGTCGCGAGCAGGAAGGTCTCGCTGCCGGCAAAGACGTCGAAGCCGGCTGGCTGGAATTCCTTGAGGAGACCGGCGGTGTTGTCCCAGTCGCCCGAACTGTCCTTGATGCCCGCAATGATGCCTGGGTAACGCTTGAGCAACCGTTCGATCAGCGCAAAGCTGATGCCCACCTGGGCAACCGGCGGGATGTGATAGAGATAGATGCGCAAGCGCGCATCGGCCACTGCGTCGATGACCTGCGCGAAGGCGCGAAACAGGCCTTCGTCGCTCACGCCCTTGTAGTAGAACGGCGGCAACATCAGCACGCCGGCGCAGCCGCTTTGCACCGCGTGGCGCGTGAGTTCGATGGTGTCGGGGAGGGCGCAGGCGCCGGTGCCGGGCATCATCCGCGCGCCGGGCAGGCCGGCTTCGATCAAGGCGTCCAGCAACAGCCGCTTTTCGCGCACCGAAAGCGAGTTGGCCTCCGAATTCGTGCCGAACGCGGCGAGTCCCACGCCCTGGTTCAGCAAGGCGCGGCAGTGCCGCACGAAGCGCGCGGCCGAAGGCGAGCCGTCGGCGTTGAAGGGTGTCAGGACCGGCGACAGGGCGCCGCGCAAACCAGAGATGGTTGAGGCGGAAGCAGGGGTGCTCATGCGACATGTCTCCTTCGGGTTCCGTTTGCGGCGGGCCGCGGCAGTGGACGCGCATGCCCTCGATTCACGTGGAATACGTGCTAATGGAGTATTGCGTGACCGGACATCACGAAGAAGCGTGGCGCGGTTGCTTCAAACCTTAATTATTTTTGTGTCTGGACGCGCCAGCCCTCAGTCTCCGGCATTTGCTGGCGGGTTCGTCCGGGTTTGTTGCGGGCTGATTCCGGCTCTACTCGACACGCGCGCCGGTCAGTCCCAGCTCCACCGCGGTGTTGAGGAAGGCCTGCACGAGCCGCATGCGGGCGGACGAGCGTCCCCACAGCAGTCCCACTACACGTTTAGGAAAAGCATGCGGCAGCGGCCATTTGGCGAGCGCGAGTCCGGCGTAGCGCGTCATCAGCCAGTCCGGCACCAGTGATACGCCGAGGCCGCGATCCACCAGCACCGCAAGCGCGTCGAGTCCGTCCAGCTCGCACCGTTGATGCGGCTTGATGCCGTGCTGGCGCAGATAGCCGTCCGCGAGCTGTCCCCCGACGACATTGCGGTCGTAGCGCAGGAACGGCTCGCTGCGCAGCACCTCGTGCACGTTGGCGACCTGCATCGACGCCGGCGTCAGGAGGACCAGCGGTTCTTCACGGAACGTATGCCAGTCGCAGCTTTTAGGCATGTCGAAGAGCGGTTGCACCAGCATCGCGGCGTCGAGATCGCCGTTGACGACCTTGCGGTAGAGATCGATCGAGGTGCCTGGCTCAAGGTAGATATCCATTTGCGGATGGCGAGCCAGCAATTCGGCGAGCACGTCGGGGATCAGGCTCGTCATCATGGTCGGCGTGCCGCCGAGGCGCAGTTGACCGGCAAGCACTGATGCATCGTTCAGGTCCGACTTCAGATCGCGGATGTCGTGCAGAACCGCACGCGCGCGATCCAGAATGCGTTCGCCCGCCTCGGTGGTGCCCACCGTGCGCCCCGAGCGCCGCACCAGTTTCGCACCGAGTTCCTCCTCCAGCATCTTGACGCGCTGGGCCACCGCGGCAGGCGTCAGATCCAGCCGCCGGGCGGCTTCCGCAATCGAACCGAGCTCGACCACGTAGACAAAGCTTTGTAGATAGCGCGAATCCATCGAATAAAACTTTTATCTTTTGAAGAAGCCAAAGGATACTGTTTTTGACGCCTCGCGGCTATCACACTTCGCTCATGCCAGGCCCGCATCAGACGCGGACGGCAGCCCATTTGGAGGAGTGTGAAATGCCCAGAATCGAATCGGTCTCGGTCTGCACGGCGAGTGTTCCGCTGGATCGCGTGACCTCGTTCGCCACCCGCACGGTGTCCACGCGCCACTATGGCCTCGTGAAAGTCCGTTCCAGCGACGGCGTGGAAGGGATCGGGTTCTGCTACGTCGGCAGCGCGGGCGGCGAACTGCTGCGTGTCGCGGTGGAGCAGCTGCTCGCGCCGGTGCTGATCGGCAAGGACTCGTATGCAACCGAAGGCCTGTGGCAGGCCATGTATCAGGAGGCGTTGCTGCAGGGCCGGGCCGGCACGGTGATGCGCGCGCTGAGTATCCTCGATACGGCGCTGTGGGATCTCAATGCGCGTACCCATCAGGTGGCGCTGCACAAATACCTTGGCGCCAATGAACTCGACACGGTGCCCGCTTACGCAAGCGGCGGCTACTACCTCGAAGGCAAGACCCCGGGCATGCTCGGCGAAGAAATGGCGCGCTATGTCGAACTGGGCTTCAAGGCCGTCAAGATGAAGGGCGGCCGTCTTTCGCCGCGCGAGGAAGAGGCCCGCGTGCGCGCGGCGCGTGAGGCGGTCGGTCCGGACGTCGAGCTGATGATCGACATCAACAACGGCTGGGCCGATGCCACGCAAGCCATGCAGCACGTGCGCCGCATCGAACAATTCGATCCGTACTTTATCGAAGAGCCGTTTTCACCCGACGACATCGACAATCATGCGCGTCTTGCGAAGCTCACGCGGGTGCCGATTGCGACCGGAGAAATCGGTTATGGCCGCTGGTATCACAAGGAACTGCTCGACAAGGGCGCCGCGGCGATTCTGCAAAGCGATGCGCTGGTGTGCGGCGGGATCAGCGAATGGCGCCGGATTGCGGCGACCGCGGCAAGCTACGGTGTGGTGATGTGCCCGCACTGGTTCCACGACGTGCACGCGCCGCTGGTGGCGGCGACACCGAATGCACGCTACGTTGAATACTTCTGGGACGATCAGGTGCTCAACTTCCGCCGCCTGATCGACCGTCAGCTCGAACACAGGAACGGCCGGATCATCCTGCACCAGACGCCGGGGCTGGGCTTTAACTTCGACGAGCAGGCGGTGGCGAAATATGGAAAGTGGAGTGTGGTGAAGTAAGAACGATTGACGACCACCGGGCGCCGCTGTGACTGGATGTTGTCCCTCAGTCATAGCGGACATCAGACACAATACACAATACGCCCGCGCAAACCGGTGTCATGGTCCAGCTTGTGCACGCGCGCGCACCCCGCACGCGCCGCCGCCGCAAAGACAGGTTGTTGAAAATCCGTGCGGTGCCGCTCAGGCAGGCGCCTGCGATCGGCCTGCGCGTAGCCATTACGCCCGTCGCGGCAGAGACGACGAAACGTCGTGAGCGGCACCCCATCCATGAAGAGCACGCCGTCGAGCGGCGTCTGAGCATCTACGCAGCAGGCTTGCTGTGTTGTCTGCTTGGCGACGCTCTGTCGAGCGGAACGAATCCGATTCGCTGCGCCGGCCAAAGCGGCTATGCTGAAGGCCGGCGTTTGACCTGTCTGGAAGCAGCGTGCGGCGGAGCCGATTGAATTCGAAAAAAGCCCATGGCTCAGCTCTATAAACTTACAAATAGCTTCCTGACAGTTTTGCCATTTTGGCGCCATGCAGACGTTGGTGCTTACCATCTAGCATAGCGGCAGACTAACGGTGAGACGTGCTCAGCATCCGCTGAAAAGCATGCCGTGCGGAGACAGGTTTGGATATGGCGTGCGCGCGTCCTGACGGAGCGTGCTGTTCGGCTGTCCCGTGATTCGACTGGCGGCGGCTGCGTGATTCTCTCAGCGTTGATAGTGGCGACGAATGTCGCGCGTGCATTGGCGCCGCGGCGACCTTTCATCCTTTCCTGCATTCTTTCGGGCGCGTTTCAATGTGGATCGTCAACGTTGCGCTAAAGCGGCCATACACGTTTCTCGTAATGGCCATCCTGATTCTGCTGGCCACGCCGTTTGTGCTGATAACCACGCCGGTCGATGTGCTGCCGGAAATCAACATTCCGGTCGTCAGCATCATCTGGTCTTACACGGGTCTGTCGGCCGAGGACATGGCCAACCGGATCACGTCGGTCAATGAGCGCAGCCTGACCACGACGGTCAACGACATCGAGCACATCGAGTCGCAGTCGCTTGCCGGCATCACCGTCATCAAGCTGTTTCTGCAGCCTACTGCGAATATCCAGACCGCGATCGCGCAAACCGTGGCGGTCGAGCAGGCGCAGTTGAAGCAGATGCCGCCAGGCGCCACGCCGCCGCTCGTGATCAGCTATTCGGCTTCGAGCATTCCGGTGATCCAGCTGGGGCTGTCGAGCCCGAAGGAATCCGAGCAGCAGCTGAACGACACCGCGCTCAACTTCCTGCGCCCGCAACTGGTGACGATTCCGGGTGCGGCAGTGCCCTACCCGTATGGCGGCAAGTCGCGTCTGATCTCCGTCGACCTCGACACGCGGGCCTTGCTTGCCAAAGGCCTGACGCCGGCGGACGTGGTGAATGCTTTCAACGCACAGAACCTGATCCTGCCGACCGGCACGGCGAAGATCGGCCCCACCGAATACACCGTCAACATGAATGGCTCGCCGGAAACGGTGGCCGGCCTGAACGATATTCCGGTGCGCACCCTCAACGGCGCGACCACCTATCTGCGCGAGGTCGCGCACGTGCGCGACGGCTTCTCGCCGCAGACCAATGTGGTGCGCCAGGACGGTCACCGCGGCGTGCTGATGTCGGTGCTGAAGACCGGCAGTTCGTCGACGCTCGCCATCGTCAGTGCGTTGCATGATCTGCTGCCTAACGCGCGCGCGGCGTTGCCGCCCGATATCAGCATTACCGCGCTGTTCGACCAGTCGGTGTTCGTGAAGGCGGCGGTACAGGGCGTGGTGCGCGAAGCCCTGATTGCCGCTGCGCTCACCGCCGCGATGATTCTGCTGTTCCTCGGCAACTGGCGCAGCACCTGCATCATCGCCGTGTCGATTCCGCTGTCGATTCTCACCTCGCTGATCGTGCTGCACGCGCTCGGTCAGACGATCAACATCATGACGCTCGGCGGTCTCGCGCTGGCAGTCGGGATTCTGGTCGACGACGCGACGGTGACCATCGAAAACATCGAACGCCACCTGCACATGGGGACGGATTTGCACGAGGCGATTCTCGAAGGTGCCGGTGAAATCGCGGTGCCCGCGCTCGTCTCGACGCTGTGTATCTGTATCGTGTTCGTGCCGATGTTCTTCCTCACGGGCGTGGCCCGCTACCTGTTCGTGCCGCTGGCTGAGGCGGTGGTGTTCGCGATGATCGCGTCGTACATCCTCTCGCGTACGCTCGTGCCGACTCTCGCCATGCTGCTGATGGGCCACGCGCACAAGCCGAAGGACGGCAGCCGGCCGAACTTCTTCATGCGGATCTATCACCGCTTCGACCGCGGCTTCGAGCGCATGCGCGCGGCCTATATCGTGATCCTGAGCACCGTGCTGGTGCGGCGCGGGCTCTTCGGCGGCGTGTTTCTGGGCTTTTGCGTGGTGTCGATGGGACTCGTGTTCGTGCTCGGCGAAGACTTCTTTCCGACCGTCGACGCCGGCGACATCCGTCTGCACATGCGCGCGCCGACCGGCACCCGGATCGAGGAAACCGCGCGCCTCGCCGACAACGTGGAGAAGGTGATACGCCAGGTGGTGCCGCAAAAGGAACTGGCGACGATTCTCGACAACCTCGGCTTGCCGTACAGCGGTATCAACCTGTCCTATAGCAACTCGGGCACGATCGGGACGTTCGACGGCGAGGTTCAGGTAGCGCTGAACGAGGACCACAAGCCGACGGCAGGCTACATCGACAAACTGCGCAGCGTCTTGCCGCAGCACTTTCCGGGCGTGGAGTTTTTCTTCCAGCCGGCTGACATCGTGACGCAGATCCTCAATTTCGGTCTGCCGGCGGCAATCGACGTGCAGATTGTCGGCGCCGACCAGCAAGGCAACTTCGACGTGGCGCGCAAACTGTACAAGCAGGTGCGCATGATTCCGGGCACCGTGGACACGCACATCCAGCAGAAGCTCGACGAACCGGTCATCAATCTTCAGATGGATCGGACCCGCATGCAGCAGCTCAATCTGAACGCGAACAACGTGGCGCAGAACGTGCTCATTTCATTGTCGGGCAGCTCGCAGACCGCGCCGAGTTTCTGGTTCAACAATAAGAACGGCGTCGAATACAGCGTCGCGGTGCAGACGCCGCAGTACGATATTTCGTCGATCGACCAGTTGTTGCGCACGCCCGTTTCGGCGAGTACGAGCGGTCCGACGCAGTTGCTGGGCAACCTCGTGCGCGTGTCGCCGCAGAATCAGTTCGCGGTGGTCACGCATTACAACATCCGGCCGGTGATCGACCTGTATGTGAGCGTCGAAAAGCGTGACCTGGGCAGTGTCGCGCGCGACGTCAACAAGCTCGTGGATCAGGCGCGCAAAAGCTTGCCGCGCGGCAGCCAGATCGTGGTGCGCGGCCAGGTGCAGACCATGAGCACGTCGTTCTTCGGGCTGGGCGTGGGTGTGGCAATGGCAATCGTGCTGGTGTATCTGCTGATCGTGGTGAATTTCCAGTCGTGGGTCGACCCGCTGATCATCATCAGCGCGTTGCCGGCGGCACTGGCCGGCATCGTCTGGATGCTGTTCCTGACCGGCACTCACCTGAGCGTGCCGGCATTGACCGGCGCCATCATGACGATGGGTGTGGCGACCGCGAACAGTATTCTGATGGTGGCCTTCGCACGGCAGCGCCTGCAGGCGGGCGCACCGCCGCTGACCGCCGCGCTCGAAGCCGGCGCGAGCCGGATCCGGCCGGTACTGATGACGGCGTTCGCGATGATCATCGGCATGATTCCGATGGCGCTGGGTCTCGGCGAAGGCGCCGAGCAAAATGCGCCGTTGGGGCGCGCGGTGATCGGCGGTCTGTTGTTTGCGACGATTTCCACGCTGTTTTTTGTGCCGCTGGTCTTTGCAGCCATCCATACGCGCCTCGCGCGGCGCAATGGTGGAACGCACGGCGGCACCTCTGACGAACAGGGTCCGAACGGCGGCGCTGACAACGCCCCGGGCGACGGCAAGCACGCGTAAAAGTTAAATGACGGCTGACTGAGATGACTGAAAAAACTCATGCTTCGCTAGCGATCCCCGCGCGGGAAAACGAGGACGGGCACGCCCTGCCGCCGCGCAACCGTGAATGGAAACGCGCGAGGATCGCGGTCTGGATCGTGCTCGCGGTGCTCGCAGCGGGCGCGATACGCACCGTGGTGGCGAACATCCTGCAAAACCGTTCGGTCGCCGACACGACGCGGCTCAACGCCGTGCAATACGTGAACGTGGTGACGCCCACCCAGGCGGACGGCAGCGGCAACACCTTGCTGCCGGGCACGTTGCGCGGCTACGTCGAGTCGCCGATCTTTGCGCGCGCAACCGGTTATCTGCTGCACTGGTACGTGGATATCGGCGCGCACGTCAAGCAAGGGCAGTTGCTGGCCGATCTCGATACGCCGGAAATCGATCAGGAACTGGCGCAGGCAGTCGCGCAGCGCGACCAGATCAACTCGAGCCTCGCCCTCGCCAAGAGTTCCTATGAACGCTGGCAGCAGTTGCGTCAGCGCGACGCGGTTTCGCAACAGGAACTGGATGAGCGGCAAAGCACGTATACGCAGGATGTCGCGAACCTTGCTGCGGCCAATGCCAATGTGCAACGTCTGCAGCAACTCGAATCGTTCAAGCGGATCATTGCGCCGTTCGCAGGCGTGGTGACGCAGCGCAATGTCGACGTCGGCGATCTGATCGACGCGGGCAGTGGCACGAGTCGCGCACTGTTTGCGCTGGCCCAGTCGGATCCGTTGCGGGTGTACGTGCAATTGCCGCAGGCGTACGCGGAGAACGTGAAGGTTGGGCAGGACGTCATCGTGACTCAGGCGGAACTGCCGGGCAAGCCGTTCCACGGCACGATCACGCATATGTCCGGCGCGATCGACGTGCCCACCCGTTCGTTGCAGCTCGAAATCAGGCTGCCGAATCCCGACGGCGCGTTGCGGCCGGGCGCGTATGTGCAGGTTGCCGTGCCGGCGGTTGCCCATGCCGACATCATGGTGCCGGGCAACGCGCTGCTGTTCCGCGCGGAAGGTCCGCGGATCGCGGTGGTGGACGGCAACGGTGTCGTGCATTTGCGTAAGGTCGTGATCGCACAGGACCTCGGACAGTCGCTCGAGATCGAGAGCGGCATCGAGGCCAGCGACAAGGTCATCATCAACCCGAGCGATTCGCTGGCGGACGGCGATCATGTGCAGATCACGCCGCCCTCGGCGTCGCACGGCAACAAGGGGACTTCGTGATGCGGCTGCGCTCTCTCGCGGTGCCGCCGGCTTGCATGACGGCGGCCATCAGCGCAGCGTTGCTGACGGCCTGCACCGTCGGCCCCGATTACGTGCAGCCGCACACCGACGCGCCACCGGAATGGCAGACGGATTCCTACTGGCACGTGGCGAACCCGTCGCATGCGCCGATCGCGCCTGAGTGGTGGAAGGGCTTTGGCGACGCGACGCTCGACACGCTGGAAACTCAGGCACTGGATCAAAACCAGACGCTCGCCGCAGCGGTCGCGCACTACGAACAGGCCAAGGCGACGCTCGCGAATACGTCCGCGCAGCTCGTGCCGGAAGTGGATCTCGGCGCCCAGGCCGAGCGGCTGAAAATCTCGAAGAACCGGCCGGCGACCACCTATTCCACGCCGAACCAGTCGACCGTGCAAAACGCGGTGCAGGTCGGTCCGAGCATCGACTACGACACGGACCTGTTCGGCCGGATTCGCCGCGAAGTGGAAGGGGCGAAGGCCTCGGCGGAGCAGTCGGCCGACGATCTCGCCAACGCGCGTCTCGTGCTGACCACCGATCTCGCCACCGACTACTACTCGCTGCGCGAACTCGACGCCGAGATCGACGTGCTGAACCAGTCCGTGATCCTGCAGCAAAAGGCGCTCGACTATGTAACCTCCGAGCACGATCTGGGTTCGGTGTCGGGACTCGACGTATTGCAGCAAAAGTCGGAACTGGACGCGACCAAAGTGCAGGCGCAACTGCTGCTGGTGCAGCGGGCCCAGTTCGAGCATGCGATTGCCGCGCTGGTGGCGGTGCCGGCGCCGCAGTTTGCACTGGCGCCGAAAGTGATCGCCATGCAGGTGCCGGCGATTCCGCTGGGCGTGCCGAGCGACGTGTTGCAGCGGCGCCCGGATGTGGCGTCGGCGGAGCGCGCGATGGCGGCGGCGAACGCGCAGATCGGCGTGGCCAAAGCGGCGTTTTTTCCGAGCCTGACGCTCACGCCGAGCATCGGCTGGGAGAGCACCAATTTCGCCGATCTGCTTAGCGCGCCGAGCTTGATGTGGACGCTCGGCGCAGCCGTCGGGCAAGTCATATTCGACGGCGGGCGCCGCTCGGCGAACGTCAAGTTTGCGAGCGAAGGCTATCAGGCGGCGCAAGCCATGTATCGCCAGACCGTGCTGAATGCATTCCAGCAGGTCCAGGACGGCGTGACCGGACTGTCGGTGCTGGACGGCGCGTCGCAGCAGTCGCAAGAAGCGGTGACCGACGCGCAGCATCTGTTGTCGCTGGCCAATGACCGCTATTCGGGCGGCCTCGTCGCCTATCTGGATGTGATCACCGCGCAGCAGTCGCTGCTCACGAGCGAACGCCAGGATGTGCAGATTCACGGCCAGCAGATGACCTTGTCAGTCGCGCTCGTAAAGGCGCTCGGCGGCGGTTGGGATGTGAATATGCCCGGCACGCCGAATCTCGCCACGGGGCCCGCTGCCGATGCCGAACGGCAGCAGGCCATGAATCATGCGAACTGAATGGGTTGTGAGAGGACGTACGCAGTGCCGCGCACGCGAAAAACGGGCCTTTCGTATAATCTGGCCAATTAGGGGGCGCGAATGAAATTGCTCATCGTTGAAGATGAACACAAGGTGGTGGACTATCTGCGCTCGGGGCTGACAGAGCAGGGCTGGGTGGTGGATATCGCGCTCGACGGCGAGGAAGGCATGCATCTGGCCACGGAGTTCGACTACGATGTGATCGTCCTCGACGTGATGCTGCCTAAGCGCGACGGCTTTAGCGTGCTCAAGGCGCTGCGCATGCGCAAGTCGACTCCGGTGATCATGCTGACTGCGCGCGACCACGTGAACGACCGCGTGCGCGGCCTGCGCGAAGGCGCCGACGATTACCTGACCAAGCCTTTTTCTTTCCTCGAACTGGTCGAGCGCCTGCATGCGCTCGCGCGCCGCACCCGTTCGCAGGAATCCACGCTGATCTCGGTGGGCGACCTGTTTGTGGATCTGATTGGCCGTCGTGCCACGCGCGACGGTGTGCGGCTCGATCTGACCGCGAAGGAATTCCAGTTGTTGAGCGTGCTGGCGCGTCGCCAGGGCGATATCCTGTCCAAGACGGCGATCACCGAACTCGTGTGGGATGTGAATTTCGACAGTCATACGAACGTGGTCGAAACCGCGATCAAACGATTGCGCGCCAAACTGGACGGCCCGTTTCGCACCAAGCTGCTGCACACGGTACGCGGCATGGGCTATGTGCTCGAAGTTCGGGAGGAGGCGGAATTGTCATGAACCGCTCGATTGCGCGCCGTCTTGCGATGATGTTCGCGCTTGTCGCATTGTCCGTGTTCACGCTGATCGGCACGGGGCTTTTTCTCGTGCTGCGCACCCAGCTCGATCATCATTTGCGCGAGTCGCTCGACGATCGCATGGAGATTGCGAAGATCATGGTGACGCATGCCGTCACGCCGGATAAATGGCGCATGACGCGAGAAAAGCTCACCGACATGTCGCCGCGCGACGGCGCCACGACCTACTCGGTGTCGAGCGACAACCCGTCTTATCATTTTGGCAAGCCGATCGACGGTGGCGTGCGGGACAGCTGGGCAGGCGGTTATATGCGCGTGCGACCGGCCTCGGGCGGCCCGGACATGCTGACCCATACGATTGCGATTCCCGCCAGCGGCGGGCGCCCCACGGTCCAGTTGCAGGTGGCGGCCAGTTATCAGCCCAACGTGCGGACCATGCGCGTGTTTGGCGCGGCGCTTGCCGCGCTGTCGGCGCTCGGTAGTCTCGCGGTGCTGTTGCTCAGCTATTCGGTGACACGCATCGGACTTGCGCCGTTAAGGCGTCTGACCAAGGATGCCTCCGAGGTGAGTCCCAACAATCGCTCGCAACGTCTGAATACGGCTTCGCTGCCGCTCGAACTGAACGACCTGGCCAATTCCTTTAACGGCGCGCTGGAACGGCTGGACGGCGCGTATGGCCGGCTTGAATCGTTTAACGCGGACGTGGCGCACGAACTGCGCACGCCGGTGACGATCCTGATCGGGCAGACGGAAGTGGCGTTGACGCGCAATCGTTCGGTCGACGACTTGCGCCATACGTTGCAATCCAATCTGGAAGAATTCGAGCGCATGCGCGCGATCATCAACGACATGCTGTTCCTCGCGCGCGCCGATCAGGGCGAACGCGCGACGGGGCTGGTCGAAGTGTCGCTGGCGACCGAAGTGGCGCGCACGCTGGAATTTCTGGAAATTCCGTTCGAAGAGGCGCGGGTGCATGCCGTCTCGCACGGCGATGCAATGGCGCTGGTGAACCGTTCGCTGTTCGGGCGCGCGTGCACCAATCTGCTGATGAACGCGATCCAGCACTGCGGGCGCGGCGACACCGTCACGGTGACGATTGCGCAGCACGGCGGGCAGGTGCGCATCGCGGTCGCCAATCCCGGCGAACCCATCGAACCCTCGACGCTGGATCATCTGTTCGACCGCTTCTATCGTGCCGAGGTGTCACGCACCAACAGCCGCGAGAATCATGGGCTGGGGCTGGCCATCGTAAAGGCGATTGCGGAGATGCACCGTGGTGCCGTGTTCGTGGAGAGCGCCAACGGCGTCAACACGTTTGCGTTTTCCGTGGATGCGTCGCGCGTGGATGCGCAAGCCGTGCGCAATGCGGAGGCGACGGTCGAGCGCACTGCCGAAGTGGCGCAGCAGGCTCAAGCGCCGGCGCGGCGTGTGGCGATGTGACGACGTGATGTGATGTGAGCGGAGCGGGCGCGCGAGGAACCGCGCGCATGCCGTCAGCCGCAAGCAGCGCCGGATGCGAGCCAGGCACGCGCGGATCCGGCAAAGGCGCTACCTGGCGCGCCGTTCACGGCGGGCACGCGCTGCTCTCGCCAGCGTTTCCAGAACAGGCTCGGTCTGAATCCAGCTCAGGCACGCATCGGTAATCGACACGCCGCGACGCAGCGGCACATCCGGCTTCAGATCCTGACGGCCTTCCTCGAGATTGCTCTCGACCATCACCCCCATGATGCGGTTCTCGCCCTGCGCCAGTTGCTGCGCGAGATCCTGCGCCACGTCGACCTGGCGCAGATGCGACTTGCCTGAATTGGCGTGCGAGCAATCAATCATTACCTGCTCGCGAAGCCCCGCCTGACGAAGCACCGCGCAGCTTTCTTCCACCGACGCGCTGTCGTAGTTCGGGCCTTTCTTGCCGCCGCGCAGAATCACATGGGCGTCGTCGTTGCCGCGCGTTTCGAAGATGGCGGCCATGCCCATCTTGGTCATGCCCATGAACGCGTGGCTCGCGCGTGCCGCGACGATGGCGTCCGCCGCGATCTGCACGCCGCCGTCGGTGCCGTTCTTGAAGCCGATCGGGCAGCTCAGCCCCGACGCCAGCTGACGATGGCTCTGGCTTTCCGTCGTACGTGCCCCGATCGCGCCCCACGCCACCAGGTCCGCAATATATTGCGGGCTCAGCAGGTCGAGGAATTCGGTGGCGGTGGGCAGCCCCAGGTTGCTGATATCGAGCAGCAGTTGCCGCGCGCGCCGCAAGCCTTCATTGATGCGGAAGCTGCCGTCGAGCCGCGGGTCGTTGATATAGCCTTTCCAGCCCACTGTCGTGCGCGGCTTTTCGAAGTACACCCGCATGACGATCAGCAGGTCGTCCTTCAGTGCGTCAGCGGCCGTCTTGAGTTGGCGCGCGTATTCGATGGCCTGATCGTGATCGTGGATCGAGCACGGACCGACGACGATCAGCAGACGGTCGTCGCGGCCATGCAGGATATCGGCGATCGCGGTGCGGCTTTGCTCCACGAGCGTCTGCACGGCCAGAGGCACGGGCAGCTCATCCTGCAGCAAGGCGGGCGAAATCAGCGGGCGCACTGCGCCGATGCGCGTATCGTCGATCCGCGTGGTGTCCTGGGTCGGGTCGGCGGTGCCGACTTCGCGGTCGTGTAAGGGGTTGTCGAGGCTGCTCAAAATCTTCTCCTGAATCGGCATTGGCCGCCCGGATTATGGCATTCCCGGGCCGCTTCGAACGGCTCCGGGCGCGCGTGGCGGCCTGCTGCAACAAACGTGTGATCAAACGTGCAAATGCTCGTGGCGGGCGTCGTCGCCACCATGGTGGTGCTGGGTATGTTCGATCGTGACGGGAATCGTATGCAAGTGTGCGTAGCGTACACCGCGCTGACTGGTGAGGCTGTCCGCGAATGCAGCGACATCCTGTGCGCGGCCTCGCAACACCGACGATTCCAGCAGGCTCTCGTGGTCCAGATGCACCCGCATGCTGGCGACAGCCAGATCATGCCGGTCGTGATGCGCCTGAGTGATGCGCCGTGCCAGATCGCGCGTGGCGTGGTCATACACGTAGGTCAGGGTGGCGACGCACTGGCTCTGTACTTCATTGCCGTGGGCGCGCGCCTGGCTTTCGCGGACGATGTCGCGAAACGCCTCGGAGCGGCTCGTATAGCCGCGCTGCGCGACGAGCGAGTCGACCACCGCCAGCAAATCGTCGTCAATAGTAATGGTGATTCGTTGCATGAGCACTCCCGACTGCAGATCTGGCTACTGATCGCCAATCCTAACCGACTGTGCATCGATATGATCTTTTTTGAAAAAAGTATTATTCGCGCGAAAAGGCGTCAGAATGACGGAGACGATTTGCCTGACCCGGCAGCGAACCTGTACCGGACGCGCAGGCAACCAGCGGCGCTCCAGCGGCGAACCTCATGACCCATCTAGTGAAAGCACTCTTCGGCGACGGCCATGCGCACCTGCGGCAGAAAATTACCGCGCTCTACGCGGTCTTGCTGGCCTTCAACGTGGCGGCGTGGGGCTGGGCCTTCAGCGCATTTCACCCCTATCCGCTGCTGATGGGCACCAGCCTGCTGGCGTATTCGCTCGGCCTGCGGCATGCGGTGGACGCCGATCACATCGCCGCCATCGACAACGTGACGCGCAAGCTGATGCAGTCCGGCCAGCGCCCCATCAGCGTCGGACTGATGTTTTCGCTCGGCCATTCGAGCATCGTGGTGCTGGCGTCGGCGGGTATCGCCGCTACCGCGCTGGCGTTGCAAAGCCGCGTGGCAGGTTTCAAGGAAGTCGGCGGTGTAATCGGCACACTGGTGTCGACCGTTTTCCTCTTCGCGATTGCGCTGATGAATCTGCTGATTTTGCGCGCGGTGCTGCGCGCGTTTCGCCGCGTACGGCGCGGCGAGCCTTACGTGGATGAAGACTTCGATCTCCTGCTGGCCGACCGCGGGCTGCTCGCGCGCTTCTTCCGGCCGCTGTTTCGTCTGATCACGAAAAGCTGGCACATGTACTTTCTGGGTTTTCTGTTCGGGCTGGGCTTCGATACCGCGACGGAAGTCGGCGTGCTGGGCATATCCGCCGCAAGCGCCGCGCAGGGTCTGCCGATCTGGTCGATTCTGGTCTTTCCCGCGCTGTTTACCGCAGGCATGACACTGATCGACACGACCGACAGCATCCTGATGCTGGGCGCGTACGGCTGGGCCTTCGTCAAGCCGGTTCGCAAGCTTTACTACAACATCACGATCACCGCGATGTCGGTGCTGGTCGCGCTGCTGGTGGGCAGCATCGAGGGACTCGGGTTGCTGGCCGATCGGCTCCATCTGTCCGGCCGCTTTTGGGTAGCGGTGGGTGGTCTGAACGACAACTTCGGTTTGATCGGTTATCTGATCGTCGGCGTGTTTGTCTTCAGCTGGCTGCTGTCAGCGGCCATCTACCGGTGGAAGCGTTTCGAAGAAGTGGAAATTCGCGTCGAGCCGTTCTAGCGCTTCAGGGCGGACTCGCCATCGTTCCCTGCTGCGAAAATTCGCCTTCGGCACTCGCTTCGATGCGGTCGCGGCCACCTTCTTTGGCGCGGTAGAGCGCCTGATCGGCGGCTTCGACGATATCGGCGGCGCGCGCTCGCGGCGATTCGAACACCGCGATCCCGACACTGATGGTGGCGAAGTTGCCGGTCGGGGTCTCGTTGCGGATCTTGAGCGCGCGCACGGCTTCCTGCATCTTGAGCGCGACGATGCGTGCGCCGGCTTCGTCGGTTGCGGGCAGGATCGCGGCAAACTCCTCGCCGCCATAGCGTGCCAGCAGATCGCCGCTGCGCGGTAAGGCGGATTGCAAGGCGATCGCCACCGACACCAGACAACGGTCGCCGGCCGGATGACCATAACGGTCGTTGAGCAATTTGAAGTAGTCGAGGTCCACCAGCAGCAGCGCGAGCGATTGCTGGTTGCGGATCGCGCGATTCCATTCCAGTGTCAATGCCGCATCGAAACGGCGACGGTTCGCGGTGTTGGTGAGCGCGTCCGTGAGCGCCATTTGTTCAAGCCGGTCGCGGGCTTCGTGCAGCTCGCGCTGCACCCGGATGTAACGGCCTTGCAGCGTGGTCGAGCGGATCGCGTACACCACCAGCGCCGTGAATATGCCCACCGTGCCCACATAAAAATGCTGGCGCATCAGCGAGATGCTGAGCAGGAGCAGCGCGACCGTATAGAAGATCGGGCTGATGTTTTCGATCACGAGCGCGAGCGTGCTGCGCTTGCGTTCCGTTTGCGCGGCTTCGGCGGCGAGTTCATGGGCCGCCGCCGCGCGCGGCGCGTGCGGCGCCATCACCGCGACGCTCAGCAGCAGGAACGGCAGGTCGATGAGAAGGTCGACCGGATCGTGAACGTCCGAGGTCGCCGCCCAGTTGTTGTAGAAGTACGCGCAGATCGCATAGATCCACAGAAACAACACGAGGATCACGTAAAAGCGGCGCTCTTTGCCGCGCGGCTGGGCGAACAGCCGCAACGAGGCGGCCACGGCCAGAATCAGGTTCTCGGCGTTATACGTCAGCAGCAACATGGACACCGCGATCGGCTCGATCGGGGCAGAGGAAAACGGCACCACCGAAAAAATGCTGATGTAGGCCAGATAGCCGGTCATCACAGCCTGCGCGGTGTCCATCCAGACGAAAAACGGCATGCGCTGTTTCGCCGAGACGGACGACACAGCCAGCAGAATCGGCACGCCGTACAGGAAGAACGAAAAATCGGAGAACCAGGCAATGCTCTGCGGGATGTGCTGGAAGATATCTTCCCAGGCGCTTAGCACCATGCCGCAGGTCCACAGAAATGATCCGACTGCGAGCAGAATCCAGGCCGAGCGCGAGCGCGCCTCTTCCCTTGTCGCGCGCCAGCAGCAGCTGAGGCAGGCCAGAGAGGGCGCGAGCAGCAGGAAGGGATAAGTCACGAACGTCGCTTGCGGACGCAGGGCCAGCAGGGCTATCGCGTGCAGACAGATGAAAGCCACAGCGAACAGCACGAGATAGATCAGCTTCAGCGGGCGGCGCAAGGTTAGACCCCGGTGTTGAGGACGGCGGGCGAACCGCCGCAGGGCATCCGCCGATTCGGGCCCTTTTTATGGCTGGTGATATCAGCGAGTCTCATTTTCTAGACTACGGCACTCAGGGCGGAAACTTGAATGCAGAGCTGGATCGCCGTTTTGTCTGATGTTTGGATAGTTATACGCGTCATTGTGTATCGCGCTGGCTCAAGATGGCGTCACGTCGACGCGCATTTTTCAGTTTATCCCGACAATCAGCCCGTTCAATATTCTGATGATTATCTTTTGGCGTCACCCCGATTTGAGGCTGGGCGTGTCGATTCCGTGTTGCGTGGTTCGTCGTATTAGCAGGCGGGAACGAGCGCGGCGACGGTAGTGGGTCGTGCCGCGCATCTCTCATGGGTTGGGCATCCTGACAGGAGAAGGTCGATGACTGCTGCAGAAGGAGGGACACCGGCACTCAGGCCGGCGCGTGAACTGGCCCGGTCGTCCAGCCGGTATCCGGGCGAAAGCACGGCTTACCGCGAGGCGCGCAACGCGCTGCTAGCGGAGGAAATCGAACTGCGGCGCCATATCGAGCGGGTCGCGGCCCAGCGCCGCGCGCTACCGCCGGGCGGCGAGGTGCCGGAAAACTATCTGTTTGAGGGCGAGGGCGGTCCGGTCACGCTGGCGCAGATGTTCGGCGAGCACGACACGCTCGTCATCTACAACTGGATGTTTGGCCCGAAACGCGCGCGGCCTTGTCCGATGTGCACGTCGTTGCTGAGCGCGCTCGACGGCGAGATGCCCGACATTCTGCAGCGCGTGTCGTTTGCGGTGGTCGGGCGCGCACCGATCGGGCGTCTGGCGGACTTCAGGAAAGAGCGCGGCTGGCGCTATCTAAGGCTTTATTCGTCGGGCGGTAACACGTTCAACCGGGTCTACGCCCACGAAGATCCCGACGGCGACGACAACCCGGCGCTCAACGTCTTCACGCTGCGGGACGGCATCATTCGTCACTTCTGGGGCGCGGAAATGGGCCCGGACTCCGCCGATCCCGGTCAGGATCCGCGCGGCGCGCCAGACCTCATGCCGCTCTGGACGATTCTCGATACGACGCCCGGCGGGCGCGGCGTGGACTGGTATCCGAAGCTGGAGTACGGCAAGCCCGGCGGTGTGTAGCCTGGCGCCGGGTTTTGCCTGCTGCTGCGTTTACCTGAGCGGAAAGCTGCGGATGTAGCTGGTGCCGGTGGCAGAGGTGGCGCGATCGACTGCGTACAGCGTGTGATGGGCGGCATCGACGGCGACGCCGCGGGCGTTCTGGAAATCGTCGGCCAGCACGCCGACCACGCCGTCCGGCGCGACCGTACACAGCCCCGTCTTGTTGCACTTCGTGTAGAGCGTGCCGTTGGCGTCGATAGCGAGCAGATCGGGACTGTCGATCTTCGCAAAGGTGGCGTTCGCCGTGACTGCCGCAGGCGAGTTCAGCAGGACTGAAAGGCTTGCTTTGACGATGCGGTTATTCGCCTGATCCGAGACGTACACCGTATCGCCCTGGACGGCCACGCCCACCGGTTTGCCGAAGCCGCTCATCAGATCGCGTTCCTGGGTGGTGTGCGTCGCTGCATCGTAAGTCAGGAGACTCAGTCCGCCTTGCTGCGGGGCGTTACCGGTCTTGATGAACCACGTCGAAAGCAGTTGCCCATGGCCGATCGACGCCAGGCCGAGCCTGCGCCGCGCCGGGTCGAGGCCGGTCAGCGGCGTCGGCGCGCCCGCGCCCGCTCCCGTCAGCTCGAACACCGCGCTCGCTGTGCCAAACCCGAAGCGCTCGACCATCAACGTGTCGGCATCGACGAAGACCAGCTGGCTCAAGCCGCCCTGCTGGCCGCTCACGGCAGGCAGCGCCGCGAAGCGCGCGAAAGGCTGGCCGCCCACCGACGCGAGCACGCTGTTGGTGGCGTCGTCCGTGATGAAGAGGGCGCCGTCGGATGGCCGGATTGCGATGCCGTTAGGACGCGCCTCGACGGCGATCCGTTGCGGTGCGACCGGCAGCGGTCCGCTGCTGCAGGCGCCCAGCGCGGCCAGCACGCCCAGCGTCGCAAAGAGTAAACGGCTCTTGCGCAAGACGGCTCGCGATACCAGCATGTTGGACTCCAATGCAGCCCCACCTGCGCAAACGGCGCTTCGAAGCAGGGCGAACGATGAACGCCCGCAGATTGGCCGCGCGGGGATCCGGCAGGCGAGTCCGTTCTGTCGTACGATCTCGCGTGTCTTGACTGGCTGGATTTCACCCTGACCGTGGCTCCCGGCAGTCGAAGCGTAATATACACACTCGCATAACGCAGGGACAACCTCGCCGGCACCGTGCCGCGCGCCGTTCCTGTTGTTTGGTTTCTTTTGTTTCCGCTACGGACGGCACCATGTTTCAAGTTTCAAGCGACACTTCGCAACTCTCCAAACCGGCGCAATACGAAGAGCTGGCCGCCCAGGCGCGCTCGCTGATGGCCGATGAGACCGACTGGATCGCCAATGCGGCCAACTTTGCGTCATTGGTGTTCAATTCGCTGCCGGGGTTGAACTGGGCGGGTTTCTATTTCTATGACGGCACCGAACTGGTGGTGGGTCCGTTCCAGGGCAAGCCGGCCTGTGTGCGCATTGCGCTCGGCAAGGGCGTTTGCGGCACCGCGGCGCAAACGCGTGTCACGCAAGTGGTGCGCGATGTCCACGAATTTCCGGGACATATTGCCTGCGATTCGGCCTCGCAATCGGAAGTCGTGGTGCCGCTGATTGCAGCGGACGGCTCACTGATCGGCGTATGGGATGTGGACAGTCCGCTGCTTGCGCGCTTTGACGACGAAGATGCCAAGGGCATGGAGGCGCTGTGCAAGGTCTTCGTCGAGCTGGCTACGCGTGCGGCCTGATCAACGAGCACGCCCTGCTGCGGCCCGCTGCATGGCTCATCTGACGGCGGGATCGTTACCGGGTTCGTTACCAGGTTCGTTACTGGCCCGTTGCGTCTGAACCACCAGGCGCAACGGGTCATGCCTTCGTAGCGCCGTCATCGCATCGCCGCGCGCCTTGCAGCGGCAATGGATACGGAAAATACGCTGCCGCTAAAACCCGCTTACTGTGCCAGCTTCTTCGGCTTCGGCGGCGACTGCACCTTCGCGTACTGGAACTCCGGCGTCGCCTTCAGTGCATCTTTGGTCGCGCCCGGCAGATACAGATTTCCGCTGCGCACATCCAGCGCACCGATCGGCACCGCTACGTCGTGTGTCGCCACGCCAAGAAAGCCGCCTGCGGAAACGATCGCCGCCGAAACCGAGCCATCGGGCGCGACAATCAGATCGCGGACCGTACCGATCTTTTCGTTCTGGTCGTTATAGACCGATTTCCCAAGCACGCTCTTCTTGACGCTCCAGCCCTGCAGCAGTGCCTGGGACTGTTCGACAGTCACGCTAAGCGGTTGGGTGCCGGCAACCTGTGCCTGCGCATCGATACATGACGCAAGTGCCACCGCGACCAAAATTGCCTTGTGCAAAGCCATATCGTTAACTCCGTGGTTAGATTCGGTTTGTGGCAGGTCCTTCGGACCATTGCAGCAACGCCGGCCCGTCTGCGCTGGCAGCCGCACCGGCGCTCGCGCTCGAACTGTCTGTCAAAACGCGCGGTTGTCATCATACCTTTCACGGCGGCGCAGCGTAGTGAAGGCGACCTGAGATGAACGGGGCAGGTCAGGCGTCATCGGACTGGGCCCTGGCTCCAGGATCGCTGCGTGGCCCGCCATGTCCATGCGGATGGTGAAGCGCGGCATCAGCGCTCCGGCGGCGCGGCCGGCCCCGCTAGCCGGCCCCGAGGCGCGGCACGCCGATGGCCCGCGTCCCGTGCCTCGATTCCAACCTGTAACACTTGATGTCGCGATATGTCACGGCTTGCCGGCATATCGCGCAAACGACCGCCAGGTGGCGCTCCCAGCGGACCGCCCAGCGGTGAAACCGCGCGACATATCTTTGCAATAGTTTAAAAAACCGCGTCCTTCTATAGTCCGTTCATCGCCACGCAGCACCGCTCACGCAGCGCTCCATGTGGCCCGAACCGTGAAGGACATGCCGTGAAACTCGACTCGTTTTCCGCCCCGCAATCTGCCCTGTCGGCTACCCACGCCGACGGCGCCTCGCTGGCCTCTTTCATCGACGGCGTACGCGCCAGCATCACCGTGCGCAAGCTGGCCCTCGTGGCAACCGCCACCGTCCTCGCGCTGGGCAGCGCCTCCGCGTCCGCGTGGACGCGCGGCGGTACCGCTTACACATCGCGCGGCACGTACAACGGCGCGCATTACGGCTCCTGCGGCGGCGGAAGCTGCTCGCACGCTGGTGCGGTGGCGGGTCCGTGGGGCGGGGTCGCGACCAACACCGGTAACGTGACGCGAACTGCGCCGGGTCAGTTCTCCAACTCGGGAACGGCGACTGGACGCTACGGCAACACGGTCCAGCATTCTGGCGATACCAGCTGCGCGGGCGGCACCTGTTCCCACAACGGCACGCTGACCGGCTCCGACGGGAAGACCGCCAGCACCGACAGCAGCGTGACGCGCAACGCGCCGGGGCAGTATTCGTCGTCTGGCTCGATTACCGGTTCGAACGGCAACACCGTGAACCATTCGGCCTCCACCAACTGTTCGGGCAACTCCTGCTACCGCTCTGGCAGCGCGACCGGTTCGGACGGCGGCACCGTGTATCACTCGGGCAGCGCGACGCGAGTTGCGACGGGTGTTGTAACAACCTCCAGCAGCGTGACGGGTGTGCATGGCACCACGGTCACAGGCAGTGGCACGGTGGTGACGGGCGGCACGGTGACGACAGGCAGCACCGCCGTGGTGGTGCGCTCGCCGACGGTGGTGGTCGGCGCGCCGGTCGCCTACGTGCCGCCGCCGGTCGTGGTTGTGCCGCCGCCTCCGCCGCCCCCGCCCGTGTATGTTGCGCCGCGCGTCGTCTACGTTGCTCCGCCGCCGCCCCGGCCACTGGTATGGGTGCCTGGCCACTGGATGGGTGCCGTGTGGGTTCCGGCCCACTGGGCATGAGCGAGGTGGTTGATGCCGCAACGAAAGGAATACCAGGGACAAGGCGAGGGGATCGGCAATTGAATCGCAAATCAGACAGCATGCTTGAGCGTTCGCACGACAGCCGTGCGTCGTTTCTTCTGAGCAGGCGGATTCGCCTCGTCGTGCTGAGTGTGTTGGTGAGCACGGCGGTAAGCGTGGTGGGTGCGGTTGCGGCGAGTTCAACGGCGAGTTCAACGGGGACTGCCACGATGGGTTCGATCACCGCCGTGCTCGCAGCCAGAACCGGCGACGCGGCCAATGCACTCTTCCCACAGCCGCCGGAAGTGCGCGCACGGCAGCCCGTCTCCGGGCTGCCGCCGCAATGTGCCTTGAAATATGCCGCCGTACTGGACCTGGCAGAGCTTGGACAGCGCTACGGAAAGTCTTCGGATACCTATCTACATGCGTTCGGCAGCGTTGCCGGACAGATGCATACGTGCGACTCCGGTTCGCGCCCGCTTACTTCATCCGTTGCCACACCACCTTCGCCGAGCCGTAGCCAAAACTCCCCGGCGTGACGTAGGTGAGGCGGTCGCCATCAACGGTGTATGGGCGTCGCTGCACGTCGCCGTCCCAGTTTGGAAAGGTGCTCTTTGCGATGTGAAAGACGATCACGTGGGCGGCCGCGTCGACGCTATAGGTGCCGAAATGCGCCACGTTGCCAAGCACGATCCTCTGGTTTTCTTCAGGCGTGCCTGTTTGCCGGTTGTCCGAAGCGAACCGGGGTAGATCCGAGCGAACCCCGAGCAGGACATAACGGCCGTCGCTGTTGAAGATCAACTGACCCTGGGGATGCGGGCCGAGCAGTTCGACGTCGTTACCGCTGCGCGAAACCGTCAATGAGACCAGCGACCACGAACCAACCAGATCGGACGATGCCTGCGCGTCAGCGGGCGGCGCGGCGAGACCGAGGGCGACGCTGAGCATCACGGTCACGATTGCCATTACCGCTGTCGCTGTAAGCATGGATCGCATGATTGCCTCCTGCGCACCTTGATACCGGACGCATGCATAGATCTGACGAATCCTGTCGTGCGTCATCGCGTTCTTGTTGCCGGCCCCCATCCACTTACGGTTATAGACCCGCAGGGATCGACGCGATACCTGTATTGGCACATTGACCCGGCGGGGCGCGGGACAGGTCATCTGGCTGAATTGCGTGCCCTCGAACGCGCGGGGCGTCAACAGGAATGTCGCAACTAAAGGGTTTGTCCGGACCTCGGTAGTACACCAATCTGAAACTGGCGCTTCATACTGGCGTACATGGCCAATTGCGCCGGGAATTTGGCTAGCGTGCACTAGCTTCCAGCATTGCGAATCGGGGTCGAACTCGGCACTCTGACTTTTACGCTGCAACATTTCAAACGGTAAGAAAGACGCCGTCGACCCCGGGGCCAATAAGATGCGAGATATCTCCTACGAAGATCAGACGGTCAATTCATCGAATCCCCTGGCACGATTTGCACACCGAACCAGAATGGTGGTTGCACTCGATCTCGCCAAACGGATCTGCCCGCAGCGCGCCACGGTCGTTGATTTTGGCGCAGGGCCCGGGCTGTTTCTGCACTCGCTCGGCCAGGCGCGCAACGACATCAAGCTGATCGGCCACGATCCGTTCGTCGCGCCGGCCTATCCAGAAATCAAATATGCGGAGTCGTTCACCCATATCGACGACGCGTCGGTCGATGTCCTCACCGCATTCGAAGTTTGCGAACATCTTTATCCACACGAAATCGAGCAACTGCTCGACGACGCGACGCGTGTGATGAAGCCGGACGCGTCGCTCATTATTTCAGTACCGATCATGTACGGCTTTGCCGTCATCCCCAAGGTGCTGAACTGGATGTGGCGTCACAGAAAGACGAGGACCGAATACAACGTCGAAGAGGTCCTGCTTTCGACGATAGGCACCCGGGTGGTCCGCCCGGAAAACCCGCGCGATACGCACAAAGGCTTCGACTTCCGCGAACTGCGCGAGACGGTTGGTGCGCGCTTCACGGTATCGCAGGTGCGGCACAGCCCCATAGCGTGGATGCCATGGTGGCTCAGCTCGCAATACTTCATGATCTGCCGGAAGGCATCGTAGCAACCCGCTGAGGCTCTCAGCCAGGAGCGGGTGCCCGCAGCGCAAGACTCTCAGACCGGCCCGGTGCCGGTCTTTGTTCGTGCCCGCGCGTCATTGCATCGGTTGCTTCAGGTGGGGATCATTGGCGGGATTTCGGCTGCCAGCGCATCGATCGCGCAGCGTGTCTTGAGCGGCAGATAGCGCGTCTTGGGCCAGACCGCGTGAATCTCCTGCGCGCGCGTGCCGCAGCGTTCCCTGACCACCGCGAGTTCACCGCTTTCGACATAGCGCGCCAGCAGCCAGCACGGTATCTGCACCAGCCCAAAACCCGCAATGCCCGCGCCGGCGATGGCTTGTACATCGTCGAGGCTCAGTTGCGGTTCGAAACGCAGTTCGCGCACGCTGCCGTCGCTATCGAGCACACGCCCGGGCGTCACCACGCCGCCGCGCGAATACGCGATGCCTGAGTGTGCATCCAGCTGATCCAGATCCACGCCTTTGCGATGCCGCGCCAGATACGATGGAGCGGCGCCGATGCTCAGGTGCTGCACGCCAAGGCGCCGCGCAGCAAGACTGGTGCTGTCGCGCAGTTCGCCGATGCGTACCGCAAGGTCAATGCCTTCCTCAATCAGATCGACCGCGTGTGCGGACGTTTTCAGGCGCATTGTTCGGCTCAATGGGCATGAACTTCAGTTTCTGGCCGTTCATGATCTATCTGCCGATTTATTTTCACGGCGCGCTTGGCTACGGGAACCTCGGCGCCGGGTTGTCGCTGCTCGCTTATACGTTGCCTACGCTCGTCGTGCCGCCCTTGGCGGAGCGGCTCATGCTGCGTTTCGAGGCGCGCAGGATCATTCCGCTCGGTATGTTGACGATCGGCCTGGGATTTGTGCTGATGAAGCTGGGTAGCGCCGCCGAGCACGCGGACTGGCTCACGATGTTGCCCGGCTGCCTGGCAGGCGGGATCGGTCTGGGGATGACCAACACGCCGGTCACCAACACGGCGACCGGGGCGGTATCGGCGGACCGCGCGGGCATGGCATCGGGAATCGACATGAGCGCGCGCCTCATCAGTCTCGCCATCAACATTGCGGTGATGGGATTGCTGTTGCTCGAAGGCGTGCTGTCGTCTTTGCAGCGCGCGCTCCCCGGGCTTTCGGACAGCACGCAACTGCGCATGCTGGCGCAACGCGTCGCCGCGGGCAACGTGCTCTCTCCCGCTCGAGCGAGCCCGGAGCTGGCCGCGCTGGATCCGCACGGCGCGATCGTGCACGCCGCGCTCGTGCATGGCTTTGGCGTCGTGATGCTGTACGGTGCCTCAGGCGTCTGCGTGTTGGCGGTGCTGAGCCTTGTAACGTTCGGACCTGCCAGACAGGCGCGCACGGCGGCGAACTACGTGGGGTGAGCCGGCACGGATGCGTTGCGTGTCACATCGCCTCGAGCACGTCGATCCCGAGCAGGCCGAGGCCCGTACGCAAGGTATTCGCGGTGAGGCGGCACAGTTGCAAACGGCCATTGCGTACCTCGCCTTCGGCGTTCAGCACCGGGCACGCTTCGTAGAATCGCATCAGGGCCGCGGCGAGCTCGTACAGATAGTTGCAAAGCGTATTGGGCAGCGCATCCTCGGCGACCGCGAGTACAGCGTCGGCAAAGCGCGCCAGTTGTAGCGCGAGCTGCCGCTCGGCCGGCTCGCCAAGACCTGCTACAGCCTTGGCGTCCCATTCGCCGGCGCGCCGCAACACGCTCTGGATCCGCGTGTAGGCATACTGCAGGTAGGGAGCCGTGTTGCCTTCGAAGGACAGCATGCTGGCCCAATCGAAGACGTAATCCGTGCTCCTGTTTTTGGCCAGATCGAAGTACTTGATCGCGCCCGTGCCCACGACGCGAGCCACTGCACGCCGCTCGGTCTCGGGCAATTCCGGGCTCTTTTCGGTGACGAGGTTAAAAGCCCGTTGCGTGGCTTCGTCCAGCAGTTCGGCGAGCTTGACGGTGTCGCCGCTACGGGTCTTGAACGGCTTGCCGTCGTCGCCCAGCACCACGCCGAAACCGACATGTTCGAGCTGCGTTTTCGACGGGACATAGTTAGCCTGGCGAGCCACGGAAAACAGTTGCTGGAAATGCAGCTTCTGGCGCGCGTCGACGACATACAGCATGCGGTCGGCCTTCAGCGTGCCCGCGCGGTAGCGAATCGCGGCAAGATCCGTAGTGGAGTAGAGGTAGCCGCCATCCTGCTTCTGCACGATATAGGCTGCCGGTTCGCCGTCCTTGCTCTTGAACTCGTCAAGGAACACCACTTGCGCGCCGTCGCTCGTCACGGCGAGGCCACGTGTCTGCAGATCGGCGACGACCACCGGCAAGTCGTCGTTATAGGCGCTTTCTCCGCGCACGTCGGCGAGCGTCAACTCCACACCGAGCGTGCGATAAATTGCTTCGCAGTGGTGCATGGAGATGTCCAGAAAGCGCCGCCAGAGTTCACCGACGCGGGGATCGCCGCCCTGCAGCCTGACGACGTAGTCGCGCGCGCGAGTGGCGAAGGCGGGGTCTTCATCGAAGCGCTGCTTCGCCTTCCGATAGAAGACTTCAAGATCCGCGAGTGCCATTTCCGATGCTTCGTCGTGCGCCACGTCGTCCATGGAAGCGGTCAACATACCGAACTGCGTGCCCCAATCGCCGACGTGATTTTGCGCAATCACCTTGTGTCCGACGAAACGCAACACGCGGGCCAGGGCATCGCCAATCACCGTTGAACGCAGATGCCCCACATGCATTTCCTTGGCGAGATTCGGCGACGAATAATCGATCACCACACACTGCGCCGATGCGCCGTCCACACGTGGAACCGCCAGGTGATCGTCGTGCAGGGCGCCCGACATCCACTGCGCGAGGTACCCTGGGGCTACGGTCATGTTGATGAAGCCTGGCCCCGCGATCTCGACATGACTCACCATGCCCGCAAGATCCAGCTTCTCGACCACCGTTTGAGCCAGCGCGCGCGGATTCATGTTGCGCGCCTTTGCCGCAGCCATCACGCCATTGGCCTGATAGTCGCCGTGCTCGGGGCGCCCGGAGGGCTGAACGTTGGCGCTGGCATCTGCACAGCCCGCTGCGGTGAGGGCGTGCTGGACGCGCGCGTTGAGAAGTTGGAGCAGGGTTTGATTCGGCATCGGTTCAGGTAATGAAGTTTTTCGGGGATGCGACCAGACAGGGCTAACAGGTGGCCGTATTTTGCAGTGTCGGGGGAGACGGGCGAGCTGGCGTCGCCACGTCACGTTGCTTAAGGTTTCGGATTAGACCAGCGGTCATAACCTAAGGCGTCGTGACGCCGCACGATTCTACCTTGCCTATGCGCAGCTTCCGGCAGAGGAGGGGGTGGCCGCGAGGCGTGTCAGCGGGGCGGGTCGCCGACGATCTTCACGCCGGGGATATCGCGGCCGTTCTGATGCAGCGTCAGTGCGGTGACCTTGCCATTGCTGTCTTTCTCGAACGAGAGTTGGGCATCGACAACCTTCAGGAAGAAATTGCGCTCGTTTTCCGGGTAAATCTCGATCTTTTGCTGACCGCTCAACTGCGTGAACAAACGGCCCTCTTCGAGCGTGACGGTCATTAGCCGCGGAATCGCCAGGGTATATTGGCCCACGTAAGCGCCAAGGAGCACGGGGTCGAGGCTAACCGACTGTCGTTCCCGCGGCGACGCCACTGAGCCGATCACGTTCACAGACAGAGCGTGCGCGACGATTTCTTCTCCGACGCGCTCAAACCGGTATGCCGTCGAACCCGCCTTCCATGACAAGACCTCATTGATGGCAGAGCCGTCGTAAAGTACCGCAGCATAGTCGGCGATTGCCGTGACCGACGCCAGGCCATGCCGGTTCATGGTTTCGATGACCCCGGCTTTGCGATCTTCGCCGCGGTAGTGAACCTCGCAGGTGTCATGCAGGAGTCCCAGATAGTCGTCTGGCGGCGTGTCGTGATCGTCCGGCGGCGGCACGTGATGCTCGAACCAGCAGATGGCACCCGCGCTCATGCCGGCGAGCAGCACGCCCTTTTCCCAGGCCTGCTTCAATATCGCATCGATACCGAATTGTCGCCATAAGGCCATGGCGCTCTTCGCATTGCCGCCGCTGACAAAGATTGCGTCCTGCTCCAGCAGATGCGTTTTGCATTCGCGCGGATCAACCGCGTTTGCTCCGCCAGGATAGAAGCAAGCCAGGTACGACGTTTCGAAGCCGAGTTCACCGTAGACGCGATGAAAGTCCGCAACGAGAGGCGGATGGTCACCGACAGGTGTGGCAAGCAGACAGATGCGCGGCTTGTCTGTCTGAATCAGTTTGCGCAAATAGGCGTCGATGGGTGAAGCATGTTCGCCCATAGCAAATCCGCCCCCGCCGATGGCCAGAATCCGTCCCATGCGTTTCCCTTTCAAGACCTATCAAGCATTAGTCAATAAGCATCAAGCATCACGCGTTAAGCACTCACCTGAACCAGCACCTTACCAAAGTTGCGTCCGTCGAGCATGTCGAGAAACGCCTGCGGGGCATTTTCCAGTCCCACGGTCACGTCTTCGATATGCTTGATCTTTCCTTCGCGCAGCAAGGCGCTGACCTCGCGAATGAACGCATCGAAGTACTGCTCGGTAAACTCGTAGTTGATAAAGCCGCGAATCTGCAGACTGCGTGTGAGCACGGCGCGCATGGTCTGAGCGAGATAATCCTTCGACGTATCGTGCGATAGCTTGCCCGACAGTTGCGCCATCAGGCCGCAAACGGGTACGCGCGCATACTGGTTGAGCAAAGGCACGACCGCATTCCAGACCGCGTCGCCAATGTTCTCAAAGTACACGTCGATTCCGTCAGGGCAGGCACTCCGAAGTTCATCAGCGAAGTTGGGCAAGCGATGATCGATCGCGGCGTCAAAGCCCAGTTCATCGAGCAGGTACGCACACTTCTTCTCGCCACCCGCAATGCCCACCGCGCGCAGACCCTTGTGCTTCGCGAGTTGCCCGACGAGCGACCCCACCGGTCCGGTCGCCGCACCTACGACCAGCGTTTCGCCCGCTTTCGGCTTGCCGATCACTTCGAGTCCGGACCAGGCGGTAAAGCCCGGCATGCCAAGCACGCCGAGATAAGCGGAGGCATTAAAGCCCTCCACAGCCAGCTTCTTCAAGCCTTTCGCATCCAGCGCTGCGTGCGAACGCCAGCCGGCCTGCACGAGCACGATGTCGCCGGGCACGAATTCCGGTGAACTGGATTCGAGTACGGTGGCCACGCTTTCGCCGGGCATCGGCTGGCCGATCTCCGCTGGCTTTGCATACGACTTGCTGTCGTTCATGCGCCCGCGCATGTAGGGGTCGAGTGACAGCGTATCGATGCGCACCAACACCTGGCCGGCACTGGGGACGGGCATCGAAACGGTCTCGACGCGAAAATTCTCAAGGCTTGCACGCGGGGTCGCGGGACGCGATGCGAGCACGACCTGGATTGCTTGTTGGGTTGCCATCGTGTTCTCCGGAACAGTGACGCCAGGCGTTGGGCTTGAACTCAACGGCGTCCAGAAGATCCATTCTGCCCCCAAACACGATTTCGTTCAGGTTCCGGCGTATTCATGCGTCCGTGTTGCCCGCCACACTTTCCGTACGGGCGCATCGCTACGCCACTACCTTGCCTTCGTGGAACTGGCCAAAACCAGACTTCGACAAGCCGGCGTTTCTTTGGAATAAACCAGAAGCGCTGGCTGTTCTGTGCAGTAGACACATGCACTACACGTCGACAGCAGTGACCCTTGCCGTCTTCAACAGATCTCTGATGAAGACAACACTCGCGAATTGTGAGCGGCGCGGAAGGTCGAGCCGAAGATCTTTGCGAAACAGGATGACATATGAGTGATGCGCTGCATCGTCAGGGCGGGACGAGGAATGCACTGGTACAAGGCGAACTGCTCAACAACGTCCTGATTATCGAAAGCTCACAAGACATTGCGCAATCGATTAGTGAAAATCTAAGGAAAGCGGGGCTATGCACGCTAGTGGCTTTAGACTCTGTGCGGGCGTGGCAACTGTTGGCCACCGTATTGCCTGACGTGGTTCTATTGAACTGGCTGCTGGCCAATCAATCCGGGGCGTCGGTTGCAAATCAGCTGCGGTCCAATCCTGCGACAAAACATATTCCGATCGTCATGCTGGGTGCGCGCAAAGACAGGCGACGCGACGACGATCTGGTGATGAATGTGGATGGCCATGTCACACACACGCAACGCTATGACGAGATAGTTGCCGCTGTGATTGCGGTGCGGCGGCAGCGGCAAATCCCGCGGCTGACCGACAAAGCGGTGAGTCTGGGCGGCCTGACGTTGGATCCGGCAACGCGGAGGGTCTATGTCGAAAGAGCAGGTGTACGAACCATGCTGTCTGTCGGACCAACAGAATTGCGCCTGCTTTACTTTTTGATGACCCATCCCGAGCGGATTTTCACTCAGAATCAATTGCAAGAGGAAGTGTGGGGTGGACGCATTTTCTTTGGTGAGCGGACGGTTTACACCTATGTGGCGCGGCTTCGCGCGTCACTTCGACCGGGTCGATGCGATTGCATGATCGAAGCAATTCACCGCGTCGGATACCGATTTGTCTCAACAGGCGCAGCTGACTCCGGATCGACCCAGGCGAACTGAAAAAGGCTTTGTTCGGTAAGGTGACCGCCGAGGCACGCCGTCGCCGGCATATCGCGCAGACGGCCATCATTTTGCCAGGCTCCCTTGGCGAAATTCAGGAGCCGCAACGTCAAGGGCTTCCGAGCACGTGACCATTCACCGTTTTGCCGTACATCGAGTAGGGCGAGTCGTGGTATCGGGTGCGAGTGGTTTCTACTGATCCGTTGAAACGAGGATCCTGGGGCCGTTCCTGGCTGTCCATAAACATCGCTACGTCCCACGCCTGCTGGTCGGTAAGCGAGCCGCCCAATGCAAGCGGCATGTTGGCCTTGATGAAACCCGCTGCGTTCTGGATTTCGTGCATACCCGCGCCCCAATTGAACGAACGTGGCCCCCACAGCGGAGGAAAAACGGTCTCTCCGTCGCTTGACTGCCCTTGGCCGTCTGAGCCGTGGCATAGCGCACAATGCTGGGCGAACACCTCGCTGCCGCGCTTGTAGTCGGCCATCAAAACAGGCGCGGGCAGTTTGGGATAACCGCGTCCCGGCATCTTCTCGCCGACCGGTGCACCCTTGGCAAGCCAGAATGAGTACGCTTCGAGCGCGACCAACACCGGATCGCCTAACGGGGGCGCCTTGCCATTCATGCTGTACCGGAAGCATCCTTGCATGCGCTCAGCGAAAGAGTTGACGTGACCATCCTTGCTTCGATACGCAGGGTATGAGACGTAAGCGGCCCAAAGCGGGCTGGAATCGGGCCTGCGCCCGGCGTCAAGGTGACAGCTCGCGCAGTTGAGAGAATTGCCGACATACTTGCCGGCAAACTCCCGCGTATGCATGAAAATCTCCTCGCCTAGTTTGACGGACTTGCCGAACTCGCCGGTAGGCATCGCGGCCTCGGGTGGTGGTGCAAAGGATCGCGCCGGGACCGGACCGGGCGCTTTGCCAGCCTGATCAGGAGGGGTCGCCTCGAACTGCGTCTCTGGCGTGTGAGCGAGAGAGAGGGTGAGGATGAGGCTCGCTCCAAGGGCTGCGCACAAAATAATGGAGCGGGGTCTCATGGATGACTTCCGTTCGGATCGCCGGTGGGAACGCCGGTCTGTGCTCCGTAGTAGCCGGCGACAGCGACGATATCCGCATCCGAAAGTTTGCTTGCTACAACCTGCATCAGCGCCATTGGACCAGGAGGCCTTGTTCCGTTCTTCCAGTTGTGGAGCTGGCGAGCGAGATAGGAAGCCGGCTGCCCCGCGAGCGGCGGAAACGATGCGCCGACACCCGCGCCACGCGGGCCGTGACATTGGGCGCAGGCGGGCAGCCCCGTATCCCAGCGTCCGCGCGTGGCGATCCATGCACCGGTTTGCGCGGACGTGACCGAAGCACCAGCCTCCGGTTTAGCGGCCGCCGAAGTCCGCAAATTGCTGAGATAGTTCACGAGGGCCACGCGCTCTTCAAGCGTAAGTGTCTTCGCGATCGGACTCATGATTGGGCTTTGACGCTCACCTGAAGCGAAGGCGGCCATCTGTTCCGACAGATACGCAGCGCTCAAGCCTGCGAGCCTTGGAAAGCCCGCTGATACATTGCCTTCGCCGCTGACACCATGACAGCCGACGCAGGCTGGAGCACCTGCAGATGTGCCATGTTTCGCAATCTCCATTCCTGTCGATGCATCACCTGCCCGTGCATTCATCACGCTTAGCAGGAAGATGGTTCCGCTCAACAGTGAAGCGCGCAAGGTTTGCGTGCGCGTGTGTCGATCCGCCGCCATGTGCCGTCTCTAATGGAGTGATGGCGCTTCAAGCGCGCTCGGAGGCAGGTACGCGAGCTTGGGACGGATGGCCGAGACCATCTTGCTGTAGCCAGTAGCCGAGGCCCATGAAGATAGCCCCGCCGGCCAGATTGCCCGTGGTCACGAAGATCTCATTGTGGATAGCCCCGGCAAGCGTGATCGAGACGGGGTGATCGGCCATCAATGCAAGCGCGAACGCAAACATGTTCGCCACACTATGCTCGAAGCCGCTCGCGACAAACGCGAAAATCGGCCAGAAGATCAACCCCAGCCTGGCTGCGTCGTTCGTCGTACGTGCGGCCATCCAGATCGCGAGGCAAACCAGCCAGTTGCAAAGAAGACCCCTGGCGAACAGAGGCAGACCCGGCGCAGTCATCTTTGCTTGCACGGCCTTAAAGAAAACATCTGAACCGTCAGTCAACGGAACCCCGCCGCCCGCCGCGTGCAAAATGGCCGCTAGAACCGTCGCACCTATGAGATTTCCGATCCAGCATGTCACCCACACCATCAACATGCTGCCGATGCCCGCTTCTCCCTTCAACACGGCAAGCGGCATGTACATTGCTGTTCCCGTGAACAGGTCGGATCCGGCGAATACGACTATCGTAAGGGCGCATGCAAATACGGCCCCCATCACGAGGTGCACATAGGCAGGATCGACATGTGCGCCAACCGAAAACATGAGGATGTCGCCGAACCCGATATAGGCGCCCGCCATTGCCGAACCAATCAGAAAAGACAGCGGCGAGTGCAGCGCAGACGACGCTTTGTGAGCACCTACCTTCGCGAATTTGTCGATACTTTCTGCGTACATCGTGACTCCAGACGAGGATGCACCTCTGCGGCCCGAGAGGTGATAGGGGGAACTGGAAGCTGACGCGTATGCCAGTTCTCTGGGTTTGATAATCGCCAGGAAGTCCGTGAAAGTCGACTATTGGTGTGACTCGCTGCAGCTGTGCTCCTTGATATTGAAGAAGTGTGTATTCCTTTATGTTTTGTTGCTGTTTTATTCCCGGCCAGGAAAAAAAATTTTGGCCAGCTTTCGAAAGGGATTCGCAATTGAAGGTGTAGCGGGCTGTCACGAACCCAGTGTCCGGCGCTAGGGCTTTACGATGCTGGTTCGGCGTCCTCGACCCAGCTCGCCAGTTCGCGTCGCAAAGTGGCGATATCGCACGGTTTCGGCAGCAAGCGGGCACCAGGGATTGCTTCACCGATGTCCGCATGCTCGCCATAGCCGGATATCAGCAGCACGCGAAGGTCCGGCTGGAGGACGCGCAGTGCGCGCGCCAGTTGATCGCCGGAGAGACCGGGCAAGGTCACGTCGCTGAGCAGAATATCGAAGCGAGTGGCTGGAACGTGCTGCAACGCTTCTTCAGCGCTACCGACTGCGGTGCATCGGAGTCCAAACGTTGCGAGCAGTTCGCACATTGCCTCACGCGAGGCCACGTCATCCTCCACCAGCAGGACATGAGCCGGCGGTACAACGGCGTGCCGTGCAGGTTCGCAGCGCAGCGCCGGCGTGCTGTCGGGCGCGTGCGTCTTGCGGTGAGCATGCATCACGCTGCGTACGGTATGCGCCAGGTCGTCACGGCGATAGGGTTTGCCAAGCAGGGTCACGCCCGGATCGAGCTTGCCGTGGTGGAAGATTTCGTCACGTGTATAGCCGGACGTAAAAAGCACCGGAATGGGCGGCAAACGCAGCGCGGCGCGGCGCGCCAGCTCGACGCTCTTGACCGCGCCGGGCATCACCACGTCGGTAAACAACAGATCGATGTGCACGTCGCTGCCGAAAAATTCCAGCGCAGTGTCGCCGTCCGATGCCGTCAATACCTTGTAGCCGAGTTGCATCAGCATCTCGACAGCGGTGAGCCGCACATCCGCATCGTCTTCAACAACGAGAATCGTCTCGCCGCCGCCGGTGGGCGCCATGTCGCGATCGACCGGTTCAGCGGTTTCCGCTTCGCGGCAACGCGGGAAATACAGCTGTACTGTCGTGCCGCAGCCCGGCGCGCTGTCGATCAGCGTATGTCCGCCGCTCTGTTTGACGAAGCCGAACACCATGCTGAGACCCAGGCCCGTGCCGTGGCCATTGGGTTTGGTGGTGAAAAACGGCTCGAAGGCGTGTTCGAGCACCTCGCGTGGCATGCCGACGCCCGTGTCCGAGACGGTGAACAGCACGTATTCGCCAGGCGGCAACTCCGCCGGATCGTGACCATGCGCGTGTTCCAGCACGGCGTTGAGTGCGCCGATGGTCAATGTGCCTTCGCCGCGCATCGCGTCGCGGCCGTTGATCGACAGGTTCAGCAGGGCGTTTTCGAGCTGGTTGCGATCGGCCAGGATGTTCCACAGATCACCCGCGAGGGCGATCTCGACATGGATCGTTTCGCCCAGCGCACGCCGCAGCATTTCGCTCATGCCGTTCAACAGGCGCCGTGGATTGATCACCGCAGGAGAGAGCGGCTGGCGGCGCGCAAAAGCGAGCAGATGCGCGGCCAGTCGGGCACCTCGCCGCACGGCCTGGGTTGCGGCGGCGATCCGGCGCTGCGCGGTCGGATGATGCTCGGCTTCGGCGGCGAGCATCTGCAGATTGCCGTTGATCACTTGCAGCACGTTGTTGAAGTCGTGAGCGACACCGCCGGTCAGGCTGCCGATCGCTTCCATTTTCTGTGCCTGCCGCAGTTGCTCTTCGGCGAGCGCTCGCGCGGCAACCGCGTCCGTGACGCGCTGCTCCAGCGTTTCGGTCAGATGCAGCAACGCCTGCTCGGCAATCTTGCGTTCATGAATGTCGATCAGCACGCCGGGAAAGCGATAGGGCGTGCCGTCCGCGTCGAACTCGCACTGGCCGTTTGCCTGCACCCAGATGTAGCCGCCGTCGGCACGGCGAATCCGGTATTCCGCCCGATAGGGCTTGCCGGTTCGGGTGGCTTCGCGCGTCAGGCGCTCGGCCTGGGCGATGTCGTCGGGATGAATGGCCTGCGCTGCCACTGCGCGCGATACGCCACGGCTCGCCTGTTCCGCCGAAACGGCAAAGGTGCGGGCAAAACGTTCGTCGCCAGTCAACGTGTCCGCCTTGATGTCCCACACCCAGGTACCGAGCACCGCGCCGGTGTTGAGCGCCAGTTGCAGGCGCTCGTTGGTTTCGCGTAACGCGGATTCCGCGTGCTGGCGCCAGCGCTCGGTGAGCACACGCCCAGTGGTTTCCACGACGATGGCGATCACGCCTGCCGGCGCGCCGCGGTCGTCTGCAACCGGACTGTAGTACAGGTCCATCCACACGTCTTCGGGCTTGCCGTTGCGCAGCAGCACGAGCTCCTTGTCACGATACGACAGGGTGCCTCCGGCGAGGCACGTATCCATGACATGACGGTTGAACGAGGCCACTTCGGGCCAGCCCAGTTCCACCGGACTGCCGAGGAGATAAGGATGGCGGCCGCCCGCGAAAACCGCATAGGCGTCGTTGTAGATCATGTAACCCTGCGGGCCCCATAGCATCACCAGCGGCACCGGCGAGCCCAGCACGAACTGCACCGCGGCCACCAGACTTTGCGGCCAGCTTTCGATGGCGCCGAGTTCGGTGACCGTCCAGTCGAATGCCCGGATGCGCTGGGCCATTTCCCCTTTCCAGCCGGGGCAACCGTGGTCTTCAGCCGTGAATGGCATTGTCCCGCTCCACAGATGTCATGTCGATCAGCACTGCCGGTGCGGCACGACGTACCGACATGTCGTGAGCGTGTGCGCGGCAAAGCGAATGCTAGAGGACAGCAAATAATTGTAGGCCACAACGACCCATGGATGAGCGGCGCGACCGTGAACGTAGGCCGGTGCCGTCGTTCAGATCAATGGACGCTCGGTCGTTCTGGTATGAACCTGTCGGCCTGCTGCAGAAAACGGGAGGTGGCAAGGCTTGGGGCTCCGCATTGAGGGTATGGCATTGGTATTGCGGTAGCAATCCGCGTTCCTGACCATGAGGTTGGTGTATCCGTGTTCGAAGACTGCGTGTCAGATTCAGCGCACGCTCGAGCGTGCGGGCGGGGCGGGCATGGCGGCTGCTTGCCAGAACGGGTTTCAACGCCCACTGGACGCCATCATGCCCAAGAAGAACGCCACCCTTAAGGGTGATCGAAAGCGGGGTTTTCCCAAACCCGGCGACCGGCAGGATCTGCTGATCACCCGCCGCAATGCCAGGATGGCGCGCTCGGCGCATGCCTATGTGCGAGGCAATACCGGCAAGTTCTACGAATGGCTCGACGGCATCGAGGGCCATGCGTTGCCAGAAGGCCCTGCCATCTGGATCTGCGGCGACTGTCATGCCGGCAATATCGGACCGGTTGCGAATGCGCAAGGCCGCGTGGAAATCCAGATTCGCGATCTGGATCAGACGGTGATCGGCAATCCGGCACACGATCTGATCCGGCTTGGCTTATCTCTGGCCACGGCCGCGCGCGGCTCGGATTTGCCGGGCGTCACCACGGTTCACATGATGGAGGCGCTCGCCGACGGCTACGAGCGCGCCTTCGACGACGACTCGGATCACACCGACATTCAGGCTGAGAAACCGGAAGCGGTGCGCGTCGTCATGAAGGAAGCGGTGCGGCGCTCCTGGCAGCATCTGGCGGAAGAGCGCATTGAGGATGTCGAGCCGCAGATTCCGCTCGGCAGCCGGTTCTGGCCGTTGTCGAAAAGCGAGCGGCGCGAGATCGAGGCGCTGTTCGAAAAGCGCACCGTGGCGCGCCTGGCGACGGCGTTGCGCTCGGAGGATGAGGCGGCGCAAGTCTCGGTGCTCGACGCGGCGTATTGGGTCAAAGGCTGCAGTTCGCTCGGACGTCTGCGTTACGCGGTATTGCTCGACGTGGACGGTGCCGCGCTGGACGGCGACGACCTGTGCCTGATCGACATCAAGGAGGCCGCCCAGGCCGCCGCGCCGCGTTATGCGGGCGCGCGCATGCCACGCGACAACGCGCTGCGGGTGGTCGAAGGCGCGCGACATCTCGCGCCGTTTCTCGGCGAACGGATGCGCGCCGCGCGTCTCGAGCAGCGGCCGGTGGTGATCCGCGAACTGTTGCCGCAGGACATGAAACTGACCATCGAACAGCTGACGCGCGACGAAGCGATGCGCGCGGCGCGGTTTCTGGCGCTGGTCGTGGGCAAGGCACACGCGCGTCAAATGGATGACGCCGAACGCAAGGCGTGGCTTGCCGCGCTGCGACGCAGCCGCAGCAAGACGCTCGACGCGCCGCCCTGGCTGTGGAAGAGCATCGTCGAACTGGTGAGCGGTCACGAAGCCGGGTATCTGGAGCATTGCCGACGTTATTCGCTGGGCGCCAGGGCGTGAGTGGGAGGGTGATCGAAGCCGAAGGTCATGGCGTTCTGCATTGCCGTGTGGCACGCCGCGATTCTAGCCCTGAAAAATATTTTCTGCTCACCTGTAAGAACCGCCGTTTGATACCGACTAAGCCGAACTGCTTGTGCCTGGCGCAACCGTTCGGCTCGCCCGTCCGGTTGCCAGGCACGAAGCTGGATAACCGGAGCGCGGCGCGGCTGAATGAGCATGAACATAAGCAGGGATCTGGATTTCGACTGCACGATGTGCGGGAAGTGTTGTCATGGATTGCGGGTGCCGTTGACCGTGAGCGAGGCGCTGGCGTGGCTCGGGCGCGGCCATGACGTACAGATATTGTGCGAGGCGCTGCCGTGGCCGGAAGAGCCCGCCGCCGACAACCAGCAGGCTCTGCATAAGCGGCGCCGCTCGTTCGCGGTGATGAGCGGCAGCTTGCCAACGCGAATCGTCGTGATCCTGACGGGTGCGTTTGCCAGTCCGTGTCCGAACCTGCAGCCGGATATGCGCTGCGGCATTTACGACGAGCGGCCGCTGGTTTGCCGTATCTATCCGGCTGAGATCAGTCCGTTTGTCGAGTTGTCGCCACGGGACAAGAGCTGCCCGCCTGAGGCGTGGAAGCCGGGTTTGCCGCCGCTGATGCGCGGGGGCACCCTGGTGGATGCGACCACCGCGGCGCTGATTCGGCAATCGCGCGAGACGGATGTGCAGGATGTGCCGGCTAAACAGTTGCTGTGTGAGCAGCTTGGGATCGATACGGCGGCTGTATCCAATGAAGGCTTTACGGTTTTTTCGCCGCGCCGCGAGGATTTGTTGGCGGTGCTACGGGGAATTCGAAGCGCACCGGCGCTGCCGAAGGCGCAGCAACGGGGATGGCGCTACGCGTCCAGGCGACGCGCGACGGTTGACGTGCTCGCGTCGGTGGGGGCGCTGGGCGTTCATGTCGAAGGGGATGAGGATGCTGCGTTCGAGTATGTGGGGTTTTCGGCGGGAGAAGGGTGATCTGCACGCTGTGAAGACGCATGCGGATAAGCGTTGCATATCAGGTACTTGAGGAGGGTGCATCTGGGTTGTCCACAACCTTATGGACAAATTCTGGGGATAACTACATCCCGCGACGCGCCGCACGACGTTCACAAACATCTGTGCCACCCGAATTCAACCGTCTGGTTGTGGGCACCCGGCTTCCGGCGTCCGGTTGTCCGTACGGTGAAGCGAACCCCGTTGAATACCTGGACGTCGAGCAGCCTGCTGCCTGCCGGTTATCAGGACTGGTGCGAGCAGGTTCTCGAAGACGATGGGCTTGTCGGGCGGCGCCACCAGTTTCAGCTCATCCGCAATGCGCGGGATTTTCTGACGGCGCTCCCCGCAACGCACGAGAGGTTCAAACCGATCTGACGCGAACGTTGCAGCATTGCAAATCTTGACATTTTGCCCGGTGTCATCCGTTAGTTTACGGCCGGTTAATAATCCGTAATACGAAACAAAATAATGAACCGGAAGACATACAGGCTGGTGTACAGCCGACTGAGAGGAATGCTTGGCGCGGTCGAGGAAACCGCCGCGGCATCGGGCAAGGACGCAGGACAGACCGCGGTATGCGGCAGAAAACCGCCGGGTGCGATTTTTTTGGTGCGTCCCATCGCGTTTGCCGCGCCTGCGTTGCTCGGCGTGCTGCACTCGTTGACGTTCGCGCAGATCGTACCGGGCGGTGTGCACGCGCCCTCAGTCGTGCAGACGCAGAACGGGATCGACCAGGTCAACATCAACCGGCCATCTGGCGCTGGCGTGTCGATGAACACCTACGGCCAGTTCGACGTGCCGCAGAAGGGCGCGATCCTGAACAACTCGCCGGTCATCGTGCAGACGCAGCAGGCGGGCATGATCAACGGCAATCCGAACTTCGGTGCCGGCCAGTCGGCGCGCGTCATCGTCAACCAGGTCAACAGCAGCGCAGCGAGCCAGATCAACGGGCATCTGGAAGTCGCGGGGCAGCGGGCCGAGGTCGTGATCGCGAACGGCTCGGGCATTTCGGTCAATGGCGGCGGGTTTATCAATACGTCGCGGGCCATCCTGACCACGGGGACGCCGAACTTCGCGCCAGACGGCTCCCTCGCAAGCTTTGACGTGACGGGCGGCAACATCAGCATCCAGGGCGCAGGGCTCGATGCAGGCGGTACCGGGCAGGTTGATCTGCTTTCCCGTGCGCTGCAGGCGAACGCCGCGATCTACGCGAAGAACCTGAATGTCGTGACGGGCGCGAACAGCATCAGTCATGACACGCTCAATACGACAGCCATCTCGGGTGACGGTGCCGCGCCATATGTTTCCATTGACGTCAGCCAGCTTGGCGGCATGTATGCGAACCGTATCGTGCTGGTCGGCACGGAGAACGGTGTGGGGGTGTCCACCAAAGGCGTGCTGGCCGCCCAGTCGGGTGACCTGACGCTGACCACGCAGGGCAAGCTCATCCTCGCTGGACGGACGAATGCGAGCGGCAATATGAGTCTCGCTGCGCGTGACGGTATCGACAACAGCGGGACCACCTACGCGCAGCAGAATGTCGCAGTGGGCACGTCCGGCGCGCTCACGAACAGCGGTGTGCTGGCCGCGCAGCAGGACACGAGCGTCAATGCGGGCAGCGTGGCATCGACCGGCACGCTCGGCGCGGGTGTGAACGGCGACGGCAGTCTGGCGCAGTCCGGTGACCTGTCGGTGACAGCGAGCGGCGCACTGACCGCGACCGGGCGCAATGCGGCGGGCGGCAACGCGGCGCTCAATGGCGCGACGCTCAACCTTGCCGGAAGCAGCACGTCTGTCAATGGCTCGCTACGGCTCACGGCAAACAGCGGCGATCTGAACCTGTCGGGCGCAACGGCCACGGCCGGCGGCACGCTGGACACGCGCGCCGCCGGGACACTGACGAACGATGGCGGAGTGCTGTCCTCGGGCGGTGCGCAGACTGTCACGGCGGGCGCGCTGTCCAGTCGCAACGGGCAGATTGTTTCGGGCAGTACGCTCAACGTGGCGGTAACAGGTGACTTGTCGAACTCGGGAGGCACGCTGCAGGCGGCGAGCGGCCTGTCCGCCAATGCCGGATCGCTCGATAACACGGGCGGTCGCGTTGCGGCGCTGGGGGCGGATGGCCTGACTCTGGTGATGCGCGGTCTGCTGAATAACGGCGCAGGTGACACCGGGGCTGGCGCCATCGGAGGCAACGGCAATGTGACCGTGCAGGCCGGCCAGATCGCGAACGCCGGTTCCCTCACTGCAGTCCAGAGCCTGATAGCGACGGCGGTGCAGACGCTGTTCAACAGCGGCACGCTGGCGGCGAACAGCAATGTCACCCTGTCTGCAGGTTCGGTGCTGACGAACGCGAACGCCATCACGGCCGGTCAGCTTGCAACGCTCTCCGCGGCGACCTTCGACAACAGCCACGGCAACTTCGGCGCCAACCGGCTCGCGCTGCATGCGACGAACCTCATCAACCACGGCGGCACCATCACGCAGACTGGCGCCGGCGCAACGACACTCGACGTAACCGGCACGCTCGACAATTCAAACGGCACATTCCAGAGCAACAGCACCGACCTGACGCTTGCACCGGCCACACTTGACAACGACGGCGGCACCCTCATCCACGCCGGTAAAGGCGTACTGACGATTGACGCGGGTAACGGCGCGGGCACAGTGTCCAACGTCGCGGGCACGATTGCCAGCAACGGCCAGAGCGCGATCCGGACCGGGACGCTCAACAACACGGCGGGCTCGCTCACCGGTCAGAACGGTCTCGCGGCAACGGTCGGCGGCGCGCTGGACAACACCGACGGCAGGCTGCTTTCGAATACGGACCTGAGCGTTGCCAGCGGCACGCTGAACAACAACGGCGGCCAGATCGGCGCGGGCGCGAACGAAACGATCCATACCGGGTCGCTAACGAATAACGGTGGTTCGATGGTCGCGCCGAACCTCACGGTGACGACCGCCACGACGCTCGACAATCGCGGCGGCGACATCGAGGCGAACCAGCTCGCGCTGAGTGCGACGGATCTGCTGAACCACGGCGGCACGATCACGCAGTATGGCGTGTCGTCGATGGGCTTCAATGTCAGCGGCGCGTTCGACAATGCCCACGGCACCTTCCAGACCAACAGCACCGACCTGACGCTGGTCCCAGCTTCGCTCATCAATGACGGCGGCACGATCCTCGACGCCGGAACGGGCACGCTGACGATTGCACCGGGCAACGGCGCGGGTTCCTTCTCGAACGTCGGCGGCCAGATCATCACGGCAGGCCAGATCGCCGCGCGGGCCGGCAGCCTGAACAACGCGAACGGTGTGCTCGCCGCGCAGGGCAATCTCGTGGCCAGCGTCTCGGGCGACGTGGACAACACGCAGGGCGCCGTTCGCTCGCTGTCGTCCCTGTCGTTCGAGAGCGGCGGCACGCTGACGAACACGCACGGACAGATCCAGTCGGGCACGGGGGCCGCGGACGACGCGAGCACGCTCGGCATTCAGGCCGGGGTCATCGACAACACGAACGGTCTTGCCGGCAATCTCGGCACGGGCGAGACGACCGTACACGGCGGCCGCCAGACCGTGAACACGGGCGGCGTGATGACGGGTAATGGCCATGTCACCGTCGACACCCCGGCGCTCGTCAATACGCTCAACGGCCAGACGGGCGGCCAGGCGGGCGGCCAGATCAGCGGCGCGAACGTCACCGTGCAGGCCGATAGCGTCGACAACAGCGGCGGCCAGATCGGCAACCTGAGTGGCAACCTGAGCGGCTCGAACGGCGATATCGCGATCACGACGACGGGCGCGTTGACGAACACGAACGGGCAGATTGGCGCGACCCATAACCTGTCCGTCAATGCCGCGGCGCTCACGGGCGGCGGCACATACAGCGCGGCCAATGATGTCGCGCTCAGCGTGCAGGGCGACTTCGCGCTCACCCGTGACTGGCAGTTCGCCGCGGGTCACGATCTCACCTTTACGGTACCGGGCACGCTCAGCAACAGCGCAACGCTCGAAGCGGTGAACAACCTCGGCATCCACGCGGGGGATATCACCAGCAGCGGCGTGATGGTGGCGGGCGGCACGCTCACGACGCACTCGAATACCCTTGAAAACACGGGTGCGATCGTGGGTGGCAGCGTCTCGCTCAATGCCACGCAGACCATACAGAACGTCGGAGCCGCCGCACTGATCGGCGCGACGGACCGCAACGGCACGCTCGAACTGCTTGCTCAGGACATCGAAAACCGCG
>NZ_DASXHA010000045.1:0-17496 GCF_036488795.1 Paraburkholderia sp.
TTCGCGAACGAGTAGCCCTGTGCAACCACCAGTTGCACCGCTTCTGCCTTGAATTCGTCAGTTATGTTCCGTCTGCTCATTTCTCACCTCAGTTGGAGAATTATCCCCTTTAGAGGCGTCCAGAGTCATTGGACCACTACAGGTGCCGCCCCGCACAGGGGCGAAGCTAATAGACCGACAAGAATACAAGGAAAGGCCAACGCCGCAGGCAAACAGTCAAACGCCGAAGCTAATAGACCACTAAAAATACAAGGAAAAGCCAACCCCGCAGGCAAACAACCAAACAACCAAACACCAAAACCAACAGACCAAAACCAAAGCAAGCCCAACGCCGCAGGCAAACCACCCAAAGCGCCGCGCAGGCAAAAAAAACCAAAAAAAAGCGCCAGGCCCCAAAAGAACCCAGCGCTGCGCAGCAGAAAAAAAACTTCAATCTTTAGCCGAAGAAGCCGCCCCATGACTTAACCAGTCAAGCACAGCGGTAGCATCATCATCCGCGCCGCTACGCACCTTGGCGACCGCTTCAGAAACCTCTTCATTAGGCATGGCTCGCCGGATGGCGACCCCCACAGCGAGAATATCGATCATCACCAGATGCAAGATCCGCGAGATCATGGAAAGCTGCGACTCACGAATCTCAATGTGATCCGTCTCAAGCGCGACCGTAGCCCGCTTCGCCAGCGGCGTATTGCTCGACGTAATCGCAATCACCTGCGCGCCAGCCTGCATCGCCACATCCAGCACGCGCAGCAGTTCAGGCGCACGCCCTGACTTCGACACGGCAACAATCACGTCGCCCTTGCCAAGCAACGCCGCAGACGCCGCCTGCATATACAGATCGCCATAAGCGATCGTCGGAATGCCAAAGCGGAAGAACTTGTAATGCGCATCCTGTGCGACGATGTTCGAATTGCCGAGCCCATAAAACTCGATACGCCGCGCACCGTTCAACAGATCGATCGCCCGCTCCACGTGCTCGAAGTTCAGGTGCTCACGCAACTGCAAAATGGCAGACACTGTGTTGTCCAGCACCTTCGCGCCGAAATCCGTCGCCGTGTCGCCCAGATGCACCTGGCTATGGCTCACCGGAATCGTGCCCGTCAATCCCGTTGCAAGCTTCAGCTTGAAGTCGGACAGCCCCTGGCAACCCAAAGAGCGGCAAAAGCGGATCACCGTCGGCTGGCTCACGTCTGCCTTGCGTGCAATGTCCACAATCGGGTCGTTGATGATCGAACGCGGATGATTCAACGCCAGATCCGCCACGCGACGCTCGGCCGGTGTCAACGCATCACGCATCTGACGGATGCGTTCGAACACCGCCGACGAACTGCCGCCCGCGCGGTTCGACAACTGCTCGGCCAGAATCGCAGAGACGCCGAGGAACGCCGGATACTCCGCCGTGATCACATATGTCGGCACGCTTTGCAGATACGTCTCGAAGCGGCCTTTGGCCTCGAAGCGCTTGCGGAACGACGAACGTTCGAAGAACTCGCCCAGCCGCGGCACCACGCCGCCGCCAATGTAAATGCCGCCCAGCGAGCCGAGCGTCACCGCGATGTTGCCGGCGAACGTGCCCAGGATGCCGCAGAACACATCCACCGATTCCGCCGCCAGCGGCTCGCCTTCGAGCGCGCGCTTGACCACTTCCGACGTGTCGAAGCTGGCCGGCACGCGCTTCTTGTCGCGCGCTGCCAGCGCCCGGTAAATCACCTCGATGCCCGGTCCCGCCGACACCCGCTCGAACGACACGTGCGACCACTTCTTGCGCGCGTATTGCAGCACCAGGTCTTCGCGTTCGTCAGCAGGCGCGAAGGTGGCGTGACCGCCTTCGCTGCCCAGCGCGATCCAGCGATCGTCCGCGGGGATCAGGCCGGATACGCCCAGACCGGTGCCCGGCCCGAGCAGGCCGATCACGCTGTTCGGACGGCGGGTGCCGCCGCCCACCTGCACGCGTTGCGCGTCGGTCAGGCCCGGCAGCGCCATCGCCAGCGCGGTGAAGTCGTTCACGACCAGCAACGTGTCGAAGCCGAGCGCGCGGCGCGTCGCTTCAATCGAAAAAGTCCAGTCGTGATTCGTCATGCTCACCTGGTCGCCGTCGACCGGGTTCGCAATTGCAATGGCCGCATGGTTCACACGGCCAATCTTCGTGTCTTTCAGATACTTCTTGATCACGTCGGCCACGCCAGGGTAATCCGCGCACGGATAGACCTGCACCTGACCGATTTCTCCCGGCCCTGTCTCCAGTGCAAAACGGGCATTGGTGCCGCCGATGTCGGCCAGCAGCCGCGGACCGTCGGCGTGCTGGCCCGCGCCCGGGACAGCGTTAGTTTTCACACCAGTAGACATCGAGTCTCACTCCCTTGTCGTTTGCCAGCTTCGAGATGGCATTTTTTTGTGGCGCAGCGGCGGCGGCGTTCAGCACGTCGAGCTTGCGCGGTCCCGCGATCAACAGAAAAAGATGGCCGACCTGTTTCAGTGCCGACATCGACCAGCTCACGCGCGCATGCGGCGCGGCGCCGGGATGAACGGCCACGAACCGCTCGGGCGTGGTGATGGCGAAGTCCCACTCCGGCGAGTCCGCGAAGATCGACGCCGTATGGCCGTCTTCACCCATGCCGAGCACCGCCACGTCCGGCACGCGGCGGCGCGCATCGGCGTTCAGCGCGGCAATGTGCGCCTCGAGCGACTGCGTGACGTCGACCAGCGGCAAGAACGCGGCGCCTTGCGCGGCGTTCTGCAAGAGCGTCTCGTGAGCGAGACGCGAGTTGCTCGCCGGGTCCGTTTCCGCAACCCAGCGGTCGTCGACCAGGGTCACGTCGATGTGCGCCCAGTCAAACGGTTGAGCGGACAACGTTTGCAGGAACGGACGCGGACTGGTGCCGCCGGACACTGCAAGGGTTGCACGGCCCGCGCTGCTGGCAGACGCGGTTGCCTGAGCGGTAAGCGACGCATGTAAAGCGTCGCCCACCGCTTTCGCCAGCGCGTCCGACTGGGCGCGCTGATTGTCGAAAGCGTGAAGCTGGATCACTTCTCCTCCGTACTGCTTTCTTGTAGGGGCTGCAGGATATGCCGTAACGCATGGCAACGGCCGCTCGCGGGAGAGTGGTGTCCCGCTGCCGCCATTGGCGTCGCCTTACGGCGCCACCCCGTTCAGGTTATCGATGACTGATGCGTACCACGTGCAACCACGGCGCCGCGCGGTCTTTCGACCACGCCGCGCCGTGGCCGCTCAGTTCTCTTCTTCGAGCCAGCATGTACCGTGTTGCGCCAGCATCGCGCTCGAGGCCGCCGGCCCCCACGTGCCCGCTGCATACGGCTTGGGCGGCTTGTTGCTGGCGGCCCATTCGTTCAGGATCGGTTCGACCCAACGCCATGCGGCTTCCTGCTCGTCGCGCCGCACGAACAGCGCAAGCCGTCCGTTGATCACGTCGAGTAGCAGACGCTGATAGGCCTCCATCTGGCCTTCGCGGAAGAACTGGTCGAAAGCGAGGTCGAGGTGGACGCTGGCGAGATTCATGCCTTCGCCCGGCTGTTTTGCAAGGCAATACAGCCTGATGGTTTCGTTCGGCTGCAGACGGATCACGAGCCGGTTCGAACCCGGGCGCAACGCCGTCGGTCCGAGCGCCGAGTGCGGCACCGGACGGAAGTTGACGACGATTTCAGCCACGCGGTCCGCCAGACGTTTGCCGGTGCGCAGGAAGAACGGCACGCCGGACCAACGCCAGTTTTCGATTTCCACCTTCAGCGCGACAAAGGTTTCCGTCGTGCTGTCCGCCTTGACGCCCGGTTCGGTCGCATAGGCCGGCACCGCAGAGCCGCGGATTCCGCCCGCATGGTACTGGCCGCGCACGGCCACCTTACCGATGTCGCGCGGGTCGATGGGTTTCAATGCCCGCAGCACGCGCAGCTTTTCGTCGCGTACCGAATCCGAATCCATCGAATGCGGCGGTTCCATGGCGACGATGGAAAGCAGTTGCAGCAAATGGTTCTGCACCATGTCGCGCAATGCGCCGGTGTTGTCGTAGAAGTCGCCGCGCGCTTCGACGCCGAGTTCTTCGGCAATCGTGATCTGGATGCTTTCGACCCACTCACGGCGCCACAGCGGTTCGAACAGCGCATTGCCGAAGCGCAGGGCGAGCAGGTTCTGCACCGGCTCTTTACCGAGGTAGTGGTCGATCCGGTAGATCTGCTCTTCAGCGAAGATTTCACCGACTGCATCATTAATTGCGTTGGACGACTTCAGATCGTAGCCGAGCGGCTTTTCCAGCACGATGCGCGAGTTCGTGTTCAGACCCACGGCGGCGAGCGCCCGGCAGATCGGCACGAACAAGGAGGGCCCGGTGGCCAGATAGAACACCCGGATACCGGGCAAGCCGCTCACCGCTTCGCGCAGCAGCACGAAGTCTTCGGCGTTGCCCAGGTCGATGTTGATGTACTGGATACGCTCGAGAAAGCTCGCCCATGCGGCTTCGTCGAGGCCCTTGCCGCAGACGTGCGGCTTGACGTGTTCGTTGACCCACTCGAGGTAGCCATCGCGATCCGCCGCATGCCGCGCCACCGCCACGATCTTGCCGCTTTCTGCCAGCATGCCCGCACGGTGCGCTTCATACAGTGCCGGCAGGATCTTGCGCATCGACAGATCGCCGGTCCCGCCGAAGAGAACGAAGGTAAAACTTGAGTCGGTAAACATGAGTCTCCGTCGATGTCCAGGTGCCGCCCCAGGCGACCGTAGTGCGATAAAATTTTTTTTGACACTGAATTGTAGTTTAACTACAATCCAAATCAAGAGGTAGCGCTAATTCGATGAAAAAAGCGTGCGCAGTCAGGCAAGAAGCGCGTTTTCCCGAGTCGGCCTGCGTCCCCAGCATGTTAATGGACATTGCGTTTGCGCATCGGCCTGGAGCCCAGCGGGTCACGGCCGGCAACCAGAATGTCAGGGTTAACGTGGCAGGACACCTCGAGTCTGCCGCGCGCGACGCGGGCAGGCAAAAATCAAAAGAGGAGACAGTCAGTTGCATCCCGAACCACTCATCTTCTGAGCTTCCAGCGGCCGAACATCGGACCGCCGGCACATGCATGCGCATGCGCTTGCCCGAGGCTCGATCGCCCAGTGTTTTGCCTGTTTGAACCAACCACAGCACCCTGGCGACATCAGGGGCCATTCGTTTTTTGTTCAGGTGTCTGGAGGAGATAAGCAATGAAATTTCGCGCGATCATGGGCGCTTTGTGCGCCGCAGGTCTGATGTGTGGCGTGTCCGCAGTGCAAGCGGCCGAGTCGATCGAAGTGCTGCACTGGTGGACGTCGGGCGGCGAATCGAAGGCCGTCGGCGTGCTGAAAGACGACATGCAGAAGCAGGGTTACACCTGGAAGGACTTCGCGGTTGCAGGCGGCGCAGGTGCAGCCGCCATGACGGCACTCAAGACGCAAGTGATCTCGGGCAATGCTCCGAGCGCAGCGCAGATCAAGGGTCCGCTGATTCAGGAATGGGCCGAGCAGGGCGTGCTGGTGCCGATCGATTCGGTTGCCGGCGACTGGAAGAAGAACCTGCCGCCGCAGATCGACAAGATCATGCACGCCGACGGTCACTATGTTGCAGCACCGTTCTCGGTGCACCGCGTGAACTGGATCTGGATCAACAAGGAAGCGCTCGACAAGGTTGGCGCCAAGCCGCCTACCACGTGGCCGGAATTCTTCGCCGTGGCTGACAAGCTCAAGGCTGCCGGCATCCAGCCGGTCGCTGCCGGCGGTCAACCGTGGCAAGACCTGACGCTGTGGGAAGACGTCGTGCTGTCGCAAGGCGCTGACTTCTACAAGAAGGCGCTGGTCGACCTCGACCAGAAGACCCTGACGTCGCAGCAGATGGTCGGCGTGTTCGACACGGTCCGCAAGATCGAGTCGTACATGGACAACGGCCGTACCGGCCGTGACTGGAACCTCGCCACGGCCATGGTCATCAACGGCAAGGCCGGCATGCAGTTCATGGGCGACTGGGCGAAGGGCGAATTCGCGAACGCGAACAAGCAGCCGGGTACGGACTACATCTGCGCACCGGTGCCGGGCACCTCGAAGTCGTACACGTTCAACGTCGACTCGTTCGTGTTCTTCCAGCAGAAGGGTGCGAAGGAAGCCACGCCGGGTCAGCTGGCGCTGGCCAAGACGATCATGAGCCCGGACTTCCAGGAGCAGTTCAGCCTGTACAAGGGTTCGATTCCGGTTCGTCTGGGCGTGAACATGGACAAGTTCGACGCCTGCGGCAAGCAGTCGTACGCAGACGAACAGACGGCCATCAAGGCGGGCGGTTATGTTCCGTCGCTGGCACACGGTATGGCTCAGCCGGATGCAACGGCCGGTGCCATCACCGACGTCGTGACGAAGTTCATGAACTCGACGCAAGATTCGAAGAGCGCAGTTGACGCGCTCGCGAAGGCAGCGAAGACGAAGTAAGCAAAGTAGCAGGGCGCCCGGCCGCGACTCCACGCGCGGCCGGGCGCTTACCTCAAGCATGACGCTTTACCCAGAGTCACAGCCTTTGCCAGTCCAGCGTTGCGGTTTGGTCACGCAGGTTTGGGCCGGCATAGTTTCAGGAGTCGAGTAGTGACTGCTTCTCTTAGCGGAAACGGAAAATCCACGGCTGCCGTGGCCCGCCGCACGTCGCCCATGGCGGCGCTCGCCGACCGCTGGATCCCGAAGCTGGTGCTTTCTCCCAGCATCGCGATCAGCATTGTCTTTGTTTACGGCTTTATCTTTATTACGGGTTATCTGTCGCTGTCGAATTCGCGCCTGATGCCGCGCTATGAATTCGTCGGCCTCGACCGTTATCGGGAACTCTTCGATAACGACGTCTGGTGGACCTCCGCTGCGAACCTCGGCTGGTTCGGCATTCCGTTCATCGCCATCTGTGTGGGCCTCGGCCTGTTCCTCGCCATTCTGCTTGATCAGCGCATTCGCAACGAAGGCGCGCTGCGTGCAGTGTTCCTGTATCCGATGGCGCTGTCGTTCATCGTGACCGGCACGGCATGGCAATGGATTCTCAACCCGAATCTGGGCATGCAAAAGGTGCTGCACGACTGGGGCTGGACGAGCTTCGCGTTCGACTGGCTGGACAATCCGGACCGGGCGATCTTCTGTATCGTGATCGCGGCTGTGTGGCAATCCACCGGCTTCGTAATGGCGTTGTTCCTCGCCGGCCTGCGCGGTGTGGATGCGGAAATTTTCAAGGCGGCACAAGTGGACGGCGCGACCTTGCCCACCATCTACCGCAAGATCGTCATTCCGAGCATGCGTCCGGTGTTTTTCTCGGTGTTGCTGATTCTTTGCCACATCACGATCAAGACCTTCGACCTCGTCGTCGCGTTGACGGCGGGCGGTCCGGGGACCTCGTCGTCGCTGCCGGCCATGTTCATGTACACGTTTTCGTTTAACCGCGGGCAGCTGGGCGTCGGCGCAGCATCGTCGATGATGATGCTCGCAACCGTCGTGGCCGTGCTCGTGCCGCTGATGTATATGGAATCGAGGAGCACGCGTAATGCAGCCTAAGATGACGATCAGCCGTGCCGTCATTTATGCGGCGCTGATTCTGTTTGCGTTGTACTTCCTGTTCCCGCTGTATGTGATGTTGTCCACCTCGTTCAAGGACATCGATCAACTGCGTACCGGCAACCTGCTGACGCCACCGTCGCACCCCACCTTCGCGCCGTGGATCAAGGCGTGGAGCGAGGCGTGTACGGGCGTGCGTTGCGACGGCATGGAACCGTTCTTCATGAACTCGGTGCGCATGGTGATTCCGGCCGTGCTGATCTCGTCGATCATCGGCGCGTTCAACGGCTATGTGCTGACGCACTGGCGCTTCCGTGGCGCGGACCTGCTCTTCACGATGCTGCTGGTGGGCTGCTTCATTCCGTTCCAGGCCATCTTGCTGCCGATGGCGCGTTTCGAAGGGGCCTTGGGCCTGTCGAACACGGTGGGCGGGCTGGTGCTGGTGCACGTGGTGTACGGCATCGCGTTCACGACGATGTTCTTCCGCAACTTCTACGTCAGCATTCCGGCTGAACTGGTGAAGGCGGCGCGGATCGACGGCGCGGGTTTCTTCGTGATCTTCACGAAGATTCTGCTGCCGGTCTCGTTGCCGATCTTCATGGTCTGCCTGATCTGGCAGTTCACGCAGATCTGGAACGACTTCCTGTTCGGTATCGTGTTTTCGGGCGTCGATTCGATGCCGATCACGGTGGCGCTGAACAACCTCGTGAATACGTCGACCGGTGTGAAGGAATACAACGTCGACATGGCAGGCGCGATCATCGCCGCATTGCCTACGTTGCTCGTCTACATCATCGCCGGCCGTTACTTCGTGCGCGGCCTGACGGCGGGCGCAGTGAAGGGCTAACCCACAACGAGTGCCGCAGCGTGCCACCTGATACGCTGCGGTGCGAACCGGCATCCGGCCTGCGCCGCCTCGTGCGACGCACCTGAAGCTGTATCAGAGACAAGAGGATTCACAGCATGGCAAGCCTTTCCATCCGTGACGTGTACAAGACCTACCCGAACGGGGTGCCGGTCCTGAAGGGTGTCGACATCGAGATCGAGGACGGTCAGTTCCTGATCCTCGTCGGCGGCTCGGGCTGCGGCAAGTCGACGTTGCTCAACATGATCGCCGGCCTCGAGACGGTCACCAAGGGCGAGATCCAGATTGACGGCAAGACGGTCAATAACCTGTCGCCGAAAGATCGCGACATCGCGATGGTGTTCCAGTCGTACGCGCTGTATCCGTCCATGACGGTACGCGAGAACATTTCGTTCGGCCTCGGCATCCGCAAGGTGCCGAAGAACGAGCAGACGCAGATCGTCGACCGCGTGTCGAACATGCTGCAGATCCAGCACTTGCTGGATCGCAAGCCGGGTCAGTTGTCCGGCGGTCAGCGTCAGCGGGTGGCGATGGGCCGTGCGCTCGCGCGTGATCCGGTGATGTTCCTGTTCGACGAGCCGCTCTCGAACCTCGATGCAAAGCTGCGCATCGAAATGCGTTCGGAAATCAAGCTGCTGCATCAGCGTCTGGGTACGACGATCGTGTACGTGACGCACGACCAGATCGAAGCGATGACGCTGGGCGACCGCATCGCCGTGATGAAGGATGGCGTGGTGCAGCAGTTCGGCGCACCGCAGGATATCTATGATTCGCCCTCGAACCTGTTCGTGGCGGGCTTTATCGGCGCGCCGCCCATGAACTTCATCCAGGGCAAGCTGGTTGAGCAGGGTTCGGGCGTGGGCGTGGAGATCGATACGGGCGTGAAGCGTAGCGTGCTGAATCTGCCGTTCAATTCCGGCAAGGTGAAGGGGTATGTGGGCAAGGAAGTTATCCTGGGGCTGCGGCCTGAGCGGATTACGGATGCCCGCAGCGCGCACAACGTTGAAGATGCGCAACTGCAGCCGATCGAAGTGAAGCTCGATGTGATCGAGCCGACCGGTCCGGATACGCTGGTCTTTGCTCAGGTCAACGGCAAACGCGTGGTGAGCCGCGTGCACCCGGCTTCGAATCCGCAACCGCTGTCGAACATGACGCTGCTGTTCGATGTGTCGAAGGCGGTGTTGTTCGACCCGGCTAACGAAGAGCGGATCGCTTAAGGCCTGGCTGTGGCCCGCTAGCAGGCGAACACCGAAGACGAAGACGAAGACGAAGACGAAGATATAAAGAGCCCCGTGCGTTCAGAGACGTATGGGGCTTTTGTTTATACAGCGGCGGCAGACTCAATGCGGCAAACGCACGTCGAAACGAAACGTCACCAGCCGCGCCAGCAGAATAAAGGCCGTGGCGATCAACACGCTATACACCGTGTCGAAGCTGACATAGTCGAGCAGCACGTAGATCCAGCATCCGGCAAACGCACAGGTTGCGTACGGCCTTGAATCGCGCAGGATCAGCGGCACTTCGTTGCACAGCACGTCGCGGATCACGCCGCCGAACACGCCCGTCAGCACGCCGAGCATGACCGCGGTGAACCACGGTATTTGCGCATCGAGTGCAAGGGACGTCCCCGAAATGCTGAAGAGCCCGAGACCCACCGCGTCCGCGACGAGCAACGCGCGCTCGGAGATCAGCCGCGACGTCATCTTGAGCAGCATGGGCGCGAACAGCGACATCACAAAGATGGCGATCACATAGCCCTGATGCTCGACCCAGTAAAACGGCCGGCGTTCGAGCAGCACGTCGCGCACGGTGCCGCCGCCGAACGCCGTTGCCATCGCCACCAGAAACGTCCCAACCGCGTCGAGCCGCCGCGTGCGCGCTTCGATCAAACCGGAGATTGCGTAGGCGAAGATCGCCAGCGCTTCCATGATGGTGAGCGCGAGCGTTAGCCTCGGGTGCATTAATCCGGTCCCTTCATGGCTTTGGATGCCGGCACCTGCGTGCCCGGCTGCAACAGCACCAGCACGGCTCCTGAGCCGCCGTCATGCGGCCGCGCCTGGCAGAAGGCAATCACCTCTTCCTTCTGCACCAGCCACGCGCGCACCTTGCCTTTGAGCACCGGCTCCTTGCCGATCGAGCCGAGGCCCTTGCCGTGAATCACGCGCAGGCAGCGCAAGCCGCGCTTGACCGATTCGCGGATGAATTCCGCCAGCGCCTCGCGTGCTTCGTCGCGGCGCATACCGTGCAGGTCCAGTTGCGCCTGGACGATCCACGCGCCGCGGCGCAGCTTGCGCACCACTTCCTGGCTGACGCCAGGGCGGCAGTAGGAGAGTGTTTCGTCGGTTTCGAGCAGGATCTCCGGATCGAATTCGTCGGAGATCGCTTCGTGCAGCACCGCTTCTTCATCGAGTTTCGTCTGCACCGGCACGGGCGAGGGCGGCGTACGCAAAGGCGGCACGCGCGGCGGCACGACCAGCGGCGCGACTTCGCCGATTTCGCGGCGGAACAGATCGGCATCCGCCGACGCTTCGCGCTGCGCCTGCAGCGCCGCCACACGTTCGCGCTCGCGGCGCTCGGCGTCGCCCTTCAGCGCGGCGCGCAAAGCGCCGAGTCCGGCGAGTCCGGCCGCGGGCTCGAGCTGCGCTTTGGCGGGCGCGACCGGCGCCGGTGTCGGCTGGACAGCGGCGGGGCGGGGGCGCTTCGGTTCGCTAGGATGAGGCAGATTCTTTGCCATGACGATGTGATGCGTTCAAAGGTGATTCGTAGTCCAGCTCATGCAAAAAAGGCCGCGGGCTTGTCAGCCGCGGCCTCTGATGTAACGCATGCCGTAAGCGCCCGGGATCGTGCCCAGCCGCTATTTTACCGGTCTTGCTTCACGAAACCGGCCCTGCGGACGACCTGCTTCGAAGCGACGGCACGCCGGATTACCGGTCGGCTTCCGCGCTCATCACGTGCTCGCCGACCATTTCGTCAATGGTTTCGAGGTAACGCTGCGCGTCGAGCGCCGCCATACAGCCCGTGCCGGCGCTGGTGATGGCCTGACGGTACACGTGATCCTGCACGTCGCCGGCGGCGAACACGCCCGGCACGCTGGTGCCCGTTGCATTGCCCGACAGGCCGCCGTTGGTGATGATGTAGCCGTTCTTCATCTCCAGCTGGCCTTCGAAAATGTCCGTATTCGGCTTGTGGCCGATTGCGACGAACAGACCTTGCAGCGCCAGATCGGTGCTTTCACCGGTCTTGGTGTTCTTGATGCGCAGGCCGGTGACACCCGACTGGTCGCCCGTCACTTCGTCAAGCACGTGGTTCCACTTGATGTCCACGATGCCTTCCTTTTCCTTCGCCAGCAGGCGGTCGATCAGGATCGGCTCGGCGCGGAACTTGTCGCGGCGATGGATGACCGTCACTTTCTTCGCGATACCGGCGAGGTAGAGGGCTTCCTCGACTGCGGTGTTGCCGCCGCCGATCACCGCCACGTGCTGCTGCTTGTAGAAAAAGCCGTCGCAGGTCGCGCAGGCGGACACGCCTTTGCCCATGAACGCCTCTTCCGACGGCAGGCCGAGGTACTGCGCCGACGCGCCGGTCGCGATGATGAGCGAGTCGCAGGTGTACTCGCCCGAGTCGCCGATCAGGCGGATCGGCTTCTCGTTGAGTTTGGCCGTGTGGATGTGGTCGAAAATGATCTCGGTGTTGAAGCGCTCAGCGTGTTCCAGAAACCGTGCCATCAGTTCCGGACCTTGCACGCCGTTCGCGTCGGCCGGCCAGTTTTCGACGTCTGTCGTGGTCATCAGCTGGCCGCCTTGGGCCAGACCCGTGACGAGCACCGGATTCAGGTTGGCGCGCGCCGCGTAGACGGCAGCCGTGTAGCCGGCGGGGCCGGAACCGAGAATCAGGACCTTGGCGTGTTTCGTGGAGGTTGCGGGCATGATCGAAATCCGTAAAAAGCGTCCGGTCCCGCCCATGCGAGGCCGTGCGACTTGAGCTGAAACTGTAGATGGGTATCAGACGCGCATTATAAAGGTCAGGGCGAACGGCTGCTTCATGAAGCTTACTGATCGCGGCAATAGCCTTACACCGGCCGGTCGCGCCTATGACTGGCGGCTGTTGCCTCTAGCCGGCCGCATCTGAGTCCGGCCGTAACTGAGGCCTGCCGCGCCTGGAGCCGGCCGCGACAAAAGCCGGCGGTTGCGGAGGCTGACCGGGGCCGGCCAGCAGACGGTGCGTGAGACCGGCGCCTGCAGGCCCGCTGTCGCGAAAACCACGCCAGGAACCCCGGTTACCGTCATTTACAGCCTTGCGCGCGACACTGCGTTTACAATAGGCCGGATCGAACGACCCGGCGGCCGCGACCGGGCACCCAGCACCGCTTTGGGCCACGCATTGGCCCGCGCGCCGGGCCTCACACGCAACAGGATCAATGGCAAAAGCTCCTTATTCCGCGAGCGCGCAGGCATTGCCGCACCGCATGTCGCGCCTCTTCACCGAAATCCGCTGGATCCTCCAGGTCGCGCTCGGCGTCTTCCTGCTGATGGGGCTCGTCAGCTATAGCCGGCACGACCCCAGCTGGACGCACGCCGCCCAGGTGGATCACATCGCCAACTGGGCCGGCCGCGTCGGCGCGTGGGTCTCCGACATTCTGCTGCTTCTGTTCGGCCTGTCCGCGTATTGGTGGGTGGTGCTGCTCGGTCGGCGCATTTCGGCCAATTACCGCCGTATCACCAGCCAGGAGCCCGTTCAGGATGACGCCCCGCGCGACGCAAGCTGGCTCGCCGAAGTTTTCGCCTTCGTGCTGGTGCTGCTCGCAAGCGACGGCATCGAGGCGCTGCGCATGTGGTCGCTGAAAGTACAACTGCCGCGCGCGCCGGGCGGCGTGATCGGCGAGGCCGTGGCGCGCGGCGTGTCGCACGCGCTCGGCTTCACGGGCGGCACGCTCGCGCTGCTGGTGGTGCTTGCCATTGGTCTGTCGCTGTATTTCCGGTTTTCGTGGCTTTCCGTAGCGGAAAAAGTCGGCGAATCGATCATTTCCGCCGTGACGTTTGCACGGCTGCGTCGTGAAGCCGGCCGCGACCGCAAGCTGGGTGAAGCCGCCGCCGTCAAGCGCGAAGGCAAGGTGGAGCAGGGCCGCGTGCGTATCGAAGAGCACGAGCCGGTGATGATCGTGCCGCCGGTCGTTACACCGGCCAAGTCCGAGCGCGTGGAAAAAGAACGTCAGGTGCCGCTTTTCACCGATCTGCCGGGAGATTCGACGCTGCCGCCCATCTCGCTGCTGGACCCCGCGCCCGCGGCGCAGGAAACCATTTCGCCGGACACGCTCGAATTCACCTCGCGTCTGATCGAGAAAAAGCTCAAGGATTTCGGCGTCGAGGTGAGCGTGGTCGCGGCTTATCCGGGCCCCGTCGTCACGCGCTACGAAATCGAACCTGCCACCGGCGTGAAAGGCAGCCAGATCGTCAATCTGGCGAAAGATCTGGCGCGCTCGCTATCGCTCGTGTCGATCCGCGTGGTCGAAACGATCCCGGGCAAGAATTTCATGGCGCTGGAGCTACCGAACCAGCGACGTCAGACCGTGAGCCTGTCCGAGATTCTCGGCTCGGCGGTCTATGCGGACGCTGCGTCGCCGCTGACTATGGGGCTCGGCAAAGACATCGGCGGCAAGCCGGTGTGTGCTGATCTCGCGAAGATGCCTCATTTGCTGGTGGCCGGCACGACCGGCTCGGGCAAGTCGGTGGGCATCAACGCCATGATTCTGTCGCTGCTCTACAAGGCCAGCGCCGAACAGGTCCGCATGATCCTGATCGATCCGAAGATGCTCGAAATGAGCGTCTACGAAGGTATTCCGCATCTGCTGTGTCCGGTCGTCACGGACATGCGCCAGGCCGGCCACGCGCTCAACTGGGCGGTCGCCGAAATGGAACGCCGTTACAAGCTGATGAGCAAGCTGGGTGTGCGCAACCTCGCCGGCTACAACAACAAGATCGACGAAGCCGCCAAGCGTGAGGAGAAGCTGCCCAACCCGTTCAGCCTGACGCCGGAAGAACCGGAGCCGCTGTCGCGCCTGCCCAACATCGTGGTCGTGATCGACGAACTGGCCGATCTGATGATGGTGGTCGGCAAGAAGGTCGAAGAGCTGATTGCACGGATCGCGCAGAAGGCGCGGGCCGCGGGCATCCATCTGATTCTGGCGACCCAGCGGCCGTCCGTCGACGTCATCACCGGCCTGATCAAGGCCAACGTGCCGACGCGGATGGCTTTCCAGGTGTCGTCGAAGATCGACTCGCGCACGATTCTCGATCAACAGGGTGCGGAGTCGCTGCTCGGCATGGGCGACATGCTGTATCTGCCGCCTGGCAGCGGCTTGCCGGTGCGGGTGCACGGCGCTTTTGTGTCCGATGAGGAAGTGCACCGCGTCGTCGAAAAACTCAGGGAGCAGGGCGAGCCGAACTATATCGAGGGCATCCTCGAAGGGGGTGTCACCGGCGAAGGCGACGAAGGTTCCGCGGGCGTCGAAGGAACCGGTGCGGGCGGCGGCGAGTCGGACCCGCTATACGACCAGGCGGTCGAAGTCGTCATCAAGAATCGCCGCGCGTCGATCTCGCTGGTGCAGCGGCATCTGCGAATTGGCTACAACCGCGCCGCGCGCCTGCTCGAACAGATGGAACAGTCCGGGCTCGTGTCGGCGATGTCGTCCAACGGTAATCGCGAGATTCTCACACCCGCGCGGGAAACCGACTGAGCGTCCAGACCTCACCCGACGGGCGGCGGCGCGCGGTGTGCGCCGCCCCGTCCCGGTACGATTCAATCCACGGAGAATGATATGCAGCAATACGCCGGGCATCGTGCCCATTCTGGCCGCCTCACGGGCCGCTGCGGTCATCTGGTTCGCACGCTTGTGCGCGGTCTGGGCAGTGTCGCCATCGGCGCGACGCTGCTGGTCGCGCAGCAGGCGTTCGCGAGCGGCACAGAGCAGTTGAAGGCGTTTGTCGCACAAGTGCATTCGGCGCGCGGCGACTTCGTGCAGCAGGAAGTGCGCGCGCCGAGCAAGGCGCAAAGCAGCGCGAGCGATGCCGCGCCAGTCATGCAGAAAAGCACCTCGTCGAGCGGCACGTTCGTGTTTGCGCGGCCGGGCAAATTCATCTGGTCGTACATGAAGCCTTACGAGCAGGTGCTTCAGGCTGACGGCGACAAGCTCTATGTGTACGACAAGGACCTGAACCAGGTGACCGTGCGTGCGCTGGGCGGTGCGCTGGGTGCGAGCCCGGCGGCGATCCTGTTCGGCAGCAACGATCTGGATAAAAACTTCACCTTGCACGACGCGGGCGTGAAGGCCGGAATCGACTGGCTCGAACTGATTCCGAAGGCGAAGGACACGCAGTTTCAGCGCGTGGGTATTGGCTTTAAGGACGGTAATCTGGAGGCAATGGAATTGCACGACGTGTTCGGCAACGTGACATTGCTGACGTTCTCGAACATCCAGAAGAACCCGCCGTTGCCGGCCGACGCGTTCAAGTTCACGGTGCCTAAGGGCGCGGACGTGATCAACGGTTGAGCGAGCCAGTCAGGCGCCGAGGGTTCCGCTTGCCTGAACGACTGTTCGCTGGAAAGAGAGGCCGCGCAGATCTTGCGTGGCCTTTTTCATTTCGCGGCGCGTGATTCCTCGGTTTCGACGCCCAACTGTGGATGGGCGGCTTTCATGTCGTCGATGAAGGCCTCGACGATATCCGTGCGATGTTGCCGGGCGCGTGTGACCATGTGAAACGCCACGCGGTATTTCATCTGAGCCGGATTCAGCGCTGCCAGCAAGCCTGCCTTGACATAGGGTTCCGCGAAGTGCCCAGGCAGATAGCCGAGGTGATGACCGGACAACACCAGCATTGCGACGGCTTCCATGTTGTCGGCCAATGCGGTCACATTTTGCGGGGTAGTTGAACTCTCGGCTTCGGGCAACGGATAGCTGCGCCATGCCCATTCATGCTGCGCCGCCTCGGCCGGCGCGACCGTGCCTGCCTCGCCGAACAACGGGTGACCCTTCGCGCAAAAGGCGAGTTGATCTTCGGCGAATACCTCCGTGTATTCCAGCGACGGCACCCGATGCCAGAAATAGCCGATGCCCACCTGGATGCGCCCGTTCAGCAGCAACTCCTCGAGTTCGCCGGGAGATCGCACCAGGATGGAAAAACGCACCGACTGATCACGGCTGCGAAACCGTCCGATTGCATTGCTGATGCGCGCGCTGGCCGCGACCGGCGTGTGTCCGATCATGCCGATATCCAGCGTACCCACCAGCTTGCGACCAACATTGCGCGCTTGCATGCCGAAGGTGTCGACCGCGGCGAGCAACGCGCGGGCGGCTTCGATAAATTGCTCGCCGCGGGCTGTGAGGCTGAAGCCACTGCGGCCGCGCTCGCACAACCGGTAGCCAAGCCGTGTCTCCAGCGTGGCGAGCTGCGTGCTGATGGTCGACTGGCCGACGTTCAGCGTCGCCTGAGCCGGCGAGACGCCACCGGCGTCGACAATTGCCAGAAAGACGCGGATCAGGCGCAGATCGAGATCGGTGAGTTGGGAGAACATGGGATCGAATACATCGTTCTGAATCGATGTGTAGTTTATTCCATCGGCATTTTATGTTGCTGCGAAGTGCTCAAAAATGAAGTTTCACTCGGCGTCCTCTGTGGATTGCCGCCCGGTCTGCCGCTTTTTCTATTTCATTGCTGAGCCACGATGCATATTTCTTCCTTTGTTTCCCCCGATGCCTCGGAGCGTCCCCAGCCCCTGTCCGGCAATGCAATGCCTCGCTGCGGCGGCATCGCAACGATGATGCGCTTGCCCAACGTAGGCTCGGCGCAAGGGCTCGACGCGTGCTTCGTCGGCGTACCGTTCGACCTTGGGACCTCAAACCGCACCGGGGCGCGTTTCGGACCCCGCCAGATTCGCAGCGAATCGGTGCTGCTACGGCCGTACAACATGGCCACGCGCGCTGCGCCATTCGACTCGCTGCGGGTGGCCGACATCGGTGACGTGGCGATCAATCCGTATAACCTGCCCGATTCGATCAAACGCATTGAAACTGCCTACGACGAGATCCTGCAGCATGGCG
>NZ_DASXHA010000128.1:0-96200 GCF_036488795.1 Paraburkholderia sp.
GGCGATACACGCAAACGGATTCGCGCCCGACGAACCGGCCAGACGCACCGTCGAGGTCGACGCATTCTGTTCGTGGTCGGCGTGCAGGATCAGGATACGGTCGAGGGCGCGCACCAGCACGTCGTTGACCTTGTACTCTTCAGCCGGGTTCGCGAACATCATGCGCATGAAGTTCGCGCTGTACGACAGATCGTTCTTCGGATAAACGAACGGCTGTCCCACCGTGTACTTGTACGCCATTGCCACCAGCGTCGGCAGCTTGGCGATCATACGGATCGCCGAGACTTCGCGGTGCTCAGGGTTAGTGATGTCGAGCGAGTCGTGATAGAACGCCGACAGCGCGCCCACCGCCGCGACCAGGATGGCCATCGGGTGTGCGTCACGACGGAAGCCACGGAAGAAGAAATGCATCTGCTCGTGCACCATCGTGTGCTGCGTGACGGTCTTCACGAATTCTTCCTTCTGCTGCGCATTCGGCAGTTCGCCCTTGAGCAGCAGATAGCAGGACTCGAGGAAGTCGGCGTTCTGCGCGAGATTGTCGATCGGGTAGCCGCGGTACAGCAGCTCGCCCTTGTCGCCGTCAATGTAGGTAATGGCCGAGTTGCAGGCGGCCGTGGACATAAAGCCCGGGTCGTACGTGAACTTGCCGGTCTGGCCATAAAGCTTGCGAATGTCGATCACATCCGGGCCCAGCGTGCCCTTGTAGATCGGCAAATCAATCGTCTGGTCGCTGTCTGAAAACTTCAGCGTTGCGTGTGTCTTCGAGTCATTCATCTGCGCTTTCCTTTCACTATCACATCGCACACGTGCCGGACCACGAGTGCCTTTTAGAGGAGGGATTCAGTTGCGAGGCGCGGCTTCATTCTGCGCTCAGGCGCTTCCGTCCTGCCGTTACTCGACATGCTCCGGCTTCAGCTACGCATTTTACGGCCCAGACGTCCATTGATTGCGACGATTGGCCACAACAATCCATCTCGACCCAAGCAACATTCGTTGCAGACCGCGTTTGAATCGTCGCTTGATGCGTCAGATCTCATACCTTGATTGCCGCGTAAAACATCAACGCGCCGCCAGCCAAATGAAAGGCACCTGATTAATGCAACAATGTTTTGCTGTGGCCAGGCAGCAGAAAAGCGCGCCCTCTGAGATACTGCTTGCGTGTATTGCTTCCCCTGCAACACACATCGCTGTTTTGGCCCGCCGTTTAGCGGCGGGCTTTTTTATCCGGCTCATTGTCAGTACAGAAACACAGGACTACCAGATGAACGCCTCGCTTGAAACGCTGTTTCCGGATCACAACCACACCGAAGACAGCATCGTCACCGCGCTGAACCATCAGGACATTGTGGTGGCGTTGTCGGCGGCACTGAAGACGCAAAACGTCGCTGTGCTGCATATGCTCTATCCGCGCACGGACGCACGCACGCATCACAGTCTCGACGCGCTGGTCGCAAAGCTGCATAGCCATGGCCTGCATCGGGTGGCACGCCTGATCGCCGAAGAAGCGCACTATCTGATCTTCAAGGATCCCGTTAAGGCATGGCGCGCATTCCAGGAAATCCGTAACGACTCGCTCGCGATCGGCGTGCATTTGTACTATCACGGCCTCGTCGGTGAAGCAGCCGAACAGCAGCTCGACGCCGACGCGCATCGCAAGGGCTAAGCCCCAGGCCTTCGCGCAGCTTGAGCGCAGCCTGAACCCAGCCAGCGCGAACATTCACGCGCAAGCCAGGCACCAGGCGCGCCCTGAGCGCAACAGGCGCACCGCGCATCAGTGATGCAAACGCATCACGCCTGATTCGGGGTGGTCACACTGCGAATGAATTCGTCGATATAGCGATTAAACGCACCAGGGTGTGCGAGATTCATGCCGTGCGATGCCCCGCGCACCGTCTCGCGACGCGCGTCCGGCAACCACGATGCAAGCGCGGCGGCGGCTCGTTTGAACATGTCGGGGCTCTTCTCGCCGTCGATCAGCAAGACCGGGCAGCGGACGTCGGCCGCGTCCTCCTCCACATATGCGGGCAGCGGATCGCGGAACTGGCGGGCAAGCGTATGCGCGTTGTCGATCGCCATGGTGCGAAACGCGTGCGTGCTTTTCGCCCAGAAGCCCGGACGGCTCACCGAGTCGACGAACAGTTGCAGGCCTGCATCCACGTCACCCTCTTCGATCAGCTGGGCGGCACGGGCACGCAACGCGTTCACGGTTTCCGGCAGCCGCGCGGTCGCCGGACGACCGGCAATCTGCAGCGGGCCGCCCGGGTCGGCGAGCGTCAAGCTGCGCAGGAGCTGCGGATAGCGCCGCGCGAAATGAAACGCCACACAGCCGCCGCGCGAATGACCCACCACGTGGGCCGGCCCGGCACCAAAACGTTCGATGAATTCACCCACCTCGTCCGCATGACGGCTCCAGCTGAACGGCATGTCCGCGGGCGTGTCGGTCACCGGCCAGTAATGCGTGAGGCTCACGGCCACGCAGCGATAGGACTTCGCCAGCCCGGCGAGTTGCGGCTGCCAGTAACGGTAGTCGCACAACGAGCCGTGCACGAACAGCAACGGTTCGCCCTCGCCTTCGACCACGTAAGGCATGCGCAGGCCGCTCGCCAGTTCGAGATAAAGGGGGGAGGCAACGGAAGTCGGATGATTCACGGTCGATTCGGGGACACGCGGCACGCATCAGCAACGCGTACCGGTTTTCAAGGTTGCAGTGGAGCGAGTGGCGCCGTGCAACCGTTCGTGTTGCAGGCTCAGCGAATGAAGGCGCCATTGTCACACAGGTCGCGTGACAGCGCCGCGGCCCGCAGCCAGGCGCAGCGCCTATTCGAATACCAGTTCGTCCAGCAGGCCGGCTTCCGCGGCCGCGCCGGCGCCGCGCACCGCGCAGGTCAGCGGCTCGTCGGCAATCCGCACTTCGAGACCCAGTTCCGCGGTCAGACGACGGCTGAGATTGGCGAGCAACGCGCCGCCGCCGGTCAGGACGATGCCGCTGTCGGCGATGTCGGTCACCAGTTCGGCCGGGGCGTTTTCGAGCGCCGCCTTCACTGCGCCGATCACCTGGCGCAGCGGGCCGTCGATCGCATCGGCGATATCGTGATTGTTCAGCTCGACCGTGCGCGGCAAGCCGTCGTCGACGCTGCGGCCGGTGGCATTCATGCGTTCCATCGGCACGTCGCGCATCGCCGAGCCGATGGTCTTCTTGACGTGCTCGGCGGTCTGCTCGCCGAGTACGACACCGTACAGATTGCGCACATAGTTGACGATGGCGCAATCGAACTGGTCGCCGCCGACGCGCACCGAGCCGCTGTACACCACGCCGCCCAGTGCGATCACGCCCACCTCGGTGGTGCCGCCGCCGATATCGACAACCATCGAACCGGTTGCCGACGACACCGGCAGCCCCGCGCCCACTGCCGATGCCAACGATTCGCCGATCAGGCTGACTTTCCACGCCCCTGCTGCGACAGCCGCCTCCTTGATGGCGCGGCGCTCGACTTGGGTGGCCCCTGCCGGGACGCAAATGGTGAATGCGGCACGCCGGCCGAAGAGCTGGCGCGGGCGCGCCATATCGACGAACTGGCGGATCATCTGCTCCGCGGCGGAGAAATTGGCGATCACGCCATGCCGCATGGGCCGGATGGTCTCCAGATTATTGGGCGCGCGCCCGAGTAGCTGCTTGGCTTCGCTGCCCACTGCGGCAACCCTCTTCTGGCCGGCGGCGACGTGCTTCTGAAAGCAGACCACCGAGGGCTGGTTGAGTACGATGCCGCCGTCGTCGGTATAGATCAGGGTATTGGCCGTGCCGAGATCGACCGCCACGGTGTGACGGAACAGGCCCCTAAAGAGCGGATGGTGCGGCTTCGGTCTGGCCATAGAAAGGCTCTGTGTATGTCGTTATCGCCCCGTTGGGCGTTGCGTTGATTCCCCCGACCGCCCGGATCGGATGTCGCGCCCTGGCGGGTGCCACATCGGGATCAGGCGGCGCGCGTGATTTTCACGCTAATGAACCATTAACGGCAAGCAGAGCAGATTCTTTAGGTCGACTTCATCTATTCCGTTCCTGTCATTCCGTTCTTGTCACGGACGCGGCGGCGAGAACGCGCGCACCAGGGCGTCGCGTCCCAGCACCATGCCGTCGCCGGAAATCGTATGACCAACGCCAGGCAGTGCAAATGCCCCGACCGCATAGCCCGCGTCGCTGAATGCATGGGCCGCGCGCTCGAGTTCGTGAACCGGAACCACCGTATCCTCAACGCCGTGCACGAGCGTCAAGGGTGTGCGCGTATGCGCCGTGATGGCCGATGCGAGGCGCCCTGAATAAGCCACCACGGCGGCGAGCGCGTCGTCGCTCGTCGCCACGTGATGCAGCGACATGATCGAGCCTTGAGAAAAACCGACGAGCGAAAGCTTATCGAAAGAAAGCTGCCACCATGCCAGCTCGCTTTCGATCATGCGACGCAGCGCCGGGTAGGCGTGTTCGACGCGTTCCTCGCGATTGCTCTCGTTGATGTCGCTCAGGCTGAACCATTGACGGCCGCCGAAGCCGCCGTCGAAGCGCTCGCTGCCATCCAGCGACGTGAAGGCTACGCCGGGCAACGTCTGGCTCCACGCGTCGGCAAGCGGCAAGAGGTCCTGCGCGTTGCTGCCCACCCCATGCAGCAACACGACCAGTGCGGTGGCCGGCGCAGCAACGGGTGCCTGCAGCGGCGCGAGACGCCAGCCATGTTCGAATTGTTCCCAGGCCATAGAGATTCCTTCCTTCTGTTCCCGTATCTGGTTCGATATCCGCTTTGACGGCGCGCGGACATGACGGCGCGGCGGCGTGCGGTTCACAGCCGCGAGGATACGCTTGCAGCTGATTTTTTGCCGCTGCTGAATGCAGGGATATTGGGCACGCCGGGCACGCCGCCGCACGATTGCAGGTATCCTTTTGCCTTTCCTTCGACTACTGCCCTACGCCCACTGCGCATGCGTCAAGTGCCTGCCGTGTGCGGGTCGCAGCGGCACAGCGCGAGGCGTACAGTGCGGCCTTCGTCAATCATCGCGGCTTCCTGATCCAGCTCCCCGGCCTTCAATGATTCGACCTGTCTCGCCTCACGCATCGTCATTCAAGTTTTCGCTCCGGAGAATCGATTGAGCCAGTCTGCTCCTGCGCCAGCCTCGTCCCCACGGCCGCCTCCACCGCCGCTGCAGGGCGGCCAACTCGTTCTGGCGACCATCGCCGTCGCGCTCGCCACCTTCATGAACGTGCTCGACACGTCGATCGCCAACGTCGCGATTCCGACCATCTCGGGCAACCTGGGCGTGTCGGTCGACGAAGGCACCTGGGTCATCACCGTGTTCGCCGCGGCCAACGCGGTATCGATTCCGCTGACCGGCTGGCTCACGCAGCGCATCGGCCAGGTGAAGCTGTTCGTGGGCGCCATCCTGATGTTCGTGCTGTCGTCGTGGCTGTGCGGCATCGCGCCCACCTTGCCGATCCTGCTGGTCGCGCGGGTCCTGCAAGGCGCCGTGGCCGGGCCGCTGATCCCGCTCTCGCAGGCCATTTTGCTCGGTTCGTATCCGAAGGAGAAATCGTCCACCGCGCTCGCGTTATGGGCAATGACCGCCACCGTCGGCCCGATTGCCGGACCTGCGCTCGGCGGCTGGATCACGGACAGCTATAGCTGGTCGTGGATCTTCTACATCAACATTCCGGTGGGCATTTTCGCGGCGGGCGTCACGTGGATGATCTATCGCACCCGCGAAACGCCGACGCGCAAGCCCCCTATCGACATCGTAGGACTCGCGTTGCTGATTACGTGGGTGGCGTCGCTGCAGGTGATGCTCGACAAGGGCAAGGACCTCGACTGGTTTGCCTCGCCGGTGATCGTGATCCTGGGCATCACCGCGGTGATCAGCTTCGCGTTCTTCCTCGTGTGGGAGCTGACCGAACAGAATCCGATCGTCGATCTGCGGCTCTTCGCGCAACGCAATTTTCTGGGCGGCACGATTGCGATTTCGGTCGCGTACGGCGTGTTCTTCGGCAACCTGGTGCTGTTGCCGCAGTGGATGCAGGAGTACCTGAACTACCGTTCGGTCGACGCCGGCCTCGTCACCGCGCCGCTCGGCGTGTTCGCGGTGATCCTCGCACCGGTGATGGGCCGCGTCCTGCCGCGCTCGGACGCGCGCATCATCGCGACGCTCGCCTTTATCGGCTTTGCGATTGTGTTCTATATGCGCTCGAGATATGTGATCGAGATCGACACCTGGCATCTGGTGATACCCACGCTGCTGCAGGGCATTCCGATGGCCATGTTCTTTGTGCCGCTCACGGCGATCATCCTGTCCGGCCAGCCGCCGCAAAAGATTCCGGCGGCGGCCGGTCTGTCGAACTTCGCGCGGGTGTTTTGCGGCGCGGTGGGCACGTCGATCGCCGGCAACGAGTGGAATAACCGCACGGTGCTGCATCATGAGCGGCTGACGGAACAAGCCAGCATCAATAATCCGCTCTTCAACCAGCAGATGACTTCGACCCAGTCGCTGCTGCATATGGACACGCAATCGGCGCATGCGCTGTTCGATTTCACGGTGAATACGCAAGCTGCGATGATGGGCCTGAACGACATCTTCTTCATCTCGGCCATCATCTTCATCCTGATCATTCCGCTGATCTGGATTACGCGTCCTTCGAAGGGCGGCGGTGGCGCGGATGCGGCTGGCGCCCATTGAACGGTTCGCCCCCGGGTTCTGGCTGCCGTTGTCCGGCAGCCAGTGCAGGCAGCGCGCGTAGCGCGCATGACGCATCTAGCGCATCTAGCGAAAATAACGCGCGGGCGTTTCGCCGAACGCGTCTTTGAAAACAGCGATAAACGACGACACGTCGTTATAGCCCACTTCGAGTGCCACCTGTGTCACGCTCGCGCCGCCGGCAAGACGTTCGAGCGCGGCTAGCAGCCTGAGTTGCTGGCGCCACTGACCGAAAGTCAGGCCGGTTTCCCTCACGAAAAGTCGTGCCGCTGTGCGCCCGGTGACGCCTGCGGCCTGCGCCAGCTCGTCCAGAATGCCCGCTTCGGCGGGGTTCGCGCTCAACGTCCCGGCAATCTGCTGGACACGCGGATCGCGCGGGTATTTCAGTCCCAATGGCGCGGCGGCCAGCTCCGGCAGCCGGTCGAGCAGAACCCGCACCAGCCGTGCCTCGCGGCCGTCGGGCGGGTAGTGCCCGGCAAGCCCCGCAGCCGCAACCAGCAGTTCTTCGGCGAGACGGTCGAACACGACCACGCCACACTGTCCGGGTGCTTGCAGGGCTTGCGGTTCGGCATACAGCGTGTGCAGGCGCAGCGGTACGGCCGAACACAGCCGGTGCAACACGCCCGGCAGTACCCACATGGCGTGTTGCGGCGGCACGACCCAGCGGCCCGACTCCGTGTGCACGGTCAGCACGCCATCGCTTGCGTGGATCAGCCGGATGCGCCGGCGGGTATGCCAGGCTTCGTCCAGCATGTCATGCCGCTGGGCCAGCACGACGACGTCTTGCTCGACCGTGTCCGGATCGACGGCTTCCATTGTTTTGTCCGTTTTGGCCTGTCTGGTATCAAACCGCAGCGAGACTAGCATAGACAATTCGACGGCACATGTCAGCGCGGTCCATCCGCCATTTGTCGGCGCTTGCCAGTAAAATCGCCGCTTCCACGCTCGTCCATGCTTATGAACTACTCAGGCATCCTCGAACAGATTCACCGCGATGTGCAGCCGTACCTCGGCAGCGGCCGCGTCGCCGACTACATTCCCGAACTCGCGAAAATTCCCGCCAGCAGCTTCGGCATGGCCCTCGTCACGACCGCCGGCGAAGTCTTCCGGATTGGCGAAGCCGATACGCGCTTCTCGATCCAGAGCATTTCGAAGCTGTTCGCCTGCACGATGGCGTTCCGGCTGCTCGGCGACGACTTATGGAAACGCGTGGGCCGCGAGCCATCGGGCACGCCGTTCAATTCGCTGGTGCAACTGGAAGCCGAACAGGGCAAGCCGCGCAATCCGTTTATCAACGCCGGTGCGCTCGTCGTGACCGACGTGCTGTGCCGCCGCTTCGTGCAGGCGGAGACGGCGCTCGTGGACTTCATGCGGCGGCTGACCGGCGAGGCGTCGATCGACTACGACTCGCGCGTCGCGCAGTCCGAGTTGCAACATGCGCACCGCAATCAGGCGATGGCGCATTTCATGGCGAGCTTCGGCAATATGGAAATGCCCGTCCATGCGGTGGTCGACGCGTATTGCCGGCAATGCGCGATTTCGATGAGTTGCGTCGAACTGGCGCAGGCGGCGCTGTTTCTTGCCAACGGCGGTGTGGCGCCGGTATCGGGCGAGCGCATCCTCGACGTGAGCTCGACCAAACGCCTGTCGGCTCTGATGCTCACCTGCGGCACTTACGACGCCGCCGGCGACTTCGTGTTTCGCGTCGGCCTGCCCGCGAAAAGCGGCGTGGGCGGCGGCATCGTCGCGGTGCTGCCGGGCGAAATGGCCGTCTGTGTGTGGTCGCCGGGGCTCGACCCGAACGGAAATTCGCTGGCGGGCGCCCGTGCCTTGGAACAATTGACTACGCTTAGCGGACGGTCGATCTTCTGACAGCACCCGCGCTGCGAGACCGCAGCCTCGCGACGCCTGGATGCGAAGAGTGTGACGTCTGTGATGTTTGTGATGTTTGTGGCGCTTTCAGTCTGAGCACCATCGGCCGGATCATAATCACCCTGCTACCCTGTGTATTCGCTCCCTCGTCCGATGTTTCTATGAAAAAGATTGGCTTTCTCTCGTTTGGCCACTGGACCAATTCCGCGAATTCGCGGACACGGTCGGCGGCTGATGTGCTTCTGCAATCCATCGAACTGGCGGTCGCCGCCGAAGAACTCGGCGCGGATGGAGCCTTTTTCCGGGTCCATCACTTCGCGCAGCAGTTGGCATCCCCTTTTCCACTACTCGCAGCGGTCGGCGCAAAAACGAACCGGATCGAAATCGGCACGGCCGTCATCGACATGCGCTACGAGAATCCGCTGTACATGGCCGAAGATGCAGGCGCAGCCGATCTGATTGCCGGCGGACGCCTGCAACTCGGCATCAGCCGAGGCTCCGGCGAGCAGGTGATGGACGGATGGCGCCATTTCGGCTACGCGCCCGTTGAGGGCGAGACTCACGCCGACCTGGCGCGCCGCCATACCGAAGTTTTTTATGAAGTGCTGCGAGGCAGAGGTTTTGCACAGCCGAATGCAACACCCATGTTTCCCAACCCGCCTGGGCTTCTGCGGATCGAACCGCATTCCGCGGGACTTCGCGAGCGCATCTGGTGGGGCTCCGGCTCCGACGCGACAGCAGTGTGGGCCGCGCAGATGGGCATGAACCTGCAGACCTCGACATTGAAGAACGACGAAACGGGGCGCCCGCTTCATATCCAGCAAGCCGAACAGATCCGCGCCTACCGCGACGCCTGGAAAGAGGCTGGCCATACGCGAGAGCCGCGCGTGTCGGTCAGCCGCAGTATCTTCGCGCTCGTGAACGAGCAGGACCGCATGTATTTTGGCCGCAACGCGCAGAGCAACGACACGGTCGGCTTTCTGGATGACGATGTTCGAAAGGTCTTCGGCCGAAACTACGCCGCAGAACCTGACGTCCTCATCGCTGAACTGGCCAGGGACGAGGCGATCGCCGCGGCCGATACCTTGCTGCTCACCGTGCCCAACCAGTTGGGCGTCGCCTATTGCGCGCACCTTATCGAATCGATTCTTACGCATGTCGCACCCGGCCTCGGCTGGCGCTAAGACCGGGTACCTTCGGGAAGCAGGTGGTGACTCGCATAGCCGCACTGCTTGCCGAGATGACGAACGGTTGACGACGCACATCGGGTGGTCGATTTTCTGAGCGGCCTCAAGCGGGCTGAAGCGTGCGCCTGCGCTAGCGCCTCCCGCCTCAAATAAAACCGGGCGCGAACAGCCCTCAAACCGTCCGCGCCCCCCCTCCGCCGCCTTCTTATTCCGGTGTTCCGCCCGTCTGGCCCCTCCGGTCAGCACCCTCGCATACCCCTTTTTGCCGGCGACGCGCTCTTTGGAGCGCCCGGCTTCGAACTCACCCCGTCCCATCGTTCCCCGAATTTTCCCTTTGACAGACTATCTTTAGATATATATCTTACGACACATCTTAAGACATAATGGAGTACCCGATGCGTCACTCACGTCACACACACGATGCCCAACATCATGGCCGCCGCCATGAGCGCCACGGCTTTGCCTCTACGGACCTTTTTTCGCTGCATGCCCTTTGGCACGCCTTTGGCCGCCATCATCATCACGCCGAAGGCCGCTCGCGCGGCCATGACGGACATGGCCGCGGCGAACGGGGACAAAGCGACTTTCAGCGCGGTCTTGACGGGATGGACGGCGCCGCGCGCGGCTTCGCCCATCTGGACCGCTTCTCGCTCCATGCGCTCTGGCATGCGATTGGCCGCCATCATCATCATCGCGGCGGTCCCGGCGGCGGACGCTTCCAGGGCGGACCCGGCGGCTTCGGCGGTGGGGACGGCGAGGGTTTTCCGCGCGGCCGCAAATTCACCTCGGACGATCTGCAATTGCTGCTGCTGGCCCTGCTGGACGCCCAGCCGAGCCATGGCTACGAACTGATCAAGGCGCTCGAAACGCGCTCGAACGGCTTCTATAGTCCGAGCCCCGGCATGGTGTACCCCGCGCTGACCTACCTCGAAGAACTGGGTTACGTGACGGTGCAACTCGAAGGCAACCGCAAGCGCTACAACCTGGCCGAGGCGGGCCGCGAGTATCTGACCGAAAACCGCGAACGCGTCGAACTGATGCTCGCCAAACTGACCCACATCGCCCGCAAGATGGATTCCGTGCGCCGTGCGTTTGCTGGAGAAGAGCCCCTCGATCCGGCCGAAGGCGGCTGGCTGCCCGAACTGATCGAAGCACGGCGCGGGCTCAAGCATGCGCTGCTGCGGCGTGACAACGCGCCGGCGGCCGAACAGCGCCGGATTGCCGCGATCCTTGCACGCGCCACGGCGGAAATCGAAGGCACAAACGAACGCACCAACGCAGGTACGACCGAAGGCAAAAGCGGCGCCGACGAGCTCTGAGATTTCCCGCTGCAACGTCGTCGCCTCGCGCCGTCACCCAACATACTGGAGAGAACACACATGCAAGACAGGTCCGATCTCGCGGTCAGCCGCGTACGCCATCCTCTGAAATTCCGCTTGCTGCAAGTCAAGCGTGTTCAACCGCTCACGCCGCATCTGATTCGCGTCACCTTCACCGGCGACGATCTTGACGACTTCGTCTCAGCGTCGTTCGACGATCACATGAAGGTGTTTTTCCCTGAGCCGGGTGCCGATAAACCCGCTCTGCCGAGCGCCGGCCCGAACGGTCCGGTGTTCGCCGAGGGCCAGTCGAGGCCGGTCGCACGCGATTTCACGCCGCGCCGCTACGATCGCGAGGCGCGCGAACTGGATATCGAGTTCGCGATGCACGAAGCCGGTCCGGCTGCCACGTGGGCGGCACAGGCCTCGGTCGGACAATATCTCGGGATCGGCGGCCCGCGCGGTTCGCTGGTGATCCCCACCGGTTTCGACTGGCATCTGCTGATCGGCGACGAGACCGCGTTGCCGGCCATCGCCCGCCGCCTGCAGGAATTGCCCAAGGGCACGCGCGTGGCAACCGTGCTGGAAGTGGCCGATCCGTCGGCGCGCATCGAATTCGATACTGAGGCCGACGTGCACACCGTGTGGCGCTATCGCAGTGAATCGCCCTACCGCGGCGACGCGCTGCTGCAAGCAGTCCGCGACACCTATCTACCCGAGGGAGAAGGTTACGTGTGGGCCGCAGGCGAAGCAGCGACGATGCGCGCGGTGCGATACCACCTGTGCACCGAACGCGGCGTCGACAAGTCGCGCATTCGTGCCGCCGCCTACTGGAAACAGGGCGCCGAAGCGGTCCACGAAAACCTCGACGACTAAGCGAACCTTCATCCCGTTCACGTGCAGACGCAGCGTGGGGTCGGCTACGGGAAAATCAACGCAGCAAGCCTGGAATAGGATCGACGTGCCAACTGTTTAGGTAGATGCATTCGAAACGCGTGGTCGGTGACTCGCACCTCAGGAAATTCGGGTGGTTTCGAGTCGAAGCGAAGATGAAGCAAGCGCATCGCGACCGTCTGGCCATGGCCTGCCTAACCGATAGATTGGGTTCCTTCATTTCAGAACGATATGCTTCGACTATCCAAGCTTCCCGACTTCCTGCCGAAAACCACCCTTGCGGATACCGCGCCGACTCGCGCGGGCTGCTGTATCGTCGCAGCAACGATTGTTTGGGCGTTCGTTGAGCTTCCGTTCGAACTGCTTGCTGCCCAGAACTCGACCGCTGCTGCGTTGCTTCTGATCGAGACGCTCCTGTCCGCACTGGTTGCGTTGCTGACGCTGCACGGCGTAGCGTGGGCACGCTTCGTATTCGCCATCTTCTGCGGCATGAGCATTGCGGTCATCGTCTCGAGCTTCGCATCGGACATGACGTTTTATCCGGTCTGGTTCGCGCTATCGTTGATCGAATTGATCACGAAGCTCGGGGCACTCGTTGTGGTTTGCCGCGGCGACGCGACCAGAACGTCCGGAATGAAGGCCGCCCATGACGTGTTGCCAGAATGACAGCCTCGACCGGACAACCCACGCGCCGGCGGAGCGACCATCGCGCGCGAGGGAATCGTTCTCGATGCGTCAAGACGGGCGCCGCTCGCGGCGCATACATCACAGGTCAGCACCCTGGGGCGAGTTCCGGTTGCTCACCGCGGGGTTGCTCACCGCTGCCACTTCTACGGCCACTGCTACGGCTCCGCACCGATAGCGGACTACCCGACCTGCGTGTCCGCCGACAGCGGAGCGAGGAGGCTGGCGTAGCTGTTCGGCAGGCCCCATGTCGCGAGCATGCGTGACGCGCCACGCGTCCACCACAGACACCGTGTGCCGCCCTGCATGGCGGACTGCCGCCACAGGTCGGCGAGCAGCATGACCATCGCGCCGCCATGCGGCAGCGACGTCCGCCCCTCTTCACCTTCGCCGTCGGGCACTCCCAACACCGCGGCTACGTCCGTCGTGCCGCTCCGCAGACGCGGTAACGATGCCACCTGGGCGGCAAAGGACTCGACGCTGACCGTGTCGTGACGGGCGGCGAGATAGACCCGTTCAAGTGAATCGAACCACGCGGCATCGCGAAGAATGTTGCCGATCTCGCCCACGCAAGGTGCGGCCAGCACCATTGGGAAGCCCCGGCCAAGACAGTCGACGGACGGGCCGGTCAGGCCGCACCAGGCGCTGCTGCCGCAGACCCCCGGCGACAGGACGAAGCGCCATGCCTCGCCGCGCTCCCAGGCTGCGCACCATTGCTCGCCCAGCTCGTGGCGCGCCGTTTCGACGGCGCGCTGAAAATGACGGTCCCAGGCCGCCACGAAGGCGGAGCAAAGGTGTTGCTGGACGAAGCCGCCCGCATCCGGCAGCTTGCCGTAAAAGCCGATTGATTCGCTCATTGCGCGCACCTGAGTTGCCGCACTTTTATTGTGGAAGGTAGGCCTCGGGCTAGCCGGTCGAGCCGGCAGCTTCAGCTCGTGGGCGCCGGAACTGGACAACGAAATTACGCTATCCATAACACCCACCAGACGTGTTTATTCCTTCCATCCGCTCTAACCTGATGAACCAGACGACTCTGTGTGGTTATATTTCAGGAATATGGCAAAGGAACTCGTGCCGCTCACACCGACAACGCCACGTCATACTCCTTTAGCCAGTTGCCGACTGCGAGCGCGTGATCGATTTCGCTGCGCTCCCAGCCGATACTGGTCACTCCCAGCGGCTTGTCGATCAGGCGACGCAGCGCCGCGTCGTCAAATACCTTCCTGAGCGGCTCTGAAGGCGTCGAGATGAAGTCCTGCATATACAGCCGCAAGGCGCGCTCGTACGCGGGGTCCTGCGTCGCCGGATACGGGCTCTTCACGCGCTGCAGGATCTGCCTCGGCACGATGCCTTCAGCGGCCGCCCGCAGCAGACTCTTCTCGCGCCCGTCGAACGTCTTCATGCTCCATGGCGTGTTGAAGACATACTGGACCAGTTCGTGATCGCAGAACGGCACCCGCACTTCGAGCCCCACCGCCATACTCATACGATCCTTGCGGTCCAGCAAGATCGGCAGAAAATTGGTCAGGTTGACGAAACAGATTTCCCGCATGCGTTTCTCGTGCCCGCTCTGTCCAGGCAGAGCCGGTACGGCGTTGATCGCCTGGCTATAGGAATCGGCCACGTATTCGGCGAGGTTGAGCTCGTTCGCGACAGACGGCGACAACACGGAAAACAGGCCCGGGAAGGCAGGCATCCATGGGAAAGTTGCCGCGTTGACCGTCTCAGGGGAGTGGAACCAGCGGTAGCCGCCAAATACCTCGTCCGCGGCTTCGCCGGACAGCGCAACCGTCGAGGTCTTGCGTACCTCGGCGAACAGCAGGTAGAGAGACGGATACATGTCGCCTCCTGCGGACCAGCCGCGGTCCAGCGCGTTCATGACCGTGCGGCGCACGGTGTTGCTTGCGAGTTGTGCGTTGTCGAGGACCACTTCGGTATGATGCGTCTGCACCTGCTTCACGAACTCGCGGACGAATGGCGTATCCGACGTGGCGCGTTGTTCGTCCGGGACAAACGCGACACCGTGATCGGTGAAATCCACTGAATACGAACGCACGGCTTCACCATTGCGTTCGCGCAGCACACGGTCGGCCATTGCGGTCACGAACGACGAATCCAGGCCACCCGACAGCAGACTGCACAGCGGAACATCAGCGACCGTCTGCTGCCGGATGATCCGTTCGACATGTTCGCGCACGGTTTTGACGGTTTTGTCGAGCGAGTCTTCGTGCTCGCGCGCTTCCAGTTTCCAGTAGCAGCGCGACGACAGGCCGTCACGTGAGACGCGTACGACGTGTCCCGGTTTGACTTCGTACATGCCCTCGTAGATTGCCCGGCCCGCGATGGCGATATTGGTCAGCGCGAGGCGCAGGCCATCGAGCCCGACTCGCGCCGACACGTCGGGATGCGCAAGAATGGCTTTCGGTTCAGAACCGAACAGGACGCCGTGCCCGAACGGCTGGTAGAAAAGCGGCTTGACGCCCATGCGGTCGCGAACCAGCAGAAGTTCCTGCTTGCGAGTATCCCAGATGGCAAACGCGTAGATGCCGACCAGCCGGTCGACGAAGTCTTCGCCCCACTCCAGATAGCTGAGCAACACGACTTCCGTATCGCTCTTCGTTTCAAAACAGTGACCCCGTCTGACCAGGTCCTCACGGAGTTCGACGAAGTTATACACTTCGCCGCTGTAGGTCAGGCAAGCGAGGGGCTTGCCTTGCGATGTCGCTTGCATCGGCTGTGCACCGCCTTTCAGATCGATCACCGAGAGGCGGCGATGGCCGAGCGCTGCATGGCGATCGATCCAGACACCCTGCGCATCGGGGCCGCGCAATGCCATCGTTTCGGTCATCGCATCAATGATGGACTTCCGATCGTTGAGATTGCGCTCGTAATCTACCCAACCTGTAATTCCACACATATCGCGTTTCCTCGTCTGTCGTAAAGAAGCACTGCCCGCAGCATCCGTTGGATTGGCGGAATACGAGCCGTCCGTGCGATGGCACGGGTCACTGGGTCACTCGGTCACTATTCGAAAACAGTTCGCAGCAGCGAGATATTCCAGCCCCTTCGAGGACGATCGGTGTAGCGGTGTCTGCCGCACACGCTCGCGCCTTGCATGCGGAGAGACCGGTTCAGAGTCCAGGGAATAAACCGGTTCCCAGGCTGTTTACCGCATAGGGACTTTTCATCCCAGAGCGCTTCACTGCCGCGCATTCGCGTTTTCGAAATGGCGACGTTTGGAGCTGCACGGTTCACCACCCTGCTTCCAGGACTACTCATGCACATTTTCAGAGACGAGACGTCGCCTTCCATCGAGGTCGACGTCGTAGCGGCCGCGGCATCGCTCGCACCCGCCTTGCGTTCGCGTGCGGCCGAAACCGACAGGCTCGCGAAGCTGCCGGACGCCACTATCAAGGAGCTCGAAAGTGCGCGTCTTTTCGACATGATGGTGCCGAAGATTTACGGCGGACTGCAATGCTCGATCAGGACAATGATGGACGCGGTAGTGCAGCTTGGGCAGGGTGACGGGTCGGTCGCGTGGGTGGTCGCCTTGCGTGCAGCCGCCACATGGATGCTGATGTCGTCCTATCCGCAGCATGTTGTCGACGAGGTCCAGGCAACCAGCGGGAAGTTCCGGATCGCAAGCGTGCTGGGCCCGCGCAGCGTGGTGAAGACGCGTCGGGTGGAGGGTGGCGTCGTGATCGAAGACGGGACGTGGGCTTTCAACAGCGGTGTGTCGCATGCGGAGTGGGATATTCTTTGCATTCCTATCCTTGACGACGCGGGTCGGATTACCGGTCGCGGTTGCGCGCTGATTCCCATCTCGCAGATAACATTGCTAAACGACTGGGACACGATCGGCCTGAGGGGCAGCGGGAGTACCAGTGTCACCGTGAAAAACGTGTTCGTCCCGAACCCGCGGATTGCGGTGTTGCGCAACCCCCTGAGCGACGATCATGCCGGTACTCATACTGGTGAGGTGCCGTTATACCGTACGCCATTTCTTCCGTTCTTCGCCACCAACCTCGTGTTGCCAGCCCTGGGCATGTCAATGGCCATGCTCGATCTGTTTGCCGAAGGAACCGCGAGGCGAGGCATCGCGTTCACGGCGTATGACAAGCAGGATGAAGCGGCCGTCACGCATGTGCAAATCGCGACAGTGTCGGCCAGGATCGATGCCGCGCAAGCCATACTCCGCCGCTCGGTCGACGCGCTCGAAGCAATCGCCGCCGGCGCCGCGCCGATGTCGCTCGAACAACGCATACGCATCTGGCGCGATGCGGGATTCGCGAGCGAACTGATCTGGGAAGCCGTGGATCTGATGGCGGGAGCCTCGGGCGGCGCGATCGCCAACGCCGGCAGCCCGCTAAGCCGCTTATGGCGCGATGTGCGGGTGGCAGGGCTTCACGGCGCCATTTGCACTACGACTACCATGGAGGTGTTCGGCAGGGTCATGCTCGGCAAGACGCCGAACACGCCGCCTGGCTGGTCAACGGCCGACCAATAGCCGAACCGCGACGCAAACAGGCGTGGAAAGGCCACGCCATGACGTACGGGCAGCCCGGCATGACGTATGACGGGTCCGTTACAGGTCCAGCTCGACGGAGATCGACATCACGTCTTCGATTGCAACGCGCTCGTCCTGCGTCAAGGCATCAGGATGAAACGCCTGCAGTTCCCGCAAGACGCTCACCAACCGCCCTACGCCAGACTGATCCATGATCAGGACGGGCCACGCATGCATGAGATACGCGAGGGGGACGATACTTCTTCGTTCGCACCAGCTATCAAACAGAAAGAGGCACAATCGGCTCACTTCGTACTCCTTTCCTGTCAGGAGATTTTCTGTCATTTGCGTTACTCCATTCGGACTTTTAGCGCGGTGTCCAGCAGACCCGTCAGCCCCGTCAGGCCGGTATCGAAACCCCATCAAGCGCGAAAATGCGAGTCTCATGTCACAAATGAGTCTATTAATGTCATTAGCAACACTAGCTCGTGACAGATGCGACGGCTAGACTGAGAAGCGATGCAGCCGTGATGATGCATTGGCCGAACAATCGATCCGCTGGAGCACGACGCAATGAAACTCATCCCCGAACTCTATTTCCTCACACTCGTGGCCGTGGCCACGATCCTGATGTGGGTTCCATACACACTCGCCAGAATCATGACGCGCGGATTGATGGGGGCGCTGAGCAACCCCGATCCTTCGCTTCCGCCGGACCCCGCCTGGGCCGAACGGGCACGGCGCGCCCATGCCAATGCAATCGAGAACCTGGCTGTCTTCGCGCCTCTTGTGCTCATCGCAGCGATAATCGGCGTGAGCACACCGGCGACCGTCTTTGCGGCAAAACTTTATTTCATTGCACGACTGGTCCACTACGTCGTCTACGCCGCCGGCATTCCAGTCGTCCGCACGCTCGCCTTCGTTGTGGGCGCTGCGGCGACGCTGGTATTTGCGGCAGCAATCCTCGGTAACGTCACCTGACTGCGCATGTTCTAGCCTGGCGTGGTTCGGGCAGCTCAAGGTCCGTTCGGACCTCGCCCGACGGCACTTGCGTGCTGAGGCCCGGACCGGCAATACCCGGGCGACGTGCCCGCCGCGTTACTTCTGCACACCGGCCGCTTCGAGAATCAGGTTCGCCACCTCGGTCGGATGCGACAGCAGCGACACGTGGCTCGACTCGAGTTCGATGGTATGCGCGTGCATGCGGTTTGCCATGAAGCGCTCGAGATCCGAATTGATGGTCCTGTCTTCAGTCGACACCGCATACCAGGTCGGCTTGTCATGCCACGCGGCGACGCTGGTCTTCGCCATCGTGATCGCCTTGCCGATCGGCTGCTGAACCGCGTAGTACGTCTCTGCTTCCGCCTTCGGCAGGTCGCCGGCGAAGTCATTCACGAAGGCCTGCTCGGAGAGTTTGCCGTAACCGTCGGCTGACCACTGCAAGCCCGCCGACGCAGGTGCAGGCGGGTATTTCTTCGTCAACGCCGGGTAGTCCTCGCCGGCATCTGGCGCCCGCGCAGCGATGTACACAAGGCCGGCCACCTTCGGATCGTCGCCGGCCTGGCTGATCACCATGCCGCCGTACGAGTGCGCGACCAGCAGCGTCGGGCCATCCTGTTGCGCAAGCGCTCGCTTGACCGCATCCACGTCCGCGTCGAGCGAGGTCGTCGGATTCTGCACCGCCGTGACGTGCAGGCCTTTGGCCTGCAGCAGCGGAATCACTTTTTGCCAGCTCGAACCATCTGCAAACAGCCCGTGAACGAGTACGACGTTCTTGATGGGCCCGGACGCGGCGACGGTGCTGTCCTGCGCGAATGAGGTCGCGGCGCTCAGCACCGTGGCGCAGGCGAAACCCGCGAGGACAAACGAACTCAACTTCATGAGACTTCTCCGAAATGGTATGGGACGAGATTCGTGAATTTCGCCCCCCTTTGTGGCGAGTCGATAGACGAACCATACCCAGACGATCGCCCGCGTACGGATGAATCGCTCTGGTGTACGCAGGGACAAACACACTCTCGCCGGGAACATTCCGTTCACTGCAAAATTCTTTTGTGAAGCCAGGCGGTGCCGACCGAAACATGGGGCGCAACGCGCCCCTGATCGAGGCATGCCCTGCCGCAGCACCGGGCCGTTGCGTGTAATCACCGACGTGCCGTGCCGATCAGTGAACACGATTGACCACCAGATTGGCCAGCTCGCGCAGACACGCAGCTTGCGGGCCGAAGCGGTCCAGCGCAGTACGTGCATCGCGTCCGAGCTGGTGAGCCAGGTCGCGCGATGCATCGAGTCCGATCATCGACACGTAGGTCGGTTTGTCGTGCTGCGCGTCCTTGCCCGCCGTCTTGCCGAGCGTCGCCGAGTCGGCGGTCATGTCCAGAATGTCGTCCACTACCTGGAATGCCAGACCGATTGCCTCGGCGTAGGCGTCCAGCGCGCTCATGGCGGACGCCTCCGGTGTCACGCCACAGAGTGCTCCCATTCGCACGGCCGCGCGAATCAGGGCGCCGGTTTTCTTGCCGTGCATGGTTTCGAGTTCGGCGCGCGACAACTGGGTGCCGATGCTCTCCAGGTCAATGGCCTGCCCGCCCGCCATACCGAGGGAACCGCTTGCCCGTGCCAGTTCGCGCATCAATGCCGCCTGCTGTACGGCGTTCAAACCGTTGTCGTCTGCCGTTAGCGCGATGAATGCCTGCGACTGCAGCGCATCCCCTACCAACAGCGCGATAGCTTCACCATATTGCACATGTACCGTTGGTTTCCCACGACGCAAAGCGTCGTTGTCCATGGCCGGCATGTCGTCGTGCACAAGCGAACAGGTGTGAATCAATTCAAGCGACACGCTCGCGACCACAAGAGCCTGCGAACCGGCACCGACCAGTTCGCCGGTCGCGTGACATAGCAGCGGAAGGACCCGCTTGCCGCCGCCGAGCACTGCATAGCGCATGGCTTCATGCAGCTTTGCTGGCGCGCAGTCTACTTCCGGCAAGCCATTTTGCAGCGCTATTTCCACGCGATCGAGGCACGCACGTATCCATTGCGGGAAGGTCATGACCGGTGCCTTCAATCGGTATCAACCAGAGAGACTTCCCGCGTCGGCCCCTGGCGTCCCGTCGTTTTCCGGATGATGTCCGGTGAATGTAACGCGCTTACAGGCTTGATCAGGTGCAAGACTTCGAACAGCAGCTTGTGGACGTCGGCGCTATGGCACGCCGCACGATTGAGCGCGACCAGATGGTCAAGCGCCTCTTCCAGGTCGGCTGGACGTTCGCCTCGCGCGTCGGGATATGCGAGGTCGGGAAGCGCCGACAAGGCCCATGGGCTTTCGATGAACGGTTGTATCGCGCGGAGATATTGCTGACCAAGCGTCGCAAACGTTTCGTCTTGCGTTTCTTGCGCGTCAACAAGGTTTCGAAGTACAACCGCTTCCTGTAGTGCGACGCTCATTCCCTGTCCATAAACCGGATTGAAGCGGCACACTGCATCCCCGATCGGGATCAGGCCGCGCGGAAAATCTCCTGGACGGTCAAAGTGCCGCCGGCGGCTTTCGGGGAATCCATACTGGATGATCTCGCCGCGAAGCGTCGCGCCCTTGATGGCGTGGTAGAAGGTGGGTGTCTCGAGACCCGCAGCGAAAGCTAGAAATGCCTTGCTGTCAGCGGGCGGAAAATCAGTTCCGCGCCCGCCCAGCACGACAGACCAGTCACCATCTTCACGCAGCAGCATCACGCCAATGCGGCTGCGCTTCGGTGCGCCCGGCAACGTTGCCAGAGCCTTGAAGTCAGGTTGTGCTTCAGCGGGAATTTCATAGACCGCGCTCGAATAGCCGAGATCGACACCGATGACCGTTTCTTCGGGGACCGGTCTACCCGTCGACTTAAGGAAGTTCAGTGTGGGGACTCCACGGCCGGATGCGTCCACCACGAGGTCAGCGGACATCACCTCCAGCGTCCCTTCGCTAGTCATGAAGGAGACCGAATCGACCGCCTCTCCGTCGGACGTAGCGACAATTTCGACCACGCGGCATTCACTGCGAATTACCACATTCTTGCGCTCCGTAACACGCTGACGCACAGTCAGTTCAAGCAACGGACGTGTCATCAGGAAGAAGGCCACACCGAGATCGCGCCGCGGAAGGGCCTCCTGCCCCGGAAACTCGAATTGCTGATCAAGGCCACAGTCCCCGACGTAAGCTCCCGCTTGCGCAATGCTGGATGCAAAGTCAGGGAACAGATCGCATAGCGCACTGAGTCCGCCAGAGAGCAGTCCGTGAGGATGTCTGCCTTGCGGTACGCCAGGGCGTGGAATCGCCAGCGACGGCAGGTAATCCCGCTCCAGCACGACGACCTGCTCGAAACGATCGGCGAGCGCTTGCGCTGCGGCCAGTCCACTTATTCCTGCGCCGATGATAACGGCGCGTCTAGCCGGAGAAGTACGTGACATCAAAGCTCCTCAATCAGTAAAGATGATGTTCCAGTTCGCCGAACCAACGTCGCGCAACGGATGCAATTCGAGGATGCAATTCATGTCCGAGCCGCTCCGGTGAATCCGCCTACGTAAGCAGAACATCTCTGATCGCCGCTTTATTCCGCATCGCGAAGCGCTATAGCCGTGCTCCACATCGTTCCATACGGCCGTCCTGGCGGCTTCGAAAATCACGTCATTCAGTCATTCAGTCGTTCGTCGCATAACGATATGCTTCGATTCACTACGACGACTCACGTTCTGCCCCAAAATGGCGATGTTGCAAGCACGCTTAGCAAGGCTGAACGCTCAATCCCGGTGGCGATTGCAACGCCTTTGTTCGCATAGGTGGCGTGGCTAACGCTCCACGGTGTGGCAACGGAAAGATTTGCATTTGCTATCTTCGGCAGCACAGGCATTACGGTAAAAGTGTCAAGCTTCGCAACGAATACAAAGCTTTATCCTGTCTGGTCCACGCTATCACTGATCGATTGGCTCAAGAAAGTTGGCTCGCTCGCTGTGGTTTGTCGCCGCGGGTTTCAACGAACATGACTATTTCGTTTCGACGCGCCGCCAGAAAAACAACCACTGGCGGCGTCGAAGCGTGCCCCGAAAAATCTCTCAGGGTCACACTGATGTGCGGTAGTACACGACCTGGCGAGGAACTATGTAGATGGGCGCCGAAGACGATTTACCCCAGTTGCTGCCAGACTTGCTGCCAAGACTGTGGGCCTTTTCATTACGCTTATGCGGCAATCAGCATGACGCCGAGGACTTGCTGCAACGCGCTTGCCTTCGGGCGTTAGAGCGGCCAGATCAGCTTCGCCCGGACACCGCACCGTTGAGCTGGATGTTTTCCATCATCCACTCCATATGGATCAATGAGCTGCGAGCGCGCAAGATCCGCAGCCAAGGTCGTGTCGATTGGGATGACGCGCTTCTCGACACAGTCGCCGACCCGACCACGCGCACGCCCGAGCAAGACATGATGAACGGGCAAATCATTGAAGCGGTCGAACGGCTGCCCGAAGCTCAACGCACCGTCATGCTTCTGGTAGCAGTCGTGGGTCTTAGCTACGGCGAGGCAGCGGAAGTATTGGGTGTACCTATCGGAACGATCATGAGCCGGTTATCGCGCGCAAGGCAGACGATTGGTGCGCGCTTTAGCGAGCACGACTGTGTCTCGGACAAGCCTTCGAACGGAAGTTAGAAGCCGGCTCTCTCACACATGACAAATCAATGTTGCATGACGGAAGCGGCCCAGCAATGGCTTGACCGCCAGACGCACGTTGCGCGGCGTGGCAATCGGAAGGCGAGATTTTTTGCCGGAGCAGACTCAGGACGTGAACGTGCCGTCCGGATATCGTTTGTCCATCGTGTCTGCCTTAAAACGAAACCTATATCCCCGCCCATCGCGCAGGGCGCTTCTCCAAAAACGCCTGAACCCCTTCCCGCTGGTCAGGACCGTCAAACAGATCGACAAAGCGTTCGCGCTCCACCGCGAGCGCGGCCGAGCGCGGCACGCCATGACGCGCCTGATGGATCAATTGCTTGCTGAACGACACCGCCTGCGGACTGAGGCTCGTCACACGCATGGCTATCGCCAGTGCGGCCTCGCGTGAGGCGCCCTTCTCCACCACTTCTTCGACCAGTCCAATACGCAATGCCGTAGCCGCATCGACCCGTTCGCCGGTCAGAATCATCCGTTTGGCCCAGCCTTCTCCAACCAGCCAGGGCAGCGTCTGCGTACCGCAACCGCACGGCAACAAGCCCACCGCTGTTTCCGGCAAGGCAAGTTGCGCATGCTGTTCGGCAATGCGGATGTCGCAGGCCAGCGCGCATTCCAGACCGCCGCCCATCGCATAGCCGTTGATTGCCGCAATCACCACAGGACGCGCGTTTTGCAACGCTTCGAAGGCCGATCCGAAACGGACGGCCGCGCTTCGCGCAACTTCGCGATTGCCGTCTTCGAACGTGTTGAGATCGGCGCCCGCGCTAAAGAATTTCGGGCCATCGCCGGTGACGACGACGGCACGCACGCGCGCTTCGCCGTTCAGACGTTCGACGATATGCTGCAGTTGCAGCAGGCCATCCGGCGTGAACGCATTCGCCGGTGGCCGCTTGAGCGTGAGCAGCGCAATCGCGCCGTCGTGCGCGTAGTCGAGGTCAATCATTGTCTTGCTCCATCCCGTGCCGTTATTTCGAGCGACGCTCCGATCAAAGCGATCTTCATGCGCCGGCTCTCCCGTTCGTGATTCATATGGTTCGCGCTACTTGCCATTCGCGTTCGTCAGCTCCGGAAAATCCTCTTCCCAGTACTCGTCCGTCAAACGTGCAGGTTCGGCTTCACGTTCGAGTTCGCGGCGCCGCAATTCCACGCGCCGGATCTTGCCGGAAATGGTTTTGGGCAACTCGCTGAACTGGAGGCGCCGGATCCGCTTGTAGGGCGACAGCTTCTCACGCGAAAACTGAAACACGCTGCGCGCAAGCTCCGGACTCGCCTCATAACCGTGGCGCACCGTGACGAACGCCTTGGGGACCGACAGTCGCACAGGATCGGGACTCGGCACCACGGCGGCTTCGGCAATCGCCTCGTGCTCGATCAGCACGCTCTCCAGTTCGAACGGACTCAGCCGATAGTCCGACGACTTGAACACGTCATCGGCACGGCCCACATACACGTAGTAGCCATCGTCGCGCCGCAGCGCCACATCGGACGTGTGGTAGTAACCGTTGCGCATGGACTGGACCGTGGCGTTGGGATTGTTCGCGTAGCCCGTCATCAGACCCAGTGGCCGCTGCGCAAGCGGCAACGCGATTTCCCCTTCGCTGACCGGATGATCGTCGGCGTCCACCAGTTCGATGGTGTAGCCCGGCAGAGGCCGGCCCATCGAGCCGGCCACGACCGGCTGGCCCGGCGAATTGCCGAGCTGGCAGGTCGTCTCGGTCTGGCCGAAGCCATCGCGGATCGTCACGCCCCACGCATGCCGCACGCGCTCGATAATCTCCGGATTCAACGGCTCGCCCGCACCGACGATTTCGCGCAGCTTGACCGGATACTCCGCGAGCGGCTCCTGTACCAGCATGCGCCACACAGTTGGCGGCGCGCACAGCGTGGTGACGTTGCAGCGGACCAGCACGTCAAGCGTTTCCTTCGGCACGAAGCGCGCGAAGTTGAAGACGAACACGCAGGCCTGCGCATTCCAGGGTGCGTAGAAGCAGCTCCATGCGTGTTTGGCCCAGCCGGGCGAACTGATATTCCAGTGGATATCGCCGGGCTGCAGACCGATCCAGTACATCGTCGAAAGATGTCCGACCGGATAGCTCTGATGCGTATGCTCGACGAGCTTCGGTTTGGAGGTCGTGCCGGACGTGAAGTACAGCAGCAGCGGATCGGTGGCGCGCGTCGGGCCATCAGGGGTGAACTGCGGCGCGGCATCGCAGGCGGCGGCGAGGTCCGTCCAGCCAGCGCGCGGCGCGCCGACCGAGAGGCGCGTCAACGGCACCTCGAGCGTGTCGAATTTGGCCAGCTCCGCGCTATCCACCACGGCAAACCTTGCGCCGCCGATCTGCACGCGGTCGCGCACGTCGTCTGCGGAAAGCTGGGTGGTGGCGGGCAACACAATGGCGCCGAGCTTCATGGCCGCCAGCATCACGTCCCACAGTTCGACGCGATTGGGCAGCATGAGCAGCAGACGGTCGCCGCGCCCCACGCCCACGCCGCGCAGAAAATTGGCCATGCGCGCCGAGCGCTCGGACATCTGCGCGTACGAGTAGCGCGTGCCCAGGCCTGCGGGATCGTCGACGATCCACAACGCTGGATTGTGGTTGTCTTGCGCAATGACGTCGAAGTAGTCGAGCGCCCAGTTGAACTGATCCAGCACCGGCCACGCAAACTCCCGATACGCGCGCTCGTAATCGGTTCGATAGCGCCACAGCAGGTCACGCGCGTCGAAAAAGCCCTGCGCCGAAGCGGTTCTCTCGGTCATCGTCGTCTCCGTCTCATGCAAGCTGCTTGCGCGCCCATCCAAAATGGTCGCGATTGGCGCGAATGCGCTCTCCTCGCGGATCATTCTGCACTCAAACGTGCCGCGCAATCACCATTCTTTGCACTTCGCTGGTCCCTTCGTAGATTTGCGTGATGCGGGCATCGCGATAGTGCCGCTCTACCGCGTAGTCCTGAAGATAACCGTAGCCGCCGTGAATCTGGATCGCGTTCGAACAGATCTCCTCGGCCAGTTCCGAGGCGTAAAGCTTCGCCTGCGAAGCCTCCGACAAACACGGCTTGCCCGCGCTGCGCAGCCGCGCCGCATGATGCACGAGCAGGCGCGCGGCGTTCAGGCGTGTGGCCATATCGGCCAGCATATTGGCGATGGTCTGATGTTCCCGCAGCGCCTTGCCGAACTGGATGCGCTCGTTGGCGTAAAGCCGCGCCGCGTCGAAAGCCGCCCGTGCGATGCCAACCGCCTGAGCCGCAATGCCGATGCGCCCGCCTTCGAGATTCGACAGCGCGATGCGCAGCCCTTCGCCGGGCTCGCCAAGCAGATTGGCTTCGGGCACCGCGCACTCGTCGAGCGAAATCGGGCAGGTGTCCGAGGCACGAATGCCGAGCTTGTGCTCCGGGCGCCCCACGTTGAACCCGGGCGTGTCCGTCGGCACGATAAAGGCCGACAGACCGCGCTTGCCGCGTGCCGGATCGGTCACCGCAAACACGATGGCAAGGTCGGCGCGCGCACCATTGGTCACGAACTGCTTGCTGCCGTTGAGAATCCACTGGCCGTCGCGCAGCACGGCGCGGGTGCGCAGATTATGGGCTTCGGAGCCGGCTTGCGGCTCGGTCAGGCAGAACGCGCCGATCCGGCGGCCGGTGGCGAGGTCCTGCAAATAGCGGTCCTTTTGTGCATTCGAGCCGAAGTTCAGGATCGGCCCGCAACCCACCGAGTTGTGCACGCTCATCACGGTCGCGCAGGCGGCGCAGCCGGCGGCGACTTCCTCCAGCGCGAGCGCATAGGCCACGTAGTCGGTGTACGAGCCGCCCCACTCCGCCGGCACGATCATGCCGAGCAAACCCAGTCCGCCCATTTGCCGCACGACCTCATCGGGCAGATGGGCGTCGCGGTCCCATTGAGCGGCGTACGGCGCGAGCCGGCCCACGGAGAACTCGCGTGCCGCATCGCGGATCATCCGTTGTTCGTCGGTGTAGAAGTCGTCCATGAGCGGGTTGGTATCTCCGGTTGTCTTGCCAGCCTGTGCGGCAAGTGTAGGCAAGCCGCTGGACAGGTTCGATGCTCTGGCCGATCATTCTGCATGAGCGCATTTGCCATGTCGGGCTGAAACTGCGGTAATTTCAGGCTGGACGTGGCAACTGCAACTGAATCCAGCAGTGGACAAGATGAGCGCATTTGCCAGCATCCGCCATCTTCCACGCTTCACGTTTACCCCATGACCCTCAGAAACGACAAAGGGACGATCTCCGTCGCACTGGTTGAAGAAACCCTGGCGCTCGCGCGTGCCCGCGGCGTCGATGTGGATGCGCTGCTGGTCGCAGCCGGCATTGCGCCGCATATGTTGAAGACGCCGAAAAGCCGGGTCTCGTCGGCGCAATACGGCGCACTGTGGGCCGGCATCGCCCGCGCGCTCGACGACGAGTTCTTCGGCCAGGACTCGCATCCGATGCGCTGCGGCAGCTTCATCGCCATGACGCAGACCGCCTTGACGGCACGCACCGGCGCACAGGCGCTGGCTCGCGCGGTCGGTTTCATGCGCCTCGTGCTCGACGATCTGAGTGCGCACGTCACCGCGGATACCGGGCGCGTGCGGATCACCTTCACGCATCGCGAAGACAAGCCACCGCCGACGATGTTCGCCTACGCCACGTATTTCATCGTCATCTACGGCCTGATGTGCTGGCTGGTAGGCCGCCGTATTCCACTGCTGGGCGCGCGTTTTCGCTGCGCCGCGCCATCCGCCGCACACGAATACCGGCTGATGTTTTGCGACGACATGCGCTTTGGGCAGGCGCACTCCTACGTCGATCTATCGGCGCAATTTCTGGCGTTACCGGTGATCCAGACCACGAAGTCGATCAAGCCGTTTCTGCGCGATGCGCCTGGCAGCTTCGTCGTCAAGTACCGTAATCCGGAATCGCTGGCGGCTCGCATCCGCAAGATGCTGCGCGCGCTGCCCATGAGCAGCTGGCCCGCCGCGGATCAGATGGCGCAGCGCCTGCACGCTGCCGAAGCAACCATGCGACGGCATCTGAAGCAGGAAGGCTATACCTACCAGTCGATCAAGGACGACCTGCGGCGCGACATCGCGATCGGCGAACTGCAGGACAGCACGCGAACCATCGCCGAGATCGCGATGCGTGTCGGGTTTGCCGAACCGAGCGCGTTCCACCGGGCGTTTCGCAAATGGACCGGCATGCGGCCCACCGACTACCGGCTCGCACGCGCGAGCCTCACGCATCCCGCGGAATCGGACTAAGCTATTAGTAGCAGGCTTACTAGCCCTTTCCGGCCCGCGCCGCCCGATACCCTTCGATGCGGCGCGCCGGCCGTCAGCGATGAGAACGTATCCACGTCTCCCGTTTCGGCAATCCGGTCCAGGCCGCCGGCATCTTCCCGGCAGTCCAATGGTCCGGTTTCTGCGCGGCGTTGCCGCGCTCGGCTTCCTGCTGGCGTTCGCCGGCGCGCTTCCCATCGGTTTCGCCGGCGGCTTTGCGACGCAAGCCGCCGTGGCGCCCGGCGACGTCATCGTCATTCCGGTCAATGGCGCGATTGGCCCCGCGAGCGCCGACTTTATCGTGCGCAGCTTGCAGCGCGCTGCCCAGCAACACGCGCAACTCGCCGTGCTGCAACTCGACACGCCCGGCGGGCTCGATACGTCCATGCGGCAGATCATCAAGGCGATTCTCGGCTCACCGGTGCCGGTGGCCGCGTTCGTCGCGCCGAGCGGCGCGCGCGCCGCGAGCGCGGGTACCTATATCGTCTACGCAAGCCATATCGCGGCGATGGCGCCGGGCACCAATCTCGGCGCGGCCACCCCGATCCAGATGGGCATCGGCGGCGGGGCCGAGCCGCCGGGGCAAAACGCTCCCGGCTTGCCGGGAGCAGCGCGGCCTGAAGCGGGAGCCTCAGGTGTGGCCGGCGGATCGGGCGCGGCCGGCTCGATGCCGCTGGATTCGCAGTCGACCGAACTGCGCAAGCAGGTCCACGACGCGGCCGCCTATATCCGCGGCCTCGCGCAATTGCGTGGCCGCAATGCCGACTGGGCCGAACGCGCGGTGCGTGAAGCAGTGAGCCTGTCGGCATCGGAAGCACTGGTGCAGCACGTGGTCGACGTCAATGCCCGCGACGTGCCGGACCTGCTGCGCAAGCTCGACGGCCGCACGGTCAACACCGCGTCCGGCGACCAGCACCTGAGCACGTCGAGCGCGCCTGTCGTCACGCTCGAACCCGACTGGCGCAGCCACTTCCTCGCGGTCATCACGGACCCGAACGTGGCGCTGATCCTGCTGATGCTCGGCATGTACGGCCTGTTCTTCGAGTTCGCCAATCCGGGCTTCGTGCTGCCCGGCGTGGTGGGCGCAATCAGTCTGCTGCTTGGCCTGTTCGCCATGCAGATGCTGCCGGTCAACTACGTCGGGCTCGGCCTGATTTTTCTGGGGCTTGCGTTTCTGATCGCCGAAGCCTTTCTGCCGACTTTCGGCACGCTGGGCTTCGGCGGCATCGTCGCGTTCGTGGTCGGTGCGCTGATGCTGATCGATACCGACGTGCCCGGTTACGGCATTCCGCTACCCATGATCGCCGCCGTCACCGCGTTCAGCGCGCTGTTCATTTTCACGGTGTCGAGCGTGGCGCTGCGCGCGCGGCGCCGGCCGGTCGTCACGGGCTCGGAGGCGCTGATCGGCAGCCTCGGCGTCGTGCTCGACGACGGCCCCGCGCCGGACGGCAGCGGCGCCGGGGAGCGCTGGGCACGGGTGCATGGAGAGCGCTGGCAGGTGGAGAGCGCGGTGCCGCTCACAGCCGGGCACGCGGTTCGCGTGACCGCGAGGCGCGGGCTCACGCTGACCGTCGTGCCCGTCGAACCCTCACAACAACACCCCTCTTTCGCGGGAGAACGCTCATGATGGGTTTCACATTCGGCTTTGGCAGCATCCTGATCGTGCTGGTGGCCGTGCTGATCGTGTCGTCGGTACGCATCTTTCGCGAGTACGAACGGGGCGTCGTGTTCATGCTGGGCCGCTTCTGGAAGGTCAAGGGGCCGGGACTCGTGTTGATCCTGCCGATCGTCCAGCAGGTCGTGCGCATGGATCTGCGCACCGTCGTCTTCGACGTGCCGCCGCAGGACGTGATCACGCGCGACAACGTGTCGGTCAAGGTCAATGCGGTGGTGTATTTCCGTGTGGTCGATCCGGAGCGCGCCGTGATTCAGGTCGCGAAGTACTTCGAAGCGACCAGCCAGCTTTCGCAGACCACGCTGCGTGCGGTGCTCGGCAAACATGAACTGGATGATCTGCTGGCTGCGCGCGAACAGCTCAATGCGGATATCCAGAAGGTGCTCGACGCGCAAACCGATGCATGGGGCATCAAGGTGGCGATTGTCGAGATCAAGCACGTGGACATCAACGAGACGATGATCCGCGCGATTGCCCGTCAGGCTGAGGCCGAGCGCGAGCGGCGCGCGAAGGTGATTCACGCGGAAGGCGAATTGCAGGCTTCGCAGCATCTGCTGGAGGCCGCGCAGACGCTGGCCCGGCAGCCGCAGGCGATGCAGTTGCGCTACCTGCAGACGCTGACGACGATCGCCGCCGACAAGAACTCGACCATCGTGTTCCCGCTGCCGATCGACCTGCTCAATGCCGTGCTGGAGCGGATCGGCAAGCCGGCCGGTTTTTGAGGCGCCAGCCCGGCATCCGTCACGCCGCATGGCCGGTTCGCGCCGGTCAGGGACGCGGTACCTGACATAGAGGGGTTGTACTTACCGCTCCAAAGGAGCTTGCTATGAAATTCATGTCTCGTGTGATGCTGGGCGCAGCGCTCGGCGCGTGGTGTGTGACGTCGGGTTTTGCGCAGGCGTCGCCTGGCTCGTGCGACCCGTCCGCGCCGAAGACGCGCGCCGAGGTCAAGGCGGATCTCGCCCAGTGGCTTGCGGCCGGTTACGACCCGCTTGACTGGCTCGACTATCCCGACAACGCGCAACGCGCAGGCCGTATCGTCTCGCAGCAGCGCGCTGCCGCCGACAATCACGGCGCTTGCCCGCAGTAGCCGGAGTTCCGGCCGCCCTGTGGTGCAACAAGCCAGGGCGAATACTGAAGCACCCGCGGCTTTGAAGACTGCCGGCACATGAGTCGGCGTGTCTCCGCGCTCGTCCCATCGCTCCGTGTGCGTCCGATCCCGCCCGGCTGCGCTTGCCGCTAGCCCCGCCTGCTGGCAAGGTATCATCTCGCCCCTTCGATACATCTAGCCGACACCATGCCAATCTGGGTAGACGCCGACGCCTGTCCGGTCGCCATCAAGGAGATGCTGTTTCGTGCCGCGCGCCGCACCGGCATGCCCGTGACGCTGGTCGCCAACCAGTTTCTGCGTGTGCCGCCTTCGCCACTGATCCGCGCCATTCAGGTGCCGGCCGGCTTCGACGCCGCCGACGCGCTGATTGCCGGGCGCGTCGTCAGCGGCGACCTCGTGATCACCGCCGATATCCCGCTCGCCGCCGCGGTACTGGCCAGGCACGCCGAGGCGCTGGATCCGCGCGGCAACTGGTACACGCCCGGCACCATCGAAGAGCGGCTGCGCATGCGCGCGATGCTCGACCAGCTGCGCAGCAGCGGCGTGGATACCGGCGGCCCCGCCGCTTTCAGCCCGCGCGACAGCAAGACGTTCGCAGGCGAACTCGACCGCTGGCTGGCCCGCCAGCCCCCACGTCCCACTCCGGCGACGAGCCCGTGACACTCGCATCTCGCACTGCAGCACAATCGCACACTGTTGCATTCACTCGACGCCCACTCCGCCAATACGCGACTTAAGCGGTACTTCTGCGCCATTCGTGACTACAATCCGCCCGTAGCGCTGGACGAGCGCCCGCCTCGGCGAAAAGCGGCAACGCCCGTCGACTCGACCTCTACAACAAACAACTTCATCACGACCCGAGACCCGCCTCATGGACTCCGTAAAACGATATTTCGGCTTCGACGAAGCTGGCACCAACCTGCGCACCGAACTGCTCGCGGGCCTGACCACCTTCCTGACGATGGCCTACATCATCTTCGTCAATCCGGCGATTCTCGGCGACGCGGGCATGCCCAAGGACGCCGTGTTCGTGGCGACCTGCCTCGTGGCCGCACTCGCCTCGCTGATCATGGGCCTCTACGCGAACTATCCGATTGCCTGCGCGCCGGGCATGGGGCTGAACGCGTACTTCGCGTACACGGTGGTCAAGGGGATGGGTTTCACCTGGCAGGCGGCGCTTGGCGCTGTGTTCATTTCCGGCTGCCTGTTTTTGATCGTCACGCTGTTCAGGGTGCGTGAAGTGATCGTCAACGGCATTCCGCATTCCATCCGCATCGCCATTACCGCGGGTATCGGTCTCTTCCTCGCAATTATTTCGCTCAAGAGCGCGGGCGTGGTGGTCGGCAATCCGGCCACGCTGGTTACGCTCGGCAATCTGCACGATCCGCACGCCATTCTGGCGATCATCGGCTTCTTCGCGATCGTCACGCTCGATTTTCTGCGGGTGCGCGGCGCGATCCTGATCGGCATTGTCGGCGTGACGGTGTTGAGCTTTTTCTTCGGCGGCAACCAGTTCCACGGCGTGGTGTCCGCGCCGCCGTCGATCGACGCGACGCTATTTCATCTCGACATTCGCGGGGCGCTCTCCACCGGCGTGCTCAACGTCATCATGGTGTTCTTCCTTGTCGAACTGTTCGATGCCACCGGCACGCTGATGGGCGTCGCCAATCGCGCGGGTCTGCTGGTGGAAGGCAAGATGCACCGTCTGAACAAGGCGCTCCTCGCCGACAGCACCGCGATCCTGGCGGGTTCGCTGCTGGGTACCTCGTCGACCACGGCGTATATCGAAAGCGCGTCCGGTGTGCAAGCGGGTGGGCGCACGGGCGTCACCGCCGTCACGGTCGCCGTGCTGTTCCTCGCGGCGCTGTTCTTCGCGCCGCTGGCAGGCGTGGTGCCCGGTTACGCGACCGCGCCGGCACTGCTGTATGTGTCGTGTCTGATGCTGCGTGAGATGGCGGGTCTGCCGTGGGATGACGCCACCGAAGTTGTCCCCGCCGCGCTGACCGCCTTGCTGATGCCGTTCACGTACTCCATCGCGAATGGCGTGGCATTCGGCTTTATCTCGTACGCGGGGCTCAAACTGCTGACTGGCCGCGCCCGTCAGGTGAAGCTGGTGGTCTGGATCATCGCGGCGATTTTCCTGTTCCGCTACTTCTACCTGGGCGCGGAATAAGGCGGCGCAGCAGCAACGGGCGAAGAACAGGAACCTGACGGGCGGGCGGCCCACTGACCGGCCAACCGCCCGCAGCGTGGCCCTTAATTGCGCCAGTTCGCCTCATAGAAGCGCACGTATCCGCTGCGTAAAACCAGGCATTGCGCACTGGTTTCCGACAATAGCCGGCGCGTCGCAGCCTCAATCCGGGCACGATGCGCGGCGAACGCGCCGATCATGTCTTCGAGGCGCGGCGACGCTGCGCCAAAGTGGTCTTCGAGTGCTTCGGCGGTGATCATGCACTCCACCCTCTCTCCATCAACCATTGCCGGGAACGCCAGGGTAAGTTCGCGCCCTGAATATTCAGGGGTTTCGTTCGGGAAAATGATCTGCATGGGATTCGCCTTGGGTTGACGGTGGATCACTCGGGTGGCCGCGCACGCCTGTTGTTGGTTGCCTCCGTGATGGTCGAGGCGCGGGCTGACAACAACCGCCGGATGTGCACAAACACGCAATCCGCGCTTGAATTCATTCACTTTAGACGAGTTCCGCCGCGCCGCAAGTTTTCCTTTTGTCTGGGCTAAAGGGGTGCGGACATCAGCAAAAAAGTCTTGTGAATGGACGCGGACGGCGCCACCGACAGCCGCGCGGCGTGATCCTGTAAGATGAAACTTCGGCGGCGCGGCCATGCTGCGCTGCAGGATGACAGCAGGCGGGCAACGCACCCGTCGCGTCGGAATCCAACCGGAGACACGCAGTGACTCAAAGTCCAGGCACGCCCTCTACGGCTCCCCTGGCTGGCCGCCCGCCCTCTGGCCAGCCGGACCTGATTGCGCAAGCTCACGCGCGTTCGCTGCAAGTGGGACTGCGCGCAAGCGAAACCCCGGATTTCCATCCGTTGCGCCAACTTGCGCTGCGCGATCTGGTCGAACGCAATCAATCGCTGTACACGCACGCGCTACCGGTAATGGAAACGCTGCACGCGCAGATCGTCGATACCCAGAGCATGGTGCTGCTCACCGACGACCACGGCGTGATCCTGCATAGTCTCGGCGACAGCGATTTCGTCGAGAAGGCCAATCGCGTCGCGTTGTGTCCGGGTGTGTCGTGGGCCGAGGCCGATCGCGGCACGAATGCGATCGGTACCGCATTGGTCGAGGGTCAACCCACCGTCGTCCATGCCGACGAGCATTTTCTTCACGCGAATCGCATTCTCACCTGCTCATGTGCGCCCATCGTGGATCCGTACGGCCGCATGATCGGCGCGCTCGACGTCAGCGGCGACACGCGCGGTTTTCACAAGCACACTCTGGCCCTCGTGCGGATGTCGGCGCAGATGATCGAGAATCACCTGTTTTCCAACCAGTTCGCCGACGCCGTGCGGATCCATTTTCACGCACGCGCCGAATTCATTGGCACCTTGTATGAAGGGCTTGCGGCGTTTGCGACCGACGGCACGTTCCTGTCGGCGAACCGTAGCGCGCTGTTCCAGTTGGGTCAGCCGCTCGTGCAGTTGCAGCGCCAGACGTTCGAGGCCTTGTTCGGCACCGCGTTTCCTGCGCTGCTGCAGCAGACGCTGCGCGCGCCCGGCGACTGTACGACGCTGACGCTGCCAAGCGGCGTGCGCGTGATTGCGCGCGGCGAATACACGGCGCCTCGTGCGCTCGTGCCGGCCGCGGCGCAATTCAACGGGCGCCCTGGTACGGCGCCGTGCACGCGCTCCGTCCGGCCTGCCGAACGCGAAGTCACGCTCGCTTCGCTGGACACCGGCGATATGCAAATGGCCGCGATTCTGCGCCGCGTCGAAAAGGTCCGCGGCCGCGACATTCCGATCCTCGTACTCGGCAAGACCGGCACCGGCAAGGAATGGCTCGCGCGCGCCATCCATCAGGATTCGCCGCGCGGCGCGGCGCCGTTTGTCGCGCTCAATTGCGCGTCGCTGCCCGACACGCTGATCGAAGCGGAACTGTTCGGCTACGAGGACGGCGCGTTTACCGGCGCGAAAAAGCGGGGCAGCGTCGGCAAGATCGTGCAGGCGGATGGCGGCACACTGTTTCTCGACGAGATCGGCGATATGCCGCTTGCGCAGCAGGTGCGGCTCATGCGCGTCCTGCAGGAGCGCAGCGTGGCGCCGCTGGGCAGCACGCGGGCGATTCCGGTGGACCTGCGCATCATCTGCGCGACCCACCGCAACCTGCGCGCGATGATCGAAGCCGGCACGTTCCGCGAGGACCTGTACTACCGGATCAACGGCCTTGTCGTGACGCTGCCCGCGCTCAGCGAACGAAGCGATCTGCCTCGCCTGGTGGCGCGCATACTCGAAATGCACGGCGAAAGCGAGCGGGTGCCGTCGCGCGTTTCCGCCGCCGTGCTCGAACGTTTCACCCAATGCCGCTGGCCCGGCAATCTGCGCCAGCTGGCCAACGTGCTGCGCACCGCGGGCATCATGGCCGAAGGCGCGCAGGAGATTGATCTCGAGCATCTGCCGGATGATTTCCTGCACGACTGCGGCGCCCCGGACAGGATGCAGGCGGCCCGGCCAGTGGACACTCCGCATGCGGCGGCCAGCACGCACGAAACCGGGCAGCCGCGGCAGCAAAATCGGCCGCATCCGCCGCATGAACGGCCGCCTGCGTCGCCCGTGCGCATGGAGGATGTGCGCACCACCCTGATCGAGCAGACCCTCGCGCGCCATCACGGCAATGTGTCGGCGGCGGCTCGCGAACTGGGCCTCGCGCGCAACACGGTCTACCGCTATCTGCGGCTTGGTCGCATTCATTGATGGCTGGATTGCCGGACACGCGTACGTCAATTAGAAGCCTTGTGAAAGCCGCGCAGATCGCCAATGCCGAGGCGTGGCACCAGGGCGCGGCGTCCGGCAACGATCTGCGCGCAGCCGTGCTCGGCGCAAACGACGGCCCCGTGTCCAACTCTGTCTGATCATGGGCGTGGCCGGCGCGGGCACGGGCACGGGCAACAAAGCGATCCTGCTGACCGGCCTGGCCGGGCTGGTTGCGGGCGCTTGTTCGATGGCGCGTGGCCGCATGGCGTTGCCGCGATCGTTCAGTGCGTAGCGTTCAGCGGACTCGGACTGGTGGCGGTGGGTATGTCGACGTCTTTGTTCAACGGACCAATGGACGCGGCGCGCCTTTTTCAGCCTTGCGGCAGATCGTGATCGGCCTGATTGCAGCGGCGTTGACGTTTGGCGTCGGACGTCTGCAGGGCGTATCGATTTCGTGAGCCCTGGAAGGCGGTGCGCAGAGACGGTGAGTCTGGGTTATCGTGGCAGGCCTGCTCCCGACTGAAACCATGTCCGATATCACTGCCCCCTTCTCGGTGCGCATCGAACCGCTTGGCCGCACTTTCGAAGCACCCGCTTCGCTGACCCTGCTCGAAGCCGCCGGGTTCGCCGACCTGCGCCTGCCGCGTTCGTGCCGCAACGGAACCTGCCGCACATGTCTGTGCCGCCTCGTCAGCGGCGCGGTGTCCTATACGATCGAATGGCCCGGCCTTTCGCGCGAAGAAAAAGCAGAAGGTTTCATCTTGCCCTGTGTGGCAATCGCGCAGTCGGATCTGGTGATCGAGGTTCCGGACGCGCTGGAGATTGGCGCGCCGCGGGGTTAAGCGCACGACATCGACCAAGGTTTTCGCCCGCTTTCGGGGTACGCTTTCGGCCTACGAATTCGGCCTACGAATTTCGGGCTCCGGTTTGCGCGACCGCCGCGCGCACGCTTTTCCCCAGACGCAACACGATGGTAGCGACCGCGCTTTCGACCCGGCTGCGCGCGGTTTCGATCACGAGGTCAGGGTTCACCGGTGCCTCATATGGCGAAGACACCCCCGTGAACCCCGCGATCTTGCCGAGCCGTGCCTGGGCGTACATGCCTTTCGGATCGCGCTGCGCGCAGACCTCGGCCGATGCCGAGATAAATGTTTCGAGGAAACCGCCGCCAATGATCTCGCGCGCCAGTTCCCGCTGCACCGCCAGCGGCGAAATGGTCGCCACGACGACAAGGTGACCTGATTGCTGGAAAAGCCTCGCAACGTGCGCAATCCGGCGCACGTTTTCGATGCGGTCGGCGTCCGAAAACCCGAGGTCGGAACACAGTCCCTCCCTGAGCGTGTCTCCGTCGAGCACCACCACCTTCGCGCCTTCGTCCAGCAGCGCAGCCTGCAGCGCCCGTGCAATCGTGCTTTTGCCGGCTCCGGGCAAGCCCGTCATCCACACGACCGGCAGGTCCTCTGCGCGGTTGAATCCATCATTTGCATTCATCGAAATCGCATCCTCGCTATGTGGTCCTACTTTAACGTTTGCGGATGAATTTTCCGTAGCTTAAAAAACAAACCGTTTTTACAGAAGATTTCGCCATGGCCCGATCGCAAGCGGCTACGACACTGGGCCGGAATGAGGAAGACAGAATTGCACAATGCCATGACTTCGTTCGTTCGCGTGACTCGAACACTGTGTTGCCGTTTCGGGTGATTTTCTATCCTGGATAGCGGGCTACACTGACGGCACTGCACCATCCCGAATACGATCATGCTGCTCGCATTTTTTATCCTGTCGCCAATCGGCATACTCGCGCTGATTGGATTCGCGCGTCGCATCAACCCGATAACCGGACACTTCAAGGACACCGAATAGCAGAGAGCGGAGTTCGCATCGCGGGATTCGTTTGCGTGTCGTCGCAAGTTGCGGGCGCGCCGCATGGAATGTAAAAGCTGCTACCGTCGAATCCATTTTTTGCAAAACGCCGCGGCAAAGCGCGCCGCCAACCGGATCGCGTCAAGCGCGCCGGTCGCTGTCCGGGCGCGGCGGCTCGGCTGTGCTACCGGTCAGGAATGGCTCGAGTCCGAACAGCCATGCAAAGCAGAATGTGACGCGAGTGAGCGGTCGCGGCGGGACGGGCTGCGCTTCGCCGGCGAGCTCCGGCGGCGTGACGGGAGGCCCTGAGCGGGATGCGGCGTAGTCGGCAATCGTGTGGTTTGGGCGCATGGTGGTTCTCGTTATATTCTTCGGTAGCCTGACTTAGCAAACACCGTGCCTTACGAGACCAGCCTGCGCCCATAACCACTGAGGTGGGCCGCTGAATCTATCGCCGCGAACCGAATGCCCGCTCGATTTTCTTGTCCGTCGTGTACTGGCTCAGCGCGTACACCGACCAGATTGCGGCCGGAATCCAGCCAATCAGGGTGATCTGCAAAATCAGGCAGAGGATGCCGGCGAACGGGCGGCCGATCGTGAAGAACTGAAACCACGGCAGGATGATGGCAAGCAACAGGCGCATGCAGATTTCCTTATGAGGTCCGGCTGGCCGGCATGGACCTGGGACCCGGCTGGCAGGATCAGTTGATGGGAGCGAAGCGCTGCACCTTCACGCCTTCGTGCTCGATCAGCTCGAAAAAAACCGAGGCGGGACGCGTCCAGATCGTACCATTCGCGGCTCGATACACGACCATCGTGACGCTGGGGTCCGACTCGAGCGTCGCTTCGCAAATCACTTCGTAGATGCCGCCTTTGTAGTGTCGATAGCGCACGGCTGGGTCCTTGTGAGTGTGATGACGGTTAAGATTTTTGTCGTTTGAGGCAGTTGACCCCGCGCGACAACTCAACGCGGGCTGGCCGCGTGAGTTGGCCGCGCGACAGCTCAGCCGCCCTCTTTCATTTGCTTCAGATGTTTGTAGACCGTCGCGCGCCCCATGCCTAGCACCGCTGCAACATAGTCCGCCGAACTCCGGCCGCGAAACGCACCTTGTGCATACAAGGCCTCGACCAGTTCGCGACGGTGTTCGCGCGTCAGATTGTTGAGCCCGATCTGACGCTCGCTCAGCCAGCCATGCAAAAAGGTATTGATACGGTCCTGCCAGTCGTCCCTGAACAACTCTTCAGGCGGTGCCGCGACGCCCGCGCCTTTGATGAACAGGTCGAGCGTGGCGCGCATGTCCTTGAATACGGCAATATTGAAGTTGATGGACATGATGCCCACGGGCTGCCCGTCATCGTCAACCAGCACAGTGCTGACGCTGCGCATGCGCCGGCCGTCCCAGTTGACCTTCTCATAAGGACCGATCAGGCGTTCGCCCTCTGGATATTCCAGCTCTTCGAGCGGCGACTCGTCGCCCACCTCGAGTTTCGACAGATTATTCGCGAGGTACAGCACGGTTTGATCGTGCAGGTCGTGGATGATGACTTCGGCGTACGGAAACAGCAGCGCGGCAATGCTATCCGCGATGGGCGCATAACGCGTCAGCAGCAGGTCTTTGACAACTGAATCTTGCTTCTTGCGCATGGGAAATCGCAACCTTCGGTATGAGGACGCCACGCCGCCCGGGCGAGCGGTTTTGGTGGGATGGATCTTAGTCCAGCAGCGTGTGCAGCCGGGCGAGCACTTCGTCGACGACGACTGACGGCGCGCGTTCGATACGCTTCGCCTCGCGCGCCTGCAAGTCGAGCGGGCCCGCCAGATTCGCAAGCACCACGCCTTGAGTTGCCGTGCCGGAGCCGGCGAGCGGTACCGCGAATCCCGCAAACCGCGCATAGTCGGCGCCTTGCGCAATGGGCGCAACCAGCGCCATACCCAGCGCGTTGAAGGCCGCTGGCGACAGCACCAGCGCCGGACGAACATCGCCCTGCTGCTCGCGCCCGGCTGTTCGATTCAAGCTCACACGCACGATGTCCCCACGCTCGAATTTCGGCCGCCTCACCATATCTCGTGGCCCGCTGGAGCCCTGTTGTTCCATGCTTCGGCATCGCCCGGGAGCGGCGCCTTCGGATCGCACTGGGCGATCAGATCCGCGAGCGCATATCTATGCCGAGCAGGCCTGAGCATTACGCCCTCCGGCAGCACTTCGACTTCGAGCTTGTCGCCCAGCGCCACGCCGAGTTGCTCGAGCAAGGTTGCCGACAGGCGGACTGCGGCACTGTTGCCCCATTTCTGGATTGAGATTTCCACGGCAAGACCCCATGCACTTTGAGTAGACTCATTGTAGATACGCGGCCAAGCCATCGTCAAGCCGCTGTATCTACATTGTTTAGCCTGACGGGATCCCTGGCCGAACCGCTGGTCATGCGCGACGAAGACTGCACGTCGCCGTGCCGGCATTATCAACGCGCCCTGATTGCGAATTCACCGGTCTATGCTTTAGAGTCACACGCTTCGCACTGCATGCATGCGCCATTACGGCAGCCGGCGCAAACCGGTTCAGTCGCAACCAGAACGGCTCGGGAGACCATGGATTTCGACGTCATCGTGTTGGGCGCCGGCATTGTCGGCGTGTCTTCGGCGCTGCACCTGCAGGATCGCGGCCGGCGTGTCGCATTGATCGACCGGCGCGGCGCTGGCGAAGAAACCAGCTTCGGCAATGCCGGACTGATCGAGCGTTCGTCGATCGTCCCGTATGGAATGCCGCGCAAGCTCGGTACGCTGCTGCGCTACGCGCGCAACCAGTCCACCGATCTCTATTGGGACTACAAGGCGCTGCCCGCCTTCGCCAGCTGGCTTGCGCGCTACTGGTGGGAGTCTTCGCCACCGCGCCTCGCGGCTGCCGCGCGCGACATGCTGCCGCTGATTCGCCACAGCGTCACCGAACACGACGCGTTGATCGCGCGGGCGGGTGTGAGTGAACTGGTGCATGACGGCGGCTGGATCGAAGCCTTCCATCACCGCGCCACATTCGAGCGTGAGGCCGCGGACGCAGAAATCGCGGCACGTGAACATGGCTTGCGCATGGTTGCGCTCGACGGCGCTGCTTTGCGCGCGCGTGAACCGGCGATTGGCGAAGGTTTCTGTGGCGCGCTGCATTGGCTGGATCCGAAGAGCGTCGCCAATCCCGGTGCCTTGACCCAAGGCTACGCGCGCCTGTTCGAAGCCGGCGGCGGCACATTCCTGAATGGCGAGGCCACGACGTTGCGAGCGGAACACGGCGCGTGGACCGTCGAGACGGCGCAGGGACGCGTCAGCGCCAAAGAAGTCGTAGTGGCCTTGGGTCCATGGTCCGATACGGTCTTCGCACCACTCGGCTATCGCATCCCGTTACGCGGCAAACGCGGTTATCACATGCACTACCAGCCGGCCCGCGCCATGCTGTCGGTGCCTGTCGTAGACAGCGAACAGGGCTACGTGATCGCGCCGATGGAAGGTGAACGGCTGCGCCTCACCACGGGCGTCGAGATCGCGGTGCGCGGCACGCCGCCCACCGGCGTCCAGCTCGAACGCGCCGAGCGGCTGGCGAGGCCGCTCTTCGGCCTCGGTGCGCGACTCGATGCGCAGCCATGGCTCGGCATGCGCCCGTCCACGCCGGACATGCGCCCGGTGATCGGGCCCGCGCCACGCCATCCTGGACTGTGGTTTGCATTCGGCCACAACCACCACGGGCTGACGCTCGGCCCCGTCACGGGACGCCTGCTCGCGGAAATGATGACCGGCGCCACGCCGTTCACCGACGTGCGTCCCTACCGCGCCGAACGCTTCGAGTGAGGCGCTGACCCCGTGCGGGGGCCGCGCGCCTCGGTCTACGTGCTCCGGGAGACACGCCGGGCTGCGAACACCAGCGCATTTTTGTCCGCTTGGCGGGCAGACTTTTGTCGTGCGATAAAAGTCTCATCCATTTCACGGAGCAACCGATGGCCACGCTCGAAGCCCTTCGCGCAGTGCTTGACGATCAAGGCACGCCGGAGATCATCCGCAATCACATCATCGATTCATTGCAGTACACGCTGCGCAATCACGGCCAGATTTTCACGTCGAAGGAAGTCGAATGGCTGGCGGACTGGGATGACGCCCGCATACCGCTCGCCGCGTCGCGCGAACTGCAAAAACGCACCGCGGAAACCACCCGATAACGCCCCATAAAACCTCCGGTAGCCCGCCGCCCTTCTCCAATAAGGCGCTCGCTTCATTGAGCATGCCTCACCAGCCCTCTCCGGCCACCGGCTGGCGGTCCGTCGGTGCTCGTCCGGCAGTTTTTGCTATCCAATCAGCCCTATTTAGTGCATCATATTGGAATAGCTGTATTCCGCTTCTGCAGTACCGGCAGCATTGAGGGACATCCCTGCGGGCTATCCCTCGGGCTTCTCCGCACCACCCCCGACTGTTCGACCGCTGCTCGTCGGCGATCCCGTCATTCCGGCAATGCGCAGCACGCATTCGCCGTCGCGAGTTGTGCAGCTTTTCATGCGCCTGATGTCCGCGCGACATTAGCGTGTTTCTTCTCCATCGAATCCGCGATTTTGCGCGGCTGCGCTCAAGCCCATGATCATCGGGCCTGTGCCACTCTTTTCCATGGCGGCGCGCCCCAAGGTGCTGCGCCGCCGGGTCTGTCTTGCCGCGCGTAACACGCGTGACATGCCAGCCACGTATTACAGGACGAGTACTTTATGAATTCAGTTGTCAAGACCTACAAGGGCTACGAAATCCACCCGCTCGTGTATCCGCGCCGCCCTGCAGACGGCACGACCAGTCGCAACGCAGACGCCGGCTATGACGCTTCGGTGCGGATCTGCCGCGTCGGCGCCAACGCGGCGGCAGACGGCCGGGTGTTTCGCCTGCCCTATCTGTGGCCGTTCGAAGGCACGGGTAAGGCCCGTATTGCGTGCATGGCGCACGCAGAACAATTGATCGACGGCCGGGTTGACGGCCAGTCGGTAGCCGATCTTTGATCAGCCAGCGCGCGGCCAACAGCGCGACACGTGCGCGATCGCACGTCCTCTCCGGGCGTGACGCGCAGTTCCCTTCTCTGCGGGCGCGCCGTTTGAGCGCCCGTCCTACCGCATCACCGGCTTTGCCGTTAAGCAAAGCCCCCTTTATCCCATCGACCAGGAGTTATGCATGGCGAAAGAAGAACTGCTTGAACTTGACGGTATCGTCGACGAAGTACTTCCGGATAGCCGTTACCGCGTGACGCTCGACAATGGCGTCGTGGTTGGCGCTTATGCGTCCGGACGCATGCGCAAGAATCACATTCGCATTCTCGCGGGCGACCGCGTGACGCTCGAATTGTCGGTCTACGATCTGACCAAAGGACGGATCAATTTCCGTCACAAGGACGAACGCGCCTCCGGCGGCGGCGGCGCCCGCAATACGCAGTTTCGTCGTCGTTAAACCGTCGACATCCGCCGTCCCAGTGACGGCCGCTACCCGCTAGCGTAGCTTTTCGCGCGCCTTCTCCGGCAACAGCACGCCAGAGCGGCGCGCAGCGGGGTCGCAGCACCGCCGGGCTGTTCACTGGCCTCGTTCGAGGTCTCCAGCATCGGTTGTCTCATCCGTCGCATCAGTGCTTCGTCGACACGCGAACGCGGCCCAGCCAGCGTAGACGTGCCGGCAAGCGGCTGTGCTGCCGAAAGCATCGGCGGCTAACTGTTCTCAATCTCCGCGCTGGATTTCCCGAACGACATGTCGTAGCCATCGTGCCGGATAGGTTCGCCCAACTTCTCCTGCACAACTTTCCCGCCCACCGTTAAACACCCTCAACGCGCGGCCGACCCAGCCATTGCCCAACAGCAACCGCCCGCCTGGGTGCCGGGACTCGCGAATTGCACAGCGGTCATCTGGACGACGCGCATTGCTTGCGCCAGTTCGGTGCGCGCCGATCCGGCGCGCACCGCTGCGGCTCATTCCGGATTGCCACGGCGCGGCGGTATCCGCTCCTTTGCAAACCTCTGCACGGCTTTGGAGCAACTGGCACCAAGCTTGCTTAATATTGAACTTGCCCCTGCAACGGGGCGGTGCGGTGCGGTGCGGTGCGGTGCGGTGCGGTGCGGTGCGGTGCGGTGCGGTGCGGTGCGGTGCGGCATGAATGGTAACGGCGCTTCGAAGATACCGCTACGGCCCCCACTTGAACGGCATCGCAGGCGCGCAGCCGCGACCCTTCCCCTCTTTAACGCCCGCCAAAGCTCGCCCCGAAAACAATCCAATGCCGTCGACTTCAGCCCAACCATGCTGCGCGTATTGCTCGTAACCGACACCGACAAACCGATTGGCGATCTGCGCGACGCCCTTGCGCGGCTCGGCTACGACATGCTGGCCGGTACCGCCACGCCGCACGCGCTGCACCGTATGGTCCAAAGCGAACGGCCGGACGTGATCATCATCGACACGGAATCGCCGTCGCGCGACACGCTCGAACAACTCGCGGTGATGAACGCCACCGCGCCGCGCCCTGTGCTGATGTTCAGCAACGACGCCAATCAACAGTTGATCCGCGACGCGGTCGGCGCCGGCGTGACGGCCTATCTGGTCGAAGGCCTCGCAACCGAACGGCTTGCGCCGATTCTCGAAGTGGCGCTCGCCCGCTTTGCGCAGGAATCGCAATTGCGCGAACGGCTCGCGCAGGCCGAAAACGAACTGGCCGAGCGCAAGCTGATCGACCGCGCCAAACGTCTGCTGATGGATCAGCAGAGAATGACCGAACCTGCCGCTTATGCGAGCCTGCGCAAGCGTGCGATGGACCAGGGCATCAAGCTGGCCGAAGTCGCACGGCAGATCGTCGTGGCCGCTGATACGCCCAAATGAAGCCTGGCTTATGAACCAACCCGCTCCCCTTACCCAAACGTCCGCGCCGGCGCTCGAAAAAACCCATCTGCGGCTCGGCTTCGTGTCGCTCACTGATGCGGCACCGCTCGTCGCCGCGAAGCTGCTGGAGTTCGGCCATGCCCATGGCCTGACGCTGGAGCTGGCGCGCCAGCCGTCGTGGGCCGCGTTGCGCGACAAACTGCTGGCGGGCGATCTGGACGCCGCTCACGCGCTCTACGGCCTCACGTACGGCGTGCAACTCGGCCTGGGCGGTCCGCAAACGGACATGGCCGTGCTGATGGTACTCAACCGTAATGGCCAGGCCATCACGCTGTCGAACCGTCTGGCGCATGCCTTCAGCGAACATCGCACGCTGCCGCAAGCGCTCGCCACACTCGGCCGCAAGCCCGTCTTCGCGCAGACTTTCCCCACCGGCACCCATGCAATGTGGCTGTATTACTGGCTGGCGGCGCAAGGCGTGCATCCGTTGCGCGATATCGAAAGCGTGGTGATTCCGCCGCCGCAGATGGTGGCGGCGCTCGCCGAGGACCGGCTCGACGGCCTATGCGTGGGTGAACCGTGGAATACGGTTGCACAGGCGCGCGGCGTCGGACGCACGATCGCCTATAGCAGCGAAGTCTGGCCCGATCACCCGGAGAAAGTGCTGGCCTGCCGGCGCGATTTTGCAAGCCGTCATCCACACACGGCGCGAGCGCTGGTGCAGACCATGCTTGAAGCGTGCCGCTGGCTGGACGGCGCCGGTCATCGCAGCGAGATTGCGCGCTGGCTCGCGCGGCCGGACTATATCGGCATCAATGAAGCGTTGATCGCCGAGCGGCTCGGCAATGACACCGCAGCGTCGGCGCCCGGTCGGCTACCCGTGCGCTTCTTTGATGACGGGGCGGTCAACTATCCCCGGCCAGCCGACGGCGTGTGGTTTCTCACGCAATACGAGCGTTGGGGCATGATCCGGCCGCGCGGTGATTACCATGAGATTGCGGCTGCAATCAATCAGACGGACTTGTATCGCGATGCGGCGACGCGCATGGGCATCGCCATTCCGTCCGATGATGTGTCGCAAGTTCTGATCGACGACCGGGTTTGGGACGGCAGCGATCCGGCCGCCTATCTCAAAGGCTTCGGCATCCACGCATGACACGCGCCAGACCATCGCGCGCGTCCGGTTTTGAAGTTTGGGATGCTGCGACGCAACGCCATCCAGCGGGCGGTGTCGTTTATCGAATGATCGGCATCCGGCCAAGGATGCCCGTGACGTTTCTGAAAGAGACAAGCGCGAGCGCCGCCTTGAATGGGTAGCGGCGGCAAGCCTTGTCTCTTCAGTCGTTCCGCAGCCAATACCCTGTGGAATCCTGAGATTCGATTCCTCCGTTCGGCGCGGTCGTGCTGCCTGCTGGCCACTTAGCCGTTGCCGCCGTGAAACAGCGAGAGCTTGTTGTTCACGGACGTCACACCCGAGACACCGCGCGCGACCTGTTCGGCCTGGCTGATCTGGTCCCCGCTTTCCACCGTGCCGGACAAGGTCACCGCGCCGCTGCGCGCCTTGACGAACACGTTCGAGACATCAAACCCCTGGGCTTTGGCTAGCGCCTTGCGTACGGCACGCGCGAGCGTCCGGTCCGCTTTCGAGGCCGCCTTCTTCGACGCGGGGGTGGGCGCGGAGTCCATGTTGGCCATTGCATCGCTGGATTGCGCGTAAGCGTAAAGCGGCATGGCCAGCGCCGCGCTCAGACACAGGGCGCTCACGCTCAACATTCTGACTGTCTTCATCTTCTTCTCCTGTCTTGTGCTGCAAGTGTGCGAGATATTCACCATGAATGCGCGCACGGATGGGGCGGCAAGCCTATTCAATCTAATTCATAGAGGCGCAAAGCGCAAAGCGGGCAAAACCAGTGGCTTCGCCCGCTTTGCCTCATGTGCCGCGCCGGCACCCGTTCTACGACGAAAACGTCATACCAATCTCAAGCGCCCGCTGCACGGTTACTGGAAGCGAGCGCCGGCGCGGCCTGGCTCCAGCCGCCGCCCAGCGAGCGGTACAACGCCACCGCCGCGAGTGCGTGCTCGCGCCTCGCCTGATTTAGCGAATCCGAGTCTTGCAGATAGGTCTGCTGGGCGGACAGGACGTCGAGGAAATCCGTCGCACCGCCCTTGTACAGCTGGTTCGCCAGTTTCAGCGACTGATCCGACGCCCCCAACGCATCGCTCAGCCGATGCGTTTGCTCGGTAGTGCTGACGAGGTCGCTGCGGTTGTCCTCCACTTCCCTGAGCGCCTGCAGCATGGTCTGCTGCAGGTTCAGTTGCGATTCACGCATCCTGCTTTCGCTCTGCTGGATATCCGCGGTGATTCGCCCAGCGTTGAAGATCGGACTCGTGGCGCTCAAAGCCGCGCTGAACAGATTGTCGGTGAGCGCGGGCATGCCGACATACGAGGCCGCCAGCAAACCATCGCTCAGATTGAGCGAAAACTTCGGATAGCGCTCCGCCTTCGACACACCCACTTGCGCGGCCCGCTGTTCCACCGTCGCGTAAGCCACCAGCACGTCTGGACGGCGCAGCAGCGCCTCCGACGGCAGCGTCTGCGGCACGGTGCCGGCCGGACTCGGAATTGGCGCGGGCGTCGCCAGCACGAGCTTGTCGACCGATTCCGGCGTGCGGCCCGAATACACGGCAATCAGGCTCAGCTGATGCTGAATCGTGGATTGCGCGCGCGGAATTCTGGCCTGCAATTCGTCGAGCTGGTTTTGTGCGCGCGCCACGTCAAGTTGCGTCGACAAGCCGTATTTCAAGCGCTCCTGCGTCAGCTGCAAGGCGCGCTGCCGGATCCGCTGGTTGTCCTGCAAGATCTGCAATTCCGCTTGCGCCCAGCGCAGATCGACGTACGCCGATGCCGTATTCGCCGCCAGCGCGAGCCGCAGTTCGTCTTCCGCATGTTGTTGCCCGACCAGCTGTGCTTGCGCCGCAAGCAGGTCAAGCCTTTCGCCGCCGAACACATCGGGCGACCAGTTCAACGCGAGGCCCACGCCCCCTTCACGCACGTAACCCAGCGGCGGCGGTGCGTTTTGACGCGTATCGGCGGCGATGGCCGTGGCATCCAGTTCGGGCAACAGCACGGCACGTTTTTGCGTCGTGATGGCTTGCGCCTGCTTGACGCGCTCGGCTGCGGCCTGCAAATCGAGGTTGCCGGTCAGCACCGAACTCACCAGATCGTCCAGCACCGGATCGCCGAATTGCGACCACCAGGTTTTGGCGTCGACGGCATCTTGCGGCGCCCCGACGTTCCAGTCCACGGGTGCCACCGTCTTGACGGTGGCCGGCAGATCGTCATGCGAGGCGGGTTGAACGGCGCAGGCGGCCAAGGTCAGACTGGCAAGCGTTGCAATCAGAAGCTTTTTCATGATTCACCTCAATGCGCGTCGGGCGGCGGCGCACCGTTCGAAATGGGTTGCGAAAAAATCAGGCTCGCGATCGCAATCACGAAGCACAGCGACAGCACAAAGAAGGTATCGGAGTACGTCAGCACCAGCGCTTCGCGAAGCACCAGGGCATGCAGATTGGCGAGCCCCGTTTGCGTGGCGTTCAGTGCATCGCCCGCAACGGCGGTCCAATGTGCAGTCTGTTGCGTCAGCAACGACTCGACTTGCGGACGGCCCACGGTCACGTTTTCGTTCAACCGCAGATAGTGGAAGTTGAGACGGTCGTTCAGCATGGTGGCGCTCACCGCAATACCGATCGCACCGCCAAGATTGCGCATCAGGTTGAACAGGCCGCTGGCTGATTTGAGCCGCGATTGCGGCAGCGAGCCGAGCGCCATGGTGACGATCGGCGGCACGGCAAACTGCTGTCCAATCCCGCGCAACGCCTGCGGCAGCAACAGCTGTTGCCAGCCCCAGTCGTGTGTCAGCGGCACATACAGGTAACAGCCAAGTCCGAAACAGATCAGGCCAAACACCAGCAGCACACGCATGCTGACGAAGCGCGTCGCGAACGCGTAGGCTCCCAACGCGGCGAGCTGAAACGCACCGACCGAGAGCAACGCAACACCGATCTGCAGCGAACTGAAGCCGCGCACCTGGCTCAAGAACTGCGGCGTGAGAAACACCGCCACGAAGATGCCGATGCCGGTGATAAACGACAGCAGACTGCCGATGCCGAAGTTGCGCACGCGCAGCGCCCGCAGATCCACGATGGGTTCGTCGGTGGTGAGCGCGTGAACCAGAAACAGAAAGCCGCAAATCGCCGATATCCACGTACACGCCACAATCACGTGGTCGCCGAACCAGTTCTTGCGCGGACCTTCTTCAAGCACATATTCAAGGCAGCCGAGAAAGCCGCTCATCAGCACGATGCCGAGGTAATCGCCCTTCTTCAGCAACGAGAGATCGGGTTTGTCGATGTTCACGTATTTCGGCACCAGCACGGCCACCGCCAGACCCGGCACGAGGTTGAGGTAGAACAGCCAGTGCCACGACCACTGATCCGTGATCCAGCCGCCGATCACCGGACCGATCGCCGGTGCGAGCGACGCCAGTGCGCCGATGGTTGTCGACGCAACGATGCGCTGCTTGCCCGGAAACAGCACGAAGGCAGTGGTGAACACCGTTGGGATCATCGCTGCGCCCATTGCGCCTTGCAGGCCGCGAAACAGGATCATCGAATTGATGTCCCAGGCGATGCCGCACAGCATGCTCGTCACAGTAAAGCCCACGGCGGAAGCCACGAACAGCCAGCGCGTCGAGAACACTTTCGAGAGCCAGCCGGACATCGGAATCACCAGAATTTCCGCAATCAGGTAAGCCGTCTGCACCCAGGACAACTCGTCCTGGCTCGCGGAGAGTCCACCGCCAATATCACGCAGCGACGACGCGACGATCTGGATATCCAGCGTGGCCATGAAAAACCCGAGGCACATCAGCGCAAATGCCAGCACGCGTTGCTGCATGGGCTGTGACGCGGGATCGAGCGGAACAGAGGTTGTCATGATCTGCACCCGGTGCGTCTAGCGGCCGTTCGACACTTGCGTGCCGTCGGCGAGATGTACTTCGACGGTGGCCGACAGGCCCGGACGCAACACGTTTGCCATGCCGTTCGGCACAGTCAGACGGATACGCACCGGTACGCGCTGCACGATCTTGGTGAAGTTGCCGGTGGCGTTTTCGGGCGGCAGCACACTGAAAGTCGCTCCGGTTGCCGGCGCAAGACTCTCGACGTAGCCGCTCAGCGGCAGACTCGAGGCGTCGAGCACGATGTCCGCCTTGTCGCCGATCTGCATCTTTTTCAACTGGTCTTCCTTGAAGTTGGCATCCACCCACAAGTCTTGCGACGGCACCACGGTCAACAGCGGTACGCCGACATTGGCCAGCATGCCGACGCGCGCGGTGCGATTGCCGACATAACCGTCGACAGGAGAACGGATGGTTGTGTATTCAACGTTCAGTTGCGCGACGCGCTGTGCGGCGAGCGCCGTATTGACGCGGGCCTGTGCGTCGGCAATCTGCGCACCCAGCACGGACAGCTCACGCTGCGCCGCGAGCACGGCCGCATTGCTGCTTTGCACGGCAGCCTGCGCCTTGGAGAAGTCGGCGTCCGCGCGTTCGACGATCTGGTTGGAAACCGCGTCGTCCTTCACCAGTTCGCGATAACGGGTCTGATCCTGCGCGCTGCGCGTCAGCTCAGCGGATGAAGCGCGCACTTCCGCCTGGTGCTGATTGATCACCGCCGCCTGCAAAACCTGCCTCGCCTGCAGCTCGGTGACGGCCGCGCGGGCGCTGTCGACTTCGGCGGTGGCCTGGGCAAGCTTCGCGTCGTAGTCGCGCGAATCGAGCCGGATCAGCACCTGGTTGGCCGTGACGTGCTGGTTGTCCTGCACGAAGATGTCGGCGACAAAGCCGTTGACCTTCGGCGCCATCACCGTGACATTGCCGCCGACATACGCATCGTCAGTGGATTGCTCGAAACGCAGCACGAAAAACCAGTAACCGGCCGCAACGGCCAGGACGATCGCGACGAGCCCATATGCGAGGCGCATCCACGGAATGCGCTTCGTGCTCGCGGCCTCGGCGAACGGCTTGGGCAGATCTGCAACGGGAGTGGAAGGACTCGACATGTGTTCACCTGTGTATATGCACCGAAATAAATAAAAGACTGCGCTAACTGCGTGGGCCATCGGCCCGATTTTTCTTCAAGCTTTGGAAACGTCGCGCGTCACGCGGAACAACTCTCGTCTAAGACTCGCCGCCTGCTGCGGCCCAAACTTGCGTTCGAATTCATCCTGCGCGGCGCGCCAGAACGCCATCGCCTCGTCCAGCCGCACCTGGCCGTCGCGCGTCAAACTCACTTTCAGCCGCCGCGGGCCCTGCCCATCCGGTTCGCCGGCAACCAGACCATGGCGCAACAAGGGCCGCAGCGCGCGGACCAGCGTGGTTCGGTCCATCACCATCGCCTGCGCCAGTTCCAGCATCGTCAGACTCGAACCGCGTCTTAGTGCCCAGAGAATGCTGAACTGCGTCGGCGTGACTTCCGCTTCGGACAGGTGCCGTTCGTAAAGCTGGGAAATGTGCCGGGCGGCCTGTCGAATCGCGAAGCAGTCGTCGTGATCAGGCGGATCAGGTGGGTTTGTGTGCATGTGCACAGATTAGAGAGGGCAAGGTCTGCGATCAATCTCCCGCTGACATCTGATTGTTGTGATGGCGACAAGAATGACTACGTGCGCAGTCCCGTCCGGGCGCGCAATCGAATCATCATATCTTTAGATCGGGCGCGCTTGCCGGCGCAGAAACCTCGGCGAAAAATGCCGCCGCGTGCTCGACAAACGCCTTCACCTTGGCCGGCAGCAAGGTCCGCGTGTTGTACGCGAGCCGCAGATCGATCGAGTAGTCGACCAGTTCGAAGTCGTCGAGCAGACGCACCAGCCTGCCTTCCGCCAGTTCCTTCTGCACGATCGCCTCGGGCACCACGCCGATACCGAACCCCTGCAGCACCATCTCGCGATTGAAGATGGGGTTATTCGACGCGATGTCGAATCTCAGCGGCACGGTGACGTCCTCGGTGCCGATGCGAAACGTCAGCTGCGGCTTGCGATGCTCCGGCGAGGTCGCCACGAACGTATGGCTGGCGAGCTCGGATGGATGCTTCGGCATCGAATACTGCTGCAGATAGTCGGGTGACGCGACGATGACGAACGACATGCGCTCCAGCAGTCGCGTGACGATCGTATCGCTGGTCAGCATGAAGGGCAGCACGATGCCCAGGTCAAAGCCGTCCGCCACCAGATCGACTGGACGTTCGGTCAAGGTCACATCGAGCGTCACTTTCGGATGCTTGCGTTTGAACGTGGACATCAGCGGCACGAGGCGGTTGACGGTGGCCGTGGTATGCGCGACGAGCCGCAATACACCGCTGGGTTCGCGCGTTTGCGTCGATGCTTCGGCTTCGAGCGCGTCCAGATCGTCAAGGATGCGCGCGCAACCTTCGTAGAAGCGCTCGGCCGCCTCGGTCATCGAAACCTGCCGTGTGGTCCGATGAAACAGGCGGCTTCCCAGACGGCGTTCGAGGCCCGAGATCGAGCGCGACACGATGGGCGTGGTCAGCCCCAGCATATCGGCGGCGCGCGTAAAGCTTTTGGCTTCGACCACCGCGCGAAAGACTCGCAAACTCTCCAGATAATCCATACGGCACCTGTGATGTCGTGCTCAACATGAGCCCTGTTCTGGCGGGCCACGCACCCTCTTCCTGCGATGCGCGAAGCGGGCGTCTGGAGATTACCGCATAGCCGGTTAGGTGAAGCAAGCGACTGCGGACCGCTCAGCGGTCGCGCAGTTCGTTGACGAGGTGGGAATACTCGAGGCGTGGGCGCGCACTGCACCTGCTAACGAGGCGAGAGCGCTACCCATTCCGCTGTTGAAGCACAGGAGCGCGGTATAGACGCAATGATTCGCGCCGCGCGAATAAACGCTTAAACGGCCATCTCCAGCGCTTCCACGGGCGCGCCGGACACCGCCACACTGCGCCGCACCGTGGGCGCGCGCGCGGTTTCGGCCTCGGTAGTCGGCAGACAGCGCCGCTCTGCGTCGGCCTGGCCGGAAAACAACGGGCAGCGGCCAAACAGCTCGGCCACCCAGTCGACGAAAACCCGCACGGTAGGCGACAAATGACGGTTGTGCGGATACACGGCCGAAATCGGCAGCGGCAACGGCTTCCATTGCGACATCACTTCGACCAGCTCGCCGGAGCTTAAATGCGGCAACGCCATGAAGCGCGGCGCCTGCAGCAGCCCGACGCCCTTCAGGCCGCTCGCAACGTACGCCTCCGCGTCGTTCACCGCGATATTGCCGCGCATTTTCACTTCGGTGGTCTGGCCGTCGACCACAAAGGTCAGATCCATCACGCGGCTGCTGCGGCCGAGGAAATAATTGACGGCCGTATGATTCTGCAGATCTTCGATACTCTGCGGCGTGCCGTTTTTCTCGAGATACAGCGGGCTCGCCACGGTGACGCGCTGAAACACGCCAATACGACGCGCCACGAGGCTGGAGTCCTGCAACGTACCGATGCGGATCACGCAATCCACACCCTCCTGGATCAGATCGACCGGCTTGTCGCCGAAGCCGACCATCAGCTCGATATCCGGGTACCGCTCGTGAAATTCATCCAGCTTGGGCATCACCACCATTTTGCCCAGCGCGCTCGGCATGTCGACGCGCAGTCTGCCGCGCGGCGCACGCTGCGCCTGCGAAAGCGAACTCTCGGTCTCTTCGATGTCGTCCAGAATCCGCACGCAGCGTTCGTAGTAAGCAGCACCGTCCGGTGTGAGGCTCAGACGCCGCGTCGTGCGCTGCAACAGCCGCACCTTCAGATGCGCTTCGAGATTCTGGATGATCGTGGTGACCGACGCGCGCGGCAGGTCCAGCGTGTCAGCGGCGCGGGTAAAGCTGTTCGTGTCGACGACTCGCGTGAACACCTTCATTGCTTGCAGCCGGTCCATATCCACGTCCTATGAATAAAAATGCCGCTCAAGGGTCCAAGCGGCTTTTTGCTGTTTTTACTTTGCTGACGAAAGACAGGGCCATCTATTACGGAAAAACGGAGCCCTGCCGCCAAACTAATACGACTGTCCGTATTAAAATGGAACTGTAATGGAAAGTCAAGGATTCCCCTACTGCACGGGGGGCCTCGATTGTGCCCTAAGGCCCATCAGCCTTGGTCTGCGGCCGGTTGCCGCTGCCGCGTGGCGGTGGAGATCCTGAACTCGAAGTTTGACGCTCCAATACGGACGAACGTACAATTTGCCCATCATGCCAAGACCCTCACACCGCGGAAAAATCCTCACCGAAGGCCTTAAGGTCGTCCATGAACGAGGCTTCGCAGGCGCGAGCGTGCGCGACATCGTCCAGGCCGCCGGCGTTCCGCAAGGATCGTTTACCAACCACTTTGCTTCGAAAGAGGCATTTGGGCTGGAGGTGCTCGATCTCTACTTTTCCAACAACCGCCACATTCTGGGCGACACGCTGTACAACGAAGCCCTGGCGCCGCTCGCGCGACTCGATGCCTATATGGACGCGAACCGCGCGCGCATCTGCCAGAACGAGACGCGCAATGGTTGCCTGCTAGGTAACTTCGCCCTCGAGGCCAGCGAGCACAGCGAGCCGATTCGCCATCGTCTGGTCGAGATCTTCGCTGAAGTGCAGACAGCGCTCGAATACTGCCTCACAGCGGCGGTCGCAGCGGGCAATCTGCCCAAAGACTTTGAATGCAGCGAAGTGGCGAGCTTTATGATCGCGTCGCTGCAAGGGGCCATCCTGCTCGCCAAGGTGCAGCGAAGTCCCGAACCGCTCGTGCGACTCAAGCGTTTGTTGTTTGCGAAGATTTTGCGGTAACGCCCCCAACCCCATCACGCATAACGAGGCGCAGCGACAGCACCGCCTCGTTTGCCTCGTTTGCTCCGTTTGCCTCGCGCAGCTACGTGCCGCGCAAGATCCCCATTGCACGGGCAGCCGGCAAAGCTGACGCAGCAAAAACCCACGCCGGACCGGCATCAGGATTGTTTGGCAGATCCAAATTGTATAAACGGCGCGCCCGTCTTTATCGCGGATGACGTGCCGCCTAGGATTTGCTCTGCCGTCGAGCGTGTTTGCACGACGCGCCTTGCACCTGAAAGGAGCTTCACCATGCCGAGCACCATGCTTCGCGTATCTCTCGCCGCAATCCTGAGCGTCACGTTCAGCATGATCGCGCTAGATGCCCTTGCCGAAGGCAGCCCGCAAACCGAACAAAGCGATCCCATCGAGCCAACCAGTCAAAGCGGTTCGCACGATCAGCAAGCGATTTCAGCCACGCATTCGGCCAACGACCTCAGCCAGCAACGCATTGCGGCGCACGAGTCCAGCAGCAGGGCTGCGGAACGGCGCAATCGCGAGATCGTCGAATCGGTGACGGGCAATCTGCATCCGCTCAGCACGTACTGATACTGAAGCGGCCCAGCCTGACCCGCCGGAACCCGAGCGAAAAATCAGCATAAGATACCAGCGTCGCAACGGCACGCGCTCCCGACCTCGTGAGCGATGCCTCCTCGGGATTTCGATCACACATGAACGATCGCTCACTCTCCGGCACGCCGGCGGCGTCATCGGCAGTTGTTGCAAACCATGGTGATGATGTGTCGGGAGCGGCCGCACTCGACCGGGTCGGCGCGCTCAACGTGTTCGTCAGATCCGCCGAAACCCGCAGCTTCACCGAAGCCGGGCGTCAGATGGGAATTTCCGCCTCAGCGGTCGGCAAGGCAATCTCGCGGCTGGAAAAGCGCCTCGGTGTGCGGTTGTTTCATCGCAGCACGCGCAGCGTCACGCTGACCCCGGAAGGCGCGCAATTCCTCAAACGATGCTTGCGCATCATCGAGGAAATCGAAGCGGCGGAAACCGAGCTTGCGCTCGCGCACTCCACGCCGCGCGGGCGCCTGCGCGTCAGCTTGCCGCTGGTCGGCATGCTGCTGATGCCGGTGCTCGGCGCCTTCATGCGCACCTATCCGGAGATCGTGCTGGACCTCGAATTCTCCGACCGTCTCGTGGATGTGATCGACGAAGGCTTCGACGTCGCGATGCGCACAGGCGAGGCCGGCGACTCGCAACTGATCACGCGCTCACTCGGCAGCTACATTCATATCATCGTGGGCTCGCCCGCTTATCTGGCCGGGCACGGCACACCCGAGAAGCCCGAGGACCTGGTGGGACACGCCTGCCTGCAGCATCGCTTTCCGTCCACCGGCAAGCTGCGCGCGTGGCCGCTCGAGCGCAACGGCGAAACGCTCAACATCGAGCTGCCCACCACTGCCGTGGTAAGCAATATCGAACCGCTCATCTCGATGGCCGAACAGGGTCTCGGCCTTGCCTGCGTCCCCGACTTTACGGTTCGAGAGCAGTTAAAGCGCGGTTCGTTGGTACGCGTGCTGCAGGATCTCCCCGTACCGCGAGCTGTGTTTCGGGCATTGTGGCCATCTGGGCGCCATCTTTCGCCAAGGATTCGCGCCTTCGTCGATTTCATGGGTGCGCATCTTTTCCCCGAGACGAATCCAGGGCCTTGAAGTCCCGCGACTTTTGCCTTGATCGATCCATTTGCGCCGAACCATTGCATTGTTCAGTGCTCGAAACAAGTGTCTTCAGGTTGCGCATCTATATCCTGATACTGTCCTTCCCTAAACTCGCGGCATCCAACTAGAGGAGTTGATGAAATGGGCGATCTGGCAAGTCCGTCTGCGCAAGCGTCGGGAATCTTCAAGCTCGGCGGTGAAGTCGAGATTCATCGTCTTGGCTATGGCGCCATGCGTATCACCGGGCCCGGCATCTGGGGACCGCCGGACGATCCGTCCGAAGCACTCCGCACCTTGCAAAGCCTTCCCGAACTGGGCGTCAACTTCATCGATACCGCCGACTCCTACGGTCCCGATGTGTCGGAACAGCTGATTCGCGAAGCCTTGCATCCGTACACTGATCTGCTGATCGCAACTAAAGCGGGCTTGCGTCGCGCCGGACCGGACCGTTGGGAACCGGACGGCAATCCGCAATATCTGCGTCAGCGCGCGCAAAAGAGTTTGCAGAAGCTGGGCGTCGAGCAGATCGCGCTATGGCAGCTGCATCGCATTGATCCGAAAGTGCCGCGCGACGAACAGTTCGACGCCGTCAAGTCGTTGCAGGACGAAGGCGTGATCCGCTTTGCCGGCTTGAGCGAAGTGTCGGTGGACGACATCAAGGCGGCCTCGAAGTACTTCAAGGTCGCGACGGTGCAGAACCGCTATAACCTGGCCGATCGTGCCGCCGAGGACGTGCTCAGGTATTGCGAGGAACATGGCATCGGTTTTATTCCGTGGTATCCGCTGGCGGCTGGCGCGCTCATGCAGCCCGGCTCGCCGCTCGTCAAGGCAGCCGAAGCGCGCGGCGTTAGCGCAAGCCAGATTGCACTGGCATGGCTGCTCAAACGCAGCCCGGTGATGCTGCCTATTCCTGGCACGTCGAAGCGTCCGCACCTTCGCGACAATGTCGCGGCCGCGTCGATTGAGCTGAGCGACGCGGAGTTCGCAGCCTTGCAGGCCTTGCACTAAGCGCAGAGCCGCGGCGCACCGCGGCTCTTGTAACCCGGCCTGGCGCGCCGCGCCGGGCCTTCAAAGCCAGCCTCTGAAAACCAGGCCTTAAAACCAGGCCTTAGAAACTGGGCCTCAAGCCACCCCCACTCCAAACCGCGCAGCCGGCTGGCTGCGCGACAGATTCGGCCCCAACGCGGCACGCGCGGCCTCAAACGCGTTCCAGTCCGCCGCATCCGGCAACGACGGAATGGTTGCGACTTCACCTTGATCGAGCCCGGCAAGCGCGGCATCGACGAGATCGTCCGCGCTCATCACAATGCTTTCCGGCAGATTCTCCACCGGCCGACCCGCGATGTCCCAGAACTCGGTGCGCGTCGCGCCCGGCAACACTGCCTGCACCCGCACACCCTGCGCGGCCAGCTCATGCTGCAGCGACTGGCTGAACGCCAGCACGAACGCCTTCGAGGCGCCATACACGCCATTCAGCAGTTCCGGCGCCACAGCCACAACCGACGCGATATTGACGATGGTGCCGGCGCCGCGTGCCACGAACCCCGGCGCGATCGCATAGGTCAAGCGCGTCAGCGCGGTGACGTTCAGCTCGATCATCGCTTCCATCTTGTCCACATCCGACACGAGCAACGGCCCCGCGCCGCCAAAGCCCGCATTGTTCACCAGCATCGTGATGCTCGAATCGCGGCGCAGGATGTCTTCGACGCGGCGCACGTCCGCCTTCGCGCCCAGGTCCGCGACCACCACCTCGATCGAGCGGCCTGTCGAAGTGGTCAGACGATTGGCCAGTTCATCGAGCCGTTCGCGATTGCGCGCCACCAGAATCAGATCGTAGCCGCGGCGCGCGAGGCGGTCCGCATAGATCGCGCCGATGCCCGTGGAAGCGCCGGTGATGAGAGCCGTACCCTTGTGTATCGTGGTGTTCATTGCATTTCTCCGTTAGCACCGACCCCTTGTCGGTCTGCATGAAACGGAGAATAAGCGCATACTCGGACGTCTCCAATGTCATAGATGCCACCTTTTCGGCCATCGGTGCAAAGCGGCCTGAATCTACCCGAGGACACTCTCATGTTGCGTATCGGAATCGTGCTGTATAGCGGCTTTCAGGTGATCAACCTGGCCGTGACCACTGTGTTCGAAATGGCCAATCTCACGGCCGGCAAGCCGCTTTACGAAGTCGCGCTGCTCTCCGAACACGGTGGCCCGGTACCGACCTCGGCCGGATTTTCAGTCGCAACCGAGGCTTTCGACGACAGCCGCTTCGACACCGTGCTGGTGGTAGGCGACAACGAGGTGATTGATCCGTCGCCCGGGCTCATCGCCTTTTTGCAGCGTTCGGCGCGCGACTGCAGGCGGATCGGCTCGACCTGCACCGGCGCGTTCAATCTGGCGCAAGCGGGTCTGCTCGACGGTCGGCGCGCCACCACGCACTGGTTCTTTGCGGCGCGGCTACGGCGCGAGTTTCCGGCGGTGAAGCTGGAGGAGGACCGCATCTTCATGATCGACGGGCCGGTGTGGACCTCCGCCGGAATGACCGCATGCATCGACCTCGCGCTGGCCCTCGTCGAAAAGGATGCCGGCACCGAAGTCGCGCGGCTGGCGGCGAAAAAGCTGGTCGTCTATCACCGCCGCGCGGGCGGCCAGTCGCAGCATTCGGCGCTGCTCGAACTGGAGCCGCGCTCGGATCGCATCCAGAACGCCCTCGCCTATGCCAGGCAGCATCTGCATACCGAACTCTCGGTGGACCAGCTGGCCGAAGCGGCGCACCTCAGCCCGCGTCAGTTCAGCCGCGCGTTCCGCGCCGAGACCGGCCAGTCGCCGGCCAAAGCGGTCGAACATCTGCGCATTGAAGCGGCACGGCTGATGCTCGAATCCGGTCAGCACCCGATTGAAATCGTCGCCCGCGACACCGGCTTCGGCGACCGCGAACGCATGCGCCGCGCCTTTCTGCGCGCCTTCGGCCAGTCGCCGCAGATGATCCGGCGCGCCTCGCGCGGCGACGAGCATGCGCAGGCCTGAGCAGGCCATTTGTGACTCTGATGTCCGGAATGTTTGAACCGCCAGCCTGTTTTTCATTTGGCCCAGCGCAGATACAGTTCATCTCAAGGCGACGGACGCCGTTTTTTTGGCCACACAATCAATACGGACGTCCACATTGCTAAACCGGATCGTTATAGTCAGAGGAAATCATGTCCAAGCTCTTTTCAAGCGTCAAAGTCGGCCCTTATGAGTTTTCGCACCGCGTCGTGCTGGCCCCGCTCACCCGCATGCGCGCCGAAGGCGGCGCCGTGCCCGGCCGCCTGATGGCCGAATACTATGCGCAGCGCACCTCGCCAGGTGCGTTGCTGATCAGCGAAGCGACCATCGCCGCTGCCAACGGCAATGGCTACCTCGGCGCGCCGGGTCTGTTCGACGACAGCCAGATCGCCGGCTGGCGGCTGGTCACGGATGCCGTGCACGCCAAGGGCGGCAGGATTTTCCTGCAGCTGTATCACGCGGGCCGTCAGTCGAATGCCGAAGTGCAACCGGCGGGCAGCCAGCCGGTTGGACCGTCGGCCATTGCGCACGGCGGCGTCGCTTATACCCAGTCCGGCTGGGTGCCGAATACGCCGAACCGCGCACTGGAGATCGACGAGATCGCACAGCTCGTGGAAAGCTTCCGCAGCGCGGCGCAACGCGGCGTGGCAGCCGGCTTCGACGGCGTCGAACTGCATGCCGCCAATGGCTATCTGTTCGACCAGTTCTTGCAGGACGGCAGCAACAAGCGCACGGACATCTATGGCGGCTCGTTCGAAAACCGCGCGCGTTTCCTGCTGGAAGCGACCCGCGCGGTGATTTCGGTGTGGGGCAGCAACAAGGTGGCCGTGCGTCTTGGCCCGAGCGGCACGTGGGGCGACATGTCGGACAGTGATCCGGTGGGGCTTTTCAGCTACGTGGCTGCCGAACTGAACAAGCTGGATCTGGCTTATCTGCATCTGATCGAGCCGCGTATTCTCGGGAACGTCGAGGACGATACGAAAGATCAGAACCCGGTCGCCGCGCAATTGATGCGCAAGCACTACAAGGGTGTGATCATCGCGGCGGGCGGCTTCAAGGGCGATTCGGCGGAAGCCATCCTGAACGCGGGAGACGCCGATCTGGTGGCTTTTGGCCGGGACTTCATCGCCAACCCGGATCTGCCTGAACGGTTGCTCAACAAGCTGCCGCTGAACCGGTACGATCGCCCGACGTTCTTCGGCGGCACGGAAGTCGGCTATACGGACTACCCGTTCTATAGCGATGCGGCAGTGGCGGCGTAATTGGTGAGGCCCGGCTTGCATCAGCGCGCGTGACGGCCAGTCCCTATGCCGTCACGCGGTTTCGCAAGTAATTTTTGTAATACAACATGACGGCATTGCCAGACGATTGCCGGTCTGGCCCGCTGCCACAGACAGTCAGGATTGCGGCATACCTACCACGAACGCACCGCCCTGAAACCGCTGCGCCGGATCGTCGAAATTGTCGGTCGGTGCAGCGACAGGAAAACGTCCTTCGAATTGCGCCGAGCTATCCTGCGGCCGATAGCCAAGAAACGACGCCTTGCCGTTGTCCCACCACAAGACGCGATTGTTCGACACGCCATACACGATGGCGTGTCCGACGCGATTCGTGAACAGCGAGCAGCGCACCAGTTCGATGAAGTCGCGATAGCTCAGATACGTGACCAGCATGCGCGGGTTCTTCGGCTCCTCGAACGACGAGCCGATGCGCAGACACACCGTCTCCAGCCCGAAGCGGTCAAAGTAGTAACGTGACAGCGATTCGCCGAAGCACTTCGTGACGCCATAGAGACTGTCGGGACGCGTGGGCGAATCGGCGTCGAGCACGGTCGTGGTTGGATGAAACCCAATCGCATGATTCGAACTCGCGAACAGCACGCGCTTCACGCCATGCTTTTGGGCCGCCGCATACAGGTTATAGACGCCGCGAATGTTCGCCTCCAGCAGCGCGTCGAACGGCGCATCAACCGAGATGCCGCCCAGATGGACGACGGCATCGACGCCTTCCAGCAGCGCCTCCACACCGTCACGATCCGCCAGATCCAGTACCACGTGTTCTTCATGCGGCGCGGCTTCGCCCATGGAGGTGACATCCGACAGGCGCACCGTGTCGGCCCATGGCGCCAGCGCACCGCGCAACTGGCGGCCGAGGTTGCCGGCCGCGCCGGTCAGCAGCAGCCGCCTGAACGGCTTGCCCGTCGCTTGTGTGTTGCTCATCCTTGCTTCTCCCGTTCTGCTGTCGCCGCCCGGCAAGCCGTTGCCGGACCGGCGACACCTTGCCTAGGCGCGCGCCGTGTCGGCCACGCGCGAACCTGCTTCCGATGCGCGCTGCGGCTCAGCCGGTTCCTTCAGCACGCACCATACAACGACCGCCCCCACCAGATCGAAGCATGCGAGCGCAACGAACAGCGGGTCATAACCCACCAGCGCCACGAGCACCCCCACCGCCAGCGAAAACAGCGTCGCGCCCGCGTAGCCTGCCATGCCGGTCAGACCCGTGGCGGTCGCCACATCGTTCTTGCCGAAGACATCAGAAGCCAGCGTGTACAGCGCGCCCGAAAGCGTCTGGTGTGCGAAACCGCCAATGCAGAACAGCGCAATCGCGACATACGGACTCGTCGCGAGGCCGATACAAGCCGACCCGATCATACACAGCGACCCGGTCACCACCACCAGTTTGCGCGACGTGATGAGCGACGTCTTGAAACGCTTCTGATACCACGGCGCCAGATAGCCGCCCAGCACGCAGCCAATGTCCGCGGCGAGAAACGGCAGCCACGCGAACATGGCGATTTCCTTCAGATTCATGTGCCGCACGCTCACCATGTAGAGCGGAATCCAGAAATTGAAGGTCTGCCACGCGGGCTCGGCGAGAAAGCGCGGAATCGCGATGCCCCAGAAGGCGCGGCGCTTGACGATGGCGCGCCACGACGGCTTCGTTGCAGTACTGGTCTTGTATTGCGCCTCCTGACCTTCGAGGATGTAGTCGCGCTCCGCATCGGACAGGCGCGGCTGATCCTTGGGCGCGCGATACAACAGCAGCCACAGCACGCTCCATACGAGGCCGAGCACGCCGATCGAAACGAACGCCATGCGCCAGTTGCCATGCAGAATCCACCAGACCACGAGCGGCGGCGCGATCACGGCGCCAATCGACGAACCGATATTGAACCAGCCGGTGGCGATGGACCGCTCTTTGGCGGGGAACCACTCGGAGGTCGCCTTGAGACCCGAAGGAATGCCGGCGGCTTCGGTCACGCCCAGCAGGCCGCGGAACAGCGCGAGCGAGAGCCAGCCGTTAGCCGTGCCGTGCAGCATGCACGCGCCCGACCAGAGGATGGCGAACAGCGCGAAACCGAGCTTGGTGCCGATCACGTCCAGCACGTAGCCCGCGACCGGTTGCATCACCATGTAGGCGGCCTGGAACGACGCCACGATATACGAGTACTGCGCCGTCGAAATGCTCAGCAGCCGGTTCATCTCCGGCGCGGCCACGGCCAGCGAATTGCGCGCAATGTAGTTGACGATCAGACCGGATGTGACCAGCCCGATCATCCACCAGCGCATGCCTCTTACCTTGCCCATGTGCTCCTCCAATGTGCCGCCATGTGCTGGCGTGCGGTGTAATGTGGCTCGCGCGGCGCGGACCGCGTCGTATCTCACCATGGGCACCAAGATAATCAAGCGGCGGAATAGTTGTCAAGCAACATTCCTTCGGATTATTCCTATGACAATCGCATATTTTGAATTTTGCAGGTGTTTTTTCCTTACTTGGCGGATAGTTTGCAGATGATTGCCGAACTTCACCCTTCCTAGGCGTTTACCCGGCGCAGGATTTTGCCATACAACTTGTAGGGTAGCGTCGTATGCGACCGAACACCGGGATCGACGACGAAAGAAGCGTGCGAATGAATCACTGCAACGAAAAAAGCGGGCAACATGCCCGCTTTTTCGAATTGCCAGCGGCTCGTTCAGAAGCCGCTTGCGACATCCGCCGTCAGAAATTGAAGTTGTCGATATTGCTGGAATCGAACGTGGTCGGCGGTCCGAGAATGATCTCGCCTTGCGGCCCGATCGCGCGCTTGCCGAGCTTGCCGGCATCGAAAGACTCGCCTTCCTTGCCGGTGATCGTGCCCGAGGACAACGCCGCCGCTGCATAGGCCGCCAGGTAGCCCAACTGGTTCGGATCCCACAACTGGAACGCCTTCACCGTGCCGTTCTTGACGAAGGCGCGCATCTGGTTCGGCGTACCGAGGCCGGTCACGTCGACCTTGCCCTTGCTCGAAGACGACGAGATATAACGCGCAGCGGCCGCGATACCTACCGTGGTCGGCGCGACGATCGCCTTCAGATTCGGATACGCCTGCAACAGACCTTGCGTCTCGGTAAACGACTTTTGATCGTCGTCGTTGCCGTACGCAATCTTCACCAGCTTGATCTTCGAGTACTCAGGCTTCTTCAGCTCTTCCTGCATCCACTTGATCCAGGTGTTCTGGTTCGTCGCATTCGGCGTGGCGGACAGAATCGCAAACTCGCCCTCGCCGCCCATCAGCTTCGCAACCAGCTGCACCTGGCCGCGCCCAATGCCTTCGGCGTTGGCCTGATTGACGAACAGCTGGCGGCCTTCCGGCGCCGTGTCCGAGTCGAAAGTCACCACCTTGATGCCCTGCGACATGGCCTTCTTCAGATAAGGCACCACCGCGTTTGCATCATTCGCCGCAATCACGATTGCGTCCTGGTGCTGCGTGATCATCGTGTTGATGTACTGCACCTGCGACGACGCGCCCGCGTCCGACGGCCCCACCACCTTGCCGACCCCGCCGAATTCCTTGATTGCGGACATGCCGCCGTTGTCGGCGATGACCTCATACGGGTTGTTGATCTGCTTGGGAATGAAGGCGATCTTCAGGCCGCTTTTGATGTCGGCCGCGCCCGCGGCGCAACTGATGCCCAGCAGGGCGACGCAGAGCGCCGCCGCTCCCGCGTGACGTAGGGGTTTGAACATGAAGTGTCTCCTGGCTGAATAATCGGACGTAAGAGCGTCCGGGTTGTTGATATCAGGAACATCACGCCGCGCGGTGTATCGCACGGTTACTGACGTTGCAAAGCAGCCTGGGAAGCAGCCGACCTTGCAATGAAACGCCGGTCGCGCATCGCGCGCCACCGCGCGACCAGATTGGGAATCAGCACAGAGGCCAGCAGCAGCACGCCGGTGACGATGGTGAGCGTTTCGCTCGAGACGTCGTCGAGTGTCAGCGCATTTTTCAGCACGCCGATGATCAGCAACGACAGCAGCACCCCGACCATCGAGCCGCGTCCGCCAAAAATACTCACGCCGCCGAACAGCACCGCCGCGATCACCGACAGCTCGAAGCCCTCGCCGTTGTCGCCGCGTGCACTGGTAAACCGCAGCGTATAGACGATGCCCGCGAGCGCGCTCATCAAGCCGGACAGTACGAACAGGCGCAGGCGAATCTTCGCCACCTCGATACCGGAGAAGGTCGCGGCCGTCGGATTGGCTCCGATCGCGTAGAGGCTGCGGCCAAACGCCGTGGCTTGCAGCAGCACGGTGAACAGCACCGCGCAGACAATCACGATCACAAACGGCAACGGAATGAACGTCGCGCCGAGCGTATTCATGCCGAAGGCCGTATAAGCCGCCGGAAAATCGGCGACCGCCTGATCGCCGAGCAGCACGTACGCGAGGCCGCGAAACAGTGCCAGAGTGCCGATCGTCACCGCCAGCGACGGCAGGTTGAGCTTCACGATCACGAGTCCGTTCAGCAAGCCGGCCAGCGCGCCGACCACCAGCACGAGCACGATGACGAGCGGCATCGGCAAGCCCATATGCCAGAGCACGCCCATCAATGCACTCGACGCACCCAGCACCGACGCGACCGACAGATCGATCTCGGCGGCCACGATGATCAAGGTCATGGGCAACGCCATCAGGGCGATCTCCGTGAGATCGGCCAGCACGTTGCTGATATTGGCGCCGGTCAGAAACACCGGCGACAGCACACGGCCGAGCACCAGCGACAACGCCAGCACGATGACAAGCAGCGTTTCCCAGCGCAACGGCGTTGTGCGTTTGCGGGTCAACAGCGCGGAATCGGGTTTAGCCATGATCGCGTTTCCTCATCATGCGTTTGGCGACGGAGCGGGCCAGCAGCGTATCCGCTGCAATGGCGGCGACGATCAGTGCGCCTTGAATCGCCTGCTCCCAGAACGGCGACACGCGCAGCACGACCAGCGCAATACTGATCACGCCGAGCACCAGCGCGCCCAGGGTTGCGCCGAGAATCGTGCCGACCCCGCCGGTGATCGCGACGCTGCCCACCACGGCGGCTGCGACGACCTGCAGTTCGATGCCCTTTGCCGTGCTGGCATCCACGGTACCGAAGCGCGCAAGCCACAACGCGCCCGCAAAGCCCGCAATCGCCCCGGACAGCAAAAAGCCCGACATCACGCGCTTTTCGACATTCACACCGGCAAGCCGCGCAGCTTCGGGATTCGAGCCGATTGCATAGTGCTCGCGGCCGCCGCGGAACTGCTTGAGGTACACAGCCAGGCCGAGCAGCACGACGATCGCAATCAGCGCAAGCGTCGGCACGCCGAGGATCACGCCGGTCGCGAGCTTCGAATACGCGTCCGGCAGGCTCGTTGCGTTGATCTGTCCGCCGTGGACCCATGCGTAATCAGCGCCGCGAAAGATATAGAGCGTCGAGAGTGTCGCGACCAGCGACGGCACCCGTCCCACGGCCACCAGCAATGCATTGATGCCGCCCGCGACCAGACCGATGGCGAGCCCCGCCGCCAGCGCCACCAGCACCGGCATATGCGGAAACGCGACATACAGACTGCCGACCGCATACGCGCTGATCCCGACCGTCGATCCCACCGACAGATCGATATGGCGCATCAGGATCACCACCGTCATGCCGGCGGTCAACAGGCTGATGATCGACACATTCAGCAGCACGTCACGCAGGTTCTGCAGGTTGAGAAACTGCGGCCGTGCGAGACCCGTTCCCGCAATCAGCAGCACCAGCACGACGAACAGCGTGGTTTCGCGACTTTTCGCAAGGGTGGTGGCCAGGCCGCCGCTTTTAGCGGGCGAGCCGCTGACGGGAGGCTGCACCGGCGCAGCATGGGGATGAGTATGAGAGTGGCGCATCATGCTGCGTGCCCTAGTGGGGCCACGGGCTGGCCGAGCGCGGCGCCCATGATCCGTTCTTCGTTCGCATCGGCGCGTGCAATGTCGGCGCTGATACGTCCTTCGTGCATCACCAGCACGCGGTCGGCCATGCCGAGCACTTCCGGCAGTTCGCTCGAAATCATCAACACGGCCATGCCGCCCTTGACGAGTTCCGCCAGCGCACTATAGACCTCGGCTTTTGCGCCGACGTCGATGCCGCGGGTCGGTTCGTCGATGATCAATACCTTGGGATCGGTCGCGAGCCACTTGCCGAGCACGACCTTCTGTTGATTGCCGCCCGACAGGGTACCCACCGGCGCGTTCGGGTCGCCTGCCTTCAGACGCAAGCGCGTGCCCCATTGCGCGGCCAGTTGCGTTTCGCTGCGCGCGGAGATGAGCCCGTGCCGGACCAGACGCCCAAGCACGGTCATCGACGCATTGCGGGCGATGCTCAGTTCCAGCGCGAGGCCCTGCTGGCGGCGGTCTTCCGGCACCAGCGCGAGGCCCGCCCGCACGGCTGCGGCGGGTCGTCCCGGCGCCAGCGGTTTGCCCGCGATGCGGACTTCGCCCGCATCGAGCGGATCGATACCGAAGATGGCCCGCGCCACTTCGCTGCGCCCGGCACCCACGAGGCCCGCCAGCGCGACGATCTCGCCGGCGCGAACCTCGAATGAAATGTCCTTGAAGACGCCAATCCGCGTCAGGCCGCGCACCGACAGACGCACCTCGCCCGGCGTGACCTCCGCCTTCGGATAGAAGCTCTCCAGATCGCGTCCCACCATCTTCGCGACGATCGACGCCGTGGTCAGTTCGGCGGTTGGACCGTCGAACACCTTGGCGCCGTCGCGCATGATGGTGACGTGCTGCGTGAGCGCAAACACTTCGTCGAGGCGGTGAGTGATGAAGAGGATCGCCACGTCGCGCTCGCGCAGCTTGCGAACGATGGCAAAGAGCCGCTCCACTTCGGTCAGCGACAACGCCGCGGTCGGCTCGTCCATGATCAGCACGTTGGCATTCAGCGACAACGCCTTGGCAATCTCGATCACCTGCTGGTCCGCAATCGACAGGCCGCGCACCAGTTGATCCGCTTGCAGATCCACGCCGAGCGAAGCGAGCAGGCCGTCCACCTCGCGGCGCATCGCGTCGTACTGGATGCGGCCGATGCGATCCACCGGCTGACGCCCCATGAAAATATTCTCGGCAATCGACAGATCGAAGAACAGCGTCGGTTCCTGATAGATCACCGCCAGCCCCGCATCGCGCGCCTCGGCGGGTGTCGCAAAGTGGCGCGCGATACCGTCGACGAGAATCTCGCCGGTATCCGGCTGATGCACGCCGGCGAGAATCTTCACGAGCGTCGATTTGCCCGCGCCGTTCTCGCCGAGCAGCGCGTGCACTTCTCCGGGCCACAGCTTGAGATCGCCATCGGATAACGCGCGGACCCGGCCAAACGATTTGCTCGCATGCCGCAATTCAAGGCGGGGCGCAGCGGTTGTCTGTTCCTGCACAGCCTGTCTCCTCCATCGTGCGGCGTCATAGGCGCGCCGCGTTTTACCGGGGATGCTGCTTTGTCTGATTCACTTGCTTCGGATAACTTCAGATCCGGTAGACGCGCTCCGCATTGCGGCGAAACAGCGCGTCCTGTTCGGCCTCGCTCGCGTCCCGGACGATCGACGCATAGGCGTGCCAAAGCTTCTCATACGTGCCGAACAGCCGGTCGACCGGGAAGTTAGATGCGAACATCGAACGCTCGACGCCGAACGTGTCGATGGTTTCGAGCACATACGGGCGCAGGCTCTCCACGGTCCACTGATGATCGAACATCGCGAGGCCGCTGATTTTCACGGCCACGTTTCGACATCCCGCCATCTTGCGCATCCCGTCGCGCCACGCACGATAACCGGGAACGCTGCAGCGGTCCACGAACATGCCGGCGTGATTGATGACGAACTGCGTATCCGGATGCTTGCAGGCGAGCGCCGCCGCTTCGTCCATCTGTGACGGATACAGTTGCAGATCAAACGATATGTCATGCCGGCGCAGCAGCGCAAAATTTTCCCGCCACAGCGGTTCGCGCATCAGATGACGGCCGATGTAATCAAATAGCGGGTCACGATGCACGTTGAGAATCTGCCGCACGCCGCGCGTATTGGCGAAGCTTGCATGCGCTTCGAGAATCTCCGGCGCGTTGGCCGCCGCCAGATCCACGGCGGCGACGATACCGTTCGGCATGCCGCGCGCCTTCGCCTCGCTCGCCACGCTCTGCAACCAGCGCGTTTCTTCAACCGGATCGGTCAGATCGTGATTCGCCTCGACGTGCACCGTTTTCAGGATTTCGATCTCACCGGCATCGGCGAGCAGATCGCCGATCAGATAGTCGTGCTGCAACTCGCGCGCGTCGCCGACGAACGACACGCCCGGATTCGCAAGCCACGGGTAGTGATGCGTCTTCAGATCCCACAGATGGATATGCGGGTCGACAACTTGCATGAGATGTTCTCCGTGTCCGTCGGCTAGTTCGGCGCTGTCAAATGGAAGACCGGTTCCAGTGCCTGTTGCACAGGCGTGTGATCCGGCGCTGTCTGCATGATGTCCGCCATGTAATCCCACCATTTGCGCATGACGGGCAGCTCGGGCAGGTGGTCCATCCGATGATCGCGGGTGCGCGTCAGAATGGCAAAGAGGTGGTGCGTTTGCGGGTCGAAGAAGATCCGATAGTCGCGCACGCCGGCGTTACGCAATGCATCAACCAGTTCGGGCCAGATCTCCCGATGGCGGCGCTCGTACTCCTCGTGCATGCCGGGGTTGAGCATCATCCGGAAAGCGATTGTCTCCATTGCAGCCTGTCTCCCGTCGATGCGAGTCTTATAGTCCGGGCGCTTTTCAGGCGAAGCGTCTGAACGGACTATAATTCCTGCGTCGATAGCATCTCAATCCGTTGTTGGGATTGGGCGATCCAGAAACCGAATCGCACCATCAAAAATGAGCCAGAACGCAGCTACCGTCGCCCTCGTCAACCGGCTCAAGTTCAAGCATCTCGCGCTGCTCGTCGCGCTCGACGATGCCCGCAATCTCCATCAAGCCGCCGACGCCGTCAATGTGGCCCAGCCCAGCGCGAGCCGCATGCTGGGCGACATTGAAGAAGCCTTCGGCTTTCTGCTGTTCGAGCGCAACGCGCGCGGCATGCAGCCCACCCCGCTTGGCGTCGTCACGCTTGCCTACGCGCGCCGGGCGCTGGCCGAGCTGACGCGCTTCGCGGAAGATCTCGACGTCAAACGCCGCGGCGGACACGGTCAGTTGACGGTCGGCGCCATCATGGGCGCGGCGCCCGACCTGCTGGCCATGGCCGTGGCCGCGCTGAAAACCGAGCGGCCGCTGCTGAATGTGCGCATTCTCGGCGAAACCAGCGACCAGGTGCTGCAATTGCTGCACCGCCGCGAAGTGGACCTCGCCCTTGGCCGCCTGACCAGCCCGTTGCAACACAACGACTTCAGCTTCGTGCCGCTCGCTCGCGAGACCTTGCTGCTGGTCGTGCGCAGCGCGCATCCGCTGGCGCAGCGCGCGGCCATCACGTTGCGCGAGCTGATCGACTGGCCGTGGGTTGCCCAGCCTGTCACCAGTCCGGCGCGCGTGCTGTTCGAAGAAGAACTCGCGCGGGCCGGTCTGGCAACGCCGGTGAACCTGACCGAATGCGCGTCGATCTTCGCCACGCTGCAACTGCTCGAAAACTACGATGCCGTCGCGATGCTGCCTGAGTCGGTCGTGCGCGATCATGTGCGCGGCAAACTGCTGGTCGCGCTGCCGGTCGAAATCGGCAAGAGCCTGCCCGGCTTCGGCATTCTCACGCGCAAGGGTGAACCACTCGCGGAACCGGCGCAGCACTTCATCGACCTGCTGCACAACGTCTCGCGCCAGCTCGCACCTGCCGAGGCTGCGCAATCCGCTACCAGCGCCGCGCCAGCCGGCGACGTCACCGGTGCTCCCGGCACGGTTGCCGCCGCGTCGCTGCCCGCGCACTGAAGCCGACGCTGGCGTGCCTGTGCTCATTGCAGGTTGACGAACAGGCCGCCGTCCACCAGCAGCGCCGCGCCGGTCACATAGCGCGCCCGGTCCGAGGCGAGGAACGTCACGCAATCCGCGACGTCGTCAGGCCGCCCCAGTCTGCCTAGTGGAATACGCTTTTCGAAGTAAGCCTTCTTGGCTTCGTCGGCAAGGTCTGCGGCGTTCAGATCCGTTGCAATGGTGCCGGGCAAGACGGAGTTACAGCGAATCCCGTAAGGCCCAAGCGCAATCGCGCACGACTGCATCAGCGAATGCACGCCCGCTTTGGTGGGCGTGTAGTGCGTCTGCATGCCGCCGCCCACCAGCGCGCTGATCGAACTGGTCGCGACAATCGCGCCGCCCGTGCCCTGCGCCTTCATCTGCTGCGCCGCGGCCTGGGTCACGAAGAACGCGCCATTCAGATTCACCGCGACCGTCGTCTCGAGCACCTCGGGCGGCATGTCGAGAAAAGCATGGAACGGGCAGATGCCCGCGTTGCTCGCCAGCACATCCACTTTGCCGAACGCCTCCACCGTCCGCCGCACCAGTTCCTGGCCCGTCTCGTGCGCCGCGACGTTGCCTTCGACGGCAATCGCGCGCCGGCCGAGCGCTTCAATTTCGCCCAGCACTTCTTCGACGGCGGAGCGGCGCCCGTACGACGCGTCGTTATCACCCCAGTAGTTGATCGCGACATCGGCGCCTTCGCGCGCGCTCGCCACTGCGATGGCGCGGCCAATGCCGCGCGAGCCGCCCGTTACGATCACCACCTTGTCTTTCAGCAGCACGTCCTTCTCCTTGTTCGTCTCGTTTGAGCCGTTAGCTCATCGTGGCTCATCGCGGCTCACGCAGCGCGACTGAAGTTCAGCGCGGGTAAGGCCGCACCAGCGGGCACTCCGGATTGAGGCGCACGCCAAAGCCCGGCGTGTCCGGCACCTTCATGCGGCCATTCACCGGCACCGGTTCGTCGAGCAGGAGCGGCGTGAACATCGGCACCACCTCATCGGCCTTGGGCGCCATCATCAGAAACTCCGCGAACGGCGAGTTGTGGCGCGTGACCACGAAGTGATAGCTGTACACCGATGAGCCGTGTGGCACCACCATCACGTTGTGCGCATCGGCGAGCGCCGAAATCTTGATCAATTCGGTGATACCGCCGCACCAGCCCACATCCGGCTGAATCAGATCGCAACATTTCATTTCGAGCAGCATGCGAAAACCCCAGCGTGTCGCTTCATGTTCGCCCGTGGAGACCATCATGCCGCGTGGCACGTTGCGGCGCAGTTCGGCGTAACCCCAGTAATCGTCCGGCGGCAGCGCCTCTTCGATCCATTTCAGGCCGTATTCATGCGCCGCCTGCGTGAGCCGCGTCGCGTAGGTCACGTCGAGGCTCATCCAGCAGTCGTACATCAGCCAGAAGTCGTCGCCCACCTTGCCGCGCATATCCGCCAGACGTTCGATGTTCTGCCTGAGCCCAGCCTCGCCTTCCGCCGGCCCGTGCTGCAAAGGCAGCTTGCCGCCGATGAAACCCATCTCCTTGGCCAGGTCGGGCCGCGCGCCAGTCGCGTAGAACACCAGCTCATCGCGCACCGGACCGCCTAGCAGCTGATACACCGGTTCCTCGCGAATCTTGGCGAGCAGGTCCCACAGCGCCAGATCGACGCCGGAAATCGTATTCAGCACCACGCCCTTGCGGCCATAGTAGAGCGTGGCGTAGTACATCTGATCCCACATCTTCTCGATGTCGGTGACCAGTTGGCCTTCGAGAAAACGCGCAAGATGCTTCTCGACGATGAACGCGCCGATCTCGCCGCCGGTCGTCACCGCGAAGCCGACGGTACCGTCGCTCGCTTCGATTTCGACCACCAGTGTGCCGAGCACGTTGATGCCGAATGACTGCCGGCTCTGGCGATACTCCGGATAACGCGCCATTGGCGTCGACACGTGATCGTCGATCCAGTGACCGCCGGGTTGATCGTGATAGTCCGCGCCGCCGCCACGAACAATGAAGGCGCGCACGTGCTTGATGGTAGGCATGGCCATGAGAAGGGCTCCGTTTTAGTGCAGCAAAGTGCTGCCGTTCATGTACGTCGAGTGGATTAGCGGGTGTGGTGTACAAGAGGCGAAAGGGGCTGCGCCGCCGGCGTGCGCTCACGGCGCAACAGCGTGCCGATCAGCACGGCAGCGAGCAGACTCGCGGCGCCGAGCACGAGCAGCCCTGCCGCTGTCGACGCGAACGCATGCTCCGCAGCGGTGCGCAGTGACGGCGCAATAAAGCCGCCCAGGCCACCGAGCGAGTTGATCAGCGCAATGCCGCCTGCGGCAGCGGCGCCGCTCAGATAGCGCGTCGGGAAAGTCCAGAACAGCGGCTGCGCAGCGATGAACCCGCTCGCGGCGCAACACAGCGCGACGAGCCCCACCAACGGGCTATGCGACAGACCCGAAGCGCCGATGCCCAGCCCCGCCAGCACCAGCAGCGCGACCGCCCAGCGGCGGTGAGCGCCGGTGCGGTCTGCGCGACGCGGCACGCTCCACGTCACCGCCAGCGCGCACAGCCACGGCAACGCGGCAACCAGACCCACGCGCAAGCCCACCGTCGTACCGAGCAGCGCCGCCACTTGCTGCGGCAAATAAAAGATCACGCCATACACGCTCATCTGGATCAGCAGATAGATGCCCGACAGCAGCAACACACGCCGATCGAGCAACGCGGCGACGATATGCTTCGGGCCGTGCGCAGAGGCACTCAGAGCGTCTTCGTTCAAGGCGGCGCGCAAGCCGGAGCGTTCTGCCGCATCGAGCCAGCGCGCATCTTCCGGCTGATTGTCGAGATACCAGAACGCCCACACGCCGACCGCTGCCGCCATTGAGCCTTCAATCAGGAACAGCCATTGCCAGCCGACGAGGCCAAACACGCCGTGCAGATCGAGCAGCAGACCCGACAGCGGACTGCCGAAGATAAACGCGAGCGGCGCACCGAAATAGAACACGCCGACTGCGCGCGCACGCGCCGACTGCGGAAACCAGTGAGTGAGGTAATAGATAACGCCAGGAAAGAAACCCGCTTCGGCGACGCCGAGCAAAAAGCGTAGCGTGTAAAACGCCGTGGGCGTGTGCGCGAAACACATCGACGCCGACACGAGCCCCCATGTCACCATGATGCGGCACATCCATAGCCGGGCGCCGACCCGATGCAGCAGCAAATTACTCGGGACTTCGAACAATGCATACCCTGCGAAGAACACGCCCGCGCCGAAGGCGAATGCCGCATTCGACAAACCGGTGTCATGCTGCAGCGCCTTTTGCGCAAAACCGATGTTGGCGCGATCGAGAAAAGCCAGCACGTACATCAGCAGCAGGAACGGCAATAGCCTGCGCATGACCTTGCTGTTGATCGCCTCGATCGATGCGGGCGAATGCGGATTCATCACGTCTCCTGCTCCTGCTCCGGTCATACGGGCGTGCGGCGTGCTCGTTGCCGGTTTGATTTATGCCGCCGGTTTATCGTGTGCCGGCGGGCTGAGCAGGCCATCACCTTGATGATGACGGCCACGCGCCATGCTGCGCGCTCGCTGCGACCTCAGTACGTCGCGCGTCCGCCGGACAGATCGAACACCGCGCCGGTGCTGAACGCGCAGTCTTCCGACGACAGCCACAAGATCAGCGAAGCGGCCTCTTCCGGCAGCAGGAAGCGGTTCATGGGGATCTTGGAGAGCATGTAGTCGATGTGCTGCTGCGCCATCGAATCGAAGATTTCGGTTTTGGCGGCTGCTGGAGTAACGGCGTTGACCAGAATGTTTTTGGTGGCCAGCTCTTTGCCGAGCGATTTGGTCAGCCCGATCAAGCCGGCTTTCGACGCGCTGTAGTGCGAGGCATTCGGATTCCCCTCTTTGCCCGCCACCGAGGCAATATTGACGATCCGGCCATAACCCTGCTTGAGCATCTGCGGCACGATTGCGCGGCAGGTCAGATACGGGCCGATCAGATTGACGTCGATCACGCGGCGCCACACGTCCGGCTCCAGCTCCCACGTCGTACCGTTGCCGCCGGTGATGCCCGCGCAGTTGATCAGCACGTCGATCTTGCCGTGTGCGGCGAGCGTCTGCGCGACGGCCTTGTTCACCGAGGCTTCATCCGTCAGCTCGACGGTCGCCGAGGTGACCTTGCCCAACTCGGCCAGTTCGCGCTGGCTGCGTTCGAGCCGGGCGGCATCCAGATCCCACAGCGCCACCTCCGCGCCCGAGTTCAAGGCGCGCTGCGCCACTGCATAGCCGATTCCGCGTGCGCCGCCAGTAATCACGACGACACGCCCGTCCAGATCGATTCGGTTCATTGCTTTGTCTCCTGTTTCAGCGAATATACGGCGCGGCTGATACCTCAACAATCCGAGTATTGGAAGGTGCGATAACAAAAGCGGATCGAAGGCATCTGGTGGGACGCGTGACGGAGTCAGGCTTTGGGCATCCGCTACCCGTACTTTCAACCAAAAATTCAACAAAATCATTAATTAAAACTTCCGGCCTTCCCTTATCGTACAAGGCGTTCCGGGCGGCACTGCCGGTGCATTGCGCCGCGATGTTTTCCTCTCTTCATCCAGAAAGATTCCACTACGATGCCGCGTCCTATCCTCGCTCGCGTCTCGCAAGAGGCACTGCAGAACAATCTGTCCGTCGTGCGGGCCAAGGCGCCCCATTCAAAGGTCTGGGCTGTCGTCAAGGCGAATGCTTATGGTCATGGCATCGCCCGCGCCTTTCCGGCTTTGCGCTCGGCGGACGGTTTTGCACTGCTGGATCTGCAGGAAGCCGTTCAGGTGCGCGAACTCGGCTGGCAAGGTCCGATTCTGCTGCTGGAAGGCTTTTTCGAACCCGCCGATCTCGCGCTGATCGACCGTTACGGTCTGACCACGGCCGTCCATAACGCGGATCAATTGCGCATGATCGAACTGGCCGATGTGACCCGGCCGATCTCGCTCTACTTCAAGATCAACACGGGGATGAACCGCCTCGGCTTCGGTGTGGAACGCGCCGCGCATCAGTGGGAACATGCGCGGCAAATGCGCAATGTGGGGTCCATTACGCTGATGACGCATTTCGCCAATGCCGATGGCCCGGCGGGCATAGAAGAACCGTATGCCGCGTTTCGTCGCGCGACCGCTGCGCTGCCTGGTGAGCGAAGCTGCGCGAACTCCGCCGCCACGCTCTGGCATCCGCAGTCGCATCTGGACTGGGTGCGGCCTGGCATCGTACTGTATGGCGGCTCGCCGTCCGGCGTCACGGCGGATATTGCCGGCACCGGTCTGCGCGGCGCGATGTCGCTGACCAGCAAACTGATCGAAGTGCAGACGCTCAAGACGGGTGACGCCGTCGGCTACGGCTCGCGCTTCGTCGCGGAACAACCCATGCGCATCGGTGTGGTCGCGTGCGGCTACGCCGACGGCTATCCGCGTACCGCGCCAACCGGCACGCCGATCGCCGTCGACGGCGTCAAGACGCGCGTGGTGGGCCGCGTGTCGATGGACATGCTGACCGTCGACCTCACGCCCTGCCCGCACGCGGGCCTCGGCGCGCCGGTCGAACTATGGGGCGAAACGATTCCCGTCGACGACGTCGCGCACGCCGCCGGCACGCTCGGCTATGAGCTGATGTGCGCGGTGACGCAACGGGTGCCGGTGAGCGTCGAATAGGGTTGAGCAATGCATGAGCGCATCGAGCGTGGTCGGGCGCTGCCCGGCCGCGCGTGACGCGCCTTGCTCACGAACGCCAGATTTCCTTCAATCTCCCCAGCTCGGCCGGCCGCGTGTAGGAGCGGTACAGTTCTCCCACCGTACCGAACGCCAGCGCCGGTTTCAGCGTGGCGCCGGGCAGCGCCTGGGTAATCCAGTCATACGCATTCATGTCCCGCTGTGCGGCGTGGACGGCGTCGGTCAGCGCGATCAGCGCCTTGTCCGCCGAATGCCCGCCAAGATCCACGAAGCAATTCTCGAAAGGATGCCTGGCAAGCGTGGCGCGCAACTCAGACGTTCGGGTGCTCATATCAGTCTCCTGCGCGGGTTGTTGTTATCCATTTACCAGATTGATGTGACAGAAACCGGTCGACCTGAAGTAATCTTGCAATACTTACCGTCCGCCGGCGAGGGACTTTCAAAAAGACGGTAAGTTGTGGCACGCCCGCCCAGCCGCAAGTGCATCGTCTCCAGCTTCCCAGCCGCAAAAAAAATGGCCCCGACATCTTGCGATATCGGGGCCGAGTCCCATGTCAAGGAGTAGTCATGGAGGAGACGAGCCGATCATAGCCGTGCCCCATGCCGTCGCAAACCAAGCGATTTAGCTATGCTTATCCAAGCCGCCCTGAGGTGCATTTCAGGCCGGGAATACGGGCGTAGCCGGGCGATACCCCTCGCCGCGTATATCGTTAGAACGAAAAGTCGTTTCGTGCTGCCCGCATCGGTCACTAAGATGGCGGTTCGAGTTCTGTTTGCGTCGGGCAGTCTGCGCGCATTGCGCGCATCGTCCGACAGCCGCCACCGAAGGAGCATTTCGTTGACCAGTTTCGATCATCACCGCCGCCCGCTCGTCATTGGCATTGGCGGCACCACGCGTGCTGCGTCGTCGACCGAGCGCGCCCTGGGTTTTGCATTGCGCGGCGCGGAAGCCGCGGGCGCCCGCACCCGCCTGTTCGGCGGCACCTTTTTGCACAGCCTGCCGCATTACGCGCCTGAAGATCCGCAGCGCACGGCCGAACAGACCGAATTGATCGAAGCCGTGCGCTACGCCGATGCGCTCATCATCGCAACGCCCGGCTATCACGGCGGCGTGTCCGGTCTCGTGAAGAACGCGCTCGACACACTGGAAGAATTGCGCGCCGACGAGCGTCCCTACCTCGATGGCCGCGCGGTGGGCTGTATCGTCACCGCGTACGGCTGGCAGGCCGCCGGTTCGGTGCTCACGTCGCTGCGCTCGATTGTCCACGCGTTGCGCGGCTGGCCCACGCCGTTTGGCGCGGGTATCAACACGCTCGAGACGCGTTTCGAAAGCGTCGACACCTGCTCCGACCCGAAGGTGGCCGACCAGCTCGCGACGGTCGGCCAGCAGGCCGCGCAGTTCGCGCTCGCATTCGGCGCGCAGCCTTCCCAGACGCCCAGCAAGGCCGCGCCCGAAGCACGCACCGCCAAGGTTCTGACGCTCGCAAGCTGAGCGCGTCGAGCGCTTCACGAAACAGCCAGGCCCGTCTCCGGAAACATCCGGCGACGGGCCTTTTGCCATCTTTTGCCGTCCGCTCAAAACGGCTCGCACAGCCAGCAGCCGCGCGGCCCTTCACGCTATCGCGCACCGTTGGTGTGCCAAACAACAGACTCGCTTTGCCGCGCAGCGGATAGTCACTGCAAACGCATACGGGACCGCCTCATCTAAATCCGCGCTGACCGTTCCAGGTCCACCGTGATTTGCTTGCGACGAATGATTGGTTCACGCGCATGGCCGCCAGGCCTACGCTTGTCTCTGCCCGCTCACTCTCCGATCGGCACTATGCGTCTGATTTTTCGCAACGCACGCGGGCACGATCATCGTCATCACTATGACTCAACATATCCAGTACAAAGGCTACGAGGTCGCGCCCATGGCGCAGCGGCTTCCGAACGGGCTGTTTGCCGCCAATCTGACCATCGAAAAAGCCAGCGCCGAGCGAAGCCGCGCCTATTCGTTCGACGCGCTCGACTTTTTCTTCGACGAAGAGCATGCCCTCGCCTATGCGTTCCGCTGGGGACGCATCTGGATCGATAGTCATCAGTAATGCGCCAGCGTCGTATTGATACGCACACATCGTTGCAACTCAGGCGTTGAATCGCAACAGCGCGTCTATCCGCAATTGCCCCGGCGAAACTGCCCGGCCTGCGGCGCACGCACGCTCGACGCGCGTTTTAAAAGGCTGTGCCAGAATGGGCGACCCCTCCCGCTCGTCCTTTTTTCGCCGCCATGTCCGATACCCTGACAGATGCAGCCGAAGATCGCGCCTTGCGCCACTGGAAGTTTCGCGATCCCGCTAGCGTAAAAGTTGGCTCGGAAGCGCACAAGCAGATGTTCTGCCGCATGCTTCTCGAAACCCACAATCCCTATAAGCCCGCTGTGATCGACTGGCCGCCGTTGCCGCCTGATGTGCTCGCGCGTCTCACGACGCTGCCCATCTGGGATATGGCGGTGCAGACCGAGGGCCGCGCCACCATCCGCGTGGCCACCTATGCGACGCTGATCACCGATCCGCTGCTGCGTGAAGCGCTCGAGATGGACGCCGCCGAAGAAGCGCGCCACAAGCTCGTGCTGTCGAAGCTGGTGGCCGCGTACGGCATTGAACTTGCTCCCGAGCCGGCCTATCTGCCGCCACCCGACGCCGAATGGGCCTGGATGTTGACGGGCTACAGCGAGTGCATTGACAGCTTTTTTGCTTTTGGTCTGTTTCGCTCCGCTCAGCAATCGGGCTACTTCCCCTCGGAACTCGTCGAGACGTTTGAACCGGTGATTCAGGAAGAGGCACGCCACATTCTGTTTTTCGCCAACTGGGTCGCGTGGTATCGGCGCACCATGCCCTGGTGGCGCAGGCCGTGGCATTCCGTGCGCGTATTCGCGATCTGGATCTATCTGGTATGGGAGCGCCTGAGCATTGCCAAAGGCATGGATGCAGACGGCGGCAAGAAGGACTCGAATTTTCTGCCCGCCAGCAGCGACACCTTCGGCGACGGGCTCGATGCGCGCGAACTCTTCGAACTGTGCCTGTCTGAAAACGAGCGGCGCATGAGCGGTTACGATCCGCGACTGCTCAGACCCACGGCGGTGCCAAGGCTGGTACGCTTCGCGTTACGCTTAATGAAGAAGCGTCCCGCCCGAGCAGGTACTACTGGCAGATGAGGAGATCTCGCGCATGACATGGACCGTCGACCAACAGCTGGCCCTGACGGCAATCGAAGCCGTTGCTGCAATCCAGACCGGCCGCCTGAAAGCCACGGACTATATCGCCACCCTGCTTGCCCGCGCCGCGGCGCTGTCGACGCTCAACGCGCTGACAGCGCTCAACATGGAGGGCGCGCTGGCTGCCGCCAGACAGATCGACGCGCTGCCCGACGCCGCACGCGCGGCGTTGCCGCTCGCGGGCCTGCCCATCGTCGTGAAGGACAACATCAACACGCGCGGACTGTTGACGTCCGCAGGCACGCCCGCGCTGGACGGCTTCGCGCCCCAGACCAACGCGCCCTCCGTGCAGCGGCTGCTCGACGCCGGCGCCATCGTGCTCGGCAAGGCCAACATGCATGAGCTGTCCCTCGGCATCACCAGTACCAACTTTGCGTCGCATGCGGGGCCGGTGCGCAATCCGTATGACGCGTCTCTGATTCCAGGTGGTTCGTCGGGCGGCACCGCCGCGGCGATCGCCGCGCGCATCGTGCCCGCCGGACTCGGCACCGACACGGCCGGCTCCACGCGCATTCCGGCCGCGTTGACGGGGATCGCGGGGTTTCGCCCGTCGGTCGGCGACGGCGGCGCCGAGCGCCGTTATCACGATCCGAACGCGGTCGTACCGATCAGCCACACACGCGACACCGTGGGCCCGATGGCGCGCACCGTAGCGGATATTGCGCTGCTCGACGGCGTCATCACCGGCGCCGGTCCGTTGCCGACCGTGGAGCTGGACAGCCTGCGCATTGGCCTGCCCACGCCGTTATGGGACGGCCTGGAGGACGCGCTCGAAGACGTGGCGCGCGCCGCGCTGGTTCGACTCGAAGCGGCCGGTGTGACGCTGATACCCGTCGATATGCCCGACCTGCTGGATCTGAACGCGCGGGTCGGCTCGGTGATTGCGATTCACGAGGCGCGCGACGATGTGCCCGCATGGCTCATCGCCAATCAGGCGCCGGTCACGACCCTCGCGCAAGTCGCGGCCCGCATCGCCAGCCCGGATGTGCGCGAAGCCTATGACGCGATCCTTGCCGCTCCGTTCGTCAATCAGTATCAGACCGCCCTCACCGTGCTGCGGCCGCAGCTTCAGCGACATTACGCGCAGACCTTCGCGACGCATCGGCTCGACGCGCTGCTGTTTCCCACGACGCGCCTGAGCGCGGTGCCGATTGACGAGATCAACGGCTCGTCGGCGGTGACCATCAACGGCGGCGCGCCCATCAATGAAATGAACGCCTATCTGCGCAATACCGACCCGTCCAGCAATGCCGGTATTCCAGGTCTGTCGCTAGCGGCCGGCTTGACCGCCGACGGCTTGCCGGTCGGCCTCGAACTGGACGGTCCGCTGGGTAGCGACCGGCGGCTGCTGGCAATAGGCGTGGCCTTCGAGCAATGGCTCGGCGTACTGGCTGGGCCGACCCTTTGATGGGCGCGCGTGAGGTTGTGCAGCGCGTGCTTCGCGGATCACGCGTTGCAGCCGCCGTGTCCCCAAGGCCGGTCGATCGTACCCGCCTTGTCTTGCGCCGCGCGGCGGGCGCATTGGTCATCGCCATCGCGGCGACGAGTTGTGCGCACATCGCCGCGCTCGATCCCGACGCGCTGTGGAAAATCGTCGGCGGACAATGCGTGCCCGAAGAGCAGTCATTGGGCCGGCCCGGGCAATGCACGAGCGTCAACCTTGAAGGCCGCTACGCGATTCTCAAGGACATCAGCGGTCATACGCAGCATCTGCTGATTCCGACTGAGCGCGTGAGCGGCATCGAAAGCCCGGAAATCCTGGCGGCCAACGCGCCCGACTACTGGGCCGACGGCTGGCACGAGCGCAAGGCGGTCGAAGGCTCGCTCAAACGGACGCTCGCCGCCAATCAGTTCGGGCTCGAAATCAATTCGGAGTACCGCCGCTCGCAACAGCAACTGCATATCCACATGGATTGCATGCGCGTCGATGTGACCGATGCCCTCAGCGCCTGGCGTCATGCACCGCCCGGCCAATGGCAATGGACCACGCTCGACGGCGCGCGCTACCGCGTCATGCGCGTGACCGGTCTGACGCACGACGACAATCCGTTTCGCATCGTCGCCCGCGATCATCCGGACTCGCAGGATATGGCGACGCAGACGATCCTCGTCACAGGCGCCGGGCCCTCCACGGCTGAGGACGGCTGGCTGGTCGTCAACAGCGGGCTCGATGTGGACAACGGCAGCGGCACCGCCGAAGGTCTGCTGGATCACGGGTGCCATCTGGCCGACACGCAGTAGCAGGCTCGCCGTCGCCCGTCCGGCGGGGCTTTGCGCTTTTTTGCAGATGCTTTTCGAAAGAAAATGGTTCGTCGCGAGCCTGGGGCCCCGTACGATCGGTCTTAACGCGCCACCTGGCGTTTAATCACCGGTCTTCCGGCCCCACTGCTCCAGCCGATGGCGATCTATCTCGACGACACCCAACGCAAAGCCCTCGCCCGTCTCGGCGTAAGCTGGACGTGGCGGACAGAATGGCCGACCTGGGTGCTGATCGCGACGATTTATGGCGGCTGGTTCGGCGTGGCGACCCATGCGCGCAGCCTCGGCTTGCCGCTCACGACTGCGCTGCTTGCGCTGCTGAGCACGTGGTACCTGTCCCTGCAGCATGAGTTGTTGCATGGTCATCCGACGCGTTCACGCTTCATCAACGGCTTGCTCGGATTCGCGCCGCTCGCGGTGTGGTTTCCTTATGGCATTTACCGCGAGTCGCATCTGCGCCATCACGACGATCCGCATCTGACGCGGCCCGAGCATGATCCGGAGAGTTACTTCATTGCTGAAAACACGTGGCATCGCGCGAGCGGCGTGACCCGCGCACTGTTGATCCTGCGTAATACCTTCGTAGGCCGGCTGCTGGTGGGACCCGCGTTCGCGATCGCCGCGACGCTGGTCGAAGCCGTGCGTCAGGTCATGCGCGGCGACTGGCGCGATGTGCCGGTCTGGGTGGCTCACGTCGCGTCCGTGATCGTGCTTGCCTCGTGGCTCGATGCCGAGTGCGGCATTCCGGCCTGGCTGTTCATATCTGGAATCGGTTACGCCGCGCTGGCCTTCAGTTCAATCCGCTCGTTTCACGAGCATCGCGCCGTGGAAGCCGTCGAACATCGCACTGTCCTGAACGAAGCATCCTGGTTCTGGCGTCTGCTGTTCCTGAACAACAATTTTCACGCCGTGCATCACGATCTGCCGCACGTGCCATGGTTTGCGCTGGGCAGCGTTTATCGCGCACGTCGCGGGGATTATCTGGCGCGCAACGGCGGCTTTCTCGTGCAAGGTTACTCGGAGTGGTTCACGCGCTATGCGGTGACGCCCATCGTCCCCGCCGTGCACCCATTCGACGATCTGGATCCGGCGCTTGCCATCGCGGCCCTGCACACAGTCGAGTCTCCGGTTGCTGTCAGCAACGACGTCTCCGCCCGCCTGACCGGTTGATATGCCAGAATCGCAGGCATGAACCGCCTCGCCGCGCTCCCGATGTACAACGTGACGCCCGCACTCGCCGCCGACTGGCGAGCCCTGCTGGACGACGTATTGCGCGCGGTCGATCCTCACGCGCGAAGCGTCGAGGCGGGTGACGATCTGCACGCGCTATGGCGCAGCCCTGACCTGCTCGTCTCGCAGACCTGCGGTTATCCGTTGGTGAGCGGCCTGTACGAACACGTCCAGTTGATTGCGACACCGCAGTTCGATGCACCGGGTTGCACAGATGCAAACTATTCGAGCGTATTGATCACGCGCGGGGACGCGGCGTTCAACACGCTGGCGGATTGTCGTGGCGCACGCGCTGCTTACAACCAGGACGATTCGAATAGCGGGATGAATGTGTTCCGGCACGCCGTCGCGCCGTTGGCCGAAGGCGGCAGGTTCTTTAGTGCTGTGTTGCGCACGGGCTCGCATCTGGGTTCATTGCGAGCGGTTGCCGAGAATCGTGCGGACGTGGCCGCGATCGACTGCGTGACGTTCGCGTTCATCCGCGATGGACTGCCGGAACTGGCCCGACAGGTGCGTGCGATTGGCTCGACCGCGGCTGCACCCGGCTTGCCTTTGATCGCCTCGCGCCAGGTGCCTGCGCCAACAGTCGAAGCCTTGCGCTCAGCACTTGAGGAAGCTCGAGCCGCGCAACCCGAACGTGCAAAACGCCTGCGTTTGAAGGGCTTTTCGACGTTGACGCTGAAGGACTACGCCCGCATCACGCAACTGGAAAACGAAGCGCGAGCCGTCGGCTATGCGCGGCTCGCCTGACGTCGAGCGGTCTCACTCGACATCCAGTACCAGCAGTTGCGCGCCATCCGCAACCTGATCACCGACCGCATACAGCACTTCCGTCACCGTGCCCGCTGCCGGCGCGCCGATCGTATGCTCCATCTTCATGGCTTCCATGACGAGCAGCGGCGTCCCCTTCTCGACCACCGTGCCCGGTTCAACCAGCACCGCGATGACCTTGCCCGGCATGGGCGCAGTCAGGCGTCCTTCGCCGTGTTCCGCATCCGCCGCATGCGCCAGCAGGTTCTGCCATTCGAACGCGAGCGCCGCACCCAGACAGAACACATGAAACACGTCACCATCGACAAACACGCGGCCCGTCACATGCGAATCACCGATTGCCGCGCCGAACTCATGCGCGCCTGCACCGCTCCACCACGTGAAGCTCTCGCGCTGGCCCGCAAATTCGAGGGTCTGGGTGGCGCCATCGCGCGCAAATGTCGCGACAAACGCTTCGTCGTTGTCCACGTCGCGCCATGCAAGCGTCTGCGTATAGCCGCTGTTCAGGCGCCAATGCGACAACGCATCCCACGGTGACGCACCGTGCGCGACGCCGCCTTCACGCGTGAGCAACGCGGCACAGGCCAGCGCGAAAGCCTCGCGCAACGGCTTGCCGAGCGGCGCGAACAGCGCGTCATGATGACGCTCGATCAGACCTGTATCCAGATCGCCGCTTGAAAACGGCTCGCTCGTCACGATGCGTTGCAAGAACTCCACGTTGGTATGCGGCCCGACCACTTCGCACAGGCGCAAGGCCCGGCTCATGCGTGCCAGGGCTTCGTCACGGGTCGCACCGTGCACGATCAGTTTCGCGATCATCGGATCGTAGAACGGCGTGATGGTGTCGCCCTCGCGCACGCCGCTATCGATCCGCACCGGCGCTCTCATCGCGCCCGCGCCAATCGTAAATTCGACCCCTTCCGGCATGCGCAAATGCTTGAGCGTGCCGGTGGAAGGCAGGAAGCCGCGTGCCGGATGCTCGGCATAGATGCGCGCCTCGATCGCATGACCGTCCAGCTTCAATTGCGACTGCGTGAGCGGCAATGGCTCGCCTGCCGCGACACGCAATTGCCATTCAACCAGATCGAGGCCGGTCACCATTTCGGTGACGGGATGTTCGACCTGCAAGCGCGTGTTCATCTCCATGAAGTAGAAGTTGCTCGCGCCGGTCATGATGAATTCGACCGTACCCGCACCGACATAATTCACCGCCCGTGCAGCCGCGACCGCCGCCTCGCCCATCGCATGACGCAGTTCCGCGGCGAGCCCCGGCGCAGGCGCTTCTTCGAGCACCTTCTGATGGCGCCGCTGGACCGAGCAATCGCGGTCGAACAGATACACGGCACCACCGTGTTGATCCGCAAATACCTGCACTTCCACGTGACGCGGACGCGTCAGATATTTTTCGATCAGCACCCGGTCGTTGCCGAAGCTGCTCGCCGCTTCGCGCTTGCATGAAGCAAGCGCTGCCGCAAATTCTTCGCTGCGCCCGACTACGCGCATGCCCTTGCCGCCACCGCCCGCGCTCGCTTTCAACAGCACCGGATAGCCGATCGCATCAGCCTCGCGTTGCAGCACGAGCGCGTCCTGATCGTCGCCGTGATAGCCGGGTACCAACGGCACTGCGGCTGAATGCATCAACGCCTTGGCGGCCGCTTTGGACCCCATCGCGGCAATGGCTTCGACCGGCGGCCCGATGAATACAATGCCCGCCGCTTCGCAGGCTTGCGCAAAGTCCTCGTTTTCGGAAAGAAAACCGTAGCCCGGGTGCACCGCCTCTGCACCCGTCGCGCGCGCGGCCGCGATGATGCGCTCGTAGCGCAGATAGCTTTCGGCCGCCGTCGACCCGCCGATATGGACCGCCTCGTCACATGCCGCCACGTGTTTCGCGTTGGCGTCCGCATCGGAATACACGGCCACGCTCGCAATGCCGAGACGCTTGCAGGTGGCAGCGACGCGGCAGGCAATCTCGCCCCGGTTCGCGATCAGGATCTTGTTGAACATGAGATGTCTCGTAGTGGGACTGTTGTTCTAGCCGTTGCGCCAGGCGGGCGTACGCTTTTCGAGGAAGGATGCCACGCCTTCGCGGCCTTCCGCACTGGCACGCACGCGGGCGATGCGTGCTGCCGTGTCCTGGATCAGCGCCTCGTTCAATTCACGCCCCGCGATATCCTGCACCAGTTGCTTGCAGGCGCGTACCGCGTGCGGACCGTTTGCGCAGAGCGTATCAGCCAGTTGCTGAATGGCCTGATCCAGTTGCGCTTCACTGACTGCTTCACTGACGAGCCCCAAACGCAAAGCCGTTGCGCACTCAAACAACTCGGCGGTGATGAAGTAGCGGCGCGACGCCTGCTCGCCCAATGCCCGAATCACGTACGGCGCGATAGTGGCGGGAATCAGACCCAGACGCGCTTCGGACAGACAGAAGCGTGCGGTATCCACGGCCACCACCATGTCGCATGCGCAGATCAGGCCCAAGCCGCCCGCGTAGGCGTCGCCATTGACGCGCGCAATCACCGGCTTGTTGCAACCGTAAATGGCCGAGAGCATGGCGGCGAGACGCAGCGCGTCGGCGCGGTTTTCCTCGTCGGAATAACCGGCCATCTTCTTCATCCAGTTCAGATCCGCGCCTGCGCAAAACGCCTTGCCGTTTGCCGCCAGCACCACCGCGCGCACGTCATCGCGCTCGTTCAGCGCGCCAAAAGTGGCGGTGAGTTCCGCGATCATGGTTTCGTTGAACGCGTTGCGCACATCCGGGCGGTTGAGCGTGATGGTTGCCACCTGGCCCGCAAAGGCGACGTTCAAGGATTCGTATTGCATCTGGACTGACTCCTTCGCTGGCCTTGGCGTCACATTCTGAACACGCCAAAGCGCGTCTCTTCGATCGGCGCGTTCATCGAAGCGGATAGGCCCAGGCCGAGCACGTCGCGCGTTTGCGCCGGATCGATCACGCCGTCATCCCAAAGACGCGCACTTGCATAGTACGGGTGACCCTGATGTTCGTACTGGTCGCGAATGGGCTGCTTGAACGCCTCTTCCTCTTCGGCGCTCCATGAACCGCCCTTGCCTTCGATGCCGTCGCGCTTGACCGTAGCCAGCACCGAGGCCGCCTGCTCACCGCCCATGACCGAAATGCGCGCGTTCGGCCACATCCACAGGAAGCGCGGCGAATACGCGCGGCCGCACATGCCGTAGTTGCCCGCACCGAACGAGCCGCCGATGATCATCGTAAACTTCGGCACCTTCGCCGTAGCCACGGCCGTCACCATCTTTGCGCCGTTACGCGCGATACCTTCGTTTTCGTATTTGCGCCCCACCATGAAGCCGGTGATGTTCTGCAAAAACACGAGCGGAATCTTGCGCTGACAACACAGTTCGATAAAGTGTGTTCCCTTGAGCGCCGACTCGGAAAACAGAATGCCGTTGTTCGCGATGATGCCGACCGGATGCCCCCAGATATGCGCGAAACCGGTGACGAGCGTGGTGCCGTAGCGGGCTTTGAATTCGTCGAAAGCGGAGTCGTCGACGATCCGCGCGATGATTTCGCGGATATCGAAAGGCTTGCGCGTATCCACGGGAATCACGCCGTAAATGCTCTTTGCGTCATAGCGTGGCGGCTTGGGCTCCTGCAGCGCAACCGGCACCTGCTTCGTGCGATTCAGATTGCCGACGATGCTGCGCGCGATCGCCAGTGCATGCGCGTCGTTTTGCGCGAGATGATCGACCACGCCCGACAGCCGCGTATGCACGTCTCCACCGCCCAGGTCTTCGGCACTCACGACTTCGCCCGTTGCGGCCTTCACCAGGGGCGGACCGCCGAGAAAAATCGTGCCCTGATTTTTCACGATGATCGACTCATCGCTCATGGCCGGCACATACGCGCCGCCAGCGGTGCATGACCCCATCACCACCGCGATCTGCGGAATGCCGTCCGCCGACAGATTGGCCTGGTTAAAGAAGATGCGCCCGAAGTGATCGCGATCAGGAAACACGTCGTCCTGATTGGGCAGATTCGCGCCGCCGGAATCCACCAGATACACGCACGGCAAGCGGTTTTCCGCGGCGATTTCCTGGGCGCGCACGTGCTTTTTCACGGTGACCGGATAGTACGTGCCGCCCTTGACGGTGGCGTCGTTGCAGACAATCACGCACTCCTGCCCGGCAATCCGGCCAATGCCGGTGATGACGCCGGCGCCCGGCGCGTCGTCGTTGTACATGCCGAACGCCGCCAGTTGCGACAGCTCCAGAAACGGGGTGCCCGGATCGAGCAGTTGCGCAATGCGCTCGCGCGGCAGCAATTTGCCGCGTCCGACGTGCTTGTCGCGTGCCGCCTGGCCACCGCCTAGCGCAAGCTTCTCCACCTTGTCGCGCAGGTCGGCGACCAGCGCTTCGAGCGCGGCCGCGTTGGTGCGAAAGTCATCCGAGCGCGGATTCAGCTTTGTTTCGATGATCGGCATTACGAGGCTCTCCTGTTCGCCGCAGTTTTGGTTCGCCGCCCGGTCATGGCTGCATGACCGCTTGCGTCAGTCAGGCCGTTTCCGCAAACAGTTCGCGGCCGATCAGCATGCGGCGAATTTCACTCGTGCCCGCGCCGATTTCGTAGAGCTTCGCGTCGCGCCACAGACGCCCTACCGGGTACTCGTTGATGTAACCGTTGCCGCCCAGAATCTGGATGGCTTCGCCGGCCATCCACGTGGCTTTCTCCGCGGTGTAGAGAATCACGCCCGCGCAGTCCTTGCGCATCTGACGGACGTGTTCGGAGCCGAGCGTGTCGAGTTGACGGCCGACCGCGTACAGATACGCACGGCACGCCTGAAGCGTGGTGTACAGATCGGCCACCTTGCCCTGAATCAATTGAAATTCGCCGATGGACTGGCCGAACTGCTTGCGATCGTGGATATACGGCACCACGGCATCCATCACGGCGACCATGATGCCGGTGGGACCGCCTGCCAGAACGGCGCGCTCATAGTCGAGGCCGCTCATCAGTACCTTCACGCCGCCGTTCAACTGGCCGAGGATGTTTTCTTCCGGCACTTCGACATTGTCGAAGACCAGTTCACCGGTATGCGAGCCGCGCATGCCGAGCTTGTCGAGCTTCTGCGCGACCGAAAAGCCTTTCATGCCTTTTTCGACGATAAACGCGGTGATGCCGCGCGGACCCGCTTCGAGATCGGTCTTGGCGTAGACCACCAGCGTGTCGCAATCCGGGCCGTTGGTGATCCACATCTTGGTACCGTTCAGCACGTAGCGCTCGCCTTTCCTGTCGGCGCGCAGCTTCATGCTGACGACGTCAGAACCGGCGTTCGGCTCGCTCATGGCGAGCGCGCCGACATGTTCGCCCGACACCAGTTTCGGCAAGTACCTCTGCTTTTGCGCTTCGGTGCCGTTGCGATGAATCTGGTTCACGCACAGGTTCGAGTGCGCGCCGTACGACAACCCGACCGAAGCCGACGCCCGTGAAATCTCTTCCATGGCGATCATGTGGGCGGTATAGCCCATGTTCGCGCCGCCGTATTCCTCCGACACCGTCATGCCGAGCACGCCCAGATCGCCGAATTTCTTCCACAGGTCCATCGGGAACTGGTCTGTGCGGTCGATTTCCGCCGCGCGCGGCGCGATTTCTTTCGCCGCAAAGCCCGCGAGACTGTCGCGCAGCATTTCGATTTCTTCGCCAAGGGGGAATTGCAAACCGGGCAGGTTACTCATTGCGGTGTCTCCAGGAATTCGTTCGCGCCAGGCCCCGCCTGCGGATGCGGCGACCAGCGATTGCTCTGTCTCAAGCCGAATTTCACGCTAGATTTACGTATACGTCAATAGGTATTTCTGAGTGACACTCAGATATGGTCTCAGCGCCTTTTATGCTTCATTTGACATGATAGACTCGACCCGAAAGGAGTTTCCCGCTTACAAATCTGAACTTCACTCATATCAAGGCCAAAGCGTGGCTGAACTGAAAGCCAAAACCCCGACCGCCGCCCGGGCTCAACTGCCGGCGTCGCGCCGTGCGCCGGCAGGGCGCAAGTCCCAGCAGCGCGTGAAGGAGATTCTTCAGGCGGGGCGCGACGTGTTCTCCGAAAAGGGCTACGAGCGCGCCACCACGGCCGAGATCGCGCAGCGTCTGGGCATTTCCGAGGCCACCGTGTTCAGCTATTTCCGCGGCAAGCGTGAGTTGTGCGCGCGGGTGATCGGCGACTGGTATGACGAAATCATCGGCGCGATCGAAACCGGCCTGCCACGGGACGGCAGCGTGCGGCAGCAGTTCGCGTTCATTGTGCGGATGCACTTGCGGTTGATGCTGGTACACGGCACGGATCTGTGCGCACTGGTATTGTCCGAAGGCCGCGCGCGGCATCACGAGCTCAGCGAGGCGCTCACGGAATTGCAGCGGCGTTACACCGCCCCGTTGATGCGCGTGCTTGCACGCGGCCAGGAGACGGGACAAATTCGCGCGGACGTGCCGCTGCGGTTGCTGCGTTCGATGGTGTTCGGCCCAATGGAGCACGTGTTGTGGGATGCGACGCTTGCAAACCGGCGCACGGATATCGAGGCCACCGCGGACAGCCTGATTGAGGTACTGTGGGCTGCGCTACAGCCGCCGGATACGTCGCTTGTCGCGCTGGTGCAGTTTCGGCACGAAGTGGCGGAGGCGAGCCGACGGTTCGAGGAAGTGGAGGCGAAGACAACCCGAAGCCGCAAGTGAGCTACATGGCCGCGATAACGCCCGCACCCTCGCCCGCGCGGCATCGTACTTGCTAGCTGGTTATTCAGGCAAACGGGAACATCAGGGAAACACGACACATGGCAACACGCACAAAACCGCGAATCAGGATCGGCATCGGTGGCTGGACGTATGCGCCATGGCGAGGCGTGTTTTATCCGCAGGACCTCACGCAAAAGCGCGAACTGGAATATGCAAGCCGTCAGCTAACCACGATAGAAATCAACGGCACCTTCTATGGCTTGCAGAAACCCGAGAGCTATATGAAGTGGCATGACGAAACGCCGGACGATTTCGTCTTCTCGCTCAAGGCCCCACGTTATGCGACGAACCGGCGCGTGCTGGCGGAGGCCGGCGATAGTATCGAGCGTTTCTTTGCCAGCGGCCTCACGCACCTCAAGCAAAAGCTCGGTCCCATCAACTGGCAATTCGCCACCACCAAGCAATTCGACGCGGAAGACTTCGAGGCGTTTCTGGCTTTGCTCCCCACGAAACTTGACGGACACACGCTCAGGCATGCGGTCGAAGTCAGGCACGAAAGCTTTCGCGACGCAACGTTCGTTGCGCTCGCACATAAATACGGCGTAGCAATTGTGCTTGCCGGTGACAGCGAATACCCGCAGATCGCGAATCTCACGGCGCCGTTCGTGTATGCGCGCATCATGGGAACCACGGACAAGCAGGCGCAAGGCTACGCGAAAAAGGCGCTAGATGATTGGACCGAACGCGCGCGGCAGCTGGCGGCAGGTGCGGTGCCGCACGATCTGCAATCGGTCGAGGTCCGCACCGCTGCGAAAAAAGGCGCACACGATGTCTATCTCTACATCATCAGCGGCTTTAAGGAGCGTAATCCGGCTGCTGCAAAAGCGATGATCGAACGCCTGGCTTAAGCGGCTTCGCTAATGCGACGTCAACACCGTCGCCACCTGGTGTGACCCGGTTTGCGTGGCGATATCGCTCGCCGTCATGCCGCGGTTGTCGCGCAGCGACGGGTCCGCGCCGCGCGCCAGCAGCAGCTTTACGGTATCGGGATGATCGTAGCCCGCAGCCCACATGAGCGCCGTGAGATCGTTCTTGTAAAGCCGATTCACTTCCACCCCGGCGTCCAGCAAGCGCTGCACGACAGCGGTGTGCCCTTGCCCCGCCGCGTATTCCATTGCTGTTTTGCCAATCCGGTCGGTTGCCTTCAGATCTGCGCCACGCGCCAGCAGCAAGGCCACCAGATCGTCGTATCCGCCATAGGCCGCCGCCATCAGCGGCGTGACGCCTGCGACGTCGGCCTGCAGCACATTCGCCCCATGAGCAATCAAGGTCTGCGCCATCTCCGACTTACCGTTCTTGCACGCGGTGATCAACGCGGTATCGCCGACGCGGTTGCGTGAATCCACCATCGCGCCCGCATTGAGTGCGGCCTGCACGCCGGCGTCATCGCCACTGCGCGCCGCGGCGAGCAGCTGCTGATTGAGCGCGCTATCCGCGGCGCGTGCGCTTGCCGGTATGGCGCCCAAAGTGCTCGCCACTAGCGCAACGCCTAAGAGAAGTCCTGCGGTGCGTCTCATGATGGTTATTCCCCCGTCAAACAATGCCATTACTGCAAATTGGCGACATAGGCCGCCAGGTTCTCGATGTCCTCGTCGGACAGCCCTTTGGTCACACTGGTCATATTGCCCGCATCATTGGTACGCCTGTGGGCGCGAAAATCCTGCAACTCCTTGACGATGTACTGATAGTGCTGACCTGCCACGCGCGGAATCTCGTTCTGGCCGGTAAAGCCGCCTAGATGGCACATCGTGCAGAGCACTTCCGCCGCCTTTTTCTGTCCGGCTTCAATCCTGGCCGGATCGGCCTTGAACTGTACCGGCACGGGTTTTTGTGCTGCGAAATAATCCGCGAGGTCCATCATGTCGTCGCGCGACAAGGTCGCCGCTATCGGCGACATGCGTGGATCGCTTCGGCGTCCTTCCTTAAAATCTTTCAGCTCAAGGTAAATGTAGCGCGCGCTCTGTCCGGCAAGTATCGGATAGTCGGAGTTGGTGGAATTACCCATGGGACCATGGCAGGCCACGCAGACCTGTGCCTTGGTCTGCCCTGCCGCTGCATCTGCACGGGCATCGACGGGTAGCGAGGCGAGCAGCGCCGCGACGCTCGTGCAAGCGAGCAGCATGGCCGTCCGCGTCGCAGCCAGGCGGCGACGTGAACGGACGGGTTGCAGAATGAGAGCGATAGTGCGACTCACGGCAACGCGAACACAAGAACGGTGTTGCCGCGCTTGAAGTCGAGTTGCGTGTTGCCACCTGCGGCCACGGCTACATACTGCTTGCCGTGGACCATGTACGACACTGCCGGCGCGTTGACACCCGCTCCGCACTGGAATTGCCAGAGCATTTTTCCGGTCGACGAATCGAAGGCGCGGAACAGTCCGTTGCCCTCGCCGTTGAACACCAGACCGCCCGCGGTGGCGAGCACGCCGCCAATCAGCGGCTGGTCCGTTTTATATGACCAGGCAATCTTGCCGGTGTCGACGTTGACCGCCACCAGCTTGCCCCACTGCGCCTCGCTCGGAATGGTCTTGAAAGCGCCGCCAAGCCACAGCTTGCTGCCGCCCGGATAGGAGGCGTCCTCGACCTGATATGTCATTGGCTGATGCAGGTTGGCCGCGTAGGCGAGCCGCCGCTTCGGATCGAAGGCCATGGGCGACCATTCCACTCCGCCGTTGGCGCCCGGCAGCATGCGCGCGCCTTCGGCCGTCGGCAGCGTCCACATGTTCTCCTGCGGAATCATTGCTTCCGAATAGCGGATCAGGCGGCCCGTGCTGCGGTCGTGCACATACACGTGACCGGTCTTGCCCGCCTGCAGCACGCCTGGGATCATCTTGCCGTCGGTGTCGCGCACGTCAGCGAGAATCGGCGGGCTCACCGCATCCAGGTCCCACAGGTCATGCGCAATGTACTGGTAGTGCCATTTGTATTTGCCGCTGTCGAGGTCGATCGCCACCAGCGAATCGGTGTAGAGGTTGTCTCCAGGACGAACGGCCCCATACAGGTCCGGCGACGGATTGCCCACCGCGAAGAACACCGTGCGCGACGCCTTGTCGACCGCAGGCGTCATCCACATGCCGCCGCCCAGCGTCTTGTAGAAGTCTCCGCCCTTGGCGGCAAGCTGTTGCTTCTCGGCGGAGATATCGCGCTTCATGTCGCGGCCGGTTGCGTCCCTGGTCGCCCAGACGCCCTCCTGGCCGCTGTCCGGAATCGTGTAGAAGGTCCATAGCAGATTGCCCGAGGCCGCATCGAACGCTTTGACAAAGCCGCGAATGCCGTACTCGCCTCCATTGGTGCCGATCAGCACCTTGTCGTCGACCACCGTCGGCGCCATCGTTTCGGAGTAGCCCTCTTCAGGATCCGCGATCTGCTTTTCCCATATCACGCTGCCGGTCTTCGCATCGAGCGCAACCAGTTTGGAATCCAAAGTTCCCATGAAGAGCCGGTCGCCGGAGATCGCGACACCGCGGTTGTTCGGCCCGCAGCAAAAGGTCGTGATCGGGCCCATCTTATGCTTGTAGTGCCAGTATTCCTTGCCGGTTACCGCATCGACCGCGTAGACGTGATTGAACGACGTGGTAATGAACATGACGCCGTTCTCGACAATCGGCGCGGTTTCCATCGATTCGTTCACCGCCGTCTGGAAAATGAAAGCCGGCCTTAAACGCGCGACATTAGTCTTGTTGATCTGCGTGCCCGGGTAGTAGCGCGTTTGGGCGTACGACCCGTTTGGATGGAGCCAGTTAGCGGTAGCCCCCCCGGCGGCATCGAGCTGCTGCTGGCTCACGGGTGTCAGTACGTCCGGCATTGATGCAGACGTCGTCGTGGCGCTGTTTTGCACCTCGTCTGCGCCAAACGCGAGCGGCGCGCCGGTTAGCAGCGCCATGCCGCATACGCAAATCGAGAAGGTAGTGCGGGTGAATTGCATGACAGTCTCCTGTTTTTTTATTGCTTAGGGTTTTCGTCATGCGAACGCAGCATCGCTCGCCTCGCGGGCGGCGTCGAGCGTGGGATGGCACAACCCTGTCGGCGGCGTTCCGGGCAGAACGCGTCCAGTTTCACACCTTCGTTTGCAGATCAGTGCGGGCCGGTTGTGGGGATGGCAATGCTCTAATCGTTCTCACCAAAAAGCCGGCGCATTTAAGCGTAGGCCAAAGCGACCCTCTTTTCCAGACTGTCTTTAGCGCGAATGGCGCATTTTGACGATCCGCCTTTGGGCAGCCTCGCAGATGGTTTACCGGGCGGCAAATTGCGCGCATTATCGAGCGGTTCGCAATGCGTCGCGGCCGCGTGGTTCGGCTGTCGACGCGCTGCTCGGCGCTTTAGCCCCGGGGCACGCGTGCCATTCGCGGGCGCGATGGCTCAAGTCCGCCGACGCCGCGTCCAGGACTGCGGCGGTGTCATCAGGTCCTGGCACGAAAAGGAGGTACGACTATGCAATGGACGACACCTGGCTACATCGATATGCGTTTCGGTTTTGAAATCACAATGTATATCGCCACGCGTTAAGCACGCTTAAACCGCGCTACGCGGCGTTGCAATCATTCCCGCCAACCTCGGCGCTGCCTGGCTACGCGGCGCTGCCACACTGGCTACGGGCAGTTGGATCGCCCGGCCACGGTGGCGGCAGCGCTGCGCAACCGGCTTCGTCCTCCCAGGCATTGCGCTCGCCGTGCTCGTGGCGCATTACGCTTTGCGCGCTGCGCAGGCGAACCGCGCCTCCTCGCCCTTCACACCTTTCTCGCCACGCTCTTTCACGCAGAGAAGCATCGGCATGCGCCATGGACACGCGACTTTGCCATGCAACGCGGTTGGCACGGCGCGCCATTTCAACTTATATTGGGGGCGAAAAGCATTTCGTATGAAGTGGCGCACTCAACCCTGGCGCCGCCGTTGTCGGTCCGTCAACCAGTCGCACACCAAGGAAGACACGCATGATGCGCAGCGCTTCGCCGCAGCTATTGCCGCCACTCCGGTTCGATGCGCTGCATACACGTGATGGCCACCACGTGGCTTTTGGGGTGGCCGGCGCTGCGGATGGCGTACCCGTGGTGGTGCTGCACGGCGGCCCAGGCAGCGGCAGTCAGCCGGGGGTCTTGCGGCTTTTCGACCTCACGCGCTTCCGGGTGGTGCTGGTCGATCAGCGCGGCACCGGCGCCTCGACTCCCTATGGCAGCGTGCGTCACAACCGCACTGAAAACCTCCTCGACGATCTGGAAGCCATTCGTAAGCGACTTGGTTTCGCACAGTGGGGAGTGTTCGGTGGCTCGTGGGGCGCGGCACTTGCGCTCGCTTATGCGGGACGCTTTCCGGAGTCAGTCAGCGGTGTCGTGCTGCGCGGACTTTTTCTCACGTCGGTTCGCGAAGTGCGCGGCCTTTTCATCACCTCACGACGGCGTGCACCGAATGCGTGGAAGCGGCTGCGCGCCGCCGCGCGCTGCGCGCAACCTCAGACGTTGCTGACTCGCTGCACCGCCACATTGCAGAACCGTTCGAACACACCACGGCAGCATGCGGTCGCGCTGGCCTGGCGCGCCTACGAAAACGCGGTGCTCGCAGCCGGTTCGGGGGCGGCCTCGGGTCATGCGCGGCGAACCAGACCAGTAGCTGTGCGTTCGCGCCGCGCTGCGCGCAAGCTGATCGGTAAATATCGGATTCAGGCGCACTACTTGACCCATCGATGCTGGCTGGGCGAACCACGGCTGCTGTCGCTGGCGCGTCGCGCCGCTGCGGCTGGCGTGCCGCT
>NZ_DASXHA010000133.1:0-4326 GCF_036488795.1 Paraburkholderia sp.
CCGCGCTCGCACGGCAATCGCAGGTCTGAAGGGCGCTAACGCCGATCAGGACGCAGGTATCAAGATCGTTCTGCGCGCAATGGAAGAACCGCTGCGCCAGATCGTCACGAACGGCGGCGAAGAAGCCAGCGTCGTGGTGGCAGCAGTTGCAGCAGGCACGGGCAACTACGGCTACAACGCAGCAACGGGCGAGTACGTCGACCTGGTTGACGCTGGTGTCGTGGACCCGACCAAGGTGACGCGCACGGCACTGCAAAACGCAGCATCGGTGGCAGGTCTCCTGCTCACGACCGACGCAGCTGTTTGCGAACTGCCGAAGGAAGATGCTCCGATGGGCGGCGGCGGAATGCCGGGCGGCATGGGCGGCATGGGCATGGACATGTAATTTCGCAGAGACCTCTTGCGAGGTCTCATACGAAGTACATGCGGGAAGCGCGCTGCGAGGCGTGCTTCCCAAAAGAGAAAACCCGCATCACTATGCGGGTTTTTTTTCGTCCGGCGGATCTTCGCCGGTTTGCCCGGCGAATGACGAAGCACGAATCAGCGAATCAATGAACCAATGAACCAATGAACCAATGAACCAATGAACCAATGAACCAATGAACCAATGAATCAGCGCGAGCTGACGCGGCGCGGTGGTTCGCGCGCCTCAAGACCTATCGAGAAATCCTTCAAGCAGGTACTCGAAAATTCCCGCGACGCTTTCCTCTTTGCTCTGGCTGGCCGTCTCCACCCGCAGTTCCGGATGAGCGGGTGCTTCATAGGGCGCGGACACGCCCGTAAAAGAACCAATTACCCCGGATCGCGCCTTTGCATACAGACCCTTTGGATCGCGACGCGCGCAGTCGTCGACTGATGCGGCGAGGTAGGTCTCCACAAATCTGTCGCTGCCGATGATCTCGCGGGCCATTGCGCGATCTTCATGCATGGGGGAAATCAGCGCTGTGATGACAATGAGGCCGGCGTCGTTCATCAACTGGGCGACATGCGCGACGCGCCGAATATTTTCGTGGCGGTCTTCGCGGCTGAAGCCGAGGTCGCTTGCGAGCCCGTGGCGCACATTGTCGCCGTCGAGCACGTAGCACGCGTGGCCAAGCGAGATCAGCCGGCGCTCGAGTTCGTAGGCAATCGTGGATTTACCGGCGCCGGACAGGCCCGTGAGCCAGACGGTCACGGGTTTTTGGCGGAACATCCGGGCGCGTTCGGTACCGGTGATGGTGCCGTTGAAGCGCTGGATAAAGGCTTCGGAGCGTGGCTTGTCGAAGGTTTCGCGACTTTGGCGAGCACTTTGTACGGCAGGGGCACTCTCCAGATACTCGTTGTTGAAGCCGGAATCGGAGAGGGCGGAAGAAGTGGGGGAATTGTCCAATTTAGTATTTTCCGCTGTGGCCGATGCCGGTTGACGAATCGACAGCTCGTTCTAGGCGGATAGTGGCTATCCGTTTGGGCGGGTGGAGTAGCGAGGTCGAGAGGGGCATAGGACCCAATATACGACATTACAATTAGTAAATTCTACTGTGACATAAGCCATTCGTCTGTAACCGCTGATTACGCTTGTAATACAAATGGAACAATTCCGCGCGTGCGGTTGGTCCGGCCGAAGGTGTCGGACAGGCCGAGGAAGGCATGTGTGGGAGACGACGCCCGGGGCGGAGCCCTTATCGCAAAGGGTCAGGCCGTCAGTTGTGGGGCGGGATCCGATCCCGCGTGAGTACCTTGCGGGAAACGTTTGCGGCGGTAATAAGCGGCAACGAAATGTACTCCGAGTGCGGCGCGATGACACGCCAATCGGTGGGATGCGAGCTCGAAAGATCGGAGAGGGTCGTCTGGGCGACGCGCAAATGAGGCGTGCGGAGATCAGCTGTGGAGGTCGTGCCGGACTGGAGGAGTCAGACGACCTGCCGGCGCAGATGTAAAAAACGAAAGAAAAGCGTCAAAGAAAAGTAAGAAAAAGCGGCCTGCACGGTCGCTGGCCGCAGACCTTTCTGTGGCTCAGTGCCGGGCCTCTCCCGGCGGCGCATCTTTGCTGCTCGCGCGCGGGGTTTCTTCCTCGCTGCTGCGGGCCCAGAAAAACCGGTCCGGCAGATACGCACCCATGCCGGGGCGAAACGCGCTGCGCATGGCCTGATATAGATACTCCTGCGCTTCACGAACCGCTTCGGCCGGATCCTGTCCGTTGGCGAGCAGCGCGGCAATGGCGGCGCCTAGCGTATCCGTCAGCCCCATGATGCGGTTGCTGCCGCGATCCCACATGTCCTGGCGCAACTGTCCGTCTTCGCTGAAGAGCGTATTGACGAGCCGGTGCGTGCCGGTTTCCGTGGACAGGATGTATTCGCACCCTTGCGACAGCAGATGCGAGATTGCCGCATCGAGGCTCGGCGCCTCCGCGTCGCCGTCCGGCTGGGCCAGCGCGAGCAACGTGGCGTGATCGGCTACCAGCAGCGTGGTTTGCGGTGCGAGCAGGTCGGCGATCGCTTCGCGCAGTTCGTCTGCGGCGAGTACGTGTTCGTCGTCGAGCGTGAAATCAGGGGCCAGGATCAGCGGAATGTCGTCGTAGTCGGCTACTACCTCGGCGATTGCGCTCACCACTTCCGCGCGCGTGGCCGCGCCTACCTTGAAGGCGGCGATCGGCATATCTTCCAGCAGCATGCGGGCTTGCGTGGCGACGATTTCCGGGTCGAGTCCGGTGACTTCATCGCAGCTCGCCGAGTCGCGCACGGTGTAGCCCGTCAGCACGCTGACGCCATGGCAACCCATGCTGGCGAGCGTCATCAGGTCGGCTTGCAGGCCGGAAGCGCCTGTCGGATCGGAGAGGCCGAAGGTGAGTACGATCGGAGGAGTGTCGCTGGGCATGAAATGGTTGGCAGGAAAGGAGCAGATGTAAGCGTGCACCGGGCACACAGTCGGCTCAATTATGCGGCCTAACGCGCTGCGGAGGCGTTTTTTCGCATCCGCGAGGGGTTTTGTGCGCAGTCAGGCCGATGGCGCGAGCACCGGAATCAAACAGTCTGTCCGCGCTGGCCGACGGCGCCTGCGCGACGCGGCACGATGGCGACTTTCGGCTGCTAGGCATTGGGGCGGCAACACGGTACCATCATGGCTCTCGTTTCAACGCCCTTTTTGACGCGACACAAGAATGGAATATAGAAGCTGGATGTGCCTGATCTGCGGCTGGATCTACGACGAAGAAGCCGGTTTGCCAGATGAAGGAATCGCGCCGGGCACGCGTTGGGAGGATGTTCCCATCAATTGGACTTGCCCCGAGTGCGGCGCCCGCAAGGAAGACTTCGAGATGGTCCAGATCTGACCATCTGGCAGCGCGCGCGTCCCGCGTGCTGCGTCAGCGTGCGCGACGGGCATGGGGCGCGGCATCGTCAATACCCATGAGCGCGGCGCGGCGCAACGGTAGTTCGTCATCGTACTGTCGCGGGCTGGCGCGCTGCATGGCGCGCGTGGCCGTGCGCCGGCCTGTCAGTGTTCATGCCGTTTGCCCATGACCCCTCAATCCGCGTCCTCAGCCTCATTCGATGCACTGCCGAACCCGCGTGGCGGGTCGGTCCGTCCTGCCGAACTCGCTCTGGCCGAAGCGCTGCTCGCGTTCGAGCAGCGCGGCGACATGGCCACGCCGTTGCTGCGCGCGGTGCATGCGCTGAAGGAGGCGGGCTGGCTGGGCGCGCAGCGGCTGGCGGACGCATTGGTGCTGGTGTCGCCGTTGACGGCCGCGGAACCAGCGGGCGAGCCGGAGGCGCGCGCCACACTCGGCGCGGCCTTGCACGATTTGCGCGCGGCCATCGGCCGTCACAATCTGCGTGAGCTCTCGTGTTCGCCGACGTTGTTCGGTCATTATCAGGCGCTCCATGCGCTGGTTTCGCACCGCACGCCAGGCTACACGGTCACCTTCGACGACCTCGCACTAGCGGCACGGCCGTTGCCGCCGGCGTCGTTCAGCCCGCTGCCTGCGCAGAGTCTCGCTCATCTTCGGGCCCGCTACGAGCGCGCCTTGCTGCCGGTCTTGAGGGCGCATTCGAGCGACGGCGCGGTGAGTGCCGCCGTCAGCGCGCTGACGCGTGCGGCATTCGAAGAACTCGAAGCCTGCCTGGAGGAACTCTCCGGTTCCGATCCTTATGACTTCTGGCGCCTCGCGGCCGCGTGTGCGCGCTCATTGCGTGTGAGCGGCCACCTGGCCGGGGACGCCGACGCGCGCCGCTTTCATGCGCGCTGCAACCTCGCGCTGGCAGATCACGCGCGCGGCCTGCAGCTCGCGCCTCGTTCGCTGGTGCGCGCGACGGTGGCGCTGCTGTGGCGCGATTACGCCCTGTTCGGCGC
>NZ_DASXHA010000166.1:0-62165 GCF_036488795.1 Paraburkholderia sp.
CGCTACTGCTGTTCCTCGCCATGGGTGGTTCGCGCGCACTGTATCGCGCAACCAAAGAGTTTTACCTGTACGGCGGCCTGGTAGGCAAAGGCAAGCCGGTGGTGGTGCTCGGTGCCGGGTCGGCGGGCGCGAGCCTTGCCCGCGAGTTGTCGCGCTCCAGTGAATGGCGCCTGGTGGGCCTGCTGGATGACGATGTCGCGAAGCATGGTCGCGAAATCTATGGTTACAAGGTACTGGGTGCCATGAGCGAACTGCCGCAGCTGGCGGAATCGCTGAAGACCGAATACGCCATCATTGCGATTCCGTCGGCGTCGGTGGAAGCGCAGCGGCGCGTCGCTACGCTGTGTGTGCGGGCAGGCGTGCGGGCCATGGTGCTGCCGGCGCTGACCACGCTCACGCAAGGGCAAGCCTTCCTGTCGCGGGTGCGGCAGATCGACCTCGAAGATCTGCTGGGCCGGGATCCCATCAAGATCGACACGCCCCATGTGGAAGCCCTGCTGCGCAATCGCGTGGTGATGGTAACGGGAGCGGGAGGCTCGATCGGCTCTGAACTGTGCCGTCAGATCCTGCGCTTCGAGCCGGCCCAGCTGATTGCCTACGATCTGTCCGAATTCGCCATGTACAAGCTCACGGAAGAGCTGCAAGAACGCTTTCCAGGCTTGCCGGTCATTCCTGTGATCGGCGACGCGAAAGATTCGCTGCTGCTCGATCAGGTGCTCTCGCGGCACGCGCCGCACATCGTATTTCACGCGGCCGCTTACAAGCACGTACCGCTGATGGAAGAGCAGAACGCGTGGCAGGCGGTGCGCAACAACGTGCTGGGCACCTATCGCGTGGCGCGTGCGGCGATCCGTCATGACGTGAAGCACTTCGTCCTGATTTCGACGGACAAGGCCGTCAACCCGACCAACGTCATGGGCGCGAGCAAGCGTCTCGCGGAAATGACGTGCCAGGCCTTGCAGCAGACCAGTTCGCGGACCCAGTTCGAGACGGTGCGCTTCGGCAATGTGCTGGGTAGCGCGGGCAGCGTGATCCCCAAATTCCAGCAGCAGATTGCGAAGGGCGGTCCCGTTACCGTGACTCACCCCGAGATCACCCGCTTCTTCATGACGATTCCGGAGGCTTCGCAACTGGTGTTGCAGGCGTCGAGCATGGGACGTGGCGGCGAGATTTTCATTCTGGACATGGGTGAGCCGGTGAAAATCGTCGACCTGGCGCGCGACCTGATCCGGCTCTACGGCTTTAGCGAAGAGCATATCCGCATCGTGTTCACGGGCTTGCGGCCGGGTGAGAAGCTCTACGAGGAGTTGCTCGCCGACGACGAAACCACCACGCGTACCCCGCATCCCAAGCTGCGTATCGCCCAGGCACGCGGTACCCCGGATAACCTGCTCGACGAGTTACTGCCCTGGCTCATGCAGCATCGTGTGCCGGCGGACGACGAAGTGCGGCGCGATCTGCGCCGCTGGGTGCCCGAGTATCAACCTACGCTGGCGCCACCGCTGCAAAGCGTGCCCGGTGTCAGCGGGATTCACGCTTCGCGATAAAGAGAACTTCGGCGTGCGCCTGACGGCCGCGCCGGCCAAACAAAAAAGGCGCGCGAGGCGCCTTTTTTTGCTTACCGCCGACCCTTCCTCACCACCAGCCACCTGGGCGACTTGAAGCGCACGATGCTCACATAGAGCCACACGTAGGTCGCCGCGAACACCATCACGAAGCAGAACAGGTGCAGCGTGTGCCGCCAGAACAAGGTTGCCGGCACGACAGCCACGAGACACAGCAGCCAGAGATACGGCGAAGTCAGCGAATTGCGCCGCGTCAGCTCGCGCGCTGTCCGTGTGCCCACGGCCCAGCGCATCAGGCGCTTGTACACCAGCATGTGCAGGTGCACGCCGTCGGGAATGCCCGGTGACATGCCTCGAATGAACTTCTTCCGGTAGATCGAGAAGCACGTCTCGAAGATCGGGTACATGAACAGCAGAACCGGATACCACGCCGACACGTCGCGGTTGCGCATCACCAGCATGATCGACAGTTCGGCGAGCATGAAGCCGATGAAATACGCGCCGCCGTCACCGAGAAAAATCAGCCCGGCCGGAAAATTCCAGATAAAAAATCCCATCACCGCGCCCATCATGATGAGCGATGCGGACAGCACGACCGGGTCCGATACTTCGAACGCCACATAGGCGAGCGAGGCGAACATCATGAATGCGACCATCGACGCCAGGCCGTTGAAGCCATCAATGATGTTGACCGCGTTTGCGAGGGCGGCCACGGCTAGCACGGTGATCGCGCAGGAAATCACCGCGTACGACAGCAGAAAGTCGAGCGGCGGCACGCTGATGCGCGTCACCGCGATATCCAGCAGGAAGTAGGCGAGCGCGGCCGCTGCCATGGTGCACACGAGTCTTGCGAGCGGCGAAACCCGCTTGGTCAGGTCTTCGACCAGCCCGGAGCCGAACGCCGGCAGCCCGCATGCCGTGAGCCCCAGAATCCCGCCGGACACGGCGGGGTAGGCGTGATGCAGCTGCAGGGCCGCCACCACCAGTCCGAGCAGGATGCCGGTTCCGCCAATCCGCGGCACCGGGGCCACGTGAAATTTCTGAACCCCGGCGAGGTCGGTATCGGTGGAGAATTTTTCATGCAAATGCGCATAGCGCACGATCAGCAGCGTGACCAGCAGTGAGACGAGAAATCCGAGCGCGAAACTAAGCATGAAAGAGAGCCTGTGCGAAGACGCCGAATTATACAAACGAAACTCGCGTGCCCCGAAAAGCGGGCCAGTTCCGGCGCGCGGCTGATTCCGGACGCAGCGTGCCCCTCGCAGAACCGGCCCAGCGCGCGCGGCAGTGAATCTGCACGCGCCGAGCCACTCATGCATACTCTCGCTTTTCTCTGATTGGATCGAGTTGGACCTATGTTTGGCAAACTAGCCGTTGCTGTCATTGCGCTTTCGCTCGTCAAGAGCGCGTGCGCCATTGGCACTTCCGGACCCATCGTGATGACGGGCATCACGCAAATGGCGGACACCGCCGAACTGCGCTTCGATCCTGCGCCTGCGGACACCGGCACGCTCGTCATCCTCGGCGACCACAGCAAGACACCGCAGCAGACGTATCGATTCGTCTATAACCGGCTGGCACCGTACGGTACCGTCGACCCCGAAGTCAGCATTTCGTTTGCCGACAAGCACACGCTGACCATCCTGTGCGACGCGCTGTCGGACAACTGCCGGTCAACCGATTACGTGACCGAAGGCGCGGCGACTTTTTCGATGATGTGGAAACTCACGCGGCGCTAACGCTGCGCGACTGGCGAAGATCCCTCGCGCCGGCGCCGGCTCAAAATAGTCAGCGCGCATACCCCAGCGTCACACCTGCCGTTCTCGCTCGGGCTCCCACATAGTGGCAGCCGACTGCCCGGAAACCCTTGCCTGTCATGGATTCCACCTATCCAGCCCAGCTCGCGAAGCGCCGATATACCAAAGGCGGCGAAGCGCGAACGGGGAGGTCCAGGTTGTGTGCCGCGCGACATGGACGTTACGGGAGAGGGAGATACGGTGCTAAATAACATTACCATTCGTGGCGGCTTGACGCTGGTCATCAGCGTGTTTGTCGCGTTTCTGCTGATCGTGATCGGGGTCGGCTATGGAGCGCTCAAACTGGCCAGTGATGGTCTGCAGAACGTACAGCACAATTCAACGGCGCTCTCGCATCTGAACGCGAGCTCCGCGAAGCTGCTTCAGGCGCGGCTGGCACTCGGCAGCTACGAAACCTTGTTCAGTGTCGGCAAGCAGACGGACGATCTGCTGCCCGCCGCGCACAAGGTGCTGATCGAATCGAACAACGATTTCCAGAACTACGTGAGCGGCCCGTTCGGCAGCGACGAGGAGCAGCGGCTGGCGCAGGCCGTCCAGAAGGCGCGCTCTGCCCTGGTCGATGAGGCGATCGAGCCCGAATTCAAGGCACTCTCCGATAACGACTTCAATACCTTCCGCAACATCCAGGGCGAAACCGCCAATACCTTCTACGCCAGCTATGCAAAGGCGATCGACTCGCTGGAGCAATTGCAAACCGACAATCAGCAGCGTCAGGCCGCAACGGCGGCGGCGCGTTTTCGTGTCGCGACACTGGTGTTCGGTGCGATCGGGGCGGTTGCAATCGTAATTGGCGTAATGGCGCGGGTCGGCTTGTCCGCGGCCGTGCTCAAGCCGGTGAATCAGACCATTCGCCACTTTCAGCGGATCGCGGCCGGCGATCTGACGGTCGCCGTCAAGGTGCGCTCGCGTAATGAAATGGGGCAGTTGCTGGGTGCCCTGACGCAGATGCGCGATGGGCTGGTCGACACGGTTTCCAAGGTGCGCGGTAGCACCGGCGCGATTACGCAAGGGGCGAATGAGATCGCCTCCGGTAATGCCGATCTGTCACGCCGCACCGAACAGCAAGCCGCCGCACTGCAGGAGACGGCGGCCAGCATGGAAGAGCTGTCCGCGACGGTCAAGCAAAACGCCGACAACGCGCAGCACGCCAACCGGCTCGCGCGTGGCGCACTGGAGACGGTGACCCGTGGCGGCAGCGTCGTGGGTCGTGTGACCGAAACGATGGACGGCATTACGACTTCGTCGCGCAAGGTGGCGGAGATCATTGGGATGATCGAAGGGATTGCGTTTCAGACCAATATCCTTGCGCTAAACGCTGCTGTGGAAGCGGCGCGCGCGGGTGAGCAGGGGCGTGGCTTTGCAGTGGTGGCCTCGGAAGTGCGCAGCCTCGCGCAGCGCTCCGGGACGGCGGCCAAGGAAATCAAGGAATTGATCGGCGAGTCGGCGGCGAAGGTGCAGCAAGGCTCGTCGCTGGTCGCCGAGGCGAGCAAGACCATGAGCGAAGCGATGCAGTCGGTGCAGAGCGTGACCGGCATCATGGGCGAGATCGAAGCGGCCGCACTCGAGCAGAGCGAAGGGATCGCCCAGGTGAACAAGGCGATTACGCAAATCGATGAGGTGACGCAGCATAATGCGGCGCTGGTCGAAGAGGCCGCTGCGGCGGCCAGGTCGCTGGAAGAGCAGGCTGCAGTGTTGCGGGACGCGGTGGCGGTTTTCCAGTTGGACCATGATGACGCCGCGGCGGCGCGGGGCCTTGCATCGACGGCATATAGCGGGGACGAGAATGTTGCGCAACCCCTAGCGCGGCGGGCAGCGTCTCTGCAGACGGTGTAGGCGGGGCGGGGAGCGGAGGCTCCCCTTGGCCACCTATCGCAAGGTCGCGGACACCTCGTGAAAAGGGACGCATCCGCCGGGTCATGCCGGCTTGACATACTTTCCAGGCTCGCGCCCCGCTACAATCGCATAGCCGGACGTCGGTGGTGATCGTCTTCTCCTATGCCAAACTCTTCCTATTGCTGGTTCCGGGGCTACGCATCCACCGTGGCTCATTCCTCGCGGTGGCGAGTCACAATGAAACGCGGCACGCTGCTGGCCGGCCTGAGCATGCTGGCCGCCTGCACGTCAGTCTCGGATGTCGGCTCGCGGCAGGACGGGCACTTGACCCTGAGCAGCCGGGCGCGCTGCAGTCTCACGTCGTGGAACCATGTCAAGAACGTCGGACTCAAGCACGCTGCAGCTTATTGCAAAGCACAGAAGTCGCAAGTGCATGTGGTTGCCGTGCATACCGAAGGGGTGTGGGGAGTGACTGACCAGGTGGTCGAAGTGGTATTCGACTGTTACTGATGCGCTCATTGATGCAGACGCGTACCCGCTACGCGCACCAGCCCGATCAGGCCGCCGCCACCGACTCGACAAAGGCCATCAACCGGCTATTGCTCTCTTCTATTCCGTAGTAGGCGGCCCTCGAACGCGCCGCCGCGGCTGACGCTTCGCGAGCCGCATGGTCCATCAGCAGACGTGCCATCGCCTCGGCCATCGCACTCACGTTACCCACGGGCACGAGCGTGCCTGCCTTGCCTCCGGCCAGGATCTCGCGCGGGCCGGTCGGGCAATCGGTCGCGACAATCGCCTTGCCGATCGCTAGCGCTTCCAGCAGCACCATCGGCATGCCTTCATATTTCGAGCTCAGTACCAGCAGCGACGCGCGCGCCATGATGGGATACGGGTTGTCCTGGTGCCCTGCAAAATGCACCCGTCCATGGATGCCCAGTTCGAGCGCCAGTGTCTGCAGTTCTTCGCGATACGCGCCATTGCCGACAATCACGAGATGCTCCGCGACCGCGCGATGCTGCAGCAGCGCGGCAAACGCACGCAAAAGCGTCCGATGGTCTTTCTGAATCTCATCGAGCCGCGCGACGGAGACGATGTACGGAATACCGTGCGCAATGATCTGACCTTGCTCATTCGCCAGCGACGCACGTTCGCGGATTGCTTCGATATCGATCGCATTCGGCAGCACGATGACGCGCTCCAGTTTGCCATCGAAAATCCGCGCGGCTTCGTCGGCCATGTGCTGATTCAGCGCGGCAATGCCGTGATAGCGCTGGTATTGGGTCAGCAAGCGGCCGATCTTGCGCGGCTTGCCGCCAAGGCGTGCGTCAAAGCTAAAGTGATTGACGCCTAGCCATGCCACGCCGAACCGACCGGACAGCCGCCGTAAAGACATGTCGAAATCGACGATGACGTCGACATTGCGCGTCAGTTGTTCCACACGTTTTGCTACATAGGGACGCACGGCCAGCGTGGTGTGGATATCACGCGCAACGCGCCCCAGTTTGCTCAAACGCTGCTCGTATCGCTTCGCCTGAAAATATCCCAGCCACGGACGGTCCACCAGAATCGCTACTTCAATATCCGTCGGAATGAGCGCGCGAAAGCGTTTCTCGTAGGCGGGCGAGGTGTACATCACCGACAGCGTTATTTGAAAGCGAGCCCGATCGAGAATTCTCAGCCATTGGATCAGCGACGACTCGATTCCACCGTCGATGAAATCGGTGATGTGAAAGAGAACGCGCACGCGTGTCTCATCGGTGGGTAGCGGACGCTCAACGGACATACGCTTGATCGGGCCGGGACGAAGCTGGGAAGACTTTAGCACCCGGATTGACGCGCACTAGCGCAAGCCGTGCGCGATGTCGTGAGTCGCCAACAAAAGGACTTCGCCTCGGCCTCGCAGCAGCACCGTCACCTCTGCAAGCCAGTGCAACACGAGTGCGCCCGACTTTGCATTCGCGGGGCCGCCACGGGTCAGTCCTGATTATCCGGATACAATGCCGGCCGGACAGTTAGTCTTTTTCCGCCCTTTTTTGTCCGGAAAATCCAGAGAAAACGATCCGTATTCATTGATCCGAACCCCCATGCAGCAAGTGACTTCCGAGCGCGGAACCCATCTTCCCCAGCACTACCGCCCCGATATCGACGGGCTCCGTGCCATTGCGGTATTGGCTGTCATGCTGTGTCACGCCGGATTTGTACGATTTGCCGGGGGCTTTACTGGCGTCGACGTGTTTTTCACCATCTCCGGCTTCGTCGTCGCCAATTCGATTCTCGGCGACATCGGCCGCAACACGTTTTCGTTCAAGGCGTTCTACGCGCGCCGCGCCAGGCGTCTGATGCCCGCGCTCTATGTGATGCTTGCCGCCACGTTCGTGTTCAGCGTGCTGTTCTGTTTTCCCGAGGACACCTTCCAGCTCGCCAAGAACATCCTCGCGGTGTCGACGATGACATCCAACATCTTCCTTTCGAAGCAGACGGGCTACTTCGATACCAAGGCGGCGGATCAACCCTTACTGCACACGTGGTCGCTCTCCGTCGAAGAGCAGTTCTACATCGTTCTTCCGCTGCTTCTGTTCTGGCTGCACAGAAAGTCGTGGATATGGGCGATTGCCGGGCTTTCCTGCCTGGCAGCTGTTTCGTTTGCCTTCGCAACGTATGAAGCTCATCGAGGCTCGGTTGGCGCCTATTACTTCGCGCAATATCGGGCATTCGAGTTTCTGGTTGGCGTGCTGCTGGCCCTGTTTGAGCTCAAGCGTCAGGCGGCGAGGCTCGCGCTGTTCGACGCAGTATTTGTCGTCGGCATCGCATTGATTCTGGGCGGCGTGCTGGGGCTGAGTCGCGAAAGCCAGTTTCCCGGACTCGGGGCCCTGTTGCCATGCGGCGGAGCGTTGCTCACGATTTTTGCAGGCCGTCGCGCGAAAGTATCGGCCTGGCTGTTGTCTAACCCGCCAATGGTCTTCGTCGGCAGGATCTCCTATCCGCTCTATTTGTGGCACTGGCCCGTCTTTTTCGCGCTAAGGCGCTTTGATATCGCAAGCCCTGCGACGTATCTGGTCGCCATGGGGGTAGCAGGTCTGCTGTCGGCGCTGACCTACTTTGCGGTCGAACGGCGTGTACAACTTCTGCGTATGACGGCGAGTCGCGCGCTTGTCTGCTTTCTCGCGATTCCCCTGCTTTCGACCGGTGTGCTGGCGGGAACCGGCAAGCTGACCGACGGCTTCCTGTTCGCCTATCCCGCGAAGATCCGCGCGAACGTGCAATGGTCGGGTACCGCGCTCTTCGATATGCCTCGCGCAAAGAAATGCTGGTCGCAAGTCGCAGTGACGGACGAGTCTAACTGTCTGCTCGGTGACGCCGCAGCGGATAACAAAGGCGTCGTATGGGGCGATTCTCACGCTTACCACCTGATCTACTTCTTCGACAAGCTGGGTAAAGAGCGGCACATGGCGATTCACGATATGGCGTTCACGCTGTGCCCGCCGATCGAAAACGAGCCGCCGCTGCCGGGCGACAGCTCGCTGATGGAAAGTCACTTGCAATGCGTCCAGCACGATAAGGCTGTCACGGACTACGTTCTGTCGCGCAAGGACATTGGGACGGTCTTCATGTCGTCGGCGTGGCAAAACTATCAGAATCTGACGGTAGGGCCGAACGCGCAACCCAACAGTCATGGCTTCATGCCGGGCGAACTGGAGAGTGAACTGGGCAACACCATCGGCAAGCTGACTGCGGCCGGCAAACATGTCGTAGTGCTGAACGACGTGCCGATGATTCCGATGAACCTGATCAATTGCGACTTCTACAACGAGCTTTACGTGCCGTTTCGTCGCCAGAGCTGTCAATTCAGCGCCGACATCGCCCACGCGCAGCACCAGCCGATCCACGCAATGCTGGAGCGGCTGAAGGCCCGCTATCCGCAGATCGATATCCTGCACACCTACGACGTCCCTTGCGAAAACGGCATCTGCAAACTGGACTTCGACGGCCTGCCGATTTATCGTTACAACGATTATCACCACCTGAGCCTCGCCGGTAGTTCGCTGTATTACGGCAAGTACCAGGAAAAGCATCCTCACGAGCTCGACAAGATTCTCGGCCAGCGCTACGTGCGTGTTTCACAGCCGGGTTGAGAGGGCGCGGAGATCGGTCCGATCGAAGCTGCGGCTGTCCGGACGCCATGGAATTCGCTTCGATCCCGGTTGACTCAGGGACAATCCGTCGCACGCCGAGCGTCCGGGAACCCCGAGCCGCCGCCTCCATTTCTGCTATATAGGTAGTTCTGGAGGCACCCCACACCCCATGGGCCGCCTCTCCGATCAAGCCGCACACCCCACGCGCAACGCTTCTCTGTCGCGAGGAACCCGATTGTGAAGAATGCAACCCTGCGTCAACTGAAGACCTTCGAAATTGTGGCTCGCCGCCTGAGCTTCTCGCGAGCAGCGGAGGAACTGAATCTTTCACAACCTGCCGTCTCGACGCACATCAGGCTGTTGGAAGAACACGCCGGCGTGTCCTTGTTCGAGCAGCTCGGCAAGAAAATCTTCCTGACGCTCGCCGGCCAGGAAATGCTGCGTTATAGCAGCGCGATCATCGAACAGTTCCGCGAAGCGGAAGAAGCGATGGAGCGCATGAAAGGTATCGCAGGCGGTCGCCTGAACGTCGGCGTGATCAGCACGGGCGGTTATTTCTTCCCGCGCCTGCTGGCTGAGTTTACCCAGCGCAACGCGGGCATCCAGCTGGAACTGACCGTCGAGAATCGTGACGAGCTGTTGCGTCAGTTAAGCGAAAACCGCATCGACTTGGCCGTCATCGTCGCCGCGCCCGATGAACCGATGATCGTCACCACGGCCTTTGCTCCGCATCCCTTTGTGATTGTCGCCTCGCCCTCGCATCCTTTAGCGGGCAAGCAGCGTATCCCCACCGCGGAGCTGGCTAGCGAACGCTTCATCGTGCGCGAGCGCGGCTCGGACACCTGGCATTCCATGGATGAAGTTTTCGCCGGCGATCTGGGCCGCACGCAGGCGCCGATGGAAATCAGGAACACCGAGACCATCAAGCAGGCCATCATTGCCGGCATGGGCATCAGCTTCCTGTCCGCACATACGATCAACCTCGAAGTGCAGGCGGGTCTGCTGACCATTCTGGACGTGGTCGATTTCCCGATCCTGCGCCAGTGGGGCGTGGCACATCACGTCGACAAACGGCTCGCTCCGGTTGCGCTCGCCTTCAAACATTTCCTGATCGAGGAGGGCGCAGCGCATATCGCGAAGCTCACCGGTGTCGGCGGAACGGGGTGCATCAATACGACGGTTTAGCTTGTCGAGCGCCCCGCTCAAGACACCGTCTGCCAGATCAGCACGCCATTGAGCATGACGATCAGGACCGTTGCGACGAGTGCGGCGCACACGGTCTTCTTGCCTACGACAAAGTCGCCCATCACGCTACGGCGTGAGGACAGCACCACGAGGGCAACCAGCGGCAGCGGCAAAACGAGGCTCAAAACCACCTGACTGCCGATCATCGCGTCCATCACGTTGCCATGCAGACCGACCACGAAGGCCGGCACCGCGGTGATCAGCCGCCTTACCCAGATGGGGATTCTGAAGCCGACGAAGCCCTGCATGATCACCTGACCGGCCATCGTCCCCACTGCCGAACTCGAAATGCCCGAGGCCAGCAGCGAGACCAGAAACACGGTCGCGGCACCCACGCCCAGCAGCGGAATCAGCGTGTGATAGGCGACGCTGACATCGGTGACACCCGAGCCGGATTTGCCGAACACGGACGCCGACATCATCACCATGGCGAGATTCACGAAGGCGGCGAAGCCGAGTGCAATCACGACTTCCTTGTTTGAGAAGCGCAGCAGCCGCCGACGTTCGCCGTCGTTACGCGCAAGCGTGCGATTCTGGGTTAATCCGGAATGCAGATAAAGCGTGTGCGGCATGATCGTCGCACCGATGATGCTCACCGCGAGAGTCACAGCCGGCGCACCATGCAGATGCGGGACGACGGTGCCCAGAAGCGCCGCGTGCCAGTCAGGCGGCGCGATCACGAGTTCGCACAGGTAGCTCAGACCGATCACCGCGACGAGACCGGCAATCACCAGTTCGAGCGGACGAAAGCCGCGTTTGTCGAGCGACAGGATGGCGAAGGTGACCACACCCGTGACGCTCATCCCGACCATCAGCGAGACGTGGAACAGCAGCGAGATGCCCAGTGCGCCGCCGAGGAATTCGGCGATATCCGTGGCAATGGCCGCTACTTCCGAGGAGATCCACATGCCGATCACAACCGACGGCGAAAACTGCTCGCGGCACAGTTCCGCGAGATTACGGCCGGTGACGATGCCGAGCTTCGCGGACATCGCCTGAAACAGCATGGCTACGAGGTTTGCAAGCAGCACCACCCACAGCAATTGATAGCCATACGTCGAGCCGGCTTGCAGGTTGGTCGCAAAGTTACCCGGGTCCATATAGCCGACCGACGCGATCACTGCAGGCCCAAAGAACGGCAGCAAGGCTCGCAGGCCTTTGCGACGTCCGTCGAGTGACGCGCGCACCGCAAGCTCGGTCTGCAGCGTCGTGCTGCCGGCCGGCCCGACGCCCGCCTGGATCAACTTGAAAAGTGGTGACGTCATGTTGGTTGAAGACTCTTCGAAATGAGGCAGGGCAGTTGACGGGCACAGCGCGCATGCGCCGTGCCCGTGACCGTGCGGATCAGAGCGGCAAGATGTCCGGACGGTTGTTCGGGAAGCGCGCGAGATCAGCGGCGCTGATGTTCAGCGTGTCCATGATCATCTGCGGCGGCGTGTGCGTCAGCCAGTCGGAGAGCGAGACTTCCGCGAAGTGATCGGTTTTGAAGACTTCGACCATCACCAGATCGGTGTCGCCGGTGTTCTCCACGTAGTGCCCGAGGCTTTTCTTCACGTAGCCGATATCGCCGGCACGGAAGTCGGCAGTCGCCGCCTTCGGGCCCGTGTCGAATACCGTCATGCGGCCTTGACCCTTGATGTAGTACTGCCATTCGTCCGCGTTCGGATGCCAGTGCATTTCGCGAATTCCACCCGGCTTGACCGTGACCAGCGCCGCGGCGATGGCTTGCGATGCCTTGAAGTTTCGGCTGTCGGCGATCTGCACCATGCCGCCTTTGGTTTGCTTGACCGGGGGCAGGTCGCTCAGCGAGAAGATGAACGGATGCATCGGCGCGCCGAGCGGGCTCGCCACGGCACGTTGCGCGGCCTCCAGCGGACCAGGGTCGTTGCCCTGGAAGATCCACAGGTTGTCGATCGGGATGTTCTTGAACACATCGACCGGCACGTTGAAGTTCTTGGCGAGCACATCCGGCGGCGTATGGGCCATCCAGTCCGTCACCAGCAGCGTGTTGAATTCGGAAGCGCGGCCGTTATCGAAGGCGATCACGAATTCGGCGCCGCTCGGGCCGAGGCCTTGCAGCGAGTGCGGCAGGCCCGGCGGGAAGTACCAGAGGTCGCCGGTTTTCACGTCGGCGACCTGCGGACGGCCTTGTTCGTCGAGGATCGTGATGCGGCACTTGCCGTCCACCATGATGGCCCACTCGGCTTGCTGGTGCCAGTGCATTTCGCGGGTACCGTTGGCCGCCAGACGCATGTTCACGCCGGAGATGTCTTCCGAGATCGCGAAGTCGTCCTGCGTCACTTCACGCGCCCAGCCGCCGTTCTGATAGCGCTTGTGCGCGTTGTTGAACGACGCCCAGAAGAGCGGCATGCCGTTGACGTCGGTGGCGGGCGGATTCTGGAAGGACGGGAACTGGTTCGCGATCGCGGGATTCTGCGGGCCGGGGTCGGTGCGGCTCGTCAGGCTTTTTGCGTTGATTTCACCTTCAGGCGGCCGGTCGGGATTGCCGAACGAAGCGGCTTTGGCGGTTGCGGCAACGCCGAGCGCGGCGGCCCCGGCGGCCGCGCCGACCAGCATTTTACGTCGTGACAGATCAGTCATGGTTTGCTCCTTTCCGTTGTGGAAGCTGATTAAACAAAGCGGAGTGTTTTACCGCCTGTAATTCGACCGGTTATGCCAGGATCAGATGATTGGCCGATTATCGAAGGCAAAATCCCTATGCGAAATGCTCAAGCCGTTTCGGGCGAATTGACTGATAGGCCAATTCGCCTTGTCGACGCTCAATGAGCTAATCGTTCATCCGGTTCTGGCCAGACAGGCTGTACCGTTGAAGACGATGATAAGGGGCGGTCGTTTCGAAAGATAATTGTATTTCTGGAACGAAATGATAACCGTCTTAATATGATAACCGGTTAATTAACCTTAGGAAAATTTCAAGCCTGCCGTGATGAAATATCGGAAATCAGGATATTAATAATTATTTAATATCACGGCAGACCCGGCCGGTCGGATGCGGCAACGCTGTGCAGAAGGCGGCGACAAGGAAAGGGGCGGGACGTGCGGGCTCTTGTCAGAATTGATGGCGCATGCCCGCCACGAACAGCAGCTGGCGATTATTGGCAGAAGGCGTCACGTTGAACATCGATGCATTGAACACCGAATTGCCACCGCCGCCGCTAACGGTCTGATAGAGGCTTTCGACATAGAGGTCGGTATGGGGGCTTAGACGGTAGTCGGCCTGCACGATCGCTTCGTGCCACTTCGGAGTGAGGCTCGAGGATGACGATTCGAATCGGCCATCCGTGTAGGTGTACGACGCGGCAAGGCTAAGCGCGGGGGTAACGAAGTATCTGCCGTTGATTTCGAAGTTGTCGAAGCTGAGCTCGTTTCCGACCAGCGGCACGAGATTGCCTCCCTGCCAGACACTGGTGACATCTCTGGTCGCGGAATGGGTCCATACCAGTCCGACATCCGCTGCACCGAATTTATATTTACCGCCGAGGCCCCAGATCTGCTCGCGGCCGCCCGTGATGGTGGAGTCGCCATCGCTGGTCGTGACCGCGCCGGCCGCGTTGTAGTTCGCGGCGCCGGCCGAACGATTGATCTGCAAGTAACTTGCGGCGAGCGACACGGGGCCGTTGTCGTATTTCGCGCCCATGCTATAGGCACTGTTATTCGAGAACTGACCGGCATCGTTCGAAAAGCCATACATGGTACCCACGGTCAATCCGCGGTAAGTGGGGCTTTCGTATCGCACCGAGTTCTGAATGCTTTGATGTCGGATCATGTCGTCGTTGTCGAACGGATGCGAGGCGAGATTTCCACCCCAACCCCGACCTTCGGCACTTTCAGTAGAGAGCCACTGGGACATGAAGCTGTACTGGCGCCCAACGGTTAGGGTTCCGTAGGTTTGAGACGAGAGGCCAACGTAAGCCTGGCGGCCGAACAGCACACCGGAATTGCTAAGCTTGCCGTTGGCACTTGAAAAGCCATCCTCAAGACGGAAAATCGCCGCGACTCCACCGCCCAGGTCTTCGGATCCCTGCAAGCCCCAACGCGATGCGTGCGTTCCGCCGCTATCCATTTCGACCCCGGGGCTACCTTGCCCCGGCTTGCCGGTGGCCATGTTGTTTCCATAGATCAAGGCCGTATCGATCACGCCGTACAACGTGACGCTGCTCTGTGCGTAGCTCGTTCCTGAAAGCAAAGTGCCGACTGCTGCGGCAAGTATTAGTTTTTTCATATCACTCATCAAATGAACCGGATGCCGTGGGCTGTCTATCGACATATACCTACGGATATAACGACGGCGGAAAAATTGGCGCGACCAGCGCGCCATCTATGGAAAATCAACAAGAGGACAAGTCAGCTCGCAAGCTGTCAAGAACACGTCAGGAAAACGTCAAGAACACGCCTTAGCCATGCTTGAGCGAAGCAGTGCCAGCGCGCCGGCCCTGGTGATCCGTTGCATCAGACCTCTCGGGCGGAATCTTAAAGTCATGAACTGGCCAGCGACCGGTGCAGTCACGGGCTTCTGCGAAGAGCACAGTTCGGATCTTCGTATCAATGGCACACGATCCTGTCTGCTGCAAGTTCATCTTGCAGCCTTTTCATCACGGAATGCGATTCTTCTATGCCATCATGGTCACACCATTGACACAGATATTCTTAACGCCGCGGAGACCGGCCCTGACATGTATTCGGATGCCCCTATTGTCGATTCTGTTATCCGGTCACGGAAAGCCGTTCGCGTCTTTCGCCCAGACGCTGTTTCCAGACAGGACATTGCAGACATTCTTGATGTAGCACGCACCGCGCCCAGCAATTCGAACACGCAGCCATGGCATGTTCACGTGCTTGGCGGACGGGTCAAACGCCAATTGAGCGATGCGCTTGCGGACGCCCACACCGCTGAGGCGCATCCTCCGTTGCAACACATGCCGGAGCCGTTGCCCGATAAGCACCGGTTGCGGCAGGAGGAGTTTGGGGTGCGCTATTACGGCGCGCTAGGTATCGACAAGGCGGACGTGGCCGCGCGCTCCGTCGCGACCGCTCGGAACTTCGATTTCTTCGGTGCGCCGGTCGGCCTGATCTTCACGATCGACAGGTGTTTGAAAAAGTACAGCTGGCTCGACTACGGCATGTTCCTGCAGACCATCATGATCGCCGCTCGTGCGCGCGGTCTCGATACCTGCGCACAGGTGTCGATTGCACGCTTTCAGGATGTCATCGCAACCCATCTCGATCTCGAACCGGGTTACGACGTCGTGTGCGGCATGTCTCTGGGTTACGCCCAGGAAGAGTCCATTGTGAACCGGCTCGCAATGCCGCGTGCTCCTGTCGATCAGTTCGCGAGATTTGCCGGATTCGACGAATAGATCTTCGCGGCGGTACGTCCTCGCCGCGCCGCGCCGTGTGGCGCCCACCCGGTCGGGTCTGAACGCTCCGCAGCATTGGCGTCGTCTATCCGTTGACTCATGCGTCAATCTGCTCATGCGTCAATCTGTTGAGGCAGCTCATTCTTTTTGTCTCGTTGTTTCCAATCCTTTTTATTGAAGATCATGACTATCAAAGTTCTTGCTCTATGCGGAAGCACTCGCCGCGATTCGTTGAACCGTAAGCTTCTCGAAGTGGCCGCGCGTGGCGCGCTCGACGAAGACGGCGAGGTGACGTTCATCTCGCTCGCCGACTATCAACTGCCGTTCTACGACGGCGACTTCGAACAAGAGTATGGGGTGCCGGAGCAGGTGAGAGAACTGCAGGGATTGTTGGCCGAATGTAACGCGCTTCTGATTGCATCACCCGAATACAACGGCGGATACACGGCGCTGCTGAAGAACGCAATCGACTGGATCAGCCGGCCTCGCAAGGGCGGTGAGCCGGGCGTTCTGCTGTTCGCGGAGAAGGCTGCGGCGGTGGTCTCCGCATCGCCGGGCCCGATGGGTGGCATCCGTTCCATGCTGGGGATGCGCAGTGTGCTCGAGAAGCTGGGCGCCATGGTGATTCCGCAAGGGTTCTCGCTTGGCGCCGCGCATCGGGCATTTGCGGAAGACGGTAATCTTGTTGACGGAAAAGCCGGCACCGAGGTCCGGTCGGTCGGTGCAAGTCTGATTCGCGTCGCAAGGCAACTGTCCCGGCAATAAGGCGGCCCGGCCCGGTGCGCGCAAGACTGACGGGTCTTTGGAAATACCATGCAAGGGCGATGCGCCGGGACATCTTTCACCTACATCCATTTCCAGTGACTAACGAGATCCTTTGGCGGTACGTACCGCTGATGCACGCGCTGATGTTCGGCACAGCGGCTGTCGGCAGCCGCATATTTCTGGTCTTGAGGAAGGGTGGTTCACATCCCGTCTCGTTCACGTTGGGTGACGACGCGCAGAATTGGGTCGCGCGCAGCTTCTACGTAGGGTTGCCCGTGGCTGACGCAGCGTTCCTGGTGATCTATGGCCTCACAGGTGCGCATGGGCCATTCGTTTTCGATGGATTGCCTCGCCATCATGCGATCCGATGGATCGGCGCCCTGAGTCTGGTCGTTTCCCTCGTCTGGGTCGTCTGGTCGCAGGCCGCGATGGGTAGTGCATGGAGGATGGGCGTGAACGACCATGCGCCCACCGAGTTGATCATGAATGGACCCTTCGCTATTTCGCGGCATCCGGTCTACCTCGGAATCAGAGGGTCGATGGCTGGACAACTTCTCGTGCTGCCGACATGGCCTGTATTGGTGTTCTGGCTCGTGTCCGAGGTGCTGGTTCAGGTGCAAGTCAGATTCGAAGAAGCGCGCATGTTGAGCATGCACGAAACGCGCTACGCCGCTTATTGCGCACGTGTGCGCCGCTGGCTCTAAAGGGCGCCCCGGAAATGGATTCAGCTGGCTGGCAGATTAATACTTTCAAAGCGAATGCTAAACCCCTTCAGTTCACCTGGAAAACCGCCTGCAAGCCAGGGCGGGTAAGCGAGAAAAGTTTGCGAACCGCTCAAGATGCGGGCTACCCCGATTAAAGCTGGCGCTCCTCCCAGCCGATATCCCTCCTAGCGGCACAGTGAAGTGTCAGGCAGCGACGGTGGCGGTCGTCTGCAGGGAGGCACTTCACGGGTGCGGCCACGACTATATAACCTGAGAGAAGACACGACTGGGTCTCCCCCGTGAAGAGCGGAGGTGCCAGCGCGTTTTGGCTTTTCACAGACGTTCACGAGGGGGAACGAGGTGGAACATTCAACGCCCGAGCGGCAGCTCGAAATGCACGAACTCAGCGCGGTCAGCGCGGCACTGCACCGCGTGCAAGCGGTCATCGAGTTCGATCTGCACGGCATTGTCCTGCACGCCAATGACAATTTCCTGAAGACGCTCGGCTACACGCTCGAAGAAGTGCGTGGCCAGCATCATCGAATGTTCTGCGATCCCGCCTACGCCGATTCCGTCGCCTACCGTCAGTTCTGGGAAAAGCTCGGCCGCGGCGAATACGATCACGGCGAATATCAACGCGTGGGACGCGGTGGCCGCGAGGTCTGGATCAACGCGTCGTATAACCCGGTATTCGATGCGGGCGGCAAGCCCTACAAGGTCATCAAGTTCGCGACCGATATCACCGCCGCGCGTCAGCAGACCGCCGAATACGAAGGTAAGGTGCGCGCCATCGACCGCGCCCAGGCCGTGATTGAATTCGATCTGTCCGGCAATGTGCTGTTTGCCAACCAGAACTTCCTCGACACGCTCGGTTACCGGCTTGACGAAATTCAGGGTAAGCATCACCGCCTGTTCTGTGAAGATGCCTACACGGCCACTGCCGAGTATCGGGATTTCTGGGCCAAGCTCAATCGCGGCGAATTCGATGCCGGCCGCTACAAGCGCCTCGGCAAAGGTGGCCGCACCGTGTGGATTCAGGCCAGCTATAACCCGATCTTCGATGTCGCCGGACGCCTCTCCAAGGTCATCAAGTTCGCCACCGACGTGACGGCGCAGGTCGCGCTGGAAGACCAGGTGCGCCGGCGCGCCGAGGACGATCAGCGTAAGGTCGCGGCGCTGCTGGAGGTGGTCAGCCAGGCCGCTGCGGGCAATCTGACGGGCGCGGTGGAGATTGCCGGCGACGAGCCGATCGACCAGCTCGCCGCCGGCATCAAACGCATGATGGACGACCTGCGCGGCGTGATCGGCAAGGTCGTCGAATCGGCCGGCGGCTTTACGAGTTCGTCGCAGGACATCGCCGGGCGCGCGAATACGGTCGCGAGCGGCGCGCAGTTACTGGGCGCGACCGTAGAGGAAATGAATGCGTCCATCGAAGAACTGACGGCGTCGATCAATTCGATCGCCGACAACTCGCGCAGCGCCGACAACCTCGCCAAAGATACGCAGCAGGAAGCCGAGCGCGGCGCGAAGGCGATTGCCCGTTCGATCGAAGCGATGGACCTGATCAACAAGTCGTCCGAGGACATCAGCGAGATCATCAAGGTGATCGGCGAGATTGCCAGCCAGACCAATCTGCTCGCGTTCAATGCGGCCATCGAAGCGGCCCGCGCCGGCGAACACGGTCTGGGCTTTTCGGTGGTGGCCGACGAAGTGCGCAAGCTTGCCGAGCGCTCGTCGCAGGCGACCAAGGAAATCTCCAAGCTGATCAACGAATCGGTCAAGCGCGTCGCGCAGGGTAGCGAAATCTCAAAGCAGGCCGGCGAAGCCTTCGACAAGATCGTGGTCGGCGTGAGCCGCACCACGCATGCGATTTCGGAGATTTCCTGCGGTGCCGACGAGCAGTTGATCGCCGCCCGCGAGGTCAGCGCCGCGATCCAGCAAGTTGCCGAGGAGACCGAGAAGTCCGCCGGCGCCTGCGACACGATTGCGCGCGCCAGCGCCACGCTGATGCAAGGCGCGCAAACGCTCGATCAGACCGTCACGCGCTTCGTCGTCTAACGCAGGAGGCGTCGTGGACACGGATCGTGAAGTCGATCAGGCGACCCGTCGCGCCTTTTTCGATCAGGTGCGGCGGCATACCGGCATTGCGATGAGCGAGCGCAAGTGGACCTTGCTGGAAGGCCGCTTGCGCCGGCGCCTGCGGGAACTGGCGCTACCGGATTACCGCGATTATCTGCAGGTGCTCGAAGCGAAACCGGAGGAGGTGAACGATTTCATCGATCTCGTCACCACCAACGAGACGTCGTTCTTCCGCACGCCGCGCATCTGGGAGTACTTCGCGCAGCAATTCCTGCCGCGCTGGTTCGCCGCGCGCCCCGACATGCCGCTGCGGGTGTGGTCGGCGGCGGCGTCGAGCGGCGAAGAGGCGTACACGGTGGCGATGCTGTGCGAGGAGTTTCGCCTCGCGCATCCGGGCTTCCGTTACCGCATTCTGGCCACGGATATCGCGGACGGCATCCTGCGCAAGGCGGCCGCTGCGCAGTATCGCGGCCGCAGTATCGAGGGACTCGCGCAGACGCATCCCGAGTTGCTGAAGAAGTACTTCAGCGCGCACGAGGAGGGTTTCTGCGCGGGCCCGGCGTTGCGCGCCAACCTCACGTTTCGCAAACACAACCTGCACCAGCGGCCTCGCGATCTCGGCGTGTTCGACGTCACGTTGTTGCGCAACGTGCTGATCTATTTCGACGCCGAGGGCCAGCAGGCCGTGCTCGAAAACGTGCGCCGCGCGATGGCCCCCGGTGGCGTCCTGATCGTCGGGGAGTCCGAATCGCTGAGTCGCTTCGATATGGGCTTCGCCTTCGAGCAGCCGCTGATCTACCGCAACGGGGAGGGCGCCCGTGACTGAAACACGCGAAATTCTGGTGCACATGTGCGCGATCGGCATTGGCAACGGTATCGATCACGACGTGTTGCGCGCCACGCTCGGCTCCTGCGTGGGAATCGGCCTGTTATGGCGCGAGCGCGGCATCTACGGACTCGCGCATTGTCTGCTGCCCGACGCGCAAAACCGGCCTGAAGGGCTCGGCGCCAAATATGTGACGCAGGCCGTTCCGTCGCTGCTCGCCTTGATGCAGGTGCAGCGCGCTTCGCACCATGCACTCGAGGCGGTGCTCGCCGGTGGCGCAAATATGGTGCATTACGTGCGCCGCCCGAGCCATGCGCCGATTGGCGAGCAGAACGTACGCACGGCGCAGCAGCTGCTCGAAACACTGGGCGTGCGCGTGGTGCATACGGATGTCGGCGGCGAATGCGGCAGGCAACTGCTGATCGATTGCCATGAGCACGCATTTGTTGTGAAAAAGATTGCCCGCACTCTCTAACCGGGATTTCCGTCATGGACCTCACCCGCAACGCTGCCGCAACGACCGGCACGCCCGCCGTCGAACTGTTCGGCTCGTTCCATCTCGGCGAGACCGAACTGGCGCTGCCGGTGGCGGCCCTGCAGGAAGTGGTCAATTATCCGGCGGCGGTCACGCCGGTGCCGCTCGCGCCGGCTCATCTGCTCGGCCTCTTCAACCTGCGCGGCACCCTGATTCCGATCGTCGACCTGCGCCAGTTGCTGCATCTGCCGGAGCGTGGCGAGCGCTCAGCGAGCAAGATCGCCATCGTCGAACTGGGCGATGCGCGCGTGGGGCTGCTGTTCGATGCGACCGGGGAAATTCTGCGCGTGCCGGCCGCACAAAAAATCGCTTTCGACCGCCCGGACAATGCGCCGCTCGTGATTTGCGGCGCGCTCAAGCTGAACGACGGCGACCGGATTTTGCAGATCCTGTCGGCGGCGGCGCTGCTCGGGCTGCCGGATGTGCCGCAACTGCATCACCGTGCCGCTGCCTCAGGGCGGCGCGTGCAGCCGCGGCGCCAGACTGTCTCGTTTCGGGTCGCCGGCGCGCATCTGGCGCTGCCGATGGCGGCCATCCAGGAGATCATCCGCGTGCCGGCAATGCACCCGTCGCCGCTCGCCGACGCGATCTGTATCGGCATGCTGAATCTGCGCGGCACGACCCTGCCGGTGATCGACTTCACGCGTTTCATGGGCCTCGCTCGCGATGACGCAGCGGCGCCGGATGAGGCCGCGAGCGCCGACGAACGGCGCATCGTCGTGCTCAGCCAGAACGACGTTCACGTCGGCCTGATGGTCGACGAAGTGCGCAGCATCGTCGCCTACCGCGACGACGAGTTGATGGCGATGCCGGCCTACAGCCGCCGGCACGTCGCGCTGTTCGCCGGATGTCTCGGCAACGAGGGGCGCGACAGCATCATCCTGCTGAATCCGGACGCCCTGTGCGCGCACGAGCGGATCGCGGCGATCGCACGCGGCCACCACGATCTGTATCGCAACCGGCCGCAGACGGGGGCCACCGCCCGCGAACGCAGCCTCGCGCGCGAGACCTACGTGACGTTTCGCCTGATTCATCTGTTGGGTGTACGCATCGGCCAGTTGCGCGAGGTGATCGACTACTCGAATGACATCGTCGTCACGCCTGGCACGCCGGCATTCGTGCGCGGCGCGCTGCAACTGCGCCGCGAACTGGTGACGGTGATCGACGTGCGCGCCATGTACGATATGCCGCCGTACGACGACATGACGCACGCGAAGATCCTGATCGTCGAGCATCGCGGCGAAAAGTACGGACTCGTCGTGGATGCGGTCGACAATATCGTGACGATCGAAGCGGCCAGCCGCATTCCGGTGCCCGCCATGCTGACGCGGCAGCTCGGCAATGGCTTTGGCAACGGCATGAAGGAGGCGGTGGAGCTGCCCGGCCGCGGCACCCTGATGCTGATCGATCCGGCGACGCTGTGCGAGCGGGCGGCGGCTGAGGCTGACGCTGAAGCCGGTGTAGAGGCCTGAGCCGCAGTCCCGGGACGAGGGCGCACTTCCAGCAATTGACGAGTGCCGGATAGCGCGCCCGCGCCGCAGTCGTTCAAGCAGCCAGCATGGCCTGATGATGCCTGCGCGCATCCTCGTTTTCGACGGCCGGCAGAATCTCCACGATGTCGAAAAGGCGATCCCAGATGGGGGTGTCGCGCAACGCTTCGACCACGCGCTCATACGCCTCGCGATCGGTCACTTCCCACATCCAGACGTCGGTGACGCGGGTCGAATAGAACTCGGCGTCGTAGTACCGCAGACGAACCTGTCCGGCGTGCTCGCGCAGGATCGGCGCCATGTGTTCGCGCATCAGGCGCACGCGCTCGTCGCCCGCCAGCGCCAGCCATTCGGGTTGGGTTTTGACGAGCATGAAGACGGTCAGGATGATCGGTGCAGCGCCTTGTTCAGCGCCTGTTTGCGGGTGAGTCATGTGGGCTTGTTCCGTTCGGGTGGAGGGAGAAGCTAGAATATGAGTATTCGCTCGTATTCACTACTCGCTTTCCAGCCATGCCTCGCAAACCCGCCCATGATCCGCTCGCGCCCCGCAAGGCGCCACTACAGCGGCGCTCGGCCGCCACCGTCGACGCGATCGTCGAGGCGGCGGCTCGCATTCTCGAGACCGAAGGGCTCGACGGCTACACCACCAATGCGGTTGCCGAGCGGGCGGGCGTCAGCATCGGTTCGCTTTACCAATACTTTCCGAATCGCGATGCGCTGACCGCCCGCCTGATCGAACGCGAAACGGCGGTTTTGCTGCAGCAGGCTCGCGAAGCTGCACAGGGCGGCACGTGCGCAGCGGTGCTGGAACGGTTGATCGGCGCCGCGGTGGAGCATCAGATGCGGCGCCCGGCGCTCGCCCGCATGATCGACTTCGAGGAGCGGCGCCTGCCGGTGGACGAACAAAATCAGCGTGTCGCCGGCATTTTGCAGCAGGCGATCGTCGACGCGTTGCAGCTCGACGATGCGCCCAGGGTGGCCGATCGCGAATTGGCCGCGCAGGATGTCCTGGCACTCGCGCACGGCATCATCGATGCCGCCGGCGAGCGCGGCGAAACCGATGCGCGAGGCTTGCTGCGGCGCGTGCGGATCGCGGTGGCGGGGTACCTGGTCGGGATCGCGGTGGATAGTTGATACCGGCGCGCAAGTGATACCGGCGCGGGCCGCTGGAAGCCGGCCGCTGCCGTTGCGTCGCCGCTTACAGCGCGCGTGTCAGGGCGTGGCTTCCGGCCTCAACCCCGCCGTCGGTTCTTGCACGGATGCTTCTTGCGCCGCCGGCGCTTGCCCGACGGTCGCAATGCCGCAGAACCAGTCGCCATTGCGCGGCGCATAGCTCCAGCGCGCGTCCTGTTTCAGGACCGTGTTGCACTGCTCGTGCAGGACGATGCCCGGATCGGCTGCGGTGCATTCATGGGCAATCAGGGCAATCTCGGGTTTGGCCTCTGTGCTGGCCTCTGTCTTTACGTCGGAGGGGGCGTCTGCGCGTGTCCTTGCAGTTTCCTGTACGGTTGTCTCCGGCAGCGCCGGCGTTTTCACATCAGGCTTCGCCTGTACGGACGCTGCTTGCCGCGCTGCTTGCCGCGCTTGTGCGAGCTCGCCTCGCTCAACAGGCGTCTCCGGCTCAGCGGGGATATCGCGCGGGCGAGGTGCTGCCTGCAGCGGCACGCCGGAACGGTCCTGCTGCAGGCCGGCAAGCAACTCTCGCAGTTCCGCGATGCGGCCGTTGTACCAGGTATTGAGGCAGGCTTCGTCGCTGCAGTTGGCTTCGCGCCACACCCACTTGCTATCGCTGTCGGCGCGGAAGGCCTTCGGGTTCGAGACGCGGCGGCGGGCTTGCCAATACAGCTTGCCGAGCTGGTCGTCGAGCTTCGACAGATCGGCGTGATGGCAGATCATCTGCTCGGTGACCGAGCGGCCCTTGCTGCAATCGAAGCTGGTCGCGTGGACCAATGAATGGACAAGCAGCAAGCTGGCGAAACATACGGTGCGGTATATCTTCATGGCGGTCCGGGCAAGTCACTGGTTCGGTCGTGCGACGAATGATCAGCCCGGGCGGCCCGCATGCAGACCGCAAAAACAGCCGCACTTCCTGATCTGCTTACCAGGTATTTCGGCCCGTAATGAACGGATGAGGCGGCAAGGCACAACGCAAGGCACGAAAAGAGACGCGCCAGGGCACGCGCACCACGCGCCCGTCGGCACCCGTACGCGGCTGCGTCGTCGATCGGGATGCGGTACGCTAGCTCACGCTGCAAAAGGTAGGAACAAAGCGCTTCATACGAACCACGCCTAGCCAGTCCAGCCCAGGAGTCAGAATGCGAAGACAGTACGTCCACTACCTGTTTGCGGCTTTAACCAGTCTGCTGATCGTTCCTGCGGCGGCCTTCGCACAAAGCCAGGCCTTCACCAACGGCCCGGTCAACCTGCGCGCCGGCCCGGCACCCGACTACCCGATCGTGACGCAACTGGCAGGCGGCGTGCCCGTCACGGTGATGGGTTGCGTGGCAGGCTACTCATGGTGCGATATCGCACTACCCAACCTGCGCGGCTGGGTTTACGCTGGACGCCTTAGCTACCCATATCAGGGCAGCAATGTCCCCATCCTGAGCTACGGACCGACGATCGGCCTGCCGATCGTCACGTTCTCGATTGGCACCTATTGGGGCAACTATTACCGTGGCCGGCCGTGGTATCGCGATCAGTCGCGCTGGGCGCATCGTCCGCCGCCGCGCCCCGGACATGGAGGACATGGGCGTCCCCCAGGCGCGCGCCCGCCGGGTCACGGAGGCCAGCCGCCAGGCCACGGAGGCAGGCCACCGGGTCATGGCAATGGCCGGCCACCAGGCGGACCGTCGCACGGTGCGGGAGGGCGCCCTTCGGGCGGCTCAGGCGGAGGCACAAGTCGTCCGCCTGGCAACGGAGGCGGCGCCAGGCCGGGCGGCGGAGGCCACGGCGGAAGCCACGGTGGTGGTCAGGGCGGTGGTCAGGGCGGTGGTCAGGGTGGTGGCTCGGGGGGCAGACCGCCGCGTAACTGAAGCGCAAGCAACTGGCCGGGCGGCCCGGGTCCGAGTGGACCGCGGGCCTGCGGCAGGCTGGGCCCGAAGTCCGTCGGACGATCCACACGCGGCTCCACGTCCCGAACGGCTCATGACATGAATCTCTTTGCGGAGGCAGTGGCGATGGCACCAGGCGAATTCAGAACGAGCGGCGCATCGGCGGTGGGTCTCGCGACCATCGCCGCCGACGGGACCGTCCTCGACAGCTGGTTTCCCGAGCCCGCGCTGGCCGATGAGCCGGTCGTGGGCGGCACGCTGCGCCTCACACACGACGACGTTTCGCGCGCCATCGGCGATGCCGCCGCCAACTGCGTCGGCCCTGACGAACGGCGGGGCGTGGAGGTGGTGGGTGTGCGGACCGGCATCGCGTCGCTGAGCGAGCCGCCCAGCGACGCGCACGATGTCTATCTGCGCCTGCATCTGCTCAGCCATCGGCTGATCCAGCCACATGAGGCCAATCTGAGCGGCCTGTTCGGGCTGCTTGCGAATGTCGCGTGGACATCGTTCGGGCCCTGCGCGGTGGAGGCCGTCGCGCAAGTGCGGCTCAAAGCGCGCGCCTCGCGCACCCCGTTCGAAGTCACCAGCATCGACAAATTCCCGCGCATGACCGACTACGTGGTGCCCTCGGGCGTGCGGATTGCCAATGTCGATCGGGTGCGCCTCGGCGCTCATCTGGCGCCCGGCACGACCGTCATGCACGAAGGCTTTTGCAACTTCAACGCGGGCACGCTCGGCACCTCGATGGTCGAAGGGCGCATCAGCTCCGGCGTGGTAGTAGGAGATCACAGCGATATCGGCGGCGGCGCCTCGATCATGGGCACGCTGTCGGGCGGCGGCTCGCAGGTGGTGTCGGTGGGCAAGCGCTGCCTGCTCGGGGCCAATGCGGGAATCGGCATCTCGCTTGGCGACGATTGCGTCGTCGAGGCCGGTTGCTACATCACCGCGGGCACCCGGGTCAGCTTGCCGGACGGATCCGTGGTCAAGGCGGCCACGCTGTCCGGCCAGCCAGGCTGGCTTTTGCGCCGCAATTCGCAGACCGGCGCGGTCGAAGCAATTGCGCGAACCAAGACCTGGGGGCAACTGAATCCGGACCTGCACACGCACAACTAGATCAAGGTGCCGCACGTCATGCAAAACGCATGAAGCGGTTTCGCCGCGCTCAAAGGGGCGATCGCAAAGCTTCGCGTAAACCCCGGTGCGCTGCCGGTCCAATCCTGCCGATGTCGGGATAGGGGGCTCAGATATGACTAGCCGGGTGACACCAGCTGACAGGGTTGGCGCAGAGTCTGACGGGACCCGCTATTCATCGGGGCTCGCGGAACAGGTGTTGGCGTCCGAGCGCAGCGTATTGCGGCTGATCACGCGCAATACGCCGTTGCCGGAGCTGCTCGACGAAGTATGCCGGCGCGCGGAGACGTTGCTGGGCGAAGGCGCGAGCTGCACGATCCTGCTGCTCGACGCGGACGGCGTGCACGTGCGCACCGGCGGCGCGCCGTCGTTGCCGCCGTCCTATACCGCCGCGCTCGACGGCGCGGCAATCGGCCCGCAGGTGGGCTCGTGCGGCACGGCGATGTATCTGCGCAGGATGATCGTGGTGGAGGACATCGAAACCGATCCGCTGTGGGCCGATTTCAGGCATCTCGCGCTGCCGATCGGCCTGCGTGCCTGCTGGTCGATCCCGTTCGAAAACGACGTAGGCATGGTGCTCGGCGCGTTCGCCGTCTATTACCGCAGTCCGCGCCGGCCGAGCACGGAAGAGGAAGCGATCCTGCGCGACATCGGCCGCAGCGTCGGCCTCGCGGTCCATCAGGATGCGATGGCGCAACGTCTTGCGCAAAGCGAAGAGCATCACCGCCTCGTCGTCAATAACCTCAATGAAGGGATCGTGGTGCAATCGCGCAGCGGCACCGTGCTCGCCTGCAATCCGAGCGCGCTGCGCATTTTGCATGCGCCTGCCAATCTGGTCGGCCACGATATCTTCACGGTCATGGTGCGGGCCTTTCACGAGGACGGCACGCCGCTCGCCCAAGCCGAGCGCCCCACGGTACGCGTGCTCGCGAGCGGAAAGCCGGTGCTGGGCATGACGGTCGGGCTCGAGCTGACCGACGGCGAGACCATCTGGATCACGCAAAACGTCGTGCCCATCGTGAAACCCGGCGAGACCGAGCCGAGTTCGGTGCTGATCTCGTTTACGGACATCGGTCCGGTGCGCAAGGCCCAGCAGCAGCTCAGATTCCTCGCCACGCGCGACTCGCTCACCGGCCTGTATAACCGCACTTATCTGGCCGACCGGATGCGCGATCTGTTCGAGCCGTCGGGTCTGAGTGAACTGGCGCGCGTCGCCGTGCTGTTCGTCGATCTCGACGGCTTCAAGAAGGTCAACGACACGGCCGGCCATGAAGCGGGCGATGCCTTGCTGTGCAGCGTTGCGCGCCGTCTTGCCTCGTGCGTGGCGGAAGACGGCACGCTCGCGCGGGTGGGCGGCGACGAGTTCGTGATCGTGGTGAGCGGCTATGAAGGCACCGCGGATCTGATCGCGCTGGCGCGGCAGATTCTCGAGACGATCGCCGTGCCGTTCGCAGTGGCAGACAACGAGTACTACCTGGGCGCGTCGATCGGCATCAGCCTGTTTCCCCAGGACGGCCAGGACGTGCCCACCTTGATGCGCAACGCCGATTCGGCGATGTACTCAGCGAAGCAGCGTGGCCGCAATAACTTCCAGTTCTTCACACCTGAACTCAATGAGCATCTGCAACGGCGCTTCGCCATTGAGCAATTGCTGCGGCGCGCGCTCGCGGCGGGCGAGCTGAGTCTGGTGTACCAGCCGATCATCGACAGCCGGGGTGGCAGGACCGTCGGCGCGGAAGCGCTGCTGCGCTGGTACAACAGCGAACTGGGCGATGTCTCGCCGGTGGAGTTCATTCCGGTCGCGGAAGACACCGGGCTCATCATCGCGATCGGCAACTGGGTCATGGAGCGCGCCTGCGAGCAGGTCGCCGAATGGCGCCGTACACTTACCGCCGATCTGGTGATTGCCGTCAACCTGTCGCCGCGTCAGTTCAACGACGGCCTCGTGGAGCGCATCGAACGCTGCCTCGTACGCTGCGGTCTGTCGGCCGATGCGCTGGAGCTGGAGATCACCGAACGCCTGCTGATGCGCGACAGCGAAACCGTGCTGCCGATGTTGAGCGCGCTGACCGACATGGGCATACGGATCTCCGTCGACGACTTCGGCACCGGTTATTCGTCGCTGTCCTATCTGAAGCGCTTTCCTCTGCACAATCTGAAGATTGACCGTTCATTCGTCGCGGGACTGCCGGATCATCGCGATTCGATTGCCATCACCCAGGCCGTCGTGGCGATGGCGCATTCGCTCGGCATGAACGTGACCGCCGAAGGCGTCGAAACCGAGGCCCAGGCCGCCTTTTTGCGTTCGATCGAATGCGACAAGCAGCAGGGCTATCTGTTCAGCCGGCCGGTGGGCGCGAGCGCCTATGCGCGCAACCTGCTGGAAAGCCGCAGGAGCGAGGGCGTGGTGACGGGTGGGTGAGGGGTGAAATAACCTCGTCGGGCGTATGGAGGTTGCCGACGGCCTTTCTCCAGTCGTGTTTTTTTCTCGTGGCGCGGGTCCCAACGGGGTCGCGCGAATTCCTTCTGTGCCCCGCCCAGCATGGCTTTGCGCCCGCTCGTCCGATTGTTCGCAATCTCGGACAAGTGACTTCGTGATCCGGCTATTTATCCAAAGTTCCCCGATCTCTAGAATCCAGCCATCGAAACGTTAGTAGAGGCGTGGAGCCGAAGCGGCGCGACGGGTTGGAGCGGATATGAGAGCCTTGATCGAAAGACAGCTTTATCATCCATCGTTGGTCCTGCCGATGGTGGAGTTGATGCAAATAATGGTGGCGCAGGATTTCAACCTGAGCCAGGTGGGCCTGCTGGTGGCCACCCGTGGCGCCCGCGCGGCGCTGCAACGTTCGCGCGAACTGATCTGCGCGAGTCATTGCCACAACTGCCACGCGTAAGGCGCGGGCAGGCAGTAATCATGCCGGGCATCGCTAAAAGCCCGGCGGCGTAAGGCAAAAGCCCTCAGGACAACTTCGGCAACATCCAGTGACTGCTGGCGTAAGATGGCACGAACCCGCCCACGGGTTTCAGGAGGTCTGCCATGCTACAGCGCTTCGACGCAGTCGTGATCGGTACTGGACAAGGAGGCGGCCCACTCGCGGTGCGCCTTGGCAAGAGCGGCCGCAAGACGGCTGTGATCGAGCGGGCTGCGTTCGGCGGCACCTGCGTGAATGTCGGCTGTACCCCCACCAAAAGTTATGTAGCGAGTGCGCGCGTGGCCCACGTGGCGCGGCATGCCGCGGAATATGGCGTGCATGTGGCAGGGCCGGTTTCGGTGGATCTGGCGCAGGTCAAGCTTCGCAAGGACGGCATCATCGGCCAGTCGCGGGATGGCGTCGAAAAATGGCTGCGCAGCGCCGATAACGTCACGGTGTTCAAAGGTCACGGACGCTTTACTGGAGCCCATACGCTCAGTATCAGCGACCACGACAATCAGATCGTCGACGAACTCGAGGCCGGCGAAATCTTCATCAATACCGGCACGCGCGCGGTCGTGCCGCTGCTCGAAGGCATCGCGGGCATCCGTTACTACACGAATTCGAACCTGCTGGAGCTGACCGAATTGCCGGAACATCTGGCGATTGTCGGCGGCAGCTATATCGCACTCGAATTTGCTCAGGTGTTTCGCCGTTTCGGCAGCCGGGTCACGGTGATCGTGCGCGGCGAGCGCGTGCTGGCGCGCGAAGACGCCGACTTCGCAGAAAGCGTACAGAAGGTGCTGGCGCGCGAGGGCGTCGAATTCCGTTTCGGCGCCGAGCCGCAGAGCCTGACGCCGCTTGCGGGCGACGGAGTGCGCCTCGGCTTCGACGGCGGCCGGCCCGCCATCGAGGCTTCGCATCTGCTGTTCGCCACCGGCCGTAAGCCGAATACCGACGATCTGGGGCTCGCTGCCGCCGGCATCGAAACGGACCGGCACGGCGTCATTCCTGTCGACGGCGAGTTGCGCACCCAGTTGCCGGGCGTGTGGGCTATCGGCGACGTGAACGGCCGTGGTGCCTTCACCCACACGTCCTACGACGACTATCAGATCGTCGCCGCCAACCTGCTGGAAGGCGGCAAACGGAGCGTCGACACACGCATCATGGCGTATGCGGTGTTCGTCGATCCGCCGCTCGCGCGGGTGGGTATGTCGGAAACGGAAGTGCGCCAGTCCGGCCGTGCCGCGTTGATTTCGACCATGCCGATGTCGCGCGTCGGCCGCGCGCGCGAGCGCGGCGAAACCGATGGCTTCATGAAGGTGCTGGTCGATGCGCAGACGAAACAGATACTCGGCGCGGCGATACACGGCATCGAGGGTGATGAAGCAATCCACACGTTCATCGACATCATGACGGCCGGCGCGCCGTATCCGACCTTGCAATACGCGCTGCATATCCATCCCACCATCAGCGAACTGGTGCCGACCTTGCTCGACGGTTTGAAGCCAATGAAGTGAGAGGTCGCACGCAACATGGGCCAGTCGGAATCACGCACAGTATGGCGTGCTGAAATCGCGAATTCGGTCAGGAGCCCCTATGCCACGTGTCGGCACCCTGTTTAGCGAAGGTAGTGCGGCGCGCGGCGTCGACGAGCGTGTCGATACGCTCGTCGAGCAGGGCGGCATGACGCTGGAACGGATCGTCTCCACGGGTCAGGCGAGCCCGCCGGACTTCTGGTACGACAGCCCGCGCGACGAATGGGTCGTGCTGCTCAGCGGCGCGGCGCGCCTCGAGTTCGAAGGTGAAGCACCCGCGCTTGCGATGCAGCCGGGCGATTATGTGCTGATCGAGGCACACTGCCGGCATCGCGTCGCATGGACGCATGACAGCGTGCCGAGCGTGTGGCTCGCACTTCACTACCCACCTGCATGAACGCCCGCACCACGATCTCCCGCCTTGGTCTGATTTCCGACACGCACAACCTGGTGCGTCCCGAGGCGCTGGCGCATCTCGCGGGATGCGAGGCCATCATTCATGCTGGCGATATCTGCGAGCAGGCGGTGCTCGACGCACTCGAACGCATCGCGCCGGTCACCGCGGTGCGCGGCAACAACGATACGGGCGCGTGGGCGCGCGCCTTGCCCACCCACATCACGCTGACGGTGCAGCAGGTGACGATTCTGGTGGTGCACGATATCGCGGATCTGAAGGTGAACCCACGCAGCGAGGGAATCGGCGTGGTCGTGAGCGGGCATTCGCACCAGCCGTTGCTCGACGAGCGCGACGGCGTGCTGTTCATCAACCCCGGCAGCGCCGGGCCGAGGCGCTTCAAATTGCCGGTGTCGGCGGGCCTGCTCGTGGTGCAGGGCGCGCACGCAACGGCGACGCTGCATCCGTTGCTGGCATGAAAAACGGGCCGCCCATGAAACTCACGGCGGCCCGTTCCAGGTACTGCGCTGCGTGCGGTGATGCCGATGTGGCATGCGCCCGCATCATCCTCATAGGCTCATCAGATTAGACGACGCTCGCTCAAGCCCGTGCCGTCGCATAACGGTCGTCCATCTCTTCGGCTTCGCGTTCGCCGCGCAGTACCGCGTGCGCTTCGGCACGGGTGGCGACGCACGGTGCCGAACCGAGCAGCGGCTGGCGCGCCGTTTCGCGCAATGCGAGCACCGACACCACGCCGATCAGCGATGCGCCCATCAGGTAGTACGCCGGCATCATCAGATTGGCGGTCTTGTCGACCAGCCACGCGGCGACGAGCGGCGTGGTGCCACCGAACAGCGACACGGAAATGTTGAAGCCGATTGCCAGCGCGCCATAACGGATCCTGGTGGGGAACAGCGCCGGCAGGGCCGACGGCATCACGCCTGTGAAGCACGACAGCAGCACGCCGAGAATCAGCAGGCCGCTGAACACCGGCAGCATCGTGCCCGTGCGGATCAGCAGCAGCGCCGGAATCGACAGGGCGAACAGACCCACGCAACCAAACAGCATCACCGGCTTGCGCCCGATCGTGTCGGACAGACGGCCGGCGAACAGCGTCATCGGCATCATCAGCACCATCACCAGCAGCACGAGGAACAGACCGTGCGTTTCGTCGAAGTGCAGCGTCGACGACAGGTAGCTCGGCAGATAGGACAGCGCCATATAGTCGGTGACGTTGAAGATCAGCACGAGGCCGACGCACAGCAAGAGCGGCTGCCATTGCTTCGCGATCAGTTCGCGCAAGGTTTGCCTGGGCAGTGCCTTGTCTTCCGCTTCGCGTTGCTCGGCCTGCTTCTTGAACGCGGGCGTTTCTTCGAGCTTCATCCGGATGTACAGACCCACCAGACCCAGCGGACCCGCGATCAGGAACGGCACACGCCAGCCCCACGACAACAGCGCCTCGTGCGATAGCGTGGCGGTCAGCACGGCAACCGTGCCGGCGCCGAGGACATACCCGATCAGCGTACCGAATTCGAGAAAGCTGCCCATGAAGCCGCGGCGCTTGTCCGTCGAAAACTCGGCGATGAAGGTGGCGGCGCCGCCGTATTCGCCACCGGTCGAGAAGCCTTGCACCAGACGTGCGACGAGCAGCAGGACCGGCGCAAAGATGCCGATCGTGGCGTAGCTCGGAATCAGGCCGATCGCGAAGGTGCCGAGCGCCATCATGATCATGGTCATCGCGAGTACGCGCTGACGTCCGATGCGGTCGCCAAGCGGCCCGAATACCATGCCGCCCACCGGACGCACGAGGAAGGCCGCCGCGAAGGTGCCGAAGGTGGCGATCAACTGCGCGGACGGGCTGCTCGACGGGAAGAAGACTTTGCCGAGCGTGACGGCGATGTAGCTGTACACGCCGAAGTCGAACCATTCCATGGCGTTGCCGAGCGCCATGGCGCCGACGGCCCGCTTGAGGAGGGATTTGTCGACGACCGTGATGTCGTCGAGGGAAAGGCGTTGTTCTTGTTGGTTGTGTCGCCAGAAGCCGTTGCTGGAAGCGGTCAAGGTGAATACTCCAATGACTGCGACGAAACTCATGAAAACGCGCATGAACGTTCCGCCACGGGTGCTGGGGAAGTGCAGTTTCGCGATAAGGGCGACAAGGGCGACGGTTGCGCGGCCAGAAGGCACATCAGCCGTGCAGGGGCGCAAAAAGAAAAAGCAAACGCCCATGCCCCGCGTACGTTTCGCGGAAATGCACTGGTCTACGTTGTTGCTAGTCGTTGCATCTGCGTGGCCGTGGAAGGGGGGCAGATGCATGAGGACGCTGGGGACACGGAATGCCCTGCGCGCCGCTGTCAGGCTTGAAACGAAAAAGGCCGGTGATTTTCGCGACGGATGCGTGACCTGAACCGCGAAGCGACCGACAAGCCTTCTTGTCTAAAAACAGCTCAATCCGAGGCGCGCCGCGCACGGCGCCACACCATGAATTGAACGCGATTGATGGTTAAAGACTGTTGAAACGAGCGACATGATAGCACGATGACGGAGGATCGCGCAAACGCGGTTGTGGTGGGGAGTGCTGGAAATGACGCTCAATCCCTTGCGGGCTGGGGGCTACGGCGAATTTTCGGAGACCGGGGAAGAGGCTGGATTCGGGGTGAAAATGACCCTTGGGTTGGCGCGTTCCGGCGGTGAAAACGGAGACTGAAAACGGGCGCGGCGCAATGCAAAAAGCGGCTCTTTGCGCATCCTTCAGACGAAAAAAATCCGCGCACCTGGCGCGGATTTTTTGGTGCACGCGGACCGGCAACCCTACCGGCAAGCGAAAGCCGTCGCTCAGCTCTGCGATGGCGGCACGTAGCCCGATGCCTGATCCGCGCCCTCGCCGAAGAAGAATTTCTCGGTCTGCTTCATCAGGTACTGGCGCGCCCGCGGATCCGCCATGTTCAGGCGGTTTTCGTTGATCAGCATGGTCTGCTGCTTGAGCCACGCCTGCCAGGCTTCCTTCGAGATGCTTTCGTAGATCCGCTTGCCGAGTTCGCCCGGCAGCGGCGGGAAATCGAGGCCTTCGGCTTCCTTGCCGAGCTTCGCGCATTGAACCATACGAGCCATGCTGTGATTCTCCTGTTATTCAGTGTGGGGTGATGCGGCAGCCGTTTTTATTTGGGGACGCTCAGAGCTGTTTCATCAGCACGAGCGACTTGCGCTGCCAGTTATAGAGGCGGCGGCGATCTTCCGGCAGGTCGTCGACCGTTACCTTCACGAAGCCGCGTTTCAGGAACCAGTGTTCGGTGCGCGTGGTCAGCACGAAAATGCGTGTGAGGCCGCGCGCGCGGGCCCGCTGTTCGATACGCTTGAGTAGCCGCTCGCCGTCGCCGGTGCCTTGCGCTTCGGGCGCGACGGTGAGACATGCCATCTCGCCGATGCGCTCCTGCGTGTACGGATACAGCGCCGCGCAGCCGAACAGCACGCCATCGTGCTCGATCACCGAGAAATGGTCGATGTCGCGTTCGATCTGGTGACGTCCGCGCCGCACCAGCGTGCCGTCCGATTCGAGCGGCTCGATCAGCGCCAGAATACCGCCTACGTCGTCCGGCGTGGCTTCGCGCAGGCTTTCGAGATTCTCGTACGAGATCATCGTGCCCACGCCATCGTGCAGGAACAGTTCGAGCAGCAGGCTGCCGTCCAGCGCATAGGGAATGATGTGCGCCCGCGCGACGCCGCCGCGGCAGGCGCGGATCGAATGCTTCAGATAGAAACCCGCGTCGCCGGTGACTTCGCCGCTCTCGTGCAGCTTGTAGGCGTCGTCGAGCGAGAGTTCGCGGACCAGTTCCGGGCCGTCTTCGCCGTCTTGCATCAGGCCTGGCGTTTCGGTCAGGAACACGATCTTGTCGGCGCGCAGCGCGATGGCCGCCGCGGACGCCACATCTTCCATGGCCAGGTTGAACGCTTCGCCCGTGGGCGAGAAGCCGAGAGGCGAGAGCAGCACGAGCTTGCGGCTTGCCAGCGAGTGGCGAATCGAATCCGCGTCGATCTTGCGTACCACGCCGGTGTGGGCGAAATCCACGCCGTCGAGAATGCCGACCGGACGCGCCGTCACGAAGTTGCCGGACACCACGCTGATGTGCGCGTGCGCCATGGGCGTGTTCGGCAAACCCTGGCTGATCGCCGCCTCGATGTCCAGGCGCACTTCGCCGGCCGCTTCTTTCGCGGATTCCAGCGCGCGCGCATCGGTAATGCGCATGCCGTGCGAAAACTCGGACTCCACGCCATGCAGGCTCATCTGCTCTTCGACCTGCGGCCGCGAGCCGTGCACCAGCACGATCTGGATGCCCATGGCCTGCAGCAGCGCGATGTCCGACACCAGCGCGTTCAGCAGCCCCTGATGCACCACCTCGCCGCCGAACCCGACGACGAACGTCTTGTTGCGGAACGCGTGGATATAGGGGGCGACCGAGCGCATCCAGTCGACGAATTGCGCGTGTTGCGAGTCGGATTCCGCAGCGCCGGACGGGGCCGGAGCGCTCGCGGGCGTGGGGACGAGGTCGGTTTGGGAATTCATGCCCGGGATTATAATGCGCCCCCATGTCGAATGTACCCAAAAGTCCCGCTGGGGCGAATCAGAAAGCCGCGTCGGATGCGGACAAAACCCGCGCCGGCGATGTCGCTCGCGGCGCGGCTCCCGATACCCCTCGCGGTGCTACGGAATCCGCACGCGAGCCTCGGCGCGCCGGAGACGCCGCGCACGCGCCTGCGCAGCCTTCCGCGCCAGCCCAAACGCCGACTCAAACGCCGACCCAGCCCACTCCCACGCAGCCGCATGAGGCGCAGGCGCGCCGTGACGGGCGCTCGCACCCGCAAAAAACTGCGCCGAAGCCGCAGCAGGCTGCGCCGCGCAAACCCACGCAGGAAGGTAGCAAGCCGCCACCGCAAGGCACTCGTCAAGAGCGGCGCGAGCCACGCGAGGCACGAGCGGCGCGCCCCACGCGCGTCGTCGAGCCGAACCCGATTCCGCCGATCACCTTCCCCGAAGCGCTGCCGGTGTCTGGCCGGCGCGAGGAAATCGCGCGCGCGATCGCGGAAAATCAGGTCGTGATCGTCTCGGGCGAGACCGGTTCGGGCAAGACCACCCAGTTGCCGAAGATCTGCCTCGCACTCGGGCGCGGACTCGGCGCGGGCGGCGCGGGTCTGATCGGCCATACGCAGCCGCGCCGGATTGCGGCCTCGGCGACGGGGCGGCGCATTGCCGAAGAACTCGGCACGCCGTTCGGCGAAGTGGTCGGCTACAAGGTGCGTTTCACGGACAACCTGTCGCCCGGCGCATCGGTCAAGCTGATGACGGACGGCATTCTGCTCGCGGAAACGCAGACCGATCCGCTGCTGAAGGCGTACGACACGCTGATCATCGACGAAGCGCACGAGCGCAGTCTGAACATCGACTTTCTGCTTGGCTACCTGCGCGAGATTCTGCCAAAGCGCCCCGAGCTGAAGGTGATTGTGACGTCCGCGACCATCGACGCGGATCGTTTCGCGCGCCATTTCGGCAGCGCCGACCAGCCCGCGCCGGTGATCGAGGTGAGCGGCCGTTTGTATCCGGTCGAGGTGCGCTATCGCCCGGTGGCGGAAGACAGCCCGGCTGTGAAAGCCGCGGAAGGCGCCGCGCCGTCCTCGCGCGAACGGCCGAAGACTCAGCGCGAGACCGACCGCGACCTGATGGACGCGATCGTCGACGCAGTGGATGAACTGTGCCGCGAAGGCCCAGGCGACGTGCTGGTGTTCCTGCCGGGCGAGCGCGAAATCCGCGACGCCGCGGAGGCGCTGCGCAAGCACCACCCCCCGCACACGGAGATTCTGCCGTTGTTCGCGCGGCTGTCCGCGGCCGAGCAGGAGCGTGTGTTCCGCGCATCGAACGCGCGCCGCATCGTGCTGGCGACCAACGTTGCGGAAACCTCGTTGACGGTGCCGGGGATTCGCTACGTCGTCGATACGGGTCTGGCGCGCGTGAAGCGCTACTCGTACCGCAACAAGGTCGAGCAGTTGCAGGTCGAGTCGATTTCGCAGGCGGCCGCCAATCAGCGCGCCGGACGATGCGGACGCGTTGCAGACGGTGTGTGCATTCGACTCTACGAGGAAACGGATTTCCAGTCGCGCGTGCGTTTCACGGACCCGGAGATTCTGCGCTCGTCGCTGGCGTCGGTGATTCTGCGGATGAAGTCGCTGCATCTGACGGCGATCGAAACCTTTCCGTTTATCGAACCGCCGCCTGGCCGCGCAATTGCCGACGGTTATCAGCTGCTGAACGAACTCGGCGCCGTCGACGACGACAACGAGCTCACGCCGCTCGGCCGCGAACTCGCGCGCCTGCCGCTCGATCCGCGGGTCGGCCGGATGATTCTCGCCGCGCGCGATCAGCAGGCATTAAAGGAAGTGCTGATCATCGCGAGCGCGCTGTCGGTGCAGGACCCGCGCGACCGGCCGATCGAAGCGCAGGAGCAGGCCGACCAGGCCCATCGGCGCTTCGCCGACGAGCGTTCCGAATTCCTCCAATGGCTGAAGATCTGGAACTGGTTCGAAGAAGCGATTGCGCACAAGAAATCGAACCGGCAGTTGCAGGACGAGTGCCGCGCGAATTTTCTTTCGCAATTACGTCTGCGCGAATGGCGTGACGTGCATTCGCAATTGCTGACGGTGGTGCGTGAGCACGGCTGGCGGCTCAACGAGGCCGAAGCGACCTTCGAGCAGATCCATCTCGCCTTGTTGACGGGCCTGCTCGGCAACATCGGCCTGAAAGCCGACGACGAGCCGTATTACCTCGGCGCACGCGGTATCAAGTTCTATCTGTGGCCGGGCTCGGCGCTGGTGAAAAAGGCCGGCAAATGGGTGATGGCCGCAGAACTGGTCGAGACCAGCCGGCTCTACGCGCGATGTATCGCGAAGATCGAGCCGGAGTGGATCGAACGGATTGGCGCGCATCTGCTGAAGAAGTCGCTTTCGGAGCCGCATTGGGAAAAGCGCGCGGCGCAGGTCTCCGCGTATGAGCGCGCGGTGTTGTACGGCTTGCCGGTTTATCACCGCCGCCGCGTGAGCTTCGGCAAGCAGGATCCGGCGCGAGCCCGTGAGTTGTTCATTCGCGGCGCGCTGGTCGAGGGCGAATTCGACACGAAGCTCGCGTTCTTCGCGCATAACCGCAAGCTGCTCGCGGATATCGAGCAGCTCGAACACAAGTCGCGCCGCCAGGACGTGCTGGTCGACGACGAACTGATCTTCGCCTATTACGATCAGGCGCTTCCACAAGGCATCTATACGGGCGCGTCGTTCGAGCGCTGGTATCGCGACGAAGTGAAGAAAAGCGGCCAGCCGGAAGAGAAATTGCGCCTGCTGTATCTGTCGCGCGACGATCTGATGCGCCACGAAGCGGCCGGCGTCACAACCGACCTGTTCCCGAAGCGGATGACGATGGCCGGTGTCGAAATGGCGCTGACCTATCACTTCGAACCGGGTTCGCCGCGCGACGGCGTCACGCTCGCCGTGCCGCTGTACGCGCTGAATCAGGTGGACGCGCGGCGCTGCGAATGGCTCGTGCCGGGCATGCTGAAGGAGAAGGCGCAACTGCTGCTCAAATCATTGCCGCAGAAGCTGCGCAGGCATTGCGTGCCGCTGCCGGAATATGCGGCGGCCTTTGTCGAGCGGCATGGCGGTCCGCGCTTCGGCGCGGGTGGCCTGCTCGAGACGCTGATTGCCGACGTCCGTGAGCAGACCCAGGTCGCGATGAAACAGTCCGACTTCAAGCTTGAGACGCTGCCGGCGCATCTGTTCATGAACTTCAAGGTCGTGGATGAGCACGGGCGGCAGCTTGCGATGGGCCGCAATCTCGCGCAATTGCGTGCGGAACTGGGCGCCCAGGCGCAGCAGCATTTTCAGAAGATTGCCTCAGGCGCGGCGGGTGCGGCGCTGGCGGATGCCGTGGGCGCCGCAACGGGTGAGGCCCGCTCTGCCGGTGCGGATGGTGGCAATGCAGCGGCGCGGGCCGGTGTGGCTGGAGCCGCACGCGACGCGCATGCGAACCGCGTAGCACGCGGGACTGCGGTTCCACAAACCTCGGCGCAGGACGGCACGCCCACGACCGCGCTCTACGAAAAGCTCACTACGTGGAACTTCGGCAAGCTGCCCGAGTTGCTGGAAATTCGCCGCGGCGGGCAAACGCTGTTCGGTTACCCGGCTCTCGTCGACCGCGGCACGCATTGCGATGTCGAGGTGTTCGATTCGCCCGATGAGGCCGCGCGCATTCACCGCGCGGGATTGCGCCGTCTGTTCGCGCTGCAGTTGAAGGAGCCGATCAGGTATCTGGAGAAGAATCTGCCCGGTCTGCGCGAAATGGCCATGCAGTTCATGCCGCGCGGCACGCAGGAAGAGTTGCGCGACCAGTTGATCGATACCGCGCTCGATCGCGCCTGCTTGCAGGATCCGCTGCCGGACGACGACGTGTCGTTTCACACACGGCGCGACGAAGGGCGCAGCCGGTTGACGCTGCTTGCGCAGGAGATCGCGCGCCTGGTGGGGCAGATTCTTAGCGAGTATGCCGCGGTGACGAAGAAGCTCGTGCAGGCGAAGTCATTCACGGCAGCCTACGCGGATCTGCAAAACCAGCTTGATGCGCTGATCGGCAAACGCTTCGTGATCGACACGCCTTATGCGCAGCTATCACATTTTCCGCGCTATCTGAAAGGCATTGCGCTGCGAGTCGACAAGCTGAAAGCCGACGCGGCCCGCGACGCACGGCAGTTCGCCGAGTTTCAGCCCTTGCTGCAGAACTATCAGCGCGCGCTCGCGCAGCGCGGCGGCGTCGCCGATGCGCGGCTCGCGGAATTCCGCTGGTTACTGGAGGAGTTGCGTATTTCGCTTTTCGCGCAGGAGTTGCGCACGCCGATGCCGGTATCGGTCAAACGGCTGTACAAGGTGTGGGAGTCGATGCAGCGGTGAGGGCACGGCTGTCACCTCGTGGAAGCGGCCCCTGAAGCTTGATGCTGCAAGTCCGTCAGCACGGCGTCCACGGCACCGGAGGAGAAAAAAGCGCGACACCGGATGAACGACCCGGTGTCGCGCAAAAGATGCAGGTCCGCCCGGACCTGCATCCACTCGCTGCTCGCGGTTATCGGGCGAGACAAGACCTTCGTTTTTACCAGTGCATGCCGGCGCCGATCGACGCGCCGAACTGGCCACGCGAATCACTGGTGCCTTGCACCTTGTAGACCCACTTGCCGGTCTCGGACAGTTGCGATACGCCGAGCGCAATGGCCGATTGGCCGGCATACGTGCCCCCCGCGACCGCCACCATGCCATGACCGGGCAGAACCGCTTGAGGCAGACCCGCGGCCGCCAGTGCCGACGCTGTGCCGCCGTACGAATCGCGGCGCGCGGAACGGATCTGGTCGTCGGTGTAGCCCTTCGACTCGCCCAACGCGTTGCTCACGCTTTGGTTCATCTGGTTGACGTTGACGGCGTCCGTGCCCTGCACACCGGCGGCGACGTTGGTGATCTGGCGTTCCTGACCGGCCGCGCCCACCGACACCGTATTGGCGCGATCTGCGACTGAACCCTGGCCCAATGCGACCGCGTTGTCGGCGCTGGCGTTTGCGCCTGCACCGAGTGCCGTCGTGTTGTTGCCGCTTGCGACCGAGTTCGCGCCCATGGCAACGGCGTTCGTGCCGGATGCCTGCGCATTGGCGCCGGCTGCGATCGAATGCGTGCCGGATGATTGGGCGGCTTCGGTGTTGGTGTCGCCGTCGGCGCTGAAGAAGGCGCTGCCGGTGTTGCCGGAGATGTTGCTGATCGCGCTGCCGATCGCGGCATCGAGCTGACCGAGGTTGACCGCGTCGGTAGCGATCACGCCATCTGCGACGTTGTGGATGACTGTGCCGCCATCACCACCGAGCGTGACGCTGTTCCTGTTGACGGTGCCGTCCGCGTTGGTGTCATACATCACCGCGCCGTCGACCTTGGCCGCTGCTGCGCTGGCCTGACTTGCGACGGCGTTCAACTGCGAGACGTTGACGGCGTCGGTATCGGCGATACCGGCGGCGACGTTGGTGATCTGGCGTTCGTTGCCGGCCGAGCCGACCGAGACGCTGTTCGCCCGATCGGCCACGGAGCCTTGGCCCAGGGCGACTGAGTTGTCGGCGCTGGCGGTGGCCTGATTGCCGATGGCGGTGGCGTTTTGCGCGGTAGCCTGGGCGTAGGAGCCGACGGCAGTAGCGGCGGTGACGGTCGGATCGCCGATGCTGCCCGCGACCGAGTTGGCGCCAAGCGCGGTTGAGTTGTCGCTATACGCCCATGAGAGGGTACCCACAGCCGTGCTGTGCGTGCCGGTTGCCCACGAGCTGGTGCCCGCTGCGAAAGCCTGAGGGCCAGAGGCGAGGGCACCGCTGCCGATTGCGACGGCGTGGTCGCCGCTGGCGATCGCGTCATCCTGGCCGTTCTCAAGACCGTCTGCCTTGAAATAGTGCGAGGTTGCGGCGGCGCTGGCCGTGGCGGCTTGCAACTGGCTCAGGTTGACGGCGTCAGTCGGGTCGACGCCCGCTGCTACGTTGGTGATGCGACGTTGGCTGGTTGCCGACCCGACCGAGACGGTGTTGTCCTGGTCAGCCACCGAAAGTTGGCCGAGTGCGACGGAATTGGTGCCGCTGGCGGTTGAATAGGCACCGATAGCGGTGCCCATGCTGCCCGCAGTGGAATAACCACCCAATGCAACAGATCCGAGGCCGTTGGCATTCGCCCCGACTCCGGCGGCGATTGCAACACCGTTCGAAGCCGTTGCATTTTCGCCGATGGCAACCGAACCCGTGCTGGACGCCTGCGCGCCGTAGCCGAACGCCGCCGAATAGTCGCCGCTGGCCGAGGCGCTTGCACCTGCCGCGACTGCATGCGTGCCGCCGGCGAGCGCGTCGTCCGAACCGTCGGCGAGGCCTTCGGCCTTGAAATAGTGCAAGGTGCCGCTGTCGGCGATGGTGTTGACCTGGTTGCTGAGGGTATTGACCTGGCCGCTGATGGTGGTGACCTGACCGCTGATGGTGTTGACCTGGGTGCTGATCGCGCCGACTTCGTTGTCGACGGACTTCAACTGACTGACGTTGACCGCGTCGGTGTCCGCGGATCCGGCGGCGACGTTCGTCACTCGGCGTTCGTTTTTGTCGGAGCCAACCGACACTTCACCTTTGGCGGTGCTCGCGGCGATTGCCGTGGCGCCGGCACCATTCGGCGTGTAAGCGGTGGTGGTCAGATTGGCCGTGGTAGTCGAGTTCGCACCGAGGGCGACGCTGTTGCTCGCCGAAGCATTGGCGGCGTAGCCGATTGCGACGGAGTTGGCTGCAGACGCTGCGGTGCGGGCGCCCAGCGCTGTGCCGCCGATACCTTGCGCCGCGCTTTGTGTGCCGACGGCGGTGGCGTTGTCGCTGCCCGCCCTTGCGGCCGTGCCGTTTGCCAATGCACCGACGCCGCTCGAGAACGCATTGGCGCCGATGGCGATCGAGCCGCTATTGCTCGCATTCGAATTGCTGCCGATCGCGATCGAATATTGCTGGGACGCCGAGGCGCCGACCCCGGCTGCGACGGCTTGCGCGTTGAGCCCGGCGAAGGCTGCGCTGTCGAGGACAGTGCCAGCTCCGGTTGCATCGAAATAATCAGCCGAACTCTGCGCGTACGCGCCGGCCGCTCCCGTCATTACCACCCCCGCCATCAAAGCGCGCGCCATCACCAGCTTGCGCGACACGCCGCGCTTCGACTTCGAGCGCGCCGTTTCCGACGTTGCGGCCCACGCGCCCGTCGTTTCATTCCAAACCGATTTATAGATTCTGTTCATGCTTAAAAAAACTCCGCGGTATTACTAGCGTGGCTGGCGTAAAAATGCATTCGAATCAGGGAAGCGCCATCGCCCTTTTTGGCCGCGCACAAAATTTGACATACCGACCGCGGTTTCTCCGTCTGTCTCTGTCCTGCTGAAATTTTCCGCGCGTTCTGACCGAATGCTTCACGCCCTCGTGTCCACCATGGTTAAGAGCATGGGCGATGATCGCGGCGATTGTCAGACAGGGCGGGGCACCGTCGATATAAGTGAATTCTTAAAAAGTATGCGTCAGATCAATTTTATTTTTTGAACTGTAAATAGATGTTTTAAAATAAATTAAATCGAGAAAATTCTTACTGATTCTTATTGATATGGCGTACATGTAAGAGTTCAACAATACGTTGATGGGTGGGTTGAGCGGAAATTTATATTCTCGTTAATATCCCGTGGCAGATCCGGCCAGGGTTATCCGTTCGCCATAGGTAACCTGACGTGATTGGCATTCAACTTTGGAGAAAGGATCAGCCGGCGCCGCATCGCCGGCTTCCCCCGCCGTGGTGCGCCGCAACCTTTTTGCTGTCGATACCCCATCCGGATCAACCGCTTGCGCTAACAAACGCTTTACAATGCAAGGTGTTCTTCGAAGTGAGTTTTCATGCGCAAATTTCTTTTCCGCGGCTTGAGCGCCACATTCGCCGCAAGCGCGGCGCTGGTCGCCGCAGCAGGCCTGCTAGCCCCCGCTGCCCACGCCAACAACGTGATCGTGCTCAACTCCGGCGAGGCCACCCTCAGCCTCATTGATGAAGCGACGCGCCAGGTCGTCGGCACGGTGCCCACCGGCAAGGAGCCGCATCACCTGATGGCGACTCCGGACAACTCGTCGCTGATCGTGGCCAATTCGGTGTCGAACAACCTGATGTTCGTCGACCCGAAAACCGGCAAGGTACAGCGCTGGGTCGAGAACATCGAAGATCCGTATCAGATCGGTTTTTCGCCCGACCGCAAATGGCTCGTCACCACGGGCCTGCGTCTGGACCGCCTCGACATCTACCACTACGACGCGCAGAACAATATGACGCTCGCGAAGCGTTTGCCGCTCGCCGTGATGCCTAGCCACCTGGCTTTCACGAACGACAGCAAGACCGTTTTCGTCACGTTGCAGGTCTCGGGCGAGCTGGCGGCGGTCGACCTGGCCACGCAGGAAGTGAAGTGGAAAATGAAGGTCGGCAAGGTGCCGGCCGGCCTGTGGATGACGCCGGGCGACAAGTACCTGCTGGTCGGCATGACCGGCGCGGACTATGTGGCGGTGGTGGACTGGCGTAACCAGAAGATCGTGAAGACCATCCAGACCGGCAACGGAGCGCACAACTTCCGCTCGCTGGCGGATGGCAAGCATGTGGCCGTGTCCAATCGCGTCGCGAGCACGATCAGCATCATCGACGAAGACACCCTCACCAACGTCGGCGACATCAGCGGATTGATGCCCGGACCGGACGACATGGAATTGTCCTCGGACAAACGCTATCTGTGGGTCACGTTCCGCTTCGCGAAGCACATCGGTATCATCGATCTGAATACGCGCAAGCTGATCCAGACCATCGCCGTCGGCCGTTCGCCGCACGGCATCTATTTCTTCGACCGCGCGCCGGTGACCGCGCCGAATGGGGCGTAAGCGGGGCATGAGCGGGGCATCGGCGCGCAGCAGGGCGGGAAGGCCCTGCGGCGTCATAGCTGAGGTAAAGCGAGCATCATGTTTCATCTGATTTTCTCTTCTCTCGACAGCCTGGTCTCGACCGTGCAGACGCTGCTGTACGTGGATCTCGTGCAGCCGCTTCTGTTCCGCTTCAACCTGATGGACTACGACGAAGACACGTTCGATAGCCTGTACTGGGTGATCGTGGGTGTTTTCGAAGTGCTCGCCATGTATGCCGTGCTGCGTCCGCTCGAAGCATTGCGCCCGGTCGAGCGGTGGGAGAATCGTAAGGCGGTGCGCGTCGACGTGCTCTATACGTGGATCGCCAAGCTCGGCATCCTCAACCTGTTTTTCTTTTTCGCGCTGCAGCCCTTCTTTGATAGCGTGCAGAGCTGGCTGCGTCTGCACGATATTGCGAGTCTTGAATTCGACAATCTGTGGCCCGGCGTGACCACGCAACCCATCGTCACGTTTGCGATGTATCTGCTGGTGCTGGACTTTGCCGGCTACTGGTATCACCGGTTCGAACATCGTTTCGGGCTCTGGTGGGAACTCCATGCCGTGCATCACAGCCAGCGTCAGATGTCGCTCTGGTCCGACGACCGCAATCATCTGCTCGACGATCTGCTGCAAGCCTGTTTCTTTGCGACCATCGCGCTTGTGATCGGTGTGCCCCCATCGCAGTTCGTCGTGCTGGTCGCCGTCACCAACCTGGCGCAGAGCGTGCAGCACGCCAATATCCGCTTGTATTTCGGCTGGCTCGGTGAGCGGCTTCTGGTGAGTCCGACGTTCCACCGCCGCCATCATGCAATCGGCTACGCTCGCGAAGGCCTCAAGTACGGCTGCAACTTCGGCGTGCTGTTTCCGTGGTGGGACATGCTGTTCGGCAGCGTGTCGTGGAGCCGCGAAATGGAGCCAACCGGCATTCGCGACCAGCTCGACGGACGCCGTTATGGCGAGGGTTTCTGGGCACAGCATGGGCTCGCGTTCGTGCGTATCGCGGGGCGCCTGTCGTCGAAGAAGCGTGCCACGCGGGGCAATGACGCAACGGCCGTCTGACAGCGGCGGTCTCTCGCCAGCTGGAAATTCCTTCGCTGTATTGCCGCAGACCTGGCGCAGACCCGCCGCTGAATTACCGCGGATCGTCCCCACCTGTCGGTCCGCGCAGGGCAAGCCCGTGCAGCCCCTCGCGCAACCTGCCATTTCCCGTCTTCGCGATGACCGGTGCTACCGGCCGCACCGCGCGTGGTTTATCCTGTCCACGTGTGCCGCCGTCTCCGTTTGTTGCGCGGCGTCCCTTTGTCCAACCGTTTCGTTCACTTGCACTGGCTCGCATGAATGATTTGTTGCGCTCGTTCGGGCGCGCGCTGGCAAGCGCGCTCCACCCGCGCATGCTCTGGCTGACTTTTGTGCCGTTTTTCGCGGCGACGGTCGTGTGGGGCGTGATCCTGTGGTTTTCCTGGCAGACGCTGATCGGCACCACGCGCGTGTGGCTCGAAAGCTGGTCGTTTACGACGACGCTGTATCACCTGTTCGACTGGCTCGGATTTTCGTCGCTGCATGCGGCGCTTGCGCCGTTCATTGTGATTGCCATGGCGATTCCGCTGATCGTGATGACCGTCCTGATGCTGATCGCGACCCTATCCATGCCGGGCGTGATCCGCCATCTGTCGGCGCGGCAGTTTGCCAGCCTGGAAATGCGTCGCGGCGGAACGTGGTACGGTAGTCTCGCGCAGGCACTGTGGACCACGCTCGTCTGTCTGGTGCTGCTGATCGTCACGCTGCCGCTTTGGCTGATTCCGCCGTTTTTCGCGCTGATTCCGCCACTGCTATGGGGCTGGCTCACTTACCGCGTCATGACGTACGACGCGCTCGCGCTACATGCGAGCCGTGACGAGCGGCGCGAGCTGGTGCGCCGCTACCGTTTGCCGCTGCTGCTGATCGGCGTGGCGAGCGGCTTGCTCGGCTCGCTGCCGACGCTGCTATGGGCGTCGTCGGTCTGGCTGATCGTGTTGTTTCCGGTGATCACCGCGGCGACGATCTGGATCTATGCATTCATCCTGGTCTTTTCGGCGCTGTGGTTCGGCTATTACTGTCTGCGCGCGCTGCAGCGCATGCGCGCCGAAGAAAGCGGCGCGCGGCACGTGGCGCCGGTGGTTCCTTACTGAATTTATCTGAGAGGCCGCAATGGCATTTGGCGTCATCATCATAGGCGACGAAATCCTGTCGGGCAGGCGGGTCGACAAGCATCTGCCCAAGGTCATTCAACTGCTGACCGCACGCGGGTTGTCGCTTGGCTGGGCGGAGTACATTGGCGACGATCCTGAGCGCATCACCGCGACCCTGCGCCGCACGCTCGCCTCGGGCGATATCGTGTTTTCGACGGGCGGCATCGGTGCGACACCGGACGATCACACGCGGCAATGCGCCGCTGCGGCGCTCGACGTGCCGCTCGAACTGCACCCGGAAGCGGCGGAGCTGATCCGCGAGCGGATTCGCGACATGCATCCGGCCAACTCGCCGACTCCGCTCGACATCGATTCGCCCGAGAACCGTCACCGCCTCAACATGGGCACGTATCCGCGCGGCGCGTCGATCATCCCGAACGGCTACAACAAGATTCCGGGCTTCTCGGTTGGCGATCACCATTTCGTGCCGGGCTTCCCGGTGATGGCATGGCCAATGATCGAGTGGGTGCTGGATACGCGCTACGCGCATCTGCATCACGCCATGCCGCATGCGGAAAAGTCGCTGCTGGTATTCGAATTGCCGGAATCGACGCTGACGCCGCTGATGGAGAAGATCGAGCACGACTTCCCGGGCGTCCGCGTGTTCAGCTTGCCGAGTGTGGGAGACGCGGAGCGGGGCGGTATCTATGCGCGCCGCCACATCGATCTCGGCGTGAAGGGTGAGCCGGAAGCTGTCGCCGCAGCGTTCGTGAAGCTGCGTGAGGGGGTGCATCTGCTAGGCGGCGACATTATCGAACACGAGACGCCGGCCCCGGAAAAGCCGCGTAACTGATCCGCCAGGCAAGACCGCGGCCCCGGAAGTTCGCGCGCCGTGAGCGCGCGGCGCGCAGCACTGCATCATTGTCCTGTCACATCCCGCGCCGACGATGCAGTCAATGCGTCGCCGGCGTGCGGCTCAGGTTCGGGGAAACTCAGGCCCCAATCCACGGCAACCCACGGAAGCACCAGCCCGAGACCATCTTGCGATGCCCCTGGCCGTCCTTGTCGCCTTCAAAACCTTCCAGCAGGTCGAACGCCTTCGCGAAGCCCGCTTGTGTGGCGGCGATCGCCGCCAGTTTGGAGCGCGCCGCGCTGCGGCACAGGAACAGCACCGGCGTATCGGGTGTCGCCACCTGGCTCAGTTGCGCGAGGAATTCCTGATTCGGCACCGCGCCCGGATAGCGCGTCCATTCGACATGCGCGTACTGTCCGTCGCCGATCACCGGCCGGCCCACCCAGTCGAGTTCCGCGCGAGTGCGCACGTCGACGAGGCGGGTACGCGGGTCGAGTTGGAGAAGCTCGAAGGCCTCGGCGGGCGATACCGCGCCCGCGTAGGGCAGCTGGTTGTCGAGACGGCGCTTTTCGGCCTGCGCGTACAACTGTTCGAGCGTACTCATGACAGCAAATCTCCTTCGGACCAAATGACCATTCTAGCGCGAGCGCTCCGTCATGCGTGCTGCACGCCGCGACCCGCGAGTTCACGAAGCGCGCACGAGGAAATGCCCCGAAAAGGTGCGGTGCTGGTCGAATGCCCCATGATAGGGATTTCCAAAGAGGGGCATCCGGCGATTGCACTATCATGGTGCCACGGGTGGGGCAAACAGGGTCCGTTCACGTTTGTAAGGGTGCGCGGATTCCCCGTCAACGCGCGTGAGAACAGGCTTTGCGCCGCCTTGGCGCATACATGGCATGGAAGCTGCTTATTTGGTGCCGATCGATCGGTCGGGCAGTTTTCGGGGTTCGCTTGCGCATGAATGAAATGCGAGGTAGACGTGCCGCGACGGGTCAGCTAGATTTGGGCGGCGGCTAAATCCGCCAATTCGTTAATCAGGAGATAGGTTATGAGTAAATCCGTGGCCGACGTCATGCAAATCGTCAAGGACGAGGACGTCAAGTTTGTCGACTTCCGTTTCACCGACACGCGCGGTAAAGAGCAACACGTTTCGGTGCCGGTGTCGGCATTCGACGAAGACAAGTTCGAGAGCGGCCATGCGTTTGACGGTTCTTCGATTGCCGGCTGGAAAGGCATCGAGGCGTCGGACATGCTGCTCGTGCCGGACACCAATACGGCCTTCATCGACCCGTTCTATGAAGAGTCGACCCTCGTGCTGACTTGCGACGTCGTCGAACCGGCTGACGGCAAGGGCTACGAGCGCGACCCGCGTTCGCTGGCAAAGCGTGCAGAAGCCTATCTGAAGAGCTCGGGCCTCGGCGACACCGCGTTCTTCGGTCCGGAACCGGAATTCTTCATTTTCGACTCGGTCCAGTGGAACACGGACATGTCGGGTTGCTTCGTGAAGATCGGTTCGGAAGAAGCACCGTGGTCCTCGGGCAAGGAATTCGAAGGCGGCAACACGGGTCACCGTCCGGGTCTGAAGGGCGGCTATTTCCCGGTCGCACCGGTGGATTCGTTCCAGGACATCCGTTCGGAAATGTGTCTGCTGCTCGAACAGATCGGCATCCCGGTTGAAGTGCATCACCACGAAGTGGCAGGCCAGGGCCAGAACGAGATCGGCACGAAGTTCTCGACGCTGGTTCAACGCGCTGACTGGACGCAGCAACTGAAGTACATCGTGCACAACGTGGCGCACACGTACGGCAAGACGGCGACCTTCATGCCGAAGCCGGTGGTCGGCGACAACGGTTCGGGCATGCACGTTCACCAGTCCATCTGGAAGGACGGTCAGAACCTGTTCGCAGGCAACGGCTACGCCGGCCTGTCGGAATTCGCACTGTTCTACATTGGCGGCATCATCAAGCACGCTCGCGCGCTCAACGCCATCACCAACCCGACGACGAACTCGTACAAGCGTCTCGTGCCGCACTTCGAAGCACCGGTCAAGCTCGCTTACTCGGCGCGCAACCGTTCGGCATCGATCCGTATTCCGCACGTGAGCAACCCGAAGGGCCGCCGTATCGAAACGCGCGTCCCGGATCCGATGGCCAACCCGTACCTGTGCTTCTCGGCACTGATGATGGCGGGTCTGGACGGCGTGCAGAACAAGATCCATCCGGGCGAAGCAGCCGACAAGAACCTGTACGACCTGCCGCCGGAAGAGGATGCAAAGATCCCGACCGTGTGTGCCGGGCTCGACCAGGCGCTGGAAGCCCTGCACACCGACCGCGAGTTCCTGACGCGCGGTGGCGTGTTCACGGATTCGATGATCGACGCTTACCTGGAACTGAAGGAAGCCGAACTGCAACGCGTGCGTATGACCACGCACCCGGTCGAGTTCGAACTGTACTACTCGCTGTAAGCGGCGATGGCGCTTCGCCCCGCAGTTGTGGCGAAGCGCACGTCCGACGCGCGTGACTGATCAACGGGTCACACAGGGACGGCGGCGCCGTCCCTTTTTTGTTAGGCCTTATGCAACGTTTGCGCGGCAGTTTGCAACGCGCGGACGTTTGCTGACTCACCATCTCTCATCGGCCAGACTGCAAGATGGTTTTGAAGAATCTGATCAAAGCAAGAAAAGGTCATGCCGAGCCGCTGTCGGAAAACGCGCAGCTCGTCGAATCCGGTCTGCTGACAGGCTTCGAGGCATTGCCCACCGTTGTCCTCGTGCTCGACAAGCGCACCCTGCGGGTCGCGTTTGCGAACCCGTCCGCGGAGTCGATGCTCGATCTGTCGCGCCGGCAACTCACGCAAATGGCGTGGCCGGATATCTTTACCAACGCGGACGAATTGCTGGCGACCATCGCGGCAATCGCCGAACACCGTTTTCACGCCACCCACCTCGACGCGGTGCTGGAGCGCCAGGGACACGAACCTTTGCATGTGCATGCGATCGTCGGTTTCCTCGAAGGCGCGCAGGACTACGTGCTGCTGGAGCTCTTCGAAAACGAGCGGCATCTGCGCACCGACCGCGAAGAGCGCATCAACGATCTCACCGCGGTCAACAAGCAACTGATCCGCAATCTCGCGCACGAGATCAAGAATCCGCTCGGCGGCATTCGCGGCGCCGCGCAACTGCTCGAGTTCGAACTCGGTGTGCGCGAACGCGACGAGTTGCGCGAGTACACGCAGGTCATCATCAAGGAATCGGACCGGCTGCAAACGCTGGTGGACCGCTTGCTCGAACCGCACCGTCATCCGCATATCGTCGGTGATGTGAATATCCACGAAGTCTGTGAGCGTGTGCGCGCCGTGATTCTGGCGGAGTTCCCGCGCGGTCTCACGGTCGAACGCGACTACGACGTGAGCGTGCCGGATCTGCGCGGTGACAAGGAACAACTGATTCAGGCGGTCCTCAACATCGTGCGCAATGCGGCGCAGGCATTGCGCGAGCGGATCTCGCAGGGCGACGCGCGCATCGAATTGCGCACGCGCATCGCGCGCAAGATCACGGTTTCAAAACGCTTGTGCAAGCTGGCATTGGACTTGCATATCATCGACAACGGACCTGGCATTCCCGATGAGATTCGCGACCGCATTTTTTATCCGCTCGTTTCGGGGCGTGAAGATGGCAGCGGTCTGGGACTCACACTCGCGCAGACTTTCGTGCAGCAGCACGATGGCCTGATCGAAGTCGAGAGCCGGCCGGGCCACACCGAGTTTCAGATTCTGCTGCCGCTCGACTGCTAATACCACACGCACCTAAAGACTTCTGACGACCATATGAAGCCGATCTGGATAGTAGACGACGATCAATCGATACGCTGGGTGCTAGAAAAAGCCCTTGCCCGTGAGAACTTCGCGACGCGCAGCTTCGCGAACGTGCGCGATGCGGCAGTCGCGCTCGATCACGACAGCCCGCAGGTGCTGGTGTCGGACATCCGCATGCCCGGCGGTTCGGGCCTCGAATTGCTGCAAACGGTGCGCGACAAGGTGCCGGGCTTGCCCGTCATCATCATGACCGCGTTCTCCGATCTCGACAGCGCCGTCGCCGCGTTTCAGGGCGGTGCGTTCGAATACCTCGCCAAGCCGTTCGACGTCGACAAGGCGGTCGAACTGATTCGCCGCGCCGTCGACGAAAGCATGCGCGGCGAGCAAACGTGGGACGAACGGGTCGCCGATGCACCAGAAATGCTCGGCCAGGCCCCCGCGATGCAGGACATGTTTCGCGCGATCGGCCGTCTGTCCCATTCTGCTGCAACCGTGCTCATTACCGGCGAATCAGGCACCGGTAAGGAACTTGTCGCACGTGCGCTGCACCGACATAGCCCACGCGCGAACGGTCCGTTCATTGCGCTGAACACCGCGGCGATTCCGAAAGATCTGCTGGAGTCCGAACTATTCGGCCACGAACGCGGCGCTTTCACCGGCGCGCAGGCCATGCGCCAGGGCCGCTTCGAACAGGCTGAGAACGGCACGCTGTTTCTCGATGAAATCGGCGACATGCCATTCGATCTGCAAACGCGTTTGTTGCGCGTGCTTTCCGATGGCCAGTTCTATCGGGTCGGCGGTCACAATCCGTTGCGCGCGAATGTGCGCGTGATTGCCGCGACGCACCAGAATCTCGAATCGCGCGTGCGGCAAGGTCTGTTCCGCGAAGACCTCTACCACCGCCTCAATGTGATCCGGCTGCGTTTGCCGGCGTTGCGCGAGCGCAGTGAAGACATCCCGTTGCTGACGCGTCACTTCTTGCAGAAGAGTGCGCGCGATCTGGGCGTGGAGCCAAAGCGCGTATCCGAAGAGGCGCTCGCGTATCTTGCCTCATTGCCGTTCCAGGGCAATGTGCGGCAACTGGAGAACCTCGCAAACTGGCTGACCGTGATGGCGCCGGCCCAGACCATCGAAATCAAGGACCTGCCTCCCGATCTGATGCCTGCGCAAGCAGGCGGCGCGGAAATCGCCGCAGGCGGTGCGCTGGGCACGGACCCGGCGAACGGCGGCGTGGGTCAGACCGGCGCAAACGGCGCGGTGTTGAGTCCGCAGGCGCCCTCGCTGCCCGGCATGCCGGCGAGCACGGTGGTCAGCGCATGGGAAAGCGGCCTGCGTACGGAGGTTGCGCGGATGCTGCGTGAAAACGCGGCGGACGTGATGGACGAGCTCGCACGGCGCTTCGAAGCGGCGGTGATTCGCGAAGCGCTCGACTTCACGCGCGGACGCAAGGTCGAAGCGGCCGAACGCCTTGGCATTGGCCGCAATACGATCACGCGCAAGATTCAGGAGCTCAACCTCGAGCCTTGATGCTCGCGCGGTGGTTGCGGTAGCACCGAGTTGACGCGGGGGCGCTGCTGAAAAGCGGCGCCCCCGGTCGTTTGTGGATCACAAGGCATAATTGGCGTTGTTCAGTTACGACGGCCTACCATGCCTCTTTCCGCTTCTCGTGCTTCATCCGCTTCCCGGGCTGTGACATGGCCGCTTTCTCCCGACCCTTTTCTGTCGCTTGAATCGCTTGACGATCCGGCTGTGTTGGCGTGGGTCGAACAGCAGAACGCGCGCACGCGCGCCGCGTGGTGCACCGGGGCGCGCTTTGATTCGCTCACGCAGCGTCTGGCCGCGGCGTATCTGCCGCGTGAGCGGCCGGTGATTCCGGATCGCTGGCAGGAGTGGGCCTATGACCTGTGGCAGGACGAGACCAATCCCAAAGGCATCTGGCGTCGTACGCCGTGGGCGAACTGGCGCAAGGGCACCCATGAATGGCAGAACCTGCTCGATTTCGACGCGCTCGGTGCCGCCGAAAATACGCCGTGGGTCTGTGTCGAACTCGACATCCTCTATCCCGATGGCGATCGTGCTCTGGTGACGTTGTCGCCCGGCGGTTCCGACGCCGTGGTGGTGCGCGAGTTCGATCTCGCTGCGCAGTGCTTTCTCAGCGACGGCTTCGTGGTGCCGAAGGCCGGCAAGCATGCGGTGTCGTGGATCGATCGCGATACGGTCTATGTCGGCTGGGACAAGGGTGGCAAGTCGCTCACGCGCTCCGGCTATCCGCGCGAAGTGCGGCGCTGGACGCGTGGCACCGCGCTCGCCGATGCGCCGGTCGTATTTCGCGGCGAGTTCGACGACATCAGCGTCGACGCGAACTATGACCCGATCGACGTGCGGCATACGGTCACACGCAGCGTCGATTTTTTCGATTCGGACACGTTCTACCTGGATGCCGCCGGCGCATGGCAGCGCTACGACGTGCCATCGCATGTCGGCGTGGGCGGATGGGAAGGGTGGTTGCTGTTCGAGCCGCGCCTCGACTGGGCGTGCGAGGACGCGCACTATCCGGGCGGCTCGTTGCTCGTCATCCGCGAGAGCGACTTTCTCGCAGGCGCACGCCGCTTCGTGCCGCTCTTTACGGCAAACGCGCAGACCTCGGCGTGCGACTGGACGCATACACGGCATCATCTGATCGTCTCGTATCTGGACGATGTGCAGGGCAAGACGGTGCTATGGCAACCGCAGCAGCCGGGCGATGGAGCGTGGACCTGGATCTCGCGCGCGTTCCCCGCGCGCGAAAGCTCGCAGGTGGATGTCTCGCCGATCGAGCCGACTCTCAACGACGAGGTCTATGTCGATGTCGACGATTACCTTTTGCCGCCCGAATACTGGATGGCCGATCTGGCGCGCGACGATCTCGCCGAGTGGGCGTTGCTCGACCGCTGGCCGACGCAGTTCGACGCGGCGCCGTACACCGTGAAGCGAGGCCACGCGCAATCCGCCGACGGTACGCGCGTGCCTTATACGATCGTCGGCCCACGCGCGTTGCTCGATGCGCCAGCGGGTGCGCCAACCAGCCCGCGCCCCTGTCTGCTCACCGGCTACGGCGGTTTCGCGATTCCGCTCACGCCGAGCTACCTGACCGGAACGGCGATCGGCTGGCTGGAGCAGGGCGGGGTGTTCGCGGTGGCGCATATTCGCGGCGGCGGCGAGTTCGGCACCGAGTGGCATCGCGCGGCGCAGGGCGAGCATCGGCAGCGCTCGTTCGACGACTTCATTGCGGTCGCCGAAGCGCTCGTCGCCGCGGGCGTGACCACGCCCGCGCAACTGGGCATCAAGGGCGGCAGCAACGGCGGCCTGCTGGTCGCCGCGTGCATGGTGCAGCGGCCTCACCTGTTCGGCGCGGTGGTGTGCGAAGTGCCCTTGCTCGATATGCGCCGCTATCACCTGTTGCATGCGGGCGCCTCGTGGATCGACGAATACGGTGATCCAGACGAGCCGGACGAGGCGCGCGTGCTGGCCGCTTACTCGCCGTACCATCAGGTGAGCGCGGACGTGGTGTATCCGCCTGTACTGTTTACGACTTCGACGAGCGACGATCGCGTGCATCCCGGTCACGCGCGCAAGATGGTGGCGCGCATGCAGTCGCTGGGTGCGCCACGCGTGTGGTACAGGGAGAACACGGACGGCGGCCATGGCGGCGGCTCCGATGAACTGGAGCAGGCCGTGCATGATGCAATGGAGTACGAGTTCCTGTGGGGCTGCCTCGGTGGTTCGAAGTCCGCGTAGAGGAGACCGAGGGCGCGCAGACGGCGCCCTCGTTGCGCGTTAGTCGATCTGCGCCACCACTGGCGCATGATCCGACGGCTGGTCCCATTTGCGCGGCGTCTTGTCGACGTCACAGAATGTGCAGGCTTGAGCGAGCGGTTTCGACAGCAGGATGTGGTCGATGCGCAGGCCCGCATTGCGGCGAAACGCGAGCATCCGGTAGTCCCACCACGAGAAAATCTTGTCCGGCTGATCGAACAGGCGGAACGCATCCACGAGTCCCAGTCCGACCAGCCGCACGAATTCCGCGCGCTCTTCGGGCGACACGAGATTCTGTCCTTCCCACGCTTTCGGGTCGTGTACATCGCGGTCTTCCGGCGCGATGTTGTAATCGCCGAGCAGCGCGAGCTTCGGGTATTGAGTGAGCTCACCCGCCGCCCAGTCGTGCAACGCAGCAAGCCAGCGCAGCTTGTAGGCGAACTTGTCGGTGCCCGGCGCCTGGCCGTTGGGGAAATAGGCCGAAATGATACGCACGCCTTCGATGGTTGCGGCAATCACGCGCTGTTGCGGATCTTCAAAGCCGGGGATATTGCGCACAACCGTGCTTTCGTCGACGTTCAGGCCCTCGCGCACCAGAATGCCGACACCGTTATATGTTTTTTGCCCGGCAAACCAGCTTCGATAGCCTTTGGCTTCGAGATCGGCGCGCGGGAATTTTTCGTCGGGCAGCTTGAGTTCCTGCAGGCACAGAACGTCGATGTGACTCGTTTCGAGCCAGTCGATCACATGCTGCTGGCGAACTTTCAGCGAATTGACATTCCAGGTGGCGATTTTCATGTGCGGCATCTTTGTTGGGTCGTTGATCGAGATGATAACCGCCCGTTTCCGAATCGAAAAATCCTGCGCGAGGACAACCCGAAGCACGTCGATGCGCGAGCCCCGCCAACCTTGCGGCCCACTTCTCGTTAAACTATCGCCATTTCGGTTGGGGCGCCGCGGTGACGGGACGTCATCGCTTCGACGCAGGGCGGCCCCACTCTCGACAGGATTGAGTCATGAAGCAAGCTGTTGTATCAGCGGCACTGGCCATTTGCCTTGCACAGCCGGCCTCACAGGCGTTGGCGCAAACGGTCAACGATCAATGTTTTGCGCTAGGCGATATTGCGGGGCAGGTGGCCTCGTGGCGGATTCACAAGAAGACCAAGGCGCAAGCGCTGAATCAGGCGGCGCAGTATTACAAGGATGAATCCGACCGTCAGGCGATCGTCGCCATTATCGACAAGGTGTATGACGTCAAAGGCCCGTATACGACGCCGGACAAGGCCAGCATGGACGCCACCGCGGAATGCGCGAACCGGCAAGGCACGCCCGCGGCGCAACAATGAGGCGTGCGTTGCGCAGGTTAAGGCACGAAGAAACTTCGAAGCCCTTATTGTCTTGCGCAACTGAGCACGCCGCCGCCACTTCTCACGCAAGCTCAGGCTTTGCCCGGTTGTGCGGTGCGTTTGTCGCTTCGCTGATAGCATCGTGGTGAAGACCACTCATGCGACTGCAGCGCCCCCAATGCTGTCTGCACCAGACCTCAATGAACGATCGCCAATCTCTGCCCTGGACGCGCCACCTTTCCTCTGATCTGGTGGCGGTCACGCGTCTGATGGAATCCGGCCAGTCCGCGCATCTCGGCTTTGTCGACACCATCGTGCGAGCCGCAGTGGCGCGCAACCGGTTCGTCGCGAGTTCGCTTCTGATGCTGGGCACTCGCGCGCTCGGTAACGATGCAGCGGAGCCGCTCGACGCATCGACGCTGCATGCGTTTGCGGCTGCAATGGAACTCATCGTGCTGTCGCTCGACGGCCACGCGAATCTGCCGGATCAATCGCGCGCGAACCCCGACGAGCCGCTGTTATCGCTCGGCCCGGCGGTCGGCGTGTTGCTGGGCGACCTGCTGTATACGCGCGCGTTTCGTCTGATTGTTCAGACCGGCCATGAGCGCGGTCTCGCCGAGGTGGCGCGCATTACGGAGCGGATGGTGCTCGGCGCCACGTCCGAGCGGTTCCCCGCAGCGGCCGAAACGAACACGCCGACGTCAACGGCGCCGGCAACGCAGAGCGCCACGCTACTGACCGCGACTTACGCGGGATGTGCCTCGCTTGCCGCGCTGTTGGGCGGCGCGACGCCGCAGCAGCATCAATTGCTCGAGCGGCTGGGCACGATGTGCGGGCGTTTGCAAAGCACACAGCCTCACGCTGCCGCTGCCGCTGGCGGTAGCGGTAACGGTAAAGGTACGCACGCTAACGGCAACGCGGCCGACGCAAGCACCTGCAAGGCGCTTGCCGGCGAAATCTTCGAACCGTCCGAGTACCGCGACGATATCTGCGCGCTCGTGGATTTCCTCGCCACTTCGCCTGCGTCGTCCCACCCTTGATAACTCAGGCTGTATGCCAGGAAAATAAATCCCAGGCGGCGTCATGGCGCGGCGTATAGTGGGACGATACTCATGTACCGGGGAAGTGCCATGGCTGAACTCTATCCAGTCCTCTACAAGGACTTTGAAGTGCACCCGCTGGTGTTCTCGCGGGAATTCGACAAGTTCGACGGTCACAAGCGGCACGCCGAAGGTTATGACGTTGCAGTACGCGTGTGCCGCCCGGGTGCGATCAGCGGTTCGAAAGCGAGCCGCGTGTTTCGTCTGGTGCGGCCGGCCACGTTTTCCGATTTCGGCATCGCCAAGCGCAGTGCCAGCCAGTACGGTGCGGACATTATCGACGGCAAGGTGGAAGGCGCATCGGTCGCTGATCTTTGACTTCAGAAAATAATCCGCACCATTGTTTGACGATTCGCCGACATCTCTATACAATCCGTTTTCTCTGACGCGGGGTGGAGCAGTCTGGCAGCTCGTCGGGCTCATAACCCGAAGGTCACAGGTTCAAATCCTGTCCCCGCAACCAAGCATAATGGGAAGCCCGCTGGCGAATGCCACGCGGGCTTTTTCATTTGAGCGTGTGCGTGACGCGATTTCAATGGTGTCGTTTAGCGGGCGCGCATGTCTGGATGCAAACCATTACGTTCTACTGAGATATTCAGTTGTGCCAATTCTCGTGCCCGGTTCGCGTCATGCGGGCTGCGAAACCGCGTCATGGGTTCTGAAAGGAAGCAAAGGTAGTATGCGGCGAAACGGTCGCCTCAGATGCCGTTAGCGCACAATGCGCGACGCTGTGCGGGCCTGGCGGCCACACAGCGCCGTTCCCGCAGCAAGCTTCGTTTCAAGGATCGAGCCATGGATACCTACATTCTGCTGGGCGGCGGTTTTGGCCTGGCACTGCTGATCGCCATCTGGGGAATCTGGAAACTGCGCTAGGCGCCGGACTGTCGATGTGCCGTCGGCCTCACGTGCGCCGGCTTGCGCGCCGACATGCAGGCATCGCGATGCGCAGATTCTGGCAAATTTTCACCGCACTGTATCGAGAAGCTGGTACAAGCTCAACTTCATGCCGGTACGGGCGCCATCATCGCGTTCGGCGCCGGTCCGCTCGCGTGCGCCGTTAATTTCAATTCACTTACGCCATCCTATGTCCTCATCTGCCTCCCGTCACGCCAGCCAGACCGTCGACGCCGCACCCAGTCTCGTGCTGGGCGCGATTGGCGTGGTGTTCGGCGACATCGGCACCAGTCCGCTCTACACATTGCGCGAATGCCTGAAAGCCGCGGGCGGTATTACCCAGCCCAACGTGTTCGGCATTGTGTCGCTGATTCTCTGGTCGATCATCGCGGTGGTGACGCTCAAATATGTGAGCTTCGTGATGCGTGCGGACAACGACGGCGAAGGCGGCATCCTCGCGCTCACCGCATTGGCGTCGCGCGTGGCGCCGGCGCGCGTGAGCAACCTGCTGCTCACGCTCGGCGTATTCGGCGCCGCGATGTTTTACGGCGATTCGATGATCACGCCCGCCATTTCAGTCATCTCGGCGGTAGAAGGCGTCACGCTGGTGGACGCCAAGCTGACCGCGTGGATCGTCCCCATCTCGCTCGTCATTCTCACCGGTCTTTTCAAGCTGCAGAAGCGGGGGACAGGGACGGTCGGCAAGGTATTCGGCCCGATCATGATCCTGTGGTTCCTCACGCTGGCGGCGCTGGGCTTGCTGCACATCGTCGCGGGCCCGGGCATCATCAAGGCGGTGTCGCCGCTGTACGCCGTGGCCTTCGTCAGTCACGCGCCAGGCACGGCCTTCGTGGTGCTGGGTTCGGTGTTCCTCGCGCTGACCGGCGGTGAAGCGCTGTACGCGGACATGGGGCACTTCGGCAAAAAGCCGATTCGCTTTGCGTGGCTCTTTCTTGTGTTGCCGAGCCTCGTGCTCAACTACTTCGGTCAGGCGGCGCTCGTGCTGGCAAGACCTGCTGCCGTGGAGCAACCGTTCTTCGAGTCGGCTCCGGACTGGGCGCTCGTACCGCTCGTGGTGCTGGCGACGGCGGCGACGATCATCGCTTCGCAGGCGGTGATTTCCGGCGCGTTTTCGATGACCAAGCAGGCGGTCCAGCTAGGCTTCTTGCCGCGCATTCCAGTGGTGCACACGTCGACCCACGAGGTCGGGCAGGTCTACGTGCCGTTCATCAACGTGTCGCTGTATGCAGCGGTGGTGTTTCTGGTGGTGTTCTTCAAGTCTTCGGACAATCTGGCGGCGGCCTATGGCATCGCCGTCGCCTCGACGATGCTGCTCACCACGCTGCTGATGTATTTCATCACGCATTCGCTGTGGCACTGGAAGCCGCTCGCGACGCTAGTCGTGATCGGTCCGCTTGCGCTGATCGACGCGGTGTTCGTGTCCAGCAACGTCAGCAAGGTATTCGAGGGCGGCTGGTTTCCGCTGCTGGCCGGTGGCGTGCTGTTCGCGGTGATGACCACCTGGCATCGCGGTCGCGAGGTCGTGGTGGAGCGCATGAAAACCGACAACATTCCGCTCGACGGCCTGATTCACTCGCTGTGCGGCGGCTCGCATGTGCCGCCGCGCGTCGACGGCACGGCAGTATTTCCCGGCGGCGTGGCGGGCATGACACCGTCCGCGTTCATGCACAACCTCAAGCACAACCGCGTGATGCACCGGATCAACATTTTTCTGGCGGGTACGACCGACAACGTGCCGCACGTGCCGGACGATCAGAAGCTGACCGTGCACGATCTGGGCCACGGATGCTATTCGGTTGCGGTGCGCCATGGCTTCATGGAAATACCCAATGTGCCCGCCATCTTGCTGCTGGTCGCGAGGCAGATCCCGGACTGGCAATACGAGCCCGCTGATACTTCGTTCTTTCTCGCTCGCGACACGGTGATTGCCACCGGCGAGAGCAAGGCAATGGCGCTGTGGCGCGAAAAGCTCTTTGCGTTCCTCGGACGCAACGCAGCGCAGGCGGCCGAGTACTACAGTCTGCCCGCGAACCGCGTAGTCGAACTGGGTGGCCAGATCAATCTGTAGGTTCGTGACTGACCTGCACTGGAACGTGATAGCGGTTCTCAGGCCCACGATCGCCTCGTTGCCGATCGGTTGTGGCGGATCGCCTGATGGCCGCTGCCGGCATCGCAAGCAGTGTGTTGCGGCCGCGATTCAACGGAGGGGCGGGCTGTATTCGCGTCACAAGCAACGAGGCAAGCAAAAGAAACATAAAAATGCCGCGAGCAAAAAGGAGTCATGAAACCCGTGAAAGCCCTTCGTTATGCGGGCTCTGCTGAGTGAATCAAGTTGACTTTCTATTATCAGAATGTCTAGAATTCCGCCGTCGTCACAAATGGGGCTGATGCCTTGGACAGTAGCTGTAGTCGATCTTCGACATCTTCGATAGATTTCGCCGCCTGAGCGGCAGGACGTCCGCGCCTCATTCTTCAGCCGCCGTCTTGCCAGCAGGCAGACGGTGCGCGCCGCAGTTTTTTCTCCGTGCACCTTGATTAGCGCCCTATGAACGCAGCGTGCCGCACGTGTTCATCGGGCATCGCGTCGCGAGTGTCCAACTCGCGGCAGCGCTTGAGCGCGCCATTGAATATTTATTCGCCGGCGCGAGCAGGCGCGTGGCTAAACACGCGCGTATTTTTGCCGTTAAAGAGGCAAGCGATACGCCAATGAGTACGCCGACAAGGAGTGTCCCATGCCGGACCCTGATAGTTGTCCCATACGCCGCTACACCTTCCCTTTGTGTGAAGGAAGCGCGTAGATCTCCGTTGCCGCCTCGTTGATGGGAGGCCGCGCCAGGTCTTCGGGCTTCCGCTGAATGGCGTGACGTGTCACGCCCGGAGCAATACCATGAACTTCGGCCTCCTCCTGCCCAATCTGCCGCACGTCCAGCATTCGCACGCTCAGGACGTCCACCCTGATGCCGTGCCTGCGTCGCAGCCGCGCGAAGCCCTCAAGTGGGTCGCGTTCTGGCGCCGCTTCAAATCGCTTGTTTCGTAGTTTTTGTTTTCCAGGCGTGTGGGCTCGCCATGCGTCGAATCATCTCTGACTGGAAGTCGCCTGATGAACTTCAGTTTCGATCTGAAACGTACCGCCAATGCGTCGGCATGGCGTTTGTTACCCAACGGCTGGGACTTCGTCGCCTTTCCGCTGATCATCTGCATGATCGCGATGGCGGCGATCGGCTTTCACCAGACGCTCGCGCCGA
>NZ_DASXHA010000091.1:0-33866 GCF_036488795.1 Paraburkholderia sp.
CAAGATCGTCCCTCGCACAACCATCGTCGGTGACAAAGCGCTCTTCCACCCCACTCCGCACTGCGTGCGTCGCGGATCGGTCTGCACGGGAAAGCGGGTCTGCGGGTACCGTGGCCCAGGATTCGAGAGCCGCTGACTCCCACCGGCCTCCAAACCAACGAGATGCGGCGCCCCGCCAGGTTTTGCAGAAGGAGTTGTGCCCCGCGGCGGACGTGTAGCGGACGCTGGAGTGGATGAGTGCTGTGTCACGAAGGCTGCTGTGCGAGGGCGGGTCTCGTGTTGGGCCGTTTCCGGTACACGACAGAGAGGGACACCTACAGGCTGGCGGTTGGAAGCCCGCTTTCTTTGCCTACTTTCTTTGCGGCGGCAAAGAAAGTAGGTGCCGCCCCGCACAGGGGCGAAGCTAATAGACCACTAAGAATGCAAGGAGAGGCCAACGCCGTGGGCAACCAGACAAAACACAACGCTAACAGACCAAAAAGCAAATCAAGAAAAGTCCAACGCCGTACGGCAAACACCCCCCATCTGCGCTAGCATAAAACCTCAAACCAAAACCAGAACGAAAAATCCAAACCGCATGAAAACCGCTCATCCCTTCTTTAGCAAGTTAAACGAAGACTACCTGGACCTTCACCGCATTGAAGGCGAGCTCTACTGGTCCACGCACACGGGCCAAAGCGAAAACCACGAATCCCTCGCCACAGCAACCCTTAACCGTAAAACCTTCCTGGCCGATGCCAACCGCATATCGCAAACGCGCGAGCACCTGAAGCGACTGGAGACCGCCGAACCGCAAAGCCCGGAACGCGACGCACTGATCCAGGGCCTACGCGGCTGGATCGCCGTATTCGAATGCAGCGAGACAGGAAGCGAGCACGCAACCACATTGCTGGCGGAGCTGCTCAACATGGACGCCGACTTCTTCGCGCGCCGGCGAGCATACAAAATGCATCACACTAACGCAGCCGGCCGCCACGAAGAAGCATCGCCAGGCGCGCTACGTTCCACCCTGGCCTCGAACCCCAACGAAACCGTACGCAAAAGCGCCCACGACGCACTCCACGGTCTCGAACGCTGGGTACTGGAAAATGGCTTTCTGGAAATCGTCGCGAAGCGCAATGCATTCGCTCGGGAACTGGGCTACCGCAACTTCTTCGAATACCGCCTGCGTTCCAACAGCAATATGAGCCCTGAGCAACTCTTTGCCGTCTTCGACGAATTTGAGCGAAGCACTCGCAAGACCCATTTCGATGCACTGAACCGCCTCGTCGAAGCGCACGGCGAAGAAACGCTGCAGCCGCACAATCTGACGTACCGGATACGCGGTGGCGCCGCGCAACAGGCCGACGCGCACTTTCCCTTTAGCAAGGCCCTCGAACGCTGGGCCGAATCATTCAGGCGTCTTGGCGTGTCGTATCGCGGCGCGCGGCTCGAAATCGATCTGCTCGACCGGCCAGGCAAGTTTCAAACCGGCTTTTGCATGGCAGCCACACCTGGCTATCGGGACGACCGAACCGGCTGGGTGCCGGCCGATGTGCGCTTCACGTCGACCGCTCGCCCGCATCAACCCGGCTCGGGACTTCAGGGCATCAACGTGTTGTTCCACGAGGCCGGTCATGCTGCACATCTTTCGAATGTGACACTCAATGCACCCTGCTTTGCGCACGAACATGGCCCAAGCTCGCCCGCGTTCCTCGAAACGCAAGCCAAGTTCTTCGATGCGTTGCCAGGCGATCCCTGTTGGCTCAAGCGCTATGCGCGCAACACCGCAGGCGAGCCGATGCCCGACGACATGATTCGCGCGCGGATCGAGGCGCGCCAGGCGTTTCTCGCGTACACCGAGCGGCGTGACCTCGTGCCGCCCTACTTTGAATGGGCGCTGTACAGCATGGATGACGCGCAGCGCAGCGTCGATTCGGTGCTCGATCTGGCGCGCTCCGTCACGCAACGCATTCTCGGCGTACCGCATCACACGGATTATGTGCTGGCCATACCGCACCCTGTCTATCACGACATCGCGGTCTATTACCACGGCTATTTGCTCGCGAAAATGGCTGCGGCGCAAACCCGCGCGTATCTGGTCCGCACGCTTGGCTACATCGTGGATAACCCCGCCGTCGGGCCATTGCTCGCAAAGCACTACTGGGCAGCCGGCAACAGTTTGACGCTCGATCAAACACTGGAAAGCCTCACCGGAGAGCGCCTGACCGGGTCTTACCTCGCTGCCGAATGCAATCGCTCGCCACAAGAGGCGTGGGCATTGGCGCAAACAGCGCTTGAGCGAAGCGAGCTTGAATCCGTTGATGCATGCAATGACGCCAGCGCAAATGCAATTCCATGCGACCTCGACGCGTCGATCTCGATCGTGCACGGCGCCGAACGCATCGCAACGAACGAAGAATCGCTGCCGGCGATGTATGCCGCATTTGAGGCGTGGATCGAGCGGTCAGCCCAGGCGGCATAGGCGGAGCCGCCTTCAGATAAAACTTGTGCCGATTCCACTGATCGTTTATAAAAACATTTCCCGACCACAAGTCGGGAAGACGCCTATCTAACGTTCACTCGCGGAGGATGCTATGTCACCGTTAAACGTAATACCACGCTGATTTCCCCGTCGTCCATCCAGCTTCTCTCATGCAGGGGTCTGCCGCTTCGCGCATTTCATCGCGCGTTTGCTCATCTCTCGCTTCGCCTCGTTTCACCTCGCTATTCGATTCGTTCCAGGCCGCCGCCGGATCAGGCGCGTTCAAGCGCCCATGTGCGTTCGTCCTAGGTTTTCGCGCCCACCTGGCAGCTCGAACATCGAGCGCATAGACGCCACGTTGCTTACACAAGCAACCTGATCAAGCCGTGCGCCGGGCACGCCTGCTGGATTCGTTCGTGACGCACTTGGCGTCGCGTGGATTCGCACGTGCTCGCGCTGTGTGGAATATCCGTTTGAATCATTCGAAAGCGAAGCAGAGATGAAACCTCACCGATCTGATCCGGACGGCTCGCCGCCCAATCCGTCGCATTGTCGCGCGACTGTGACCATTCCTGAACAACCGGGACTCGATGCGCTCGAAGCGCGCTGGACCGCCTGCTGGCAAGCGCAGCATACCTATGCGTTTGACCGTAACGCATCACGCGACGCAGTCTTTTCCATCGACACTCCGCCGCCAACCGTCTCCGGTTCGCTGCACGCCGGACACGTGTTCAGCTACACGCACGCCGACATCATCGCGCGCTTTCAGCGCATGCGCGGCAAGACCGTGTTCTATCCGATGGGGTGGGACGACAACGGCTTGCCGACGGAGCGTCGCGTCGAAAATTTCTACGGGGTGATGTGTGATCCCGACGTGGCCTATGATCCGCACTATCAGACGCCCGCGCAGCCGGCTGCGCGTCGTTCGGAGTTCGCGCGAATCAGCAGACGCAACTTCATTGAACTGTGCCACGTGCTAACCCGCATCGACGAGCAGGCATTTCGCGAGATGTTCACGCGGCTGGGAATTTCCGTCGACTGGAGCCTCGTCTACGCCACCATCGACGAACGCTCCCAGCGCGCAAGCCAACGCGCATTTCTGCGCAATCTGCAACGGGGCGAGCTCTACAGCCAGGACGCCCCTTGTTTGTGGGACGTGACGTATCAAACGGCGGTCGCACAGGCGGAGCTCGAAGATCGCGAAATGCCGAGCGCTTACCACGATCTGCGCTTCGTTGATCGTAAAGGCCGCGACATGGTGATCGCGACAACGCGTCCGGAATTGCTGCCCGCGTGTGTCGCCTTGATCGCTCACCCGGATGACGCGCGCTATCGGGAGCTGATCGGCACAACCGCGCGCTCGCCGCTGTTCGAGCTCGACGTGCCGGTGCTCGCTCATGCGCTTGCAGATCCGGACAAAGGCACGGGCCTTGCGATGATCTGCACGTTCGGCGACACAACCGACGTCATCTGGTGGCGTGAACTGAATCTGCCGACGCGCTGCGTGATCGGTAAGGACGGACGCTTGCAACGCGAGACGCCGGCATGGCTTGCCTCGTCACGTGCGCAACGGGCTTATGAAACACTCGCTGGTGCGACCATTCCAGAGGCACGCAAGCGCATAGCCGGAATGCTGGCCGCAAGCGGTGACCTGATGGCGCCGCCGCGGCCGATCACGCACAGCGTCAAATTCTTCGAGAAGGGGGATCGTCCGCTGGAAATTGTCGCCACGCGACAATGGTATTTGCGCAGCGGCGGACGCGACGCGGCGTTGCGCGCGCAACTGCTTGCATGCGGCGCGGAATTGAACTGGCATCCCGGGCATATGGCCATGCGTTACGAGCACTGGGTTGCCGGCCTGCATAGCGACTGGCTGATCAGCCGTCAGCGGATTTTTGGCGTGCCGATTCCACTCTGGTATCCGCTCAATGCCGCGGCCGAGCCCGATTTCAATGCGCCGATCCAGCCCGACGAAGCTGCGTTGCCCATCGACCCACGCTCCCACGTTCCGCCCGGCTACACGGAGAATCAGCGCGGCCAGGCGAACGGTTTCGTGGGCGACGCGGACATCATGGACACGTGGGCAACCAGTTCGCTGACACCGCAGATCGCAAGCGGCTGGCAAGAGGCTGACGATTGCTTTGCGAATACCTTTCCAATGGATCTGCGTCCGCAAGGACACGACATCATTCGCACGTGGCTGTTCTACACGGTGGTTCGAGCCGGTTTCGAAATGGATAGCCTGCCGTGGAAACACACCATGCTTTCCGGATGGATTCTCGATCCCGATCGCAAGAAGATGTCGAAATCGAAGGGCAACGTGGTGACGCCGCAGGCCTTGCTCGACAGCTATGGTTCCGATGGCGTGCGCTATTGGGCGGCATTGGGTGGTCCCGGCACGGATACGCTCTTCGAAGAGAAGCAGATGAAAGTGGGCCGCAGGCTCGCACTGAAGCTGCTGAACGTGTCGAAGTTTGCGCTGGGCTTTGGCGGCGATCCAGACGGCAGGGTGACGGACGGCCTCGATCGGGCCATGCTGCGGCGGCTTGCGTCGGTCGTCGCTTCGGCTACCGCTGCGCTCGAGGCGTTCGCCTATCACCGCGCCATTGAGCAAGCGGAAGCATTCTTCTGGTGGTATTGCGACGATTACGTCGAACTCGTGAAGGGACGCGCATACGGTGAAGGAGCGCGCGCGGACTCGGCGCGTCATGCGCTGGCGACGTCGCTTTCGGTACTGCAGCGGCTGTTTGCACCGTTTTTGCCGTTCGTTACCGAGGAATGCTGGTCGTGGTGGATGGACGGCTCGATTCACACCGCGCCGTGGCCGATGGCCGCATCGCTGGAAACGCGGGCCGGCGACGACGCGGCCGCCGGGATCACCGTGGTCGTGTCGGACGTGCTGGGCGAAATCCGCAAGGCCAAATCCGCAGCGAGACGTTCCATGAAGGCGGAAGTGAGCCGGCTCTCGATTGACGACTCGCCAAGCCGGCTCGAACTGCTTAAGATCGCACAGGACGACTTATGCGACGCTGGCCAGGTGAAGCAATGCGAATTGCGCCGCGCGGAGGTTTTTCGCGTACATGTTACGCTGGCCTGAAACCGGTGTTGCAACCGAATGCGAGAACGTCATGTCTATTTCCATGAGCCGCCTGATCCTCTATGTTCATAACGTCGAGCTGCTCAAGTCGTTCTATCAAGCCCAGTTCGGTTTTTCTGTCGTCGAAGAGATTCCGGATGAGTGGGCCGTCCTGAAGGCGGGTGAAGTTCAGCTTGCGCTTCATCTGGTTGGCGAGCCCTATCGCGGCAGCGCTGCACACGCTGGTCATTCGAATGCGAAGCTGGTTTTCTCGCTACCGTCCGGCTTGCCTGCACTGCGTGACAAGCTCATTGCGTCCGGTATCAACATGGGTGAGCTAAAGCGCTACAGCGGCTTCCCGATGTTGCTGTGCGACGGCAAGGATCCGGAGGGCAACGTGTTCCAGCTTTCGCAGGCAGACTAGAAACAACGCGGACGGCCTGCTTGCGAAGCGGAAAGCAGGCCTGCCACTGATCGGCATTCATACCTTGGAATGACTCATGTATCCAGCAATTGAACCCTACAAGCACGGCTTTCTCGATACCGGCGACGGCCATCAGATCTATTGGGAACTGTGCGGCAATCCGGATGGCAAGCCGGCGGTGTTTCTGCATGGCGGCCCGGGCGGTGGATGCAGCCCGGATCACCGGCGTCTGTTCGATCCGGCGCGTTACAACGTGCTGCTTTTCGATCAGCGCGGCTGCGGCCGCTCGACACCGCATGCGAGCCTCGACAACAACACGACGTGGCATCTGGTAGCGGACATCGAACGGCTTCGCGAGATGCTCGGTGTTCAGCAGTGGCTCGTATTCGGCGGTTCGTGGGGCAGCGCGCTGGGTCTCGCGTATTCGGAAACGCATCCTGAGCGGGTGAGCGCGTTGATTGTGCGTGGCATCTTCACGATGCGCCGCGCCGAGTTGCTGTGGTACTACCAGGAAGGCGCGTCGTGGCTGTTCCCCGATTTGTGGGAAGGGTTTCTCGCACCGATTCCTGTTGAAGAGCGCGCGGATCTGATGGGCGCCTATCGTCGTCGTCTGACCGGCGACGACGAGGCGGTGAAGCTACAGGCCGCGCTTGCATGGAGCGTGTGGGAAGGACGCACGATCACCCTGTTGCCCGACGCCGACCTGGCACAGCACTTCAGCGACGGCCACTACGCGCTCGCTTTTGCGCGCATCGAAAACCATTACTTCGTCAACGAAGGCTTTGTCGAAGAAGGGCAATTGATACGGGACGCACATCGGCTGGCGGATATTCCGGGCGTCATCGTGCAAGGCCGTTACGACGTGGCGACTCCCGCGCGCACGGCGTGGGATTTATCCAAAGCGTGGCCGAAGGCTTCGTTGCAGATCGTTCCTGACGCAGGCCACGCCTATAACGAACCAGGCATCCTGAAGGCTTTGCTCGCGGCGACGGATCACTTCGCAAAGTAGACGCGGTATCCGGTTGCAGGTGGAGAGCGGTGCCCGTCGTTGTCGTTGCGGCGGCACCGTTTCCGTGACGGATTGAATTCTATGCGGCCTGAGCGCGGATCAAGCTCACGCCCCAACCTGTATCCAAGGTTCCGTCGCTTTGCAGCAAAGGCGTCCACGCTTCGAGCAATGCAACCCACAGACGCTCTTTAGCCGATGCTGACATCCGATCAATATCGTAGGTCTCCAACAGCGACGCCCACAATGCTTCCGGACGCGGTGCCCAAGCCAGATCGATATCTTCGAAGTGCACGTTTTTGAAGTCGCGCTGGAGCAGCTCCGTCCATCCTGTAGCCGAGCGCGCCCGCGCGTCACCGAACGGCAACGGCACCAAACCTTCGCGAGCGATGGGCCGGAAGACGTCCATAAAGACCTGGTTCGCTTCGCCGAGCATGAACGAGCGCCCGACTATCGCGGCAAACTCGCCTTGAGGACGTAACACACGGCGGATTTCACTGACCACCTGATCGATATCTTCCATGAGCATCAACGCCATGTGCGAGATGACGTGGTCGACGCTGCCGGTTTCAATCGACACATGCTGCGCACGTTCTTGCAACAAAACGACGTGTTCGGGCAGCGCGGCGCGGGCGAGCTCGAGTTCGCCCTGGCTCATGTCCACGCCGATCAGCCGCAGTGACGGACATTGCCGGTCGGACAGCAGCTTGAGGAGGTGCCCATCGCCGCAAGCGAGGTCGAGCGCAGTGAGCGGTGCGTTTGTGTCTGGCACGCACGCAGCCAGCGCAGCATAAGAGGACGCATATTGCGCCGTGCTGGAATGCCCAGGAAGTTGCGCAAACGCCGCACTCGTTGCCCCCGCCATTCGCTGATGGAAGTCCTGCAGATAGGTCTCGGTAGGGGACAACGCTTTCATGTGAAACTCCGGACAAATTATGCGTGATGCATCATTGGCAAAGCAGGTTCAGCCGAGCGGCGCGCGATTATGTGTCGCCTAAAATGTGTTGGCAATTCTTGCGTGATGAGTCAGCGGCAACTCGACCCATCTACCGCGCCAACGTTACAAGCAGATAGCCCAGATAGAGCACGCCGTTGACCAGCAACGCCCACACCGGCAAACCGTTTGCTCGCGCATTCAGGCGCAGCCAGGAAGCAGCGACCAACGTGATGATCACGCCCGTCAGCACTTCGATGCGCGGCTCCCATGGCGTCAGCATGATGCCGATAGCGGGCAACAGCGTGCCCTGAAACACCATCGCGCCGGTGATATTGCCGAAGGCCAGCGTATCTTTCTTGCGCCGGATCCACAGAATGCTATTCACCTTCTCAGGCAGCTCCGTTGCAATGGGAATGATGATCAGCGACAGCAACAGCGCGGAAATGCCCAGCATGTGCGATACGCCCTGCACGCCGTGAATGAAGCCTTTCGCGCCGCCGACCAGCAACGCCACGCCCACCGCCAGTTGCACGACGATCGTGAACAGATTGGTCGGCAGCCCAAGGCGCGACAAAAACATCGTGCCCGGCGCTTCAGTGCCATGTCCGTTCTCCACGAGCTTGCTGGATGCCCGGAACGTCATCACGACGTACAGCACATAAAGGCCCACCAGCCCCGCGCTAAACAACGCGCGCACGTATAGCTCGTCGTGCGGCACGAACATCGCAACCGCCGCGAGACCGAACGCGGCAAGGAAATAATGGATGTCGCGCACGAAGCCGCTTCGCTCGGGCGCAATCGCTCCGCTCAGGCCGCGCGTACGAACCACGGCCAGTGCCATCAGAAAAGTGGTCAGCGTGGCGAGCATGAGCGGTGCGCCGAGAATGGCGCCCACGCCGATTTCTTCGTTGACACTCTGGCTCGACGTACCGCCCGCGAGCGCAAGCAGGGGCACCATCGTCTCAGGCAGCGCAGTTCCTACGGCGGCGAATAACGAACCGGTCACGCCCTCGGAGATCTTGAGGCGCTCACCCAGATGTTCGAGTGCATTCGTAAATACTTCGGCGGCGACCAGGATGATCGCCAGCATCAGCAGCAGTTCGAGAAACAATGTGGTCATGCGGCGCTCCGGCCGAAGCGAACGGACGCAAGCGCAGACAGGGCATGATTGAAGCGGGGAGTGGAGTAGAGCATGAGCCCTCCGTGGTCGGACGCTGACGAACCATGGCGCACTCGCCGCCGTCCGACCAGGAACGACGCAATGCACCGATGGTCTCGCCAAACCGAACCGGTCGAACGCGCCACGGCAGCATGCCGAGTATGTTGACGCGCTCTCCTTCCAGGGCGGAAGGAAGGCTACTCCCCAAAGAAGGAGCAGAGTCTATCGCATGCATGTTCTTTCAACAAGCTTTCGATCGAAGTCGTTGACATCTTGCGTTTGTAAGCTATGTTTTGAAGCGTCAAATCGACGCTTGATCAAAGGAGACTGCTATGAGCGAAGCGTTTCGCCGCCCGTCACTGGGCGCCGCCGTGTATTACGACGACCCGTTCGCCGCGCTGGACTGGCTCGAGAAGGCATTTGGTTTCAAGCGCCAGCTGGTCGTCACGGATGACGACGGCCAGCTCGGCCATTCGGAAATGCGCTTTGGCGACAGCTATGTGATGGTGTGCCGTGCCTGGAACGAGGACATGTCGAGCCCGGCATCGCTGGGCGGCAAGAACACGCAGTCGGTCCATGTGCAGTTGCGTGAAGGCATCGACGCGCATTGCGCCCGGGCGCGCGCCGCCGGTGCCGTCATCACGCGCGAGCCCGCGGACCAGTTCTATGGCGATCGCGTCTACGCGGCGCGCGATCCGGAAGGACACGTCTGGAGTTTCGGTCAGACGGTGCGCGAGGTGACGCGCGAAGAAGCCGAGAAGGTTTCGGGCCTGAAGATCGAAGGATGGGTCTGAGCCTGTGGGCGAGTGTCATGGCACGCCCGCGATGTAGATCGGATCGCCCTTCTTCGGAATCGCATCGAACAGGAATGACGCTCGCACAAAGCGGTCCGCCGCGCGATGGGTCCCAGGCAGGAAGGTCAGTCCACCCGACAGCTCATTCCAACCCACAGGAAACAGTCCATCTCCGTGTTGTCGCTAATCCGGTACGCGTGGGAGGGGATAATCGTGGTCCGTCCTGGCGTCGCTTTGGCCGGATCAGTCGGCTCATCCGTGTTGAACCTGATAACCTCGTCGTAGCGCCTGGCGTCAAAGCTTGCTTCAGTCATCCATGCAAAGACCGGTGATCAACACCGGTTACTTCGGTACCATTTGTTATGTATAAAAAGGGCGTTGCCTTAGAAATCCAGTTTGCTCCCGAGCGACTCAACGACGGAGCGGGCGATCCGTATTGGATCGATTTAACCCTGACAGAAGCACAAAAACTGCTGGACACGCTACAGACGCAACTGGCCGCGAGCAGTGAAGGCACGGCCGCGCCACTGGTGGTTAGCCTGGATGAAACGCAGCCTTCGCAGACGTCGCACGCCATGGGCGGGTCATCGGGCATCAACGAGGCGGATGCGTCTGCTGAGGACTTCAAGCAGTGGGTGTGCGTGATCTGCGGCTGGATTTACGATGAAACGGCCGGCCTGCCGGAAGAAGGTATTGCGCCAGGCACGCGGTGGGCCGATGTGCCGGCTGATTGGCGCTGTCCACTTTGCGATGTCGGTAAGGAAGATTTTGCGTTAGTGGAATTTTGAAAGGCGACGACGAACACACCCGACGCTGTAGTCGAACCTGTTTCAGTCGGGATTGCCGTTGAAGGTAAAGCATTGGAGACATGAGAGACTCATTTCCAGAGCGGTAACGACATGAACGATACGAAACCCATTCGCACCACGCGGTTCCGTTTGTCCCACATGTGGACGAGTACCACCACTCATATCAGGTGAAGCAGGTGACACCGCAAAACATCTACGACGATACGACCTTTTTCGAAGGCTACAAGGCACTCCGCGACGGCGATACCGGCCTGAACGGCCCGCTGGAGATCCCGGCACTGCATCGACTGCTGCCCAGTCTCGCCAACTTGCATGTGCTCGATTTAGGCTGCGGTTTCGGCAACTTTGCGCGCTTCGCGCGAACGCAGGGCGCCGCGTCGGTCACGGGTGTCGATATCTCCGCGCGCATGCTCGAAGAAGCCGCCATGCGCACGAGCGATCCCGCAGTCGGTTATGTGCATCAGCCCATTGAAACGTACGAGCCGGCACCACAGTCGTTTGATCTCGTCGTGTCGTCGCTTGCGCTTCACTACATTGAAAACTACGCAGAGCTGGTTCAACGCGTCTATCACGCATTGAAGCCGGGCGGTTGCTTTGTGTTGTCGGTCGAGCATCCAATATGCACTGCCTACCCGGCAGGTTGGGTTCGTGACGCGGACGGACATAAGCGCTATTGGCCGGTGGACCAGTATCGCGAGGAAGGCCGGCGCGACACGAGATGGTTCGTCGACGGTGTCGTCAAGTACCATCGAACCGTCGAGACTTACGTGAATACGCTGATCCGTGCTGGATTCGTGCTCGACCATCTCGGCGAGCCGGCTCCCGCAGAAGAAGCGTTGGCGCTGCGTCCGGAGCTGGCGGCTGATTGCCGTCGTCCACCGTTCCTGTTCTTGCGCGCAATGCGTCCGGCTCACTAGCAAAACACAACACCGCGCACGCAAAAGAAACGCACGCCTCGGACACTCAGCGTGCGTTGCAAAAACATCCTGTCTCGTCTGAACTACGTTACTGCGCGGCAATCAGAACTGATGCCGCATACCCACCGTCACGGCCACTTGCGTGCCCGTTGCGGACGGCGAAAGCGTATTGATAAACGCATCGCCTAACACCGGATTCGTGCCTGCACCGCGCACGTGTTGATACACGCCTTCGAGATACAGGTCCGTGCGTTTGCTCAACGTGTAGTCGGTCTGCAGCGTGGCCTGATTCCATTCCGGCGACGCGCTCGTCGCACCATTGCCGTATGCGCCGTCCGTGAAGGTATAAGCGCCTGCAACGGTCCACGCCGGGGTGATCGAGTAGCGCGCGTTGACTTCGTAGTTATCGAGTCGCAGACCGCCGCCGAGCGGTGCGAAACCGGCGCCGCCGGCAAACACGCTGGCCATGTTGTCGATCTGCGAGTGCGTCCACAGCAGACCTACCGTGGCCGGCCCGAACGTATAGTTACCGCCCGCGCCCCAGATGCGTTGACGTTGCGCGACGAAGTCCGCGCTACCGTCGTTAAGTGCAACCGCACCGTTCGGATTGGTGCCGCTTACGCCGCCGCCCGCGTTGTTCAGTTGCAGATATCCCGCTGCAAGATTGAACGGACCATGCGTATACGATGCGCCAAAGCCATACGCCCGGTTGTTCGAGAAGCCGCCCGCGTTATTGCTAAAGGCGTACATGCCTTCGACAGTCAAGCCGCTATAGGTGTTGCTGGTGAACTTGACGGCATTGTTGATGCTCATCGAGTCCGCGGCCAGGTTGTCGTTGTTGAACGGATGCGCAGACAGATTGCCGCCGTAGCTACTGCCGGCTGAGGAGATCGGTCCCATCACGTCATTGAACGTATCGAACTGGCGGCCGAGCAGCACCGTGCCGAAGCTGTCGCTTTGCAGCCCGACATACGCCTGCTCGCCGAACGCGTCGCCGGAGTTGAACTGGCTGCCGTTATTCAGGTTGAAGCCATTTTCCAACTTGAAAATGGCGTGCAATCCGCCGCCCAGATCTTCTGTACCCTTAAGGCCGTAGACCGTGTTTTCGGTCGATGCGCTCGCTTCCTGAAAGTTGCTGTGACCACCCTGATTGTTCGTATAGACAAGGCCGGTATCGATCACGCCATACAGCGTCACGCTGCTTTGCGCGTGTGCGGAGACGACAAACGCACCTGACAGCGTGAGTGCCAGTAAAGACTTCTTCATTCTTGTAAGCTCCATGATGTAGCAGGGACTGCCAAAATAGACCTTCTGCTCAAAGCGCCGTGTAATAGCCGCTGCGGTCTGAAAAACGAGAATGGCGATGCTACGGGTTTGGAGATAAAAACGTTATATAAAGTGGGGGCTGCGGCGTGCCTGCGCGAGTCAAAGTCCGCTGATTCGATCCTCGCAGTGAATTGATCATCAACAAGGCGAGTGCAATCGCGTTTTTCAAAATAAAGACGCCCGGCGAATCTGCGCGCTCACCTGCGTCCCGCCTGGCTCTGCGGCCGGAATGACGTCGCCTGGCGATTTACATCGTTAGAACAACAATCTGTTCTCTTCCAATGCGCTATTCACTGCACGTGAGCGCTTCTAGAATGCCCCTCCATTCAAGCTGTTCGTCTTGCTGACCGACGGGCTGCTCTCACAACGCCAGAGAATCGACGATGACGACAGTTCCTCCGCTCAAGCAGCGATACACCGCGACCGCAATCAGCCTGCACTGGCTCATTGCCTTGATGATCATGGTCGGCTTCTATATCGGCTGGATCATGACCGATATTCCCGGCTTCACGCCCACCAAGCTGAAGTATTTCTCGTGGCACAAGTGGATTGGCGTGACGGTATTCGTGCTGGCCGCGATTCGCCTGGCATGGCGTCTCACGCATCGTGCGCCGCCCATGCCGCGTGGCATGCCGGTCATCCAGAAGTTCGCGGCCGAAGCCGCCCACGTGATGCTGTACGCGCTGATGTTCGTGATCCCGGCTTCGGGCTATCTGTACAGCTCGGCCGCCGGGATTCAGGTGGTCTATCTGGGCATCCTGCCGCTGCCGACGCTGATCGGGCCGGACGCCGCGCTCAAGGTGGTGTTGAAGACCATCCACATCTGGCTCAACTACACGCTGCTTGCGCTCGTGACCGTGCATACGCTGGCGGCGCTGAAACATCAGCTGGTCGATCGCGACGGCCTGCTTGCACGCATGATCCCTTTCCTCAAATAACTTCCAGGTCGAGGCAAATATGAAGTCCCAGTTCCGACGATTGATCTTGACCGCCACGGCCGCGACCGCGCTGTTTGCCGGCGTCGCACATGCGCAGGTGGATGCATCGAAAAGCAAAGTGACGGCGACGTCCAAGCAGATGAACGTGCCTACCGAAGGCACTTTCAAGAAATTCACGGCACAGCTCGATTTCGATCCGGCCAAACCGGCGGCGGGCAGCGCGCAACTGACTATCGACACCGCCAGCTATGACCTCGGTGACGAAAGCTACAACCAGCAGGTGCGCGGCAAAGACTGGTTCGACTCGGCGCAGTTCCCCAACGCCACTTTTGTCTCGAGCGCGATTGCACCGGCCGGCGCCAACCAGTTCAAGGTCAGCGGCAAGCTGACCATCAAGGGCAAGTCGGAAAACGTGACGGTGCCGGTCACCGTCACGCAGCAAGGTGCGACGCAAACTTTCGACGGTACCTTGCCGATAAAGCGTAGCCAGTTCGATATCGGTTCAGGCGAATGGAAAGACACGTCGGTCGTCGCCGACGAGGTGTTGATCAAGTTTCACGTTGTCGAAGCCAAAAAATAAGCAGCAAAACCACTCAAACCACCCAGGAGAATCACTATGAAGAAGCAACTTTTGACCGCGGCGATCGCCGCTCTGACAGCGGCCGCATCGTTCGGCGCAATGGCAGCGGAAACCACCTATCAACTGGATCCCGCACACACGTACCCCAGCTTTGAAGCCGATCACTTCGGCGGTGTCTCGATCTGGCGCGGCAAGTTCAACAAGAGCAGCGGCACCGTGACCATCGATCGCGAAGCGAAGACCGGCACGCTGGAAGCGACGATCGACATGACGTCGGTGGACATCGGCAACGACAAGCTGGACGAAGAGCTGAAGAGCCCGCAATTCTTCGACGCAGAGAAATTCCCGACGGCTGTGTACAAGGGCACGTCGATGAAGTTCAAGGGTGACGTTCCGGTCGAAGTGATCGGCGAACTGACGCTGCATGGCGTCACCAAGCCGCTGAACCTGAAGATCCAGTCGTTCAAGTGCTTCCAGAACCCGATGCTCAAGCGCGAAGTGTGCGGCACGGAATCGACGGCAACGTTCGACCGTGCGGACTTCGGCGTCGACTACGGCAAGACCTACGGCTTCAAGATGCAGACGGTTCTGCACATTCAGGCTGAAGGCGTGAAGCAGTAAGCACGATTCACCCGTCATCGAATGGCGGGTTTGAAAGACGAAGCCGACCTGGTGCAGGATGCGTCAGGTCGGCTTCAGCGTTTCTACGGTCGCGTTTGCGAGGAAAACGGTAAGCGCAGTATCACACGTAGCGTCAGGATTGGCCGCCGTTGGGTTTGCCGTCATGCGGGCCCATTGGACGCGCGGGCCAGTCGAGCCAGCGGTCGGGCCGGGTCGCCTCATACGTTTCGTTCATCGGATAGCGAATGCGGTTCTCGGGCTTGGCGGGTTCGCCGATCACCATGAGCCGTACCTCGGCGTTGCTGTTGTTGATGAAGGTATGGCAAATCCCCGTGCCCGCCGGAAACGCCACCGAATCGCCCGGCTTGAGCGGATGCAGATTGCCGTCTATCCACACATCCGGCGTTCCCTCGATCACGAAGGCGAACTCCTCTTCCGCGCTTTCCGCATGCGGGTACGAAGTGCGGCGCCCGGGCAGCAAGCGGACATGGTGAATGCCGATGCGCGTCAGTCCAAGCTTGCTCGCAAGCGGCGCGCCAATGCCTTGAAGTTCGGTGCTGTCGGGGTAGTGCTTATTGTCGGGGCCTTCCAGTTCGGTCCAGTGGCGGATGAACTCGGGTCGTTCCATCGTCGTCTCCTTAGATCGGTGTGCCGTGCGGCGTCGCTTTTGTGCTGGCGGCGGCCGCTCGCAGCGCGATCGATTATTGTCAGTGCGCGACGATCTTACAGCCATGCCCAGGCTGCGTCACGGCTCGCCAAAAAGATGCAGCCACTTTTAGCGGATGAGGCCGCGCACAGCGTCGAGCAAGCGGCTGATTTCCGCGTCGGTGGTGAGGTAGCTGACGGAAGCACGCGCGATCTGACTGAGGCCCCGCGCATTCGTATCCAGTGGCGTATAGGCGACGCCATTGCTGCCGATCGAGATGCCCTGTTCCGCGAGCGCGCGTTGAACCGCGTGGCTCTCGTAGCCCGCCACGTTGAACGACACCAGTCCCGAGCGCTCGCGCCCCTGGTCCAGCACAGTCACACCGGAGAGCTCCATCAGTTGCGCGCGCAACGTCTGTGCGACATCGTCGATGCGCGCCCGGATGTTTTCAAGGCCGATGTCCAGCGCTTCCTGCAACGCGTTGGCGACGCCGCAGCGCAACGCCATTGAACCTTCCGACAATTCGAGTCGCGCCGCGTCGGTGCGCAGTATGGGCTCGCCCTGGGTATCGAGCGGGGCGGAAAACGTGTCTGCAAAGGCAGGCGTGAGCCGCTCCACGAAACTGCTTCGCACGTATAGCAGACCGGTGCCGCGCGGCCCGCGCAATGCCTTGCGGACCGGACCGGTCAGGACGTCGCAGCCCAGTTCGACCACGTCGACGGGCAACTGCCCCACCGCCTGGGCCGCATCGAGAAAGTACGGAATGCTGTGACGCCGCGCCACTTGTCCGATGGCTGCAGCCGGATTGATCAGGCCGCCATTTGCCGGCAGCCACGTCAGCGCGATCAGCCGCACCCGTTCGTCGAGCATCGCTGTCAAGGCCGCGGGGTCGACGGCGCCGCTGTCATCGGACGGGATGGTTTCGATCGATGCCCCGGCGCGCTGCGCAGTCAGACGCATCACCGCCAGATTGCCGCCCCATTCGTGACGGCCGACGAGGATGCGATCGCCCGGCGACCATGCGCCCAGCGCGGCGAATGCCGTGCCCCAGCCTTGTGAATTACCGGTAGTCAACGCAATCTCGGCAGGCTGGGCGTTGAACATCTGCGCCGCGAGCTCACGCACGCTTTCGGTCTGGGTGCGAGCCGCCACGCCGGCTTCCATCGGGCCCATCGTGGCCTCGCGCATCAGATGGGCATGAATGGCCTCCAGCGTGCCCGTGGAAGGCAACGACGCGCCCGCGTGGTTGAAGTGGGTCGTGCTGTACGCGCCGGGCGTCCGGGCGCGCAACGCTTCTATGGCAGCGGGAGTGAGCGGTGCGGGCATTGAGGCGGGGCTCCAGTGATGCGAATCGGATTGAGGACGGCGGGGTCGCGACGAGAGGCTATGTTAGCGAAATCATTGCCGTTTTGTGTGAACGCCTGCGACGCTCGCATCCGGAAGCATGGGGCAAGCGTCGACGGCTCAGCGCGCCGGCAAACACCCTTTGAAACGCAGCACCATTTTGCAACCCGGCTGGTTGTCGTGGATTTCGACGTCCGCGTCGTGAACGCGCGCAATCGCGGCGACGAGACTCAGGCCAAGACCATGCCCCGCAGTGGCATGCGCACGCTGACTGGGGCTGCGATAGAACGGACGAAGGACCGCTTCGCGTTCGCCGACTTCGATGCCCGGGCCCGAGTCCGCCACGTGCAGGACCGGCTTGTCCGCGTCGACACCCGCTTCGAGCGTAATCGTGCCGCCGCTCGGCGTGAATTTGAGCGCGTTATCCAGCAGGTTTTCGATCGCGCCGAACAGCAGGTCGACGTCGCCATGCACGTTCACGGGTTCCGGCGCATGGACGCAGACCGACAGGCCGCGCTCGTCGGCTACCGGCTCGTACAGTTCGACGACATCGCGCAACACCGTGTCCAGCGACACATCGCCAAAGCTCGCGCGCCTGCCGTCGGCTTCGATTTCCGCAATGCGAAGCAACGCCGTAAAGCGGTTCAGCACGACGTCCGATTGCAGAATCGCGGCATCGACTGCGTCTTCGTAGTCGGCCACGGTATCGGAGCGCCGCCGCGCGCGTTCGAGGCCCGCACGCAGGTGCGTCATCGGCGTACGCAGGTCGTGTGCGATACCCGCGCATACGCCGCGGACCTCGGCAACCAGCCGCTCGATTTCGTCGAGCATCGTATTGACGATGCCAGCCAGTCGATCCAGATCGTGATGCGTGCCGCGCGTCGGCAAGCGGCGGCTCAGTTGCCCCGCCATGATTTCGCGCCCGGTCAGGCTGATCGCCCTGATGCGCCGGTTCGACATGGCGTTGAGCGCCGCGCCGCAACCCACCGCGAGAATGATGGTCAGTGTCAGGCCCACGCAGAGCATGTTCACGAGCGTGCGGTCGAAGTCGAGAATTTCGTCTATCGAGTGACCCACGACAATGCGCAGGCCGCTCAGCGTCGGCACGATGATGCCGCGAAAATGCGCGTCTCTCATGCGATTGCCGTCGCGCACGGCCTGATCGTAGTAGAACGGTTTGCCGACGCGCGAGTCCGGCAGCATGGGGATATTGCCCGCGAGCCACCTGCCGTCGGCATCGAAGACGCCATACGGCCGGCTGCTCGCCACATCGCGCCGGCTCAATGCGGCGATGTCCGCAATCGCCTCGTCATGGCCAATGGAATGAAACTCCGCGACCTCGCCGAGCAGGCGCTCATCCACCTCGTGCAGCAGGTAACTGTGCGTCACCCAGTACAGCATGGCGAACAGCGCGACCGCCGAGCTGATGAAGACGGTCAGCAGCCACGCCGTGCTGCTGACATGCATGCGCGGGCGGCGCTTATTCGCCGGCATGGAGGATGTAGCCAACATTGCGCACCGTGTGGATCATCATGGAGAGCCGCCCGTTCAGGCTGATCTTGCGGCGTAGCTGGCCGATATGCATGTCGATCACGTTGGTTTGCGCGTTGAAGTGGTAATTCCATACGGACTCGAACAGCATGGCGCGTGTGACCGGTTGTCCTGCATGACGCATCATGTATTCGAGCAACTGATACTCGCGCGGTTTCAGATCGATCACCTCACCCGCGCGTTGGACGGCGTGCGTACTCGTATCGAGGACCAGATCGCCGACGCTCAGCGCCGACGGCTGTTGCGGCGACGAACGGCGCCGCAGCAGCGCGTTTAGACGGGCGGTCAGTTCCAGACTGTCGAACGGCTTGGTCAGATAGTCGTCGCCGCCCGCACGTAAGCCGCGCACCCGTTCATCGACCGCGGACAGTGCGCTCAGGATCAGTACCGGGGTATCTTTGCCGACATTGCGCAAGGTGGACAGGATCGACAGGCCGTCGACATCCGGCAGCATGCGATCCAGTACGACCGCGTCGAAGTCGCCATCCAGCGCGCGCAGGAGGCCCGTGTGTCCACTGGCGACGCCATCCACTGCGAAGCCGTAGTCTTCGAGTGCCGCGGTCACTTCGAGACGCACGTGATCGTCGTCTTCGACAACCAGCACGCGCGGTTTGCGAGCCTTCGGCCAGGCGGGCGGCGAGTCACTTTCCAAAAGAAGGTTTTCCCATTGATCAGCGGCACGAGATCAAGCAGAGACGCTTGTGCCGATTCGCTACACGTTGAGCCGGACGCTCAGACTGATCACGTCTGGCCGCGCAGCCTGACACGGCAATGTGGCCGCTTCGTGACACGGCGGCACGAGCCATGCGCCAGGCTTGTATCACTTGAGCGCCAGAGCCGCGCGCAGTTCGGCTTTCGCCTCGGCAAAAGCCTTCTGAAACTCGGGATTTGCCATCAGCGCCTCGGCGACGAGCGTACCGTCAATGCGACCGGCTTCTACATCGCTCGGATAGTGAACGCCATCCACGACGCGGTTTTCACCGAACTCCCGACCACGCGCGAAGATCGCATCGCGCTTTTCCGGGACCATTTGCGCGAGCAGGATCGCGCTCATGTAGCCGAAGGTGGCGTGACCGCTCGGATATGAATCGTAGCCGTCTTTCGGATTGAGCGGCACCGAGGGATGGACTGCGCTGTTCGCAACATAAGGCCGGGCGCGCGAGAAAAAGTCTTTGCCGCTCTTCGCGATCGTCGACGCGTCATGGCTCGCGGCGTCAAAGAGTGCCGCGGTCTTCGGCAGATTGGCTTCGTTGAATGACGGGCCCAGCACATCGGCAAAGCGGAACACTGACTTCTTGACGTCGGCTCGTGCGCGCTCCACCTGTTCGGGCGTGCGGGTGCGCTGCACTTCGAGCACGGCCGCCATATCGGCTTGTGCGCGAACGGATCCCGCAGCGGGCGGCGGTGCAAGAAGCTTGCTCAGATCAACCTGGTGCGCGTCGAGATACGTGATGGTTTGCGCTTGCGCAGACTGGCCTGCCACGTTCGTTGTGGCCGCTGCTATCAACAACGAAACAGCGAGGGATAAAGAGGAGCGATGTTTCATGGTGCTTATGAGGTGAGGATGACGGCCGGAGTTGCCGATGCTAGTTCGAACAGGTGAATGAGCGGTGTCCGCAAACTTACAAAGTTAAGCTCACGTGAGACCTGTAGCACGCCTGCCATAGCGTGTCGGGGATCCGTAATAAGAACTTTAACTTCGTAAGTTAGCCATCACTGGGTATTAACGCACCGTCGATAACATCGCGGCTTGTTTGACTCACTGCCCCACGGCCACATTCAAAAACAAGGATGCATGCATCATGCAACGGGTACGTTCAAAGCTTCATAAAAAACCGCTGACGCAGTTCGTTCTCGCTACACTCTGTGCCGCAGGGACGCAGGTCTCTCATGCTCAAACCTCGGGGGACCTTGGCTCGGTGCAAAGCACGGCTGTCTCGTCGCCGGATAGCACCACAAGCGCAAACAGGAAGGTCGAAACCGCACCGGCTCAAGCGCCTTCGCAAGGCTCGCTCACGGCAACGGAACCGCAGTCGACCATCAGCCGCCGCTACATCGAAAACAGCACGGCACCCACCGCGAACTACAGCGACATTGCCAACATCGCGCCGAGTGTTCAAAGCGTCAATCCGAACGGCCCTGGTCTGATGGAGTCGGCGGGTGTCACGATCCGCGGCTTCCAGGACGGCCAGTACAACGTAAAATTCGACGGCATTCCGTTCGGCGACACGAACGACTTCACGCATCACTCGACCTCGTTCTTCACGTCGCAGTTCCTCAACGGCATCACCGTCGATCGCGGGCCGGGCGACGCGTCGCAAGTCGGCTTCGCCACCTTCGGCGGCACGCTGGGCATGCAGTCGAAGGACCCGACGATGACTCCGTCGGCTTCGCTGATCGGTTCGTATGGAAGCTTCGACACGTGGCTCGCCGGCGCCGAGTTCAACACCGGCGACATCCAGCAGCTAGGCGACGCGCGCGCGATGTTCGGCTACACGCAGAGCAGCAGCGACGGTTATCTGACCGGCTCGGCGCAGCGTCGTCAGAACGTCTACTTCAAGCTTGAAAAGCCGCTTGGCGACGATACGCTGCTCACGGTGTTCGCCACCTACACCAAGATTCATCAGGACGTGTCGCTCGGCGCGACGTCGGCCCAGATCGCGCAGTTCGGCCCCAACTTCGGTCTCTCGAGCAACCCGGCGAGCCAGGCGTTCTCGGGATACAACTTCGACCTGATCAATACGGATTTCGAGTACATCGGCATTCAGACCAAGGTCGCGCAGTGGGCGATCGACAACAAGCTCTATACGTACGGCTACTACCACAACGGCTTTAACGGCCTGGATCCGAACGGCGAAACGCCGAACGGCACGATCTTCGGTGCGAACAACGTGCCGGGTCAGGAGATGAACAACAATTACCGCGCCTGGGGCGACGTGCTGAGCGCGCAAAGGGATATCGGCCCGGGTACGCTCGAGCTCGGCACCTGGCTCACGTACCAGACCAACTTCCGCAACAACTTCAACGTCGACGACACGCTCAACTTCGCGTTCGTGTCGCCGAACTTCTCGATGAACGACAACTTCCTCACGTGGGAGCCGTACATCCAGTACGCACTGAAGTTGCCGTTCGGTCTGACGATCACGCCCGGCGTGAAATATGTTTCGTTCACGCGGCACCTGTACTCGGACATGAACCAGGGTTCGGGCACGCCGGTGGACTTTAGCCACACCTGGACCAAGGCGCTGCCTTCGCTGCAGATTCATGAGCAGATCAATCCGAACTGGAGCGCCTACGCCCAGTATGCACAGGGCTTTCTCGCGCCCAATCTGAACGCGCTCTACGTCAACAATCCGGCTATCTCCGGCCAGCCCTCGCCGGAGCAGACGGACAACTATCAGATCGGCACCACCTATAAGACCGATCGCGTGACGGCTTCGGTCGATCTGTACTACATCGACTTCAAGAACGCGGTCACGAGCCAGACGATCGGCGGAGTCACCTTCTTCCAGAATGCGGGTGGTGCAATCTACAAGGGTGTTGAAACGGAAGGGACGTACTATGCGGGGCTGGGCTTTAGTCTGTACGGCAACTTCACGATCAACTCGGCCAAGCAGAAGGGCACCAACGACTGGATGCCAAACGCGCCGCGCGACACGGCGGCCTTCGGCGTGCTCTATGAGCACGGCCCGTTGACCGGCTCGCTGATCACCAAGTTCATCGGCCGGCAGTACGGCCTCACGGGCAACCAGATCCCGATCGGCGGTTATGCCGTGACGAATCTCGCAACGGGCTATACGTTCAAGAGCCCCGCGCCGTGGTTCCGCGACGTGCGCCTCGGCTTCCAGATCGACAACCTGTTCAACCGCACCAGCATCGACTGGCTCGCCGGCCAGACCGTTGCTGACGGCACGCCGCTCTACTACACGGTTCCGGGCCGCGCGTTCATCGGTACCGTGCAGATGGACTTCTGATTTTCACCAGGAAACTTATAGCCATGAACCTTGCCCACATCACCGACCTTGCAAACGATTCGGGCGGCGTACTCTACGTGATCGCAGCGATGCTGTTCGTCGCGTTGACCATCATCATCGGGCGTTTCTGGTATCTGCACCGCGTAGCGGGCAGCGGCCGCGACGCGCTCGAACAGCTCGATCACCTCAATCCGCTGAACGCGGCCACGCTCGCAGCCTGCGCTGAGCAATTCGACAACCTGCCCACCGGCAGGCTGATCAAGACGGCGGCGAACCTGGCCGGTCAGGCGTCGCGTGAAGAACTGGGCGCGTGCCTCGACGAAGCGATCATGCGCGAAGCACCGCGCATCGACCGCCTGCTGTGGGTGCTCGATACGATCGTCACGCTGGCGCCGTTGCTCGGCCTGTTCGGCACGATCGTGGGCATGTTCAACGCGTTTCAGGTGCTGTCGAATCCGGGCAATGCGCCCACCCAGGTGACGGGCGGCGTCGCCGAGGCGCTGATCGCGACGGCATCGGGCCTGTTCGTGGCGATGATCGGTCTGGTGTTTTTCAACGGTCTTCACAATCGGGTACGCGCCGTCGTGCATCAGCTCGAGACCGTGAAGGCGGCACTCGTCAACCGTCTCTCGGCGTCCTCGCAGGAAGCCGGGAAGGCAGTGCGCGAAGCGCCGCGTGCGGTAGTCGGCAAGCTCGCGTCGCAGGGAGTGTGACGATGAAGTACTTCGAAGCGCGCAAGGCTCGCATCGAGATCATTCCGATGATCGACATCATGTTTTTTCTGCTGGTGTTCTTCATCATGATCACGTTGCATATGATCCCGAATGCCGGTTTGCGCACGCAATTGCCTTCGAGCGCCACTACGCAGTCGTTGCCGCCGCCGAAGGTGACGGTCACGCTTGCGACCGACGGCAGTCTGTCCGTCGACGGTCGCACGCTGAGCACCGCGCAATTGACGGCACTGCTCGCGGCGCGCCCAGACGTTGCTCATACCGCGGTGACCATTGCCGGTTCGAAGGAAGCGCAGATTCAGAAGCTCGTCGCCGTGATGGACGCGTGCCGGGCGGCAGGTGTGACGCAGATCGCGCTGGCCGCGCAACCCGTGGCGAACTGATATGGCGACTGTCCCTGCTTCTGGTATGCGGCAAGAACGAACGCGCCTGTATCCGGCGGCTGCGATCGCACTGGTCGTGGAAGGATTGCTGTTGGGTGGCGCGTTCGTGCTGTTGACGCACAGGTCGCCCGCGCCGGTGGAACCGCCGCCGACCGTGCTGACACTGGCTGCGCCTCCTGCGCCGGCACCGCCCGCGCCGAAGCCGGTTGCGCCAACGCCGCCGAAACCCCAGGCACCGCCTCCGGTGCGGCCGGTTGTGCCGTTGCGTCGCGTCGTGACGCACACACCGCCACCGAAGCCCGCGCCGATGCCGCTGCCGGCTCCGACGCCCGCGCCGGTGATGCCTTCGGCCGCGTCGAGCGAGCCGGCGCCCGCGCCGCGTCCCGCACCCGCTCCGCCTCCTCCGCCTGCGGCACCCGCGACGGCATCGCCGAGTTTCGAGGGCGCATTGCGCGCGGCGATTCAGGCGGCGCTGCATTACCCCGAGTCGGCGCGCATGGCAGGCATGTCCGGACGCACCCGCGTCGCGTTCAAGTATCGCGACGGTGTGGTGTCGGATGTGAGCGTGGTGGTCTCGAGCGGCATGGGGTTGCTGGATCGCGCGGCCGTCGCAGCCGTGCGCGACGCGGCTTATCCGAAGCCCGAACCGGCCTTCGTGGGCAAGACGCTGTCTGAACAGTTGTGGGTCACGTTCAATCTCGACGATCAGGGCTGACCGTCAGGCGGGCAGGCCCAATCGAATCAAATCAGCCGAATCAAATCAACCGAATCAACCGGAGTTATTTCAACGTGAAACGAAGCAACATTTTTCACATGCTGATTGCGGGTGGTCTCCTTTCCGCATGGTTGTGCAGCGCGGCGCACGCGGCGACCGCGCAAGCGGATACGCAGTTCGAAGTGGCGCGGCACTATACGCTGGAAGGCGGCGAGCGTTGGGACTACGTGGCATACGATCCGGTGCGTCATCACCTGTTCGTGAGCCGCGACAGCCATGTCCAGGTGATCGACACGCGTACCGGCAAGCTGTTCGGCAAGATCGAAAACACCGATGGCGTGCATGGTTTCGCCTTCGTGCAGGATCGCAAGCTGGGTTTCATCACCAATGGCCGCGCGAATACGATTACCGTCATCAACCTCGATACGCTGAAGGTGATCGACACCATTCAGGCTGCAGGTCCCGATCCGGACGGCATTCTGTATGTGCCTTCGCTGCAGCGTGTTTACGTCAGCAACGGGCACGACAAGAGCGTGAGCGCCATTGATGTGGCGACGCGCAAGATCGTCGCGACCACCCAGGTGGGCGGCAAGCCGGAGGCACTCGCCGCCGATGCTCAAGGCCACGTGTTCGTCAACGTGGAAGACCGCAGCGAGATCGCGGAGATCGATGCCCACTCGGCGGCGGTGCTGGCGCATTGGCCGCTCGCGCCGTGCGAGGAGCCGAGCGGACTCGCCATTGACGCCACCAACGCGCGCCTGTTCACGGTGTGCGCGAACCAGCACATGATGGTCGTGGATACGGCGTCGGGCCATGCGGTGGCCGACTTGCCGATTGGCGGTCATCCGGATTCCGCCGCGTTCGATCCGGCCTTGAAGCTCGCGTTCAGCTCCAATGGTGCGAACGGCACGCTCACCGTGGTCCACGAAGATGACGCGGACCACTACAGCGTCGTGCAGAACGTGCAGACGCTGGAAGGCGCGAAGACGATGGCGCTCGATCCGCAGATGCATCGCGTGTATCTGGTGTCGTCGAAGTTTGGTCCGGCCGAAGCGGCGACGGCGCAAAACCCGCATCCGCGTCCGATGGTCATTCCCGGCACCTTCGAAGTGCTCGTCGCGCAGCGCAAGTAAGCGCGCTGCAGTGCTGAGCAGTCTGCAACATGCCAAAGGTGCCGCGTCGGGCGGCACCTTTTCGCCGCGACCACGCCACGGCGACACCGTATGACCTGCAGCGTGCATGCCGGATATCATAGGGAGCGTTGCCGGACAACCCGTCCGGCTCATGATGAGGGCGGCATGCACGCCGCCGCTCGTAGCGAAGTCACCTATGAATACCACCCCCGACGCAAATTCCCGCCCAGCCATGCGCTCCCTCACGCCCGTCGAGGCACGCGTGCTGGCGGTGCTGGTCGAAAAGCAGCACACGGTGCCCGACACTTATCCGCTGTCGCTCAATTCGCTGACCGCCGGCTGCAATCAGAAAACCGCTCGCGCCCCCGTGATGAACGTCACCGAAGCGGAAGCGCTGACAGCCATTGACGATCTGAAACGCCTGAGTCTGGTCATGGAAGGCAGCAGCAGCCGTGTGCCGCGTTTCGAGCACAACATGAATCGCGTGCTTGGCGTGCCCAGCCAGTCGGCAGCGCTGCTCACCGTGCTGATGTTGCGCGGCCCGCAGACCGCTGCGGAATTGCGCCTGAACACGTCGCGCCTGCACGACTTCGCGGACATCTCGTCGGTGGAAGTGTTTCTCGAGGAACTCGCGGCCCATGATCCGGCGCGTGTGGTCAAACTGCCGCGCGTTCCTGGCGAGCGTGAGAGCCGCTGGATGCATCTGCTGTGCGGCGAAGTCAGCGTGAGCGAAGTGCCTGTGCGCGGCGTGGCGGCGCAGGACGCGGCGCCATACGAAGAGCTCGATGCATTGAAAGCGGAGCAGAAGCGCCTGAATGGCGAAATGGCGCGGCTGCAGGGGATCGTCGAGTTCATGGCCGCTGAACTGGGCATCGACATCGACAAATTCACGCGCGAGCAGTAACGGTTATTGCACCTCTCAACCGGCGCGGGTGTTGTGGCGCCCGCCCGAGTTTGCAGGGTCCAGATGAGTTCAGATGGAGCCTCCGCTCAATGGTTGCCTAGCCGTTGTCGGGAAAGTTGTCGAAGGGATTGGTTTTGTCCTTCGCTTCGCCGCCCAGGTTGTATTCGGCGCGCATGGCTTCGAGTACACCGGCAATGTCCCGTTCGAAACCGGCGGCGTTGCCGAAGTTTTTCATGGTCCAGTTGCAGCCGGTTTTGTCGGGCTCCTGCAACTGCGGCCGCGGCACGCGAATCTTCACACCGTCGTCGACAACTTCCTGCAGGCGATGAATACGCCGGTTGACCTCCTGCTGGAGCTGGGATGCGTTGAGCGTCTTGCGTATCATCGAAATCTCCTTCGTGGTGCCAGCACAAGTCTATGGATTCCGCGGCACCAGTTCAAGCGTGTGTACCGGCGCACCGGGCAGGAAGGGCGTCACGCCGCCATGCACCCACGCTTCGTGTCCGGCCAGAAAATAGGGCGACAGCGGATGGCCGGACTGGCCGCCCGGCATTTCGAAGATGCCGTCCTGCTCGCGCCCCGGCGAAACGATCATCCGTTCAGATGCGCCGAACGACGGCGCTTGCACGCGCGGCATGTTGAAGTCGCCCGCGAGCGGTTCGCGCGGCGCGCCGAGCCAGCCACGCATCCACGGTAACCACGACGGCACGATCCGCGCGAGCGGATGCTCGATGGCCGCGCGGTTGCGTTCGCCCCAGCGCGCGTTGTCGAGTGTGACGCTTGACGGCAGCTGGGCGATCGCACGGTCGACGCGGTCCAGCATGAACGTGCGCCAGTTCGCGACGCCTTCCGGTATCCATGCGTGATGGGCGGCGAGCGATTCCATTACCGCTTCATAACGCGAGCTGGCCGCGCGGAAGTCCAGTCGCGCAAGCTCGGTGGATTGGCCGGCGCTCGCCGCGAGGTCCGCGTCCAGCTTGCCGAACCACGCATCGTAGAGCGAGAAGTAAAACGCGCGCACGAGACGATAGCCGACTGCATCGACATCGGCGCGGTCATCCCATGACGCTACGAGCCGCCGGAATTCGGCACGCTGGGGATGATCGCGCAACGCATCGTCATCAAGTGCGGACAGGGCGAGACGGCGCCAGCCGTCGATCCACAGCGCGCGGTCGTCCGTTTGCACCGTCAGCATGTCGCGCTCGCTGGCGTGTGGCAGCGCGAGCAGGTCGTCGCGGATCTGCGAGGCCCGCGCGCCGAGGTCGGCGCCTGCATCACCGAGACGCAGCGCTTCAGCGGGCGGCAAGGTGCGATTGTTCGCGGTCCACAGACGCCCGAGCGGCGGATCGATGCGCGACGGATAGGCATTGGGTGGAAGGTAGCCGTGCCAGCCGCGATAGGTATCGGCATCGTAGGGAAGGTCGTCGGTCGTGCTGCCCGACTCCTGCGTTTGCGGGTCGCGTCGCGGCAGGGGTCCGGCAAGCGTCCAGCCGATCTTGCCGTGCGAGTCTGCAACCATGAAGTTTTGCGTCGGAATGCCGCTGGTTTGCGCGACGTGCAGCGCGTCCTCGACGTTCGCGCTGTCTTCCAGCTGCCGCAGGTTCGAATTGACGGCCTCGCGATCGTGCGCAACCCAGCGCAGCGCATAGGCATGCGAGCCGACGACGATCTGCGGCCCCCATTGGGTGTCGACGACCGGCAGATCGACCGGTGCCGCACCCTTGATGTCGATACGCTCGTGATGAACCGTCGCCCGTTGCCATGTGCCACCGGGGGCGCGGTACTGCAGCGGATCGGCGGGATTGCGCTGCAGCTCGATCAGGTCGATGAATCGGCCGTAGCTATTCGTAAAGCCCCATGCGATCTGTCCGTTGCTGCCGGCGGTGACGAACGGCGTGCCGGGCAGGCTGACGCCCGTGACGCGGCGCGCGTGCCCGTCGGCCCCTGGCCAGGTGAGCGACAGCCGGTACCAGATGTTGGGCAGCGAAAGGCCGAGATGCATGTCGCTCGCCAGCAGCGCGCCGCCGTGGACACTGTGCGCGGCGTCGACGACCCAGCCGTTGCTGCCAATCATCGAGCTGGCGCTTGTCACGCTGTTGTCCGGCAGGGCGCCATCTGGAAGGGCGATGCCCGCCGACTTCGACATGTACAACCAGTAGGGACGGCTTGCGGGCGGTTCCGGAGGTTCGACGGAGCGCGGTGCGGCGCTGTCGAACGGGGCATCCCAGTGGCTGGCGGCAGGCAGCAGGAAGGTGAGGAGGTCGGTGGGGACGCGCTCGCGTAGCGCCGCGCGCGCGAGGATGTGACCGATCTCGAACGACTGGAGATCGAAGTACATCGCATACACGACGAGCAGCGTGTCCGCTGGGCGCCACGCGACGGGTTGCGTGCGCAATACCCAGTACTCGAACGGCCGTGCGGAGAGCGACGCGAGGCCGTCGTTGACGCCTGCTGCATAGCGTTCGAGAAAGTGCCGCTGCTCCACGGGGAGAGCGTCGATCAGCGCCTGCGCGCGCTCGCGGAACCGATGCAGGCGGTTGCGCCGATCGAGATCCAGCGCGGGCGGACCGATCAGCGCCGACATCTCGCCAGCCCCGACGCGGCGCAGCAGGTCCATCTGGAAGAAGCGATCTTGTGCATGCGCGAAGCCGGTGGCGTAGGCCACGTCCGCGCGCGACTTGCCGCTCAGGGTAGGCACGCCGAGTGCGTCGCGGACGATCGTTACCGGAGCGGACAGCTGCGAGCCTGGGTAGGTGCCGTCCAGTCGCGGCAGGCTGGCGCGCATGACCAGCCAGCCGGTGATGACAGCCGCCGCGAGGATCACGACGAGCACGCACAGCGGCATCACTAGCCAGATCACGCGCGATGTCCGCCTGGGCGGGCTTGGGCGATTCATTGCAGGTCACGGATCGTCGAGTTGCGGCCTGGTCACGTGCACGTGCGCGAAGGCTTGCCATGTCGGCCGGGTGGCGTATGAACATACCACGAGCCTGTGGTGCGTCCAAGGCTCGCGCCGAAGATTCGACCTTCCGCCAACCGTCACACTATAAAAACGCGCGCCGTCTAGTTCTTATCCGCAAGCGGCAGTGCAGTGTCGCGGCCACTGCACTGCCGCGCAGGCGCCGGCTGCTGCAGATGAGGATCGAATGGCCGGTCGGGTTTCATGAGGAAGGTCATCAACACGCCGCACGCCATCACCGCAATGGACAACATGAAGGTGATGTTCCAGTTTCCGACCCGGTCGATCAGATAGCCCGCCACCACAGGACTGACGATCGCCGCCGTGAAGCCGGTGCCGCTCATGATGCCGCTCGCCGTGCCCGAGCGGTCATAGGCGACATCCATCGGAATGGCCCACATCGGGCCGATGTTCATTTCGTTGAAGAACATCGCCGCTGCGAGAAATACGAGCGAATACATCTTGTCGTGGATCAGCAGGACCGGGATCAGCGAGAGTCCGGTCATGGTCATGCAAAACGCCACCAGATGGCTGCGCGCGAGTTTCAGCTTGCCGGTGCGGCGCAGCAGCGTGTCGCTGACCAGGCCGCCCAGCAGATCGCCGAACACGCCGGCGACGAATACGCCTGACGTAAAGATCACCGCCTTCTTGATGTTCAGATGGAAGCTGTGCATGAAGTACAGCGGCATCCAGTCGAGCATCAACCACAGAATCCAGTTGTAGCAGAAGTAGACGAGCGAGACCGGCAGCAGCCGGCGATAAAGACGCGCCCACGTGCCCGGCATTTCCAGCGGACGCACGCGCGGCGGCGGCAGCACCTGGATTTCTTCAGCCGTGATGCGCGGGTGGTCGGCCGGCTTTTCGGTGTACGTCACGTACCACAGCACCAGCCAGCCGAAGCTCAGCGCGCCGAGCAGATAGAAGGCGAAGCGCCAGTCGAACGCGGTCATCAGCGCAAGCACGAGCATGGGCGCCACCGCATTGCCGAGCCGCGCCGACGAATGCGTGATGCCTTGCGCCATGCCGCGCTTGTCGCGCGTCACCCAGGACGCCATTGCGCTAGTGGAGGCCGGGAAGGTGGCGCCTTCCCCCAAGCCCAGCAGCAGGCGTGCGGCTATGAGCGTATAGAAGCCGCCGGCCAAACCGGTCAGCGTGGTCGCCACCGCCCAGATGAACGCGCAGGCGATCAGCGTGCGCTTCGCGCCAAAGCGGTCACTTACCCAACCGCCGATAAACTGAAACACCACATACGGATACGCGAACGCCGAAAAAATAAAACCGAGCTGGGTGTTGCTCAAGCCCAGTTCGGATTTGAATTGGCCGGCGGCGGTGCTGACGTTGACGCGGTCGACATAGGTGATGAAGTACATCAGGCACAGCATCACCAGCACGGTGGTGGTTGCCTTGGGCAGCAGTCGTTTCATGTCTCTCTCCACTTCATTCGTTGTTTTATTGTTTCGACGAGCCGGAGGTGAACGCGGTCACCGCGTCTTTGAAGGCCGTGCTGCCGTAGACCGCTTCGATCAGATCGTCGTCATCCAGACGCTGTTCGACGACGATGCGCCGCAAGCTTTCCTTAACGGCTTTCTGCGTGACCGGCGAGAGCGCCATGAGCCGTTGCGCGAGCGCATGAGCCGCCGTTTCCAGCTCGTCTTTGGAGCACACGTCGTAGACGTAGCCGCACGCGTGCGCCTCTTGCGATGAAATGTAGTCCGCGAGCATCAGCATCTTCTTGACGCGCGGAACGCCGAGCGCGGCCTGCAGCCGTGCGATGTTGCGCGATGACAGCGTGTTCGACAGCGTCTTGGCGATCGGCGCGCCGAAGCGCGAACCTTCGCTGCAGAGGCGGAAATCGCAGGCGGTTGCGAGGGCGAGACCGCCGCCTACCGCCCAGCCGTCGATCACGGCGATGGTCGGCAGCGCAATGCGTTCAACCGCATCGATCACGCGCTCGACGAAGGCCTCGTAGCGCACGCCGTCGCGGCCGTCGCTGAAGTCCTTGAAATACGTGATGTCCGTGCCCGCAACGAAGGACTTGCCGCCCGCGCCCCGCAACAGGATGCAGCGCACTGCGGGGTTGCGCTCGCATTGGGCGAGCAGCGCCAGCAGCGCTTCATACATGGCAAGCGTCATGGCGTTGTGCCGCTCGGGACGGTCGATCACGAGTTCCGCTGCGCCCGTCGGATGGACGATGAGTTTGACTGGCTCGCTCATGGCGCGGTCCCGTTGATTTCAGCGAAGATTTCCTCGTTGTGCTCGCCAAGCAGCGGTGGATGGCGCCGTACCGTTTGCGGCGTACCGAGCATCTTGACGGGAAAGCCGATGTTCTTGACCTTGCCTTCGTTCGGATGATCGATTTCCATGGACATGCGGCGATGTGTGGCGTGTTCGCTTTCGAACGCCTCGGGATACGACAGGATCGGGCCGGCCGGAATGCCGGCGGCGAGCATCGCATCGACCCAGGCGGCGCTGTCGCGTTTCGCGAATTCCTGCTCCAGCGTTTCGATCAACGCTTCGCGGTTCTTTAGCCGCAGCGAGACGGTTGCGTAGTCGGAATGGCTGATCAGGTCGGGGCGCGCCAGCAGCTCGCACAGCTTGGTCCATAGCTTCTGGTTGGTCGCACCCATGACGAAGTACCCGTCCTGGGCCTTCACGGCCTGATACGGCGCGCTCATCTTGTTGCTGGTGCCAAGCGGCGTCGGCGCAACACCGGTGCCCCAGTATTCCGACATGTCCCAGATCGAGAAGGCCATCACCGAATCGAACAGCGACGCATCGATATGTTGACCCTCGCCGGTTTTTTGCGCGCCGATGTAGGCCGACAAGAGTCCGTAGACGGCAAACAGCGCACAACCGATGTCCGCCACCGGCACGCCGGCTTTCACAGGCTTGCCGCCCTTGTAGCCGGTCACGCTCATCATGCCCGACATGGCTTGCGCCATCAGGTCAAAGCCAGGGCGCGACGCCCACGGTCCGCTCTGTCCGAAGCCGGAAATGCTGACGTAGACGATCTTCGGGTTGATTGCCTTGATGGATTCGTAATCGATGCGCAACCGTTGCACGACACCGGGCCGGTAGTTTTCGACGATTACGTCGGCGGTTTTGGCGAGCTTGTAGAACAACTCCCGTCCTTCTTCGCTCTTGAGGTCCAGCGTCACCGAACGCTTGTTGCGGTTCATGTTCAGGAACCCCATGCTGTCCGGGCCCTTCATCTTGAAGCCCATCGCGCCGCGCGTCTGGTCCCCTTCCGGCGGTTCCACCTTGATCACGTCCGCGCCCATGTCGGCCATCAGCATGCAGGCGAACGGGCCCGCCATGACCTGGCTTACGTCCAGTACGCGAATGCCTTGCAGCGGCAGGTGCTGTGATTGCGTCATATCAGGTCTCCTTCGTGAGAGTGAGTCGGTCGGACTGTGTGCCGTGGTCTTCACGCGTCGCCTTGTGTCGAGGTGCTGTGCAACGACAGGGCGTTACGGACGCGACGGCGTCGCCGTGGCTTTACGGTCCGTCATGCCGCAACTGTCGCGTACTGATTGGGCCGCCGCAAGAATGGCGCGAGCATGTCTGGTTTCGCGGCTCGCGAAACCAGACAAGGAAACGGGAAAACTTGAGTGGGTTGGCGCGGCTACGCGGATGGGTTGCCGAGCAGTTCGGCTACGACGTTGCGCAGGGTCCGCTGCTGGGCGTGTCCTTCGACGCAGGACAGGACATAGCCGCGTTGATGCCAGTCGCCGGACAGCTCGGCGGACGCCAGCGAATCTTCCGGATGGAAGCTGCGCAGCACGTCAGGCGGCATCAGGCCCACGCCGAGGCCGTGACGCACCATCGCGAGCATGGTGTCGAAACCGCTCACGACGAAATTGCTGGGAAATTGCCGGCCGCGGCTGCGGTACGCGCGCTCCACGGCGGCGAGTACGGCGGAGCCTTTGCCGAGGCTGACGACCGGGAGGTCGAGAATCTCGTCGACGCCGACCGGTTCCGTGGAAAACTGGAAGTGCGGCCGGCTATAGACGAGTACCAACCGGTCTTCCTTGTATGGAAACTTCGGCAGATCGAGGAAGCCGCTTTTCTTCTCGTAGATGCCCACGTCGATCACCTTGTCGCGCAACAGTTGCTGCACGATCTTGCTGTTCTCTTCGACGACGCGCAATGAGATGCCGGGATATTTACGCTGGATACCGCCAATCTCACGGGCCAGAAACTGGATCACGACCGCCTTGGGCGCACCGATGATAATGCGGCCGTCGAGACCGTGGTTGAGCGCCTGCGCGTCGCCTTCGAGGCGGTCGATCAGATTGTCGATCTGGCGAACGTACTGCAGCAGCTTGTGGCCCGATTCGGTGATCTCGACGCCATGCGGCACCCGCTTGAACAGCTTGGCGCCCAGCTGTTCTTCGAGGTCCGACACGCGGCGGGACGCGGCCGCGACTGCGAGACTGAGCTTGTCGGCTGCGCGGGAGATGCTGCCTTCCTCC
>NZ_DASXHA010000107.1:0-16345 GCF_036488795.1 Paraburkholderia sp.
GGTGGCGCCGACGTCTCGTTCGCGACGCTCGCTGAAGTATTCGTGATCCTCTGCGCAGCCGATCCGGCGCTGGGCCAGATTCCGCAAAACCATATTGGCGTGCTGGCCGCACTGCGCGAGATCGGCACGCCTGCCCAGAAAGCGCGCCTGTATGGCGAGGTTCTGGCGGGGCAGCGTCTTGGCAACGCCGGACCGGAGCGCCGCTCGGCCAGCGCTGCGACGATTCTGCAGAGCACCACACGCCTCACTGCGACGCCCGATGGCCTGCGTCTGAATGGCCAGCGCTTCTATTCCACTGGCGCACTGTTCGCGCACCGCGTGCCTGCTCGCGCGACGGACGACGAAGGCCGCGCCGTGCAGACCTGGGTGCCGCGTGATGCACCAGGACTGAAGGTGATCGACGACTGGAGTTCGTTCGGACAACGAACGACAGCAAGCGGCACGGTGACCTTCAATCAGGTGCCCGTCGATGCGCAGGACGTGCTGCCGATCTGGCAACTCGCGGATCGTCCGGGCCTGTTCGGTCCGACCTCGCAACTGATCCAGGCGGCCATCGACCAGGGCATTGCGCAGGCCGCCGTCGCCGATGCGATCGCCTTCGTGCGCGAGCGGGCCCGGCCGTGGATGGACTCAGGCCTCGAACATGCCACCGACGACCCGTACATCATCGCCGACGTAGGCCGTCTGCAAATCGACTTGCATGCGGCCCACGAAGTACTGCAGGAGGCCGGCTACACGCTCGATGCCATTGCGGCACAAGGGCCGCGGAGCGTGGACGCCGAGGCCAGCGCACGCGCTTCAGTAGCGGTCGCGGAGGCCAAGGTGCTGACGACACGCATCGCACTCGAAGCAAGTGAAAAGCTCTTCGAGCTGGCCGGTTCGGCATCCACGCGTGCGGCGCACAATCTCGACCGCCATTGGCGCAATGCACGTACCCATACGCTGCACGATCCGGTGCGCTGGAAATTGCATCTGCTCGGCAACTATCACCTGAATCATGTGCTCCCTGCACGGCATTCGTGGAACTGAAACATGAGCCTTGACCCTTCTTCCGACACGCTTGAACCGGTGGCGCCGAACGCTTTACCCAGCGAATGGCGCACGCCGCGCACCCCGCATCTGATTGAGGATGATGCAGAGGCGCTGCTCGCGGCGCAACGCCTTGCCGATACGTTCGCACCTGAAGCCGCGTTACGTGATCGGGAACGGCGCTTACCCTGGGCGGAGCTGGATGCATTTGTCGCAAGCGGCCTGTGGGGTATCACGGTGCCACGTGAATTCGGCGGGGCAGCGGTACACAACGCGACACTCGCTGAAGTGATCGCGACGATCTCGGCAGCCGACGGCTCACTCGGTCAGATTCCACAAAATCATTTCTACGCGCTCGAAGTATTGCGCGTGGGCGGCAGCGTCGAACAACAGCACTTCTTCTATGGACGTGTGCTGGCCGGCGAGCGTTTCGGCAATGCGCTGGCTGAAATCGGCCACAAGGATTTCAAACGCCGCACGCGACTCACGCGCGCAGCAGCGGGCTGGCATATCGACGGGAGGAAGTTCTATTGCACCGGCGCGCTTTACGCCCACTGGATTCCCACTTTGGTCGTGAGCGAAGAGGAGGGCCGTGATGTCACGTATCTGGCCTTTGTGCCGCGCGATACGCCGGGCGTGACGGTAACCGACGACTGGGATGGCTTCGGTCAGCGTGTGACCGGCAGCGGGTCGGTGCAGTTCGATCATGTGCGCGTCGAGCCGGAATGGGTGGTGCCGTTCCAGACGTCGTTCGAACGGGCGACGACAATTGGACCGGTCGCACAGATCATGCATGCGGCGATCGATCTGGGCCAGGCACGCGGTGCCTTTGACGCCGCGTTGCAGTTTGTCCGCGAGCGCTCGCGACCGTGGATCGACGCCAGGGTTGAGCGCGCGGCCGACGATCCGCTCACGATCGCCCAGTTCGGCGATCTCGCGGTGCGTTTGCGTGCGGCGCAAGCGTTGCTGCGCCGCGCGGGCCGCTTTGTCGACGCGGCACAGGCAAAGCCTGGCGATCGTTCGGTGGCTGAAGCTTCGGTTGCCGTCGCCGAGGCGCGCGCGTTGACCACGACGGTCTCGCTGGATGCAGGCTCGCGGCTCTTCGAACTGGCCGGTACAGCCGCGACGCTCGACGGTCTCGGCCTTGACCGTTTCTGGCGCAACGCGCGCACGCATACACTGCATGACCCGGTGCGCTGGAAGTATCATGCCGTGGGAAACTTTTACCTCAACGACAAGCTGCCGCCGCGGCATGGAGCTTTGTGATGGCCAAGAAAGAGATCCTGCTCAATGCGTTCAACATGAATTGCGTCGGCCATATCAACCATGGTTTGTGGACGCATCCGCGTGACCGCTCGTCTGACTATCGCCTGTTGCCGTACTGGACGGGGCTCGCGCGCACGCTCGAACGCGGCCTGTTCGATGGACTGTTTCTGGCCGACATCGTGGGGGTGTACGACGTCTATCAACACAATGCAGATGTCACGTTGCGGGAGTCGATCCAGTTGCCGGTGAACGATCCGACGCTGCTGGTTTCCGCCATGGCTGCGGTAACCGAACACCTTGGTTTCGGCGTGACCGTGAATCTCACGTACGAGCAGCCTTATTTACTCGCTCGCCGCTTCTCGACGCTCGATCATCTGACGCAAGGCCGCATTGGCTGGAACATTGTGACCGGCTATCTCGACAGCGCGGCGCGTGCGATGGGCCTCAACGAACAGCTTCCACACGATGAGCGTTACGACCGCGCAGACGAGTATCTCGAGATTCTCTACAAGCTGTGGGAAGGCAGCTGGGAACAGGGCGCGGTGCTGCGCGACAAGCAAGGCCGCGTCTATGCCGATCCGGCGAAGGTTCATCAAGTGAAGCATGTGGGACGTTATTACAACGTCGAGGGTTACCACCTTGCGGAGCCGTCACCGCAACGTACACCCGTGCTGTTTCAGGCAGGCAGCTCGGGGCGTGGACAGCGCTTCGGCGCGCGCCATGCGGAGTGCGTGTTCATTTCGCCGCCGAACCGGACGGTCGGACGCGAGACCGTGCGGACCTTGCGCGAGCAACTGGTGCAGGCTGGCCGGCGGCCGGACGACGTCAAGATATTCGTCGGTGCAGCGGTGGTCGCAGGCACCACGGAACGCGAGGCTCGGGAAAAATACGCGGATTATCTGCGCTATGCGAGCCGCGAAGCAGGGCTCGCGCATTTCGCGGCGAGCACGGGTATCGACTACGCGCAATACGATCTCGACGCGCCTGTCGACTACGCGCCTACCAATGCGATCGAATCGGCCACGCGCACGGCCAGGCAGCATGGCTGGACGCGTCGCAAGCTGCTGGAGATGTTCGAGCTGGGCGGGCGTTATCCGGCGATAGTCGGCAGTGCGGTTCAGGTCGCAGATGAGCTGCAGGCGTGGATCGAGGAAACAGGCGTCGACGGTTTCAATCTGAGCCGCACGGTGGTGCCGGAAAGCTACGAGGATTTTGTCGATCTGATCGTGCCGGAGTTGCAAAATCGCGGCCTGTACAAGACCGCGTACACGGAAGGCACGTTGCGGCACAAGCTGTTTCGCGAAGGGGATCAGCTGCCTGCGCGGCACGCGGCAGCGAGCTTTCGCCGGCAGGCGGCAGAGGTGGTTTGAAACGGACGAGCGGGGTGCCGTCTTTTTCGTCCGGCAAGCCGCTTAAGTCTGAAGTATTCCTCATTCGTTATGCTTAGCGGTTCAAACTGCTGACGCAAGCAATTAAGCCAGGCGCACTTGCTTGTCACTCTTATGCCGAAGCGCTGAACGCCGACATCATTTCGGTGCCATAGCAATTCGAGCATCGTCGTGTCGACCCCGCGCCGCCGGGGTTCTGGGGCGAAACACCTATTTTTCAGAAAGTGTCCTAGCGCACATATCCCCGCTGGGGATTGATGTGGAATCGCCACACCGATCTCCGGATGCAGGCCGACGTTCGCTACGACCTGCAGGACATAGCAAGTCGTGGTTGACTCTCAACACCAGAACGCTGCGGTGTGCCGTGCCTTTCGGAGGTCCAGATGCAGCCGTTCAATCGCCCCCGAAAGCCCCCTCATCACTTCAAAGCCGTTTTTCTTTTTCGGTGCCTGAATCCCGCAGGATTCTCAAAGACCTGTTGTCCGAGAACTGACAAGCCTCCCTGACGGCCAATAAACCAACAGGGAAAACGGGACGCTTTGACCCGGCAATTCCCAATCTGGTAAGCGCACTTCAAGCTCGACATGTCTGAGCGCCGGGTTCGTGGTCTTGAAACAGGTATTAGGCAAATAGTTAGTACTACGACTGGAGATATGGAAAATGAAACGCAATCTCGTGTTCTTTGTATTGGCGTCGCTGTATGGCTGCGGTGGGTCTTCCGATCCGGCTTCTAACCCGAGTGGCACATCGTCGGCTGCGGCTGCGAGTACGCCTGCGGCGACGACTTCCCAGTCGATCACGCTCGACGCGGAAGGCGATTCGACCATGAAGGGCGCCATGCTGGTCAACGGAACCTATATATTTGCTCAGCTTCCAGCCCCCGCCGTCGATCAGGCACAACTGATCGAGGCCTTGGGTACAGAGAATCTTGCGATCGAGAACAACGGCGTGGTGGGCGAGACCGTGGGCGAAGACGTCAGCGGGTGGGCGGGCTTTGCGCCGCTGGCCACCCGCCTGGCAGTCGACCCCTCGAAGATCGTGCTTGAAAACTACGGCATGAACGATTCGCTGGCGATTAGCGTCCAGGCTTTCCACGACAATCTGGTTGCGTGGATCGCAGTGGTGCGGCAAGCGGGAAAAATTCCGGTGCTGGAAGAACCGAATCCATCCAGTCTGAGTTACTACACCCAACTTCCCGCCTTTGCAGCGATGGTCGATCAGGTCGGCTACGAACAGAAGGTGCTGGTCATTCAGCAGTACAACTATGTTCTTTCACTTCCGAACTGGCAAAGCATGCTGACCGATGGAATCCACCCGAACCAGGCACTCTATATTCTCAAGGGGCAGCGTGAGGCGACCTATCTGCAGCCGTTGGTGGCCAATAACCTGTAACCCGGCGAAGCAGAGCAACGAGCGTATGTCTGCTCATTGCGTGCCGGGTTGAGCCGGTTGTTGCGGAGCAGGACCGACTCTGGCCGACTCCCTGACCAGCTGATCCGTCATCGCGGCCCCGACCGGGTCGAGGCGGCGGTGACGCAGGCCATCAAGATCGCCCGGGAGCGGCGGAGGCAAGGCCGGATCGAGCTTGGCCGACTCCCTGACCAACTGGTCCGTCATGGCCGCCGCAACCGGGTTGGAGCCGCTGCGATGAAGGTCGTCGCGGGCATGTTCATCGCGGGGCACCGGGGCCGCCCTGGCATACAAGGGTTGCTTGCTGACCTTCGACTGGGCCGTATAGGCCGGTTGCGGTTGAGGTTGCGATTGAGGTTGCGGTTGTACCGGTGCTTGCGCCTGCACCGGTGCAGGTGCTGTTGCTTGCGGCTGCGCGTCTGGTCGCGGTGCCGGGGTGACGCCTCTCGCTGCCGGAGCGGGTTCGGGCGCGACGTTGGCGACTTGAGGCGCGACGTTCGCGACAACGGATGGCCGCGGAGTCGCGGCGACGCTCGCCGTATTTGCCGCAGACGGCGTAGTGCGAACGCTGCCGGCCGCGATATGTGCATCGTCGAATCGGGAATCGACCCCGACCGGAAGCGCGGGGCGACTTGCTCCGACTTCCGCTTCCGCCGTGGCCGGATCGCGTTCGTGCTTGGGAAATAGCAGGTAGGAGACGAGTCCCAGATCGAGCAGGACCACCGCAATTACCAAGGTCTTGCCTATATTCGTCATATGTAACCGACAGCCCGTCAATTGATGCGATTCCCCAATGATAGTCGACCCCTCGCGATACGCGTCAATAGGCGGCTTGAAACGGTGCAAACCGCGAGCCGTTGCAGGGGCCATCCAGGCCCCCCATTCATGCCTAGATGGACATTCCGCCCGACACTTCGATGCGTTGGGCATTCACCCAGCGATTGTCTTCGGACAGCAACGCCGCGATCATCGGGCCGATGTCATCGGGCAAGCCCGCGCGACCGAGCGCCGTCATATCTGCAACCCGTTTGTTGATCTCGGGATTGTCGCGGACCATGCCGCCGCTGAAATCCGTGGCAACGGCGCCCGGGGCGACGGTATTGACGACGATTCGACGCGGACCGAGCTCCTTCGCGAGATAGCGGGTCAGGACTTCAATCGCGCCTTTCATGGATGCATAAGACGCACTCCCCGGAATGGCAACGCGCGTCAGGCCCGAGGAGACATTCACGATGCGGCCACCGTCGTTGATAAGCGGCAAAAGCTTCTGCGTCAGGAAAAACACGCCCTTGAAATGGACGTTGTAGAGGCTATCCAGTTCTTCCTCGCTGGTCTTGTCGAACGCAGCGTGATGCGAAGTGCCGGCATTATTGACGAGATAATCGAATCGCCCGGCGCCCAATCTGGCAAGCGACTCGCGAACCTGTTCCACGAATGCATCGAAGCTGCTCACTTTGCCGGTATCGAGTGGCAACGCAAGCGCGGTTTGCCCCTCCTTTGCAGCCAGACCGACGACATGTTCGGCCTCTGCCTGGTTCGAGCGATAGGTGAAGATGGAACTGACACCGCGCTTCGCAAGGTGCAGCACGGTATTGCGCCCCAAGCCGCGACTTCCGCCGGTGACAAGGGCAATCTTCGGGGTGATACCTGCTGAATTTCCTGCTGTCATTCCAAGCTCCAGGTGAAAGGTACAGGCAGAAGCTTAGTGCGGCTCAGCGCGCGGCTGAATGCCCGAACTGCCTCACTTCTTGCCTAATCCTGCTGCGAGCGCAACGTCCGGCAGAAGAGGCGGTAACATGCGGCCATGCATGCGTGGAGGGATTCATATGTCAAATGCCCTGGTTGAAGGCGTCAAACGGTATACCGACAAGCAGGCCGGGCAGGAAAGCCCGTTCGTCACCGCTATCGAGGGGGTGACCATTCTCAGATCGGATCGCGCGAAACATCCGTCTCATCTGATCATGAAGCCGGCGCTGTGCGTGGTCGTTCAAGGCGCCAAGTGGACGACCTTCGGCGGCAGGCGGTACGAATACCGCGCAGGGCAGGCGCTCGTCGTGAGCGTGGAGATGCCGGCCTTCAGCCGGGTTGTGAAAGCCAGTTCAGCCGAACCATATCTCGCGGTCGTGATCGAATTCGATCTTGCGGTGATGCGTGACGTGATGGAGTGTCTCGACACGCCGCCCAGGCCAGAAGGTCATCTCGGGCACGGCGTCTTCGTCACCCACTTTGACGGCGCGCTCGCTGATTGCGTATTGCGCATGGTGCGTCTACTCGAGACTCCTCAGGCGATTCCCATGCTCGCGCCAATGATCATGCGAGAAATCTGCTACTGGTTGCTGACGGGGCCTCACGGGAACGAAGTCGCCAAGGTCGTGCTGGCAAACAGCCACGCGCAACGAGTCGTGACGGCGATTCATGCGCTGCGGGACCAGTTCAACGAGACCGTGCGGATCGAACAACTGGCAGCCATCGCGCAAATGAGTTCATCGGCTTTTCACAGGCAGTTCAAGGCGCTGACTTCGATGACGCCCTTGCAATATCAGAAGCAGCTTCGCCTGCTCGAAGCGCGCCATCTGATGGTGGCAGGCGTTGCCAGCGCCGAGGCCGCGGCTTATCAGGTGGGCTATGAGAGCGCATCGCAATTCAGCCGCGAATACTCGCGCATGTTTGGAGCGCCTCCGCGACGTGACATCGCCACGTTGAAGACCGCGCAAATCTAGCGTAAAAACCGGCACGCCGGAAAGCGGGGCGAGTCGCATATCTCACCTATCATGGTTAGGACGCCTCGTGGTCTTATGCTGATCGCGGATAGGTACGAACCATTCCACCTTTTACATACGGGCGCCACAGTGTCGTGACAACACGGCCCATGCGACGATGAGAGCGTGCCACGGGTCTGCATCGCCAATCCGATATGGAGGTGTGTAATGAAGTTTATTGTTCAATGGAACGGCCAACCGTCCACTCAAATGCCGGCGATCGAGCGCTTCATTAAAACCGGTGGCCGTCCGCCCGAAAACGTCACGCTGCTCGGGCGCTGGCATTCGATCGGCGAACTCAGCGGCGTGGCAATCGTCGAGGCAACCGATTCGAGCGGGCTAGCGGCGTGGGTACTTCAATGGGGCGATCTGTTCTCGTTCAAGACCACTCCGGCGATGACCGACGAAGATCTGGGCGCCGCGCTGGCCGCCTTTCAGGCGGAATCGAAGTAAGCGTTGCCAGCCGTGCGCGTCCGGCATGAAACGCCATGTGAGCAGCAGTAGCGCGAGCAGGGCGGGACACCAGCGCAAATCGGCGGCGATCGGTTCGCGATGCGCGAACCGTGCATCCAGCATGGCGCCACTCAAAGAAGCCGCGCTCACGAGGCGCTGATAGTGAAAGCCAATCCGGTCGGCAACGGTGGCGAGGTAGTGCCCGCGCAACTCCGAGAGTTCCTCGTGACTCTCGGCCGGCGGGCCGGAGGCACCCGTCGCAGGAACCTGTATCACGTCCTCCGCCGTCCAGTAGCCAGTCCGGTTGCCGTTGGCATCGGTCTTCGGGATGGGAGCCGGCTGGTCGCCACCCACGCCGATCAGCCAGCCCTTGATCTCACCGGGGTTGATGTCCCGCGCCAGACTGGGCGACGGGAGCAGCGGCGGCGCCTCCTGGCCGTCGGTGATAAAGACGATGGCGGACCTTTGACCCATCTGCTGCGCCACGCGCGTCGCCGAATAGAGGCCACCCTCGGCGATGCGGCTCCAGTTGGTCCAGCGCATCCGCCCATCAATGCTGTCGAGCGATGTCAGCAGCGCATCATAGTTACGGCACACTTCGACAGGCTGCAGCAGGAGCAAAGTCTGCTGACCGGTAAACACGCTCCAGCCGACCCTGGAGCCGCATGGCAATTGCCCGAGCGCCTCGCGCATCGCTGCCCGCGCGAAATCCAGCCGGCTCATGGGCACGCCGTTCAGGCTGACGTCCTGGACATCCATGCTTTGCGTAATGTCGAATGTCGCGATATAGCTGAACGTATTGCGCGACAGCATGACCGGCGGCATGGCGACCGCGGCGATCAGTGCGAGCAGCGCGAGGCACGTGGCCCAGTGACGGTTTGCAAGGAAGCCGCGCGTCAGCCTCGCGATTCTCATGGCAGATTCCTGGGGTCCGGCTCGTGCAGCTTGATGTTGTTCCACGTCGCCATGTCCGGCCGCAGCGGTGCGGACCCCGACTCAGGCGCGAGCCATAGCGCGCGTTCAAGGTTGTAGCGTGCGTCCCAATCATCCGGATCGGCGCGCAGCACAACCCGGTAGCGTTCCTTGGCTTCTTCGATCAAGGCGATCGACCTGACCGCTCCGGAATTGCCGTCGCCGATGCCCTGGCGCAAATACATATTCCCCAGATCGAAAACCGCGGTGCGTCTGAGCGAATCGAGGCGACCCTCGCCGATCAGCTCTTCATAGCGCTTTCCAGCGGCGGCATAGTTGCCGGCTTTGGCAAAGGCCGTCGCACGTGCGAGGCGCACCTGTGGTGCATCGTCAGCGCGCGGGCTGGCACTCGTGTCACCCGTCGCAGCAATCGAGGCAACGGCCAGATTCACGTTTTGCGCGTGCATGAGGCGGCTATAGTCGTACACGCTGAGCGCGGCACAACACAGCGCCACTGTGCCGAAGATGAGGTGAACCGGCACGCGCCTCATCGCCAGCCTCGCACCTGCACGAACCGCAGCACCAGCAGCAAGCCGCAACCCAGCAGCGCGGCGGCAAAACAATACGCGCTGCAGTCCTCGCGCGGCAAGCGTTCGATAAACGACGTCAGCACGCTTTGCTGCCGGTTGATTTCGGCCATGGCCGCCGCCATCGCATGGGCATCTCCCGCCTGGAAAAGCCGATAGGGTGTTTTCAGCGTCAGAAAGTAGCGGTGCAGTTCGGCTTCGGGCGAAGACTCGCTCGCGGGCACGAGGGTGTTCAGGTCGGGACTGTAGACACTGCTGCGCAAATAGATGAAGTACAGCGCGATGTGGTCGCGCGTCAGACCCTCTTCGATGAGCTGGCGAGCCTGGGCGTCAAGCTTCGCACCGCCGTCGGAGACGAGCACGATCGCGCGGCGTCCCGAGCCGTGCCGCGCATCGAACTGGCTGATTGCCGCGAGCAGGCCGCGGTCGAGTTGCGTGTCGGGCATGCCGCGGCCAATTGCCGTGCCGGCAATCGCAGCTTCGATCGCCTCGTGGTCGTAGGTGAAGGGCATGGCCAGCACCGGGCTGATGCCGAACATCATGAACGCGAGCCGGTCGTTGGGCCGCTGCGCGATAAACGCGGTGAGCGACGCGCGCGCCACCTTGTTCTTCGAGTCGCCCGTAGCCGCCGTCTCGACGCCTTTGCTGCTCATGAGTTCGTCCATGCTGGCGCTGCGATCCATCAGAATCAGTATTTCGGCGGCGCTGCCCGTGCGCAGCACCTGCCGATGCGAGCGCCCCGGACCGGCCAGACCGATCACGATGCCCAGCAGCGCCAGCACGGCACTGGCGCGCCCGAGCAAGCCGATCCACCGACCCGCGCGATCGAGCGGCAGCCAGGCGACGCTGGAGAAGGTCAGCGTGTCGCTGCGTCGCGACAATAGCGGCAGCGCGGCCAGCGGCATCAACGCCAGCATCCAGGGATAGGCGAAATCGAAGGCCATGGTCATCGCTGATGGCGCTTTTCAGCGCGATAGAGCGCACGGCACAACGCGTGCAACGGATAGCTGCGGTCGCCGCCTGCAGCAGGCGTGAAGAAACGTTCGGACGAGTGTTGGTAGAAGTGCTCGAGCTGGGTACCAAACGGCTGCAGATAGGGCGCGCGGGCGAACAGACTTGCGAGCGAACCCGGCTGAACGACATGGCCCGCTGTTTCATTCAACGCGCGGTGCACACAAAACCAGGCTTGCGGCGAGCTATCCGCGTGCGCCGCGTCAAGCCTCTGGATCTGGCGCCAGGCACGGGCAAACGGCAACCGGGCGGACTCGCGACGGGTGCGCCACAGCCACCAGCCCAACCACGCCAGCAACGTCACGATCAACAGGCCCAGCGCGAAACCGAGTTGTCTTCGTAGTGGAGCAGTCGGCAGCATCGGGGCCAGGCGGTCCGGCCGCAACGGTTTCAGGTCGCCCTCGCCGAAAGCACTGGCGGCAGTCAGCGGACCGACGCTGGCGGCCCATTCCGCGACCTGCAGCGTTGCACCGGATGCCGACGTCAAGCTCAACGCGGGCAACGCAATCTTCGTGAGCGTTTGCGCGCCATTGACGATCTGGTAGTCGATGACCATCCAGCGGCGGCCCTCGCTATCGGTTTCGAAACGGGCAGGGCGGCGTTCGAGCCAGATGTCGATGCGGCCCACGGAAGGCGGCGCCACCGATCCCACATCGTGACCGCCGGATTGCAGGAGAACCCGTTGTGTGAGGACATCGCCCACTGTGTGGCCGAAGGCCCGCGGCTGCTCGACCGTGGCCAGGGTGGCGGGCGATGATGCTGGCTCTGCGGCGTCGCCGGACGACGGCATCATCCATACACCAGCAACCGTTGCTGCCATGAATACGCGGCAAAGCGATCGGCGCGTCCAGCCAGCCGCACGAGTCGGCGATTTCATACCATCGCCTCCAGGAAGTAGCGTGACAATGCCTCTGGATCAAACGCGCCTTGCATGTAGAACGGCTGGATGCCGCGCTTGCCGAACAGGCTTGCGATGGCCGCGCGGCGTTGCGCGACCGCGCCACGCCAGCGTTCGCGCATACCGCGGGTCAGCCAGAGCGTGCGCCGTTCGCCGGACTCGGCGTCATTGACCGCGAGCAGACCGCCGTCACTGGGTGGTTCGATTTCGGCGGCATCCCAGACGACCATCGGCACCACGCATGCGTGGACCAGCATGTCCAACACGGCCGGCAATTCCGCGAGCGGCCAGTGAAAGTCGGAAACGAGGAAGATGAGCGCCTGCCGGCCGGCCAGTTTCGACGCCGACCGATGCAGCCCGGCGATCCCCGCGCTAGCGCCGTCACGCGCTTCGCGGTTTGTGCACTCGCGCAGCCTGGTCGCCAGCACATTGCCGACGCCGCGGCCATAGCGTGCCGGCGCGAACAGATCGTCGCGCTCGGCCGCATCGAAAGCCAGCATGCCCACCTGATCGCCGAGCCGGAACGCGCTGTAGCCCAACGCTTCGACAAAATCCGCGGCCACTTGCAACTTGGTTTTGTGCGTGCCGAAGTACATCGACGCCGACACGTCGACGATCACCTGTACCGGCACTGCAACCCGTTGCAGATGAACCCGGACCAGCCATTCGGAACGTGGCGAGCGCAGGCTGGCATTCAGATCCAGCCGGCGCGGATCGGGATGATCGAAGAGCCGCCCATGCATCGCGAATTCCTGACCGGCGCCGAAGGTGGCGCCAGGATGCGAGCCAGGCCGAAAGCCTCCGGCGCGCATCGGCAAGCGGTAGTGAAATTCAGTGGGCCCGTCCATGGATCAGGGTACGGCGATGGTGGCGATGATCTGCGCAATCAGCGCCTCAGCCAGTTCGTGGCGGCGCAGTTCGTAGATCGGCGTGAAGAACACGCGATGGCCGAGTGCAGGCAGCAGCACTTCGTGGATGTCCTCCGGAAGCAGATGCGAGCGGCCCGCAAACCACGCGACCACGCGCGCGGCCCGCATGAGCGCGCTCATGCCGCGTGGGCTCGCGCCCGCGAGCACGAGCCGCTGCATGTCGACACCATCGAGTTCGATGCCGAAACGCTGCGGTGTTTCGGTTGCCTGCCAGATGTCCAGCACGTAGCGCTCCATCGTCTCGCTCGCGTGTACCTCTTCCTGAATGGCCGCGCCGATCGTGTTCAACTGTTGCCACGGCAAGATGGAGGGGGTAAGCCGCGTCAGCAGCAGATCAACGTCGTGAAATGCGGTGTCGAAGACCAGTGCGCGACGGATCGCCGGATCGGCGGGCGTGGGCATGTTCAACTCGAACAGGAAACGATCGCGTGCGGCCGAAGCAAGCTCGAAGGTTTCCTCCTTCTCGACCTTGTTGCGATCGGCGAACACCGTCATATGCGGGAAGCGGTATTCGCGGTCGAAGGCCCAGACGGACCGCTCGGCCATCGCGCGCAGCAACAACGACTGCACCTGGGGACGGGCGCGGTTGATCTCGTTGAAGAAGAAGGTCGTCAGGCTCTCGCCGCGGCGCAGCAACGGGCCGGGATCGATGCGCGGCTTGCCGTCGGTGTCGACATACGTGTGATAGATCAGGTCGCCCGGCATCAGATCAATGGTGCCTTCCACCCGTTCGAAGTCGCCGCCGACCACGCGCGCAAAGGCGCGCAGCACGGTTGTCTTGCCGACGCCCACGCCGCCTTCGAGCAGCACGTGACCGCGCGCGAACAATGCGACGTTGATCAGGCGAAGGGTTTGCTGCTGGCCGACTACGACCTTGGCGACTTCGTCCTCCAGTTGCAACGCACGAGTCCGCCAATCCTGAAGCTCTTCGCCAGCACTCATCGATTCGATCCTCTATTGGCTGCTTATCGGAGGAGATTTATGGTTCACGTGCCGGGGTGGTGGGCACGCCACCGGTCATCGAAGCATGTTTTATGCCGACGTGGAGAGTTGCAATCAGGCGGCCATTGCAGCCGCGCAGGTGGCACCCTGTCACCACATTCGAGTACAGAGTGTCACGCGCGTGAAGGGGTTGGGATGGTAGGTATGGCGCGGATCCGGCCACAACGGTCATTCACATAAGGATGCCTAACGGATCGCAAACGCCGGCTGCGTGGATATCAAACTATCGCCCGCGCACTAGCTGCGCCCGCTGCGCCCCCATACGTAGCGCACCCAACGCTGCCAGCGGCTCTGGGGCGGCGTGAGCGGCCGATGTCTCGCCTGCTCGTCGCGGTCGCGTTCGACGCTCTTTTGCACCTGCTCGTGAATCTGCCGCAGCGTCATGCCGCCGGGACCTTTCAGTTTGTCGGGGTCGGTGTCGTCTTTCATGGCAATGGCCTCGTTCGCGATGCTCCAAGCGGATCTTGACCCCTACGGGTAGGCGCGGCAAGCGTCCGCAAGCACGTTGCCCGCCAACGCGCGTCGACTATATAAGCGCAGGACTGGCACAATCGGGGTCTTCGAGCCGCTTGGAAACCCCCATGCCAGATGCAGCACCGCCTTCCCGGCGTATCGGTCCCCTGTTTGCGCTGTTTCCCTTCCTGCGCCCGTACGCGGGGCGCTGGGCGCTCGCATTCCTCGCGCTGGTGAGTTCGGCGGGTGCCACGCTGGCGTTGCCGGTCGCGTTCAAATACCTGATCGACCGGGGTTTTGCCAGCGGCGAGCGGGCGCATATCGACCGCTATTTTCTCGCGCTATTCGCCGTTTCGCTGATCCTCGCCGGCGCCACCGCGTTGCGCTTCTATCTGGTGTCGTGGCTGGGCGAGCGGGTCACGGCCGATTTGCGCAAGGCGGTCTATGACCATGTGCTGGAGATGAGTCCGCAGTTCTTCGAGACCACGCAAACGGGTGAAGTGCTCTCCCGGCTCACCACGGATACCACGTTGATCCAGACCGTGGTGGGCACCAGCCTGTCGCTGGGATTGCGCAATTTCTTCCTGCTCGTCGGTGGTGTGACGATGCTGGCAGTGACGAGTCCGGTGCTGTCGGGCTACATCATCGCGACGCTGGTCGTGGTGGTCGCGCCTATCGTTATCTTCGGGCGGCGCGTGCGGCGCCTCTCACGCGCCAGTCAGGACAAGGTGGCCAATGCAAGCGCGGTGGCCGGCGAGGTGCTCAATGCCATGCCGACCGTACAGTCCTTCACCCAGGAGCCGTTCGAGGCACGGCGTTTTGCCGGCGCGGTGGAAGCGGCCTTTGACACGGCGCTCACGCGTATTCGGGCGCGTGCGTGGTTGACGGCCGTGGTCATCGTGCTGGTATTCGCCGCCATTGTCTTCGTGCTGTGGCTCGGGGCGCAGGCCGTGCTGGCCGGGCGCATGACGGCCGGCCAGTTGTCCCAGTTCATCCTGTATGCGGTATTTACCGCCGGTGCGGTGGGCGCGGTCGCCGAGGTCTGGGGCGATCTGCAGCGCGCAGCCGGCGCCACCGAGCGTCTGCTGCAATTGCTGATGGCGCGCTCGCCGGTGGTTGAGGCGCAGACGACCGTGCCGCTGCCGACCCGGGGCGACGGTATCCGCTTCGACGATGTCAGCTTTTCGTATCCGTCCCGCCCCGGCATCGCGGCGCTCTCGGGGCTTTCGCTGACCGTCCGCGCGGGCGAACACGTGGCGCTGGTGGGTCCGTCCGGCGCCGGCAAGACCACGCTATTCCAGCTGCTGCTGCGTTTTTACGACCCGCAGACGGGCCAGATCCTGATTAACGGCGTGCCGACCGGGCAGGTGCCGCTCGTCGAATTGCGCCGGGAAATTGGCGTGGTGTTGCAGGAATCGATGATCTTTTCGGGCAGCGTGCTCGACAACATTCGCTACGGTGCGCCCGATGCCACCCTCGCGCAGGTCCAGCATGCCGCCGAAATGGCCGCTGCGGCTGGCTTTATCGACGAACTGCCACAAGGCTATGATACGTTCCTTGGCGAGCGCGGCGTGCGGCTGTCCGGCGGACAGCGTCAGCGTATCGCGATTGCCCGTGCGATCCTGAAGAACCCGCCCATCCTGCTGCTCGACGAGGCCACCAGCGCTCTCGACGCCGCCAGCGAGCGGCTGGTACAAAAGGCGCTGGACAATGCCGCGCAAAACCGCACGACGCTGGTGATCGCTCATCGTCTCGCAACGGTGCAGCAAGCCGACCGGATTGTCGTGCTGGAGCATGGGCGCATCGTCGCGCAGGGGCGCCACACCGAGCTCCTGCAGAGTTCACCGCTGTATGCCCAGCTGGCCGCCCTGCAGTTCGGCGAGCCGCTCGGGCAGACGGCATAGGCAGGCGCTGCGCGATCACGCCGATCCGGCGTAAAGAAGACACGACGCTATGGTCATTTTCCTTTCACCGGCAGGGTTGCTGGACAAAGTGACGTAGTGAAGAACTCTGGTTTTTGCCTGGTTAGATTGATTTTTTGAGGCGTTTTATGTCCATGGATGCAGACCCAATCACGGATGAACTGGTCGCTGGAATCGCAGACCGTCTGGCCGCGGAAGGCCGGAACGTGTCGCCAGTCGCGATCTGGTCAGAGGTTCGTAGCGGCTCGATCGTGGCCGTCGCGGCGGCCTTGCAGCGCTGGCGCGAGGCGCGACAGCCGCAAACGCCCGAAGTGCCGATCCAGACC
>NZ_DASXHA010000132.1:0-10857 GCF_036488795.1 Paraburkholderia sp.
ACGATCATGGCCGTCACCTCGTCTCCAGCGTCACAAGCAATGTCACGCGGTGCCGACATGTTTTTGAGCGCATCTTGCACGGGACCGGAGTAGGCTTTAGTGCGCTACCGCCGGTCGACCGCGAAATTGCATGGGACCGGAGGAGGCGCTGAAGCGCCAACATCGGTCGACCGCAAACTTGCATGGGACCAGAGTAAGCGCTAAAGCGCTAACTCTGGTCGACACAGGAGAAGACGTGAAAAGTTCTATTCAACGGAACATCGGGCCGTTCGCGCTGATGCTGACCGGCCTGGGTTCAATCATCGGATCGGGCTGGCTGTTCGGCGCATGGAAAGCGGCAAAAATTGCAGGTCCGGCCGCCATTTGCGCCTGGATCATCGGCGCAGTCGTGATTCTTGCGATCGCCCTCACCTACGCCGAACTGGGCGCAATGTTCCCCGAGTCGGGCGGCATGGTGCGCTACGCGCGCTATTCGCACGGCGCGCTGGTCGGTTTCATCAGCGCATGGGCCAACTGGATCGCCATCGTATCGGTGATTCCAATCGAAGCCGAAGCTTCCATTCAATACATGAGTACCTGGCCATATCCCTGGGCTCATGCGCTGTTCGTCAACGGGTCATTAACCACTAATGGGTTATTACTCTCGGCGATTCTGGTGATTATCTATTTCATGCTCAACTATTGGGGCGTCAAGCTGTTTGCACGCGCCAATACGACCATCACCATCTTCAAGTTTCTCATTCCCGCGGCCACCATTGCCGGCCTGATGGCGACCGGCTTTCACCACGAGAACTTCGGCGAAGCGGCTACCTTCGCGCCGTATGGCTGGTCGGCGGTGCTGACGGCCGTGGCGACGAGCGGCATCGTGTTTGCCTTCAACGGCTTTCAAAGCCCGATCAACCTCGCGGGTGAAGCGCGCAATCCGGCGCGCAGCGTGCCTTTTGCAGTGATCGGCTCGATCCTGCTCGCGCTGGTGATTTATGTGCTGCTGCAAATCGCATACATCGGCGCGGTCAACCCGGCCGACGTGATGAAAGGCTGGAGCCACTTCAGCTTCGCATCGCCGTTCGCTGAACTGGCACTCGCGCTGAACCTGAACTGGCTGGCGTTCCTGCTGTATGTCGACGCATTCGTCAGCCCGAGCGGCACCGGCACGACCTACATGGCGACCACGAGCCGCATGATCTACGCCATGGAGCGCAACAATACGATGCCGAAAATGTTCGGCAACGTGCACCCCATCTACGGCGTGCCGCGTCAGGCCATGTGGTTCAACCTGCTGGTTTCGTTCATCTTCCTGTTCTTCTTCCGCGGCTGGAGTTCGCTCGCGGCGGTGATTTCGGTGGCAACGGTGATTTCGTACCTCACGGGTCCGATCAGCCTGATGGCGCTGCGCCGCGCCGCGACGGATCTGGACCGTCCGCTGCATATCCCGGGCATGAAGGTGATCGCGCCGTTCGCGTTCACCTGCGCGTCGCTGGTGCTGTACTGGGCGAAGTGGCCGCTGACCGGTGAAATCATCCTGCTGATGATCGTCGCGCTGCCGGTGTACTTCTACTTCCAGTCCAAGTCGGGTTTCAGCGGCTGGAGCCGTGACCTGAAGGCTGCATGGTGGCTGGTCGCGTATCTGCCGGTAATGGCTATCCTGTCGCTGATCGGCAGCAAGCAGTTCGGCGGCCGCGGCGTGTTGCCGTACGGTTGGGACATGCTCGTCGTGATCATCTTCGCGCTGATTTTCTACTACTGGGGCGTCCACACCGGTTATCGCAGCGAGTATCTGGATGAGCGCCAAACCCACGACGAAGTGCTCGAGGGAATGGGCGCGCACTAACGGAATCGCGTTCGATCCGGGCCTGCGGCGTTGCCCTGGCCCGACGTGACAAAGCCCGCCTGAGCTGCTCAGGCGGGATTTGTCGTTTCTGCGAGCGGCTTTTGCTTATGCGGTGCCGAACACGTAGTTGGTCATCGCCAGGGCTTTCTGGAACGTGCCGAGCGACTGGATGCCGAGCCGATAGTCGTCGTCTGCCGCGCCGAGTGCGGCAAAGACCGGCAGCAAATGCTCGTCGGTCGGATGCATCAACGCCGCGTACGGTGCCTGGCTGCGATAGTCGAGCAACGCGTCGATATCGCGCGCGGCCAGCTTTTCCTCGAACCAGTCGGTGAATTCGGTGACGCGCGGATCGGCATCCTCCGGACGCGCCGAGAAGTCCGCCGCGCGCAGATTGTGCGTGATCTGGCCGGAGCCGATCACCATCACGCCGTCATCCCGCAACGCCCGCAAGGCACGCCCGACGCGGAAATGATGTGCCGCGTCGAGGTGCGGCTGGATCGACAACTGCGCGACCGGTACGTCCGCATCCGGAAACATCAAAAGCAGCGGCACCCACGCGCCGTGATCCAGGCCGTGCGCCTGGGTATCGGCGAGCAGGCCGTGTTCATTCAGCAGCACGGCGGCGCGACGGGCGACCTCCGGTGCACCGGGCGCCGGGTACCGGATCTCGTACAGCTGACGCGGAAAGCCGTGGAAATCGTGGATCGTCTCCGGCCTCGCCGCGGTGCTGGCCAAAGGTTGGGCGGTGCCCCAATGCGCGGACAGCATCAGGATGGACTCCGGACGCGGCAACTGGGCCGACAGGACGCCGAACTCGGCGGACGGCATCGACGGATCGATCGGCAGCGTGGGCGCGCCGTGGGACAGGAAAAGCGACGGTAAGCGGTTCATGGCAGCGGCGTCGCAGCAGGTGCGACGCGAAGATTGGGTTGCTACCAATATAAAGGCGTACTGCCGCTTGATAAACGCGTCAAACCGGATTTGATTGCGTCGCGATGGTTGGGAATATCCGCGGTCGCGTCGTCAGGCGTGAGCTGCAGTCAGTCTGCCGGCGCGGCAGGGTTGCGCAAGCCGGGCCACGCGGGCGCTAATGCCGGACCGAGCGCGAACAGATCGAGGACGCGCAGGGCGGTGTGATCGACCATCTCGTCGATCGAAGCGGGCTGGTTGTAGAAGGCCGGCAGCGGCGGAAAGATCACCCCGCCCATTTCGGTCACGGCCGTCATATTGCGCAAATGCGCGAGGTTGAACGGCGTTTCGCGCACCATCAGCACGAGCCGGCGGCGTTCCTTGAGCGTGACGTCGGCGGCGCGGGTGATGAGGTTGTCCGAAAGGCCGTGCGCGACGCTCGCCAAGGTCTTCATCGAGCACGGCGCGATGATCATGCCGTCGGTCGCGAACGAGCCGGACGCAATGCTCGCGCCGACGTCGCGCACCGAATGGACGACATCCGCGAGCGGATGCACGTCTTCTTTGCCCAACTGGAGTTCGTGCTGAATGTTGAGCCAGCCGGCGCTGGAGATCAGCAGATGGGATTCGACGCCGCCCAGCTTGCGCAGCGTTTCGAGTAACCGGATGCCGTACACGGCACCGGTTGCGCCGGTGATCGCAATGATCAGCCGGCGTGGCGCCGCAGCGTGTGTTTCCATGGCTAGCGGCACCTGTTGCGCGGCTTGTTAGCGGCCAGACAGGGCTTAGGCTGCGGCAAACAGCTGCTGCAGTTCGCCGTTCTGATACATCTCCATCATGATGTCCGAGCCGCCAATGAACTCGCCCTTCACGTAGAGCTGCGGAATGGTCGGCCAGTTGGAGAATTCCTTGATGCCTTGACGGACTTCTTCATCTTCCAGCACGTTGACGGTCTTGGGCGCGTCGACGCCGCATGCCTTCAGAATCTGGATGGCGCGACCCGAAAAGCCGCACATCGGAAACTGGGCCGTGCCCTTCATAAAGAGGACGACAGCGTTATCGTCGACGATTTGCTTGATGCGTTGTTGCGTGTCCATGACTGACCTTGCGGTTCCGGAATAAGGGGGGATATATCGAAATGATAGCGGATTTCGTTGCGACAGGCGGACGGCGTGCCGGCGTCACCCGGCATGTTCGGCGTGCGGTGCCAGGACCCCGCCGCTGATGCGTTCGATGCCGGCCAGGTCGCGCTCCGAGCGCACGTGCTCGAACCCGCCGGCACAGAGCAGCGCGCGGACTGCGGCCGCCTGGTCGTAGCCGTGCTCGAGCCAAAGCACGCCGCCTTGGGCGCTGAACCTGGACGGCGCGCCGGCGATGATCGCGCGAATTGCGTTCAAGCCGTCGGCTTCGTCGGTCAAGGCGCCGCGCGGTTCGAAGCGCAAATCGCCTTCGCAGAGGTGCGGATCGCCGCTCGCGATATACGGCGGATTGCTGACAATCAGATCAAAACGCAACGTGGCATCGAGCGCTGCGTACCAGTCGCCTTGCGCCAGTTGCATTGCGCCGCCGGGACGTTTGGCATCGAGCAGGCGCGAGGCATTGCGAGTGGCGACGGCGAGGGCTTCGGACGAGCGGTCGACGGCCCATATCTGCGCGTCAGGCCGCATGGAAGCAAGCGCCACGGCGATTGCACCGGTGCCCGTGCCGAGGTCCAGCACGCGCGGTCGCGCGTTGCCCTCGAGCACATGCAGCGCCGTTTCGACCAGCAATTCTGTTTCCGGCCGCGGAATCAGCACGTCAGGCGTGACTTCGAAATCGAGCCCGAAAAACTCCCGCGCGCCGACCAGTTGCGCCACCGGCTCACCGGCCAGGCGGCGCGCTTCAAGCGCCTGATACCGCGCGACCAGCGTGGCTTCGAGCGGTTCGTCGCTGCGCGTGATGAGCTCGGTGCGTCGCCAGCCGAGCGCGTGGCCGAGCAACATGCGCGCTTCGAGCGGCGGCAACGATGAGGCCCGCAGCAGGGCGGAGGCGTTAGTCATAGGTACTGAGCGTGAGCGTCTGCGTGGCTGCCCGGTTAGTCTGCATCGCCGAGCGACGCCAGCAGCTCGGCCTGATGCTCGCTGACCAGCGCGGCGATCAATTCGTCGAGATCGCCATCCATGATCGACTCGAGCCGATACAGCGTCAGATTGATACGGTGATCCGTCAGACGCCCTTGCGGGAAGTTATAGGTGCGGATGCGCTCCGAGCGGTCGCCGGAGCCGATCAGACTCTTGCGGGTGGCGGCTTCCTTGGCATGCTGCTCGTGATACTGCTTGTCCTTGATGCGTGCGGCGAGCACCTTCAGCGCGCGATCCTTGTTCTTGTGCTGAGAGCGGTCGTCCTGACATTCGACGACGATGCCGGTCGGAAGGTGCGTCACGCGCACCGCCGAATCGGTCTTGTTGATGTGCTGGCCGCCGGCGCCCGACGCGCGGAACGTGTCGATACGCAGATCGGCGGGATTGATTTCGACTTCACCGATTTCATCCGCTTCCGGCATCACCGCAACCGTACACGCGGACGTGTGGATGCGGCCCTGGGTTTCCGTAGCCGGCACCCGTTGCACGCGGTGTCCGCCCGATTCGAACTTCAGCTTCGAATACGCGGCTTCACCGGCGATCCGCACGATCGCTTCCTTGTAGCCGCCCAGGTCCGATTCGCTGGCCGACATCATTTCCACTTGCCAGCGGTTGCGCTCGGCGTAGCGCAGATACATTCGCAGCAGGTCGCCCGCAAACAGCGCCGATTCGTCGCCGCCGGTACCCGCGCGGATTTCGAGGAAGATGTTGCGGTCGTCGTTCGGATCTTTCGGCAGCAGCATTTTCTGCAGTTCGGCGCCGAGCTTTTCCATCCGCTCGCGGGCGGTGCGGATTTCCTCTTCGGCGAAATCGCGCATCGACACGTCCGCGAGCAGTTCTTGAGCCGTGGTCGCGTCATTGCGCGCCTGGCGCCACAACGCGTAATGCTCGACGACCGGTCCGAGTTCCGCGTGTTCGCGCGTGAGCTTGCGGTACTGGTCGAGATTCGCGGTGATGTCTTCGCGGCTTAACAGATCGTTCAGTTCGGCCAGTCGGGTGGTGAGCTGGTCGAGCTTGCTTTGCATGCTCGTTTTCATCGGGCTGTACGGAGCGGGCTCCGGAAAGAACGGCGTAACTGGGGAGTCGGGCGGAAGCCCTTGTGGCGAAGGCACCAGCCGGACCCAGGTAAGAGGGCCGGAGGCGCGGCGGCGGCGCCGCTAACGTTCCGAAGAGCCGGAGTGTTTGTAGAAGCCGCTCATCAATTCAATGAGCTTATCGCGGTTTTCACTGCTGGCGCGATTGAGCGCGTGGGTCGGACCGTGGATCAGCTTGTTGGTCAGCGCTTGCGACAGCGCTTCCAGCACGGCGGCCGGATCTTCGCCGCGCGCGAGCATTTTTTGCGCGCGTTCGACCTCGGCGCGGCGCAGCGCGTCGGCCTGAGTGTGCATATGGCGGATGACCGGCACGATGCTGCGCGCGTCCAGCCACTGCATGAAATTCTGCACCCGCGTTTCGATGATCGTTTCAGCTTGCGCGACCGCCGCCTGACGCGACGCGTTGCCTTCGCGGACGATGGCGCCGAGGTCGTCGACGGTGTACAGGAAGACGTCTTCGAGCTTGCCGACTTCGGGTTCGATGTCGCGCGGCACGGCCAGATCGACCATGAAGATGGGGCGGTGACGGCGCGCTTTCACCGCGCGTTCGACGGCGCCGAGGCCGATGATCGGCAAGGTTGACGCGGTGCACGACACGATGATGTCGAACTCATGCATCCGCGCCGGCAGATCCGACAGCGGAATCGCGCGGCCATTGAAGCGCTCGGCGAGACGGGTGCCGCGCTCGGCGGTGCGGTTGGCGACCACCAGTTCGCGCGGCTGCTGGGCGGCGAAGTGGGTGGCGCACAGTTCGATCATTTCGCCTGCGCCGATGAACAGCACGCGCTGATTCGCAATCTTGTCGAAGATACGCTGAGCCAACCGTACAGCCGCCGCCGCCATGGAAACCGATTGCGCCCCGATTTCCGTCGTGGTGCGCACTTCCTTCGCCACGGCGAAGGTCCGTTGAAACAACTGGTTCAGATAGGTGCCGAGCGCGCCGGCTTCGGAGGCCGTGCGCACCGCATCTTTCATTTGTCCGACGATCTGGGTCTCGCCGAGTACCATTGAGTCCAGCCCGGACGCGACGCGGAACGCATGGCGCACGGCTTCCGATTGCGGCAGCGCGTAGACGTGCGGCGCAAGTTCGCTCACCGGCAGGTTGTGATACCTGGAGAACCACTGGATGGCGGCTTCGCGGGCCGCCTGGTCGTCGGTCGCGCAGTAGAGTTCGGTGCGGTTGCAGGTGGACAGAATGGCCGCTTCGGGCGCTGTCCGGGCAGCGACGGGGCCGAGCCAGAGGTCCTTGAAGGTCGCCAGTGCAGGTTTGATCTGTTCGAGCGGAAACGCCACGCGTTCGCGCAAGGCGACGGGCGCGGTGTGATGATTGATTCCGATCGTTAGAAGCTGCATATGAGGGGCTATGGTTTAGACCGATATTATAGCTTTTTCAGGTTTCGTTCATTCGAGCCTGCAGCTCAGGTGCCGGTAAGGGCTTCCGATGGCACGGCGTCGAGCTGATAGCCATAGCCGTAGAGCGGCGTCAGGCAATAGCCGTGCTCGGGGCGCAACTGCAGTTTGGTGCGTACGCGCGAAGCGTGCGTGTCAAGCGTGCGCGACCGTACGTCACGCCGGCGGGTCCAGACCGCTTCGAGGATATGCGCGCGTGAGACCGGCCGCGACGCGTTCGTAAACAGTAAGAGGGCGAAGCGGAATTCCTTGGGGGTTAGCGACACTGTGCGGCCGTGGAAGGTAACGGTAAAGTTCGCAGCGTCGAATACATAACTGCCGAAGGTGTCGCGCCGGCGGTTCGGCGGCCGGCGCAAGCCCGCGCGGCGCAGCAGCGCGTCGACGCGAGCGAGCATTTCGGGGCCGCGGACTGGTTTCGTCAGACAATCGTCCGCGCCGGCGTGCAGAGCTGCGACAATCTCGCTTTCGCGCGGCGCCGACAGCAGCATGATGACAGGCAAGCCCGGCAGAATTGCGCGGGCGCGCGGAATGACGTCTTCGGCGGGACGGTCGCCTGCCCAGCGGTCGGTGAGCAGGAGATCGAAGAATTCGTCGCAGGCACGGGTGAGGAAGGGGGCGCTGGCGGGGAAATGTTGACAGGCGTGGCCGCCGGCGAAGATCAGACGGCCGATGAGTTCCGCCTGGCGCGGGTCCGGCTCGATGAGGGCGATTCGCATAGGCGCGCTTCAGCGTGGCGGGCGAGGGTCAGGAAAAGCTTACAGCTTGCCTAAATATGACCCCGGCCCCTAAACTCAACCGCTACGCGGAAAGCGCCGTGCTGACCTTTATAGTTAAAGAGATAAAAATGCTAGCTGCTCGAACGCTTTACGCCTATGAGAAGAGTCCGAAAATGAGCGAGGCGCCCCGCTGATGGGGTGGCCCGGTATCGTGTTTCTGGGTGCGGTCGTCGGCCTTGCCGGTTGGTGGCTGCATCCGTTGCGGCGGGCACGCCGCGCACGTTTCTGGGTAGCACTGCTTGCCGGCGTGCTGGGCGCAGCGTTCGCCCGCATGGCCGGCAATGTGGTTGGTCTCTTCCATGACGGTGATACGCTTGAATGGCCGGTATGTACGGCTGTCGCGCTGATTGCCGTCGCCGTGACGGTCGGCCTGTTACCCCGTCGCTGAACATATGCAGGTGAATCCGATGAATGCCCGACTCCCCGAAACCTCCTCTATTCCTGAGCGGATTGCTCATCTGCGCGGCGCCATGGCGCGCGCAGGCCTGGCGGCATACCTCGTGCCGTCCGCGGATCCCCACCTGTCCGAGTATCTGCCCGGTCGCTGGCAAGGCCGCGAGTGGTTATCGGGCTTTACCGGCTCGGCCGGCACATTGGTCGTGACGGACCGCTTCGCCGGCTTGTGGACCGACAGCCGTTACTGGGAGCAAGCCGAGGCGCAACTTGCCGGCACAGGCGTCCAGTTGATGAAGATGATGGCGGGCCAGCAGTCGCAGCCGCATTTCGAATGGCTCGCACATAACGTGGCCGCGGGCGGCGCGGTGGGGGTCGACGGGGCGGTGCTCGGTGTCGCGGCGGCGCGCGCCTTGACGCAGGCACTGAACGCCCACGGCGTGACGCTGCGCACGGACGCTGATCTGTTCGACTCGATCTGGCCGCAGCGGCCCACGTTGCCCACGGCTACGGTATTTGAGCACGCCGCCCCGCACGCAACGGTGTCCCGCTCCGAGAAACTGGGCCAGATCCGCCGTGCGATGCAGGAAAAGGGCGCGCAGTGGCACTTCATTTCCACGCTCGACGATCTCGCGTGGCTGCTGAATCTGCGCGGCGCCGATGTCAGCTACAACCCGGTGTTCGTCGCCCATGCGCTGATCGGGCTGGATCGCGCGTCGCTGTTCGTGGCCGAAGGCAAGGTGCCGCGTGAGCTGGCCGAAGCGCTCGCGCGCGACGGCATCCACGTCGAGCCGTATGCAAAGGCGGCCGAGGCCCTCAAGGCGCTGCCCGGTGGCGCGACCCTGCTGATCGATCCGCGCAGGATCACGTTCGGCTTGCTGCAATCGGTCCCGTCGAGTGTGAAGACCGTCGAGGCGGTCAATCCGTCCACCTTCCTCAAGTCCCGCAAGACCGAGGCCGACGCGCAAAACGTGCGCGCCACGATGGAGCAGGACGGCGCCGCGCTGGCCGAGTTCTTCGCATGGTTCGAAGGCGCGCTGGGCCGCGAGAAGATCACCGAACTGACCGTCGACGAGCGGCTCACGGCCGCGCGTCAGCGTCGCCCGGACTTTATTTCGTTGAGCTTTGCAACCATTGCCGGCTTCAATGCGAACGGCGCCATGCCGCACTATCGCGCGACCGCCGCGTCGCATGCGGTAATCGAAGGAAACGGCTTGCTGCTGATCGATTCGGGCGCGCAGTATCTGACGGGCACGACCGACATCACGCGCGTCTTGCCGGTCGGCACGCTGAGCGACGCACAGCGGCGCGACTGCACGGTGGTGCTGAAGGGCATGATGGCGCTGTCGCGGGCGAAGTTTCCGCGCGGCATCCGCTCGCCGATGCTGGACGCCATCGCCCGTATGCCGATCTGGGAAGCCGGAGCGGATTACGGTCACGGCACAGGTCACGGCGTCGGTTACTTCCTGAACGTACATGAAGGCCCGCAAGTCATTTCGCACTACGCGCCGGCCGAACCGTGGACGGCCATGGAAGACGGCATGATCACCTCGGTCGAGCCGGGTATTTACCGGCCGGGCAAGTGGGGCGTGCGGATCGAGAACCTAGTGCTGAACCGCGCGGCCGAGAAAACCGAGTTCGGCGATTTCCTCAAGTTCGAGACGCTGACGCTGTGTCCGATCGATACGCGCTGCTTCGACCTGTCGATGCTGCGCTAGGACGAGCGTGCATGGCTGAACGCGTATCACGAGATGGTGCGCACGCGGATTTCGCCGCATGTGTCGGGTGAAGCGAAGGCGTGGCTGGAGACGCGAACGCAGGCCGTCTAGGCGACTTGCGGGAGATAGCGCGTCGCGCGCCGTTGCGGTCCGATTCGATTACGAGGAGTGCTACAGATGACGGGCGTGGCAGTAGTGGTGATCGATGTGCAATATGCGTTCTTCTCCGGCCCGAACGCCGCGTATCGCGGCGCTGAGGTGATCGACGGCATCAACCGTCTGACGGCGGCGGCGCGCGCAGCGGGCGCGCCGGTCTTCATCGTCCAGCACGATGAAGAGGGCGACGAGGAAGTCGAGTACGGTAGCGAGGGCTGGCAACTGCCAGCCGACCTCGTGCGCACCGGCGGCGACACGCTCATCAGGAAATCGGTTGGCGATTCGTTTCACGAGACTCCGCTTAAAGCGCACCTGGACCGGCTCGGCATCGACCGTCTGGTGATCTGCGGTTACGCCACCGAGTTTTGCATCGACACCGGCGCGCGCCGCGCTGCCTTGCTCGGCTACCGGACGACAGTCGTCGCCGATCTTCACACCACCCAGCAGACT
>NZ_DASXHA010000152.1:0-21494 GCF_036488795.1 Paraburkholderia sp.
TGCGAGGGACGATCTTGTCTCGGACCAATACCGCGTGGGTGGCGAGGCGCACACCTACTGGCTGGCGGTTGGAAGCCCGCTTTCTTTGCCTACTTTCTTTGCGGCGGCAAAGAAAGTAGGTGCCGCCCCGCACAGGGGCGAAGCTAATAGACCGATAAGAATACAAGGAAAGGCCAACGCCGTAGGCAAACAACCAAACAGCGCCACAGGCAAACAACCAAATCCAGCCGTCAGCCAGACAAACAAAAAAAACCTTCCTACTCCACTTGCCGCAGGCAATAAAGCGCCACAGCATCGAGCACAGAATCATCCTCCCCGACAGCGACAGCACAATCAATCTGAACCCCGGGATGCGCATCCCGGCAAGCCTCGAGCACCGCAGGTAAATCGCGCCTGACATGCCCCCCTTGCCCAAAAAACACCGGCACGACAGTCACAGAAGCGCAGCCGACCGCGACCTGCTCAGCCACCGCCGTAGGCAAATCCGGCTCCATGAGCTCCAGAAACGCCAAAGAAACCGGCCCGGCAGCCTCTCCCCGCGCCAGCTGCAATTTCTGAGCTAGCCGAACAAACGGCTCACCCCACCGAGGATCCCGGGCGCCATGCCCAAACAGCACAATCCCATGCAAGGCCATGGCCCACTCCTAATGCCGGTCCACCCACTTCAACCCGACCAGCCCAAGCACCAGATAAACCAGACCAGGCGTCGCCGCAGTCAAAGGCGCCGGCCACGTATTCAAGGTCCCAATGTGCGAGAACAGGGTGTTGAACAGCTGAAAGCTCATCCCCAGCATGATCCCGCCAAACACCTTCACGCCCACCACGCCAGCGCGCGTATGCAAATACGCAAACGGCAACGACAGCACCAGCATCACGAACACCGCAAACGGATACAGCAGCTTGCGCCAGAAGGCAATCTCATACCGCTGGGTGTCCTGATGATTCTGCTGCAAATGCTGGATGTAGCGGAACAGATTGAACATCGACATGTTGTCCGGCGACACCAGCAGCACCGACAGGATCTGCGGCGTCAACTCCGAGCGCAACGAATACTGCGGCACCGTGGTCTGGTTCGCACGGTAGACCGGATTCAATGCATCGGTCGGCTTGCCGGCAATCGGCTCCACGTCGATCAACTGCGTGTCCGTCACGTCCTTCAGCAACCAGTGGCCCGGCGGCTGGTAGGAGCCGCTCTGCGCAATCCGTACGTTCGACAAACGGAACTTCGAATCGAATTCGTAGATCCGCACGTCCGTAATGGTCGCGTCCGGCTGCAGCTTGCCCACGTTCACGAAACGCGTCACCTGTTCGCCGTCCGCGCGTGCCGTCAACGTGTCCTTCACCCACACGCCCGATTCGAAATTGCTCGACACCGCCGAACCCAGCGCCTCGAGTCGCACCCGCTCGGACAATTGATCCGTATAGGGTCCAACCACTTCGCCAATGATGTACGTGAGGATCACCAGCGGAATGCCGATCTTCAGCAGCGAGCGCAGCGCCTGATTCGTCGCCAGGCCCGACACGCGGAAAATCGTGTATTCCGAGTTCGCCGCCATCTGCGCAAACACATAAATCGAGCTGATCAGCGCGGCAACCGGAATGATTTCGTAGAAACGCGAAGGGGTCTGCAAGGCGACGCGCAGCACCGCGTACTGGAACTTGTAGTTGCCATGGCCGACCGAATTCAGTTCGTTGATCAGGTCGAAAAAGAAGAACAGACCCGAAAACGCAAACAGAATGAAGATGAACGTGAGGTAGACCTGACGCGCGAAATACCTTTCATAGATCCGCATCGGTCAGGCCCCCTGCGACGAACGGTGGAACGTCGCTCGCGTAAATAGCGGCCGATTCCGCACCCGCAGCCAGAAGATGAACGCCACGATAGCCGCCACGATGACGTGCAGCCCGATCAGACCCACCGGGAACGACATCTTGCCCTGCTCGATCCACGATTGCACCACGTTCAACAGGTTCGAATACGTCAGATAAATCAGCACGGCCATCACCAGATTGATGGTGCGGCTGCGCCGCGGGTTCTGGTGGGCGAGCGGAATGGCGAGCAGCATCAGGTTGATCGCGATCAGGGGCAGGCCTGCGCGCCACGCGAATTCGGCCAGATTGTCGTTGGTCGGATTGCGGAACAGTTCGAGCGTGGGCGTGCCGGTGGTGGTCGGTGTATTGACGACGGGCTGACTCTGGATCTTCACGCCATATTTTTCGAATTCCATGATGCGGAAATCCGGCTTGCCCGGTTCGCCGTCGTAACGGCGCCCGTTTTCAAGCACCACGAAACGGTCGCCGTTCTTATGCGTCTCGGTGTGGCCCGTTTTCGACACGACCACGTTGACCTTGCCGTTTTCCGTGCTGGTCACGAACACGTTTTCGACGCGCGCCTGGTCCGGCGACATCTTTTCGATGAAGAACACCCGGTGGCTCACCGCCGACTCGCGGAACTGGCCCGGCGCCAGCAGCGATACTTCGTCGCGCTGCTGGAAACGCGCGCGGATCAGCTTGCTCTGCTGGTTCGACCACGGCCAGCCGACGAACACGAAGAACATGATCAGAATGATGATGGGCGTGGCGAACACGCCGATCGGCTTGATGAATTGCGTCAGACTCACGCCGGAGGACAGCCAGACGACCATTTCCGAGTCTTTGTACCAGCGGGTCAGGACGAACAGGATCGACACGAACAGGGTCGCGACCAGCATGATGGCCAGATAGCCGATCACGGTCAGACCGATCAGGACGAGGACGTCGCGCGGATCGATCTCGCCGGACGCGGCGAAGCCGACGATGCGGATCATCATCGTCGTCAGCACAAGCGTGAGGAGAACCATGAACACGGCACCAGCCGTGTACGCGAGTTCGCGCTGGAGGGAGCGTTCGAAGATCATTGTTGATGAAGAGAGTGCGTGCCTTGGGCGCGCCGGGTACATCCCGTCAGCCTCCCGTGCACCGCCCGGGAAAAATAGCGGATAATTGCGGCTTTCATCCTAAGCCCAGATTTTATCCGAGGACAAGCGCGATGGACTTTAGCATAAAAGCCTGTGATTGGAGCAAAGGCTCGTCAAACGGGTTCCTGACTGGAAAGTCCGATTGCATCGTGATCGGCATTTTCGAGTCACAAACGCTGTCGGGTGCCGCATTGGAGATCGATGCGGCCACCAAGGGTCTCCTGACCCGTATCATCAAAGCCGGTGACATGGACGGCAAGAGCGGTACCACGCTGTTCCTGCACGAGGTGTCCGGCATCGGCGCTTCGCGGGTTCTGCTGGTGGGCCTCGGCAAGCAGGACGGCTTCACCCAGAAAGCCTACGGCGACGCCGTGCGGGCCGCCTGGCGTGCCATTCTCGGCACGAAGATCGTCCAGGTGACGTTCACGCTGGCCCAGTTGCCCATCATCGAACGTTCGGCGGATTGGGGCGTGCGCGCCGCCATCGTCGCGCTGCGCGAGCTGACCTACAAGTTCACGCAGATGAAGAGCAAGCCGGATACCACCCCGCGTGCCCTGAAGCGCATCGTGTTCAGCGTCGACACCGGCGACGAGAAGACCGCCAAGCTTGCCGCGAGACAAGGCGCGGCACTCGCCAACGGCATGGACCTGACGCGCGACCTCGGCAATCTGCCGCCCAACGTCTGCACGCCTACCTACCTCGGCAATACCGCCAAGAAGCTCGCCAAAGACTGGAAGCTGAAAGTCGAAGTGCTCGGCCAGAAGCAGCTCGAAGCGCTGAAAATGGGTTCGTTCCTGTCAGTGGCGAAAGGTTCGGTCGAGCCGCCCCAGTTCATCGTGCTGCAATACCAGGGCGCCGCCGCCAAGGCCGCGCCGGTGGTGCTGGTCGGCAAGGGCATCACGTTCGACACCGGCGGCATTTCGCTCAAGCCGGGCGAAGCCATGGACGAGATGAAGTACGACATGCTTGGCGCAGGCTCGGTGCTCGGCACGCTGCGCGCAGTCGTGGAAATGGGCCTGAAGATCAATCTGGTGGTCATCGTTGCGACCTGCGAAAACATGCCGGCCGGCAATGCGGTCAAGCCGGGCGACATCGTCACCAGCATGAAGGGTCTGACAATTGAAGTGCTCAACACGGACGCGGAAGGCCGCCTGATCCTGTGCGACGCGCTCACCTACGCTGAACGGTTCAAGCCGGCCGCGGTGATCGACGTTGCGACGCTCACGGGCGCCTGCGTGATCGCGCTTGGCCACCACAACAGCGGCCTGTTCTCGAAAGACGACGCGCTCGCAGGCGAGCTGCTCGACGCCTCGCGTGAAGCGTCGGATCCGGCATGGCGCATGCCTCTCGACGACGAGTATCAGGACCTGCTGAAGTCGAACTTCGCGGATCTCGCCAACATTGGCGGCCGTCCGGGCGGCAGCATCACTGCGGCGTGCTTCCTGTCGCGTTTCGCCGAAGCCTATCCGTGGGCGCACCTGGATATCGCCGGTACCGCCTGGAAGAGCGGCGTGGCCAAGGGTGCGACGGGTCGTCCGGTGCCGCTTCTGGCACAGTTCCTGATCGATCGGGCCGCGGACGGTCGCGCTGCACAATGATCCATCGCAGTACCCATGCGATGAAGCGGAGCCGCCGATGACGAGAATCGATTTTCACTCGAACGTCGGCGATTCGCTGTTGTACGCGTGCCGTCTGGTACGCAAGGCGTACCTGGCCGGCCAGCCCACTATCGTGCTGGCCGAGCCGGCCCGCCTGCGCGCCTTCGACGAGCAGCTGTGGACCTTTTCTCCGCTCGATTTCGTCCCGCATTGCATGGCTGACAGTGCACTTGCGGCGCAAACGCCCATCGTGCTTGCCACGAATCTCGACCAGGTGCCGCACTACCAGGTGCTGCTCAATCTGGGCGCCGAGGTGCCCGCGCAGTTCGCGCGCTTCGAAAGATTGCTGGAAGTGGTCGGTAACGCACACGACGAGCTCATTGCCGGCCGCGAACGCTATCGTTTTTATCGCGATCGCGGCTATGCTTTGAACAACTACAAACAGGGCAGCTAGGGTTGCCAAACGGCACCGGCGCAGGGAGATGGCGCCGCGACACCCTCGCGTCCGATTTCATCGACGGAGTCTACTGTGCCCGATTCGTCCGATACTACTTTCGACAACTCAATCCCGGTTTTGCAGGAGGTTCTCGTTCCAGGCGAGGCGGCTCACGCGCGCGCCCCTGCGGCCGAGACGCCTGCCGCAGCCGAGCCGGCCGAAGGCGTGACGGTGCACGCCGTGACGTCGGCGCAGGTGCAAGCGTTCGAAGCACCCGAGCCGCTCGCGCCGTTCGAGCTTCCGCAGGCGCCCGAACCGTTCGAACCGAGTTCTGCTTTCCATTTCCCGCGTGCGCCAGCCGCGCCCATCCAGAGTCTCGACGCGGACCTGCTGGCCGAACGCCTGCGCGGGCGCTTTGCCAGTTATCTGACGGGGGAAGGGCGCGCGGTCATTGAAGCGCGTTGCCGCGAAGCGCTGCAGGATCACAGCACCTGGCTCGTCAACCACATCACGCGGGAAGTCGCGTTGACGCTCGAAACGGAAATGACCGGTTGGGTGCGCGAAGCGGTTGCAGAAGAGATTGGGCGGCGGTCCAAAGGCAGCTGAACGTACCACAAGCTGCCCTGACGCCGTGGCTGTGGCCTGAAGACCGGTTCGTGCCCGGCGTGCTTTATTTCAGCGTCATGATCCAGCCGGCCAGCGTGGCGGCCTGATCGGGCGTGAGTTGGGTATTCGCGGGCATCGGCACCTGGCCCCAGACGCCGGTGCTGCCGTCGATGATCTTGTGCGCGAGGTAGGCTTCGGCATCGGAGCGCCCCGCGTATTTCGCCGCCACGTCATGCAGCGCCGGTCCCATGAACGGCCGGGTCACCGAGTGACAGCTCATGCAGTTTTCCTGCTTTGCAAGCGCCAGGCCCGGGGTCGATTCCGCGTGCACCTGGGCGCTGATCGCAAAAGATCCCGCCAGCGCCAGTGCTGCATACGACATGGATTTCATTGTGGTCTCCGTCGGTGCAGGTGCCCGACTCGTGGTGCTGGCATTATAAAAGGAAAGGGGCGCACGGTTTTCCGTGCGCCCCTTTGGCGTGTTACGTGCATGGCGCGCAGCGCGCCCGTCCTGCTCAGCCCGTCACGGCCCCCTTATTGGCCGGCAGCGCCAGCGCGGAGTATTTCGCCAGTACGCCACGCGTGTAGCGCGGCTTCGGGGCTTGCCATGCCGCGCGGCGGCGCGCCAGTTCGGCGTCGTCGATGTTCAGCTGCAGCAGCAGCTTGTGGGCGTCGATGGTGATCGAATCGCCTTCCTGCACCAGCGCGATCGTGCCGCCCACGAACGCTTCCGGTGCGACGTGACCGACCACCATGCCCCACGTGCCGCCCGAGAAGCGGCCGTCGGTGATGAGACCTACGCTTTCGCCCAGCCCCTTGCCGATGATCGCCGAAGTCGGCGCGAGCATTTCCGGCATGCCGGGGCCGCCCTTCGGACCGAGGTAACGCAGCACGACGACGTCGCCGGCCTTGATCTTGTCGGCGAGAATGGCTTCCATCGCGCTTTGCTCGTCGTCGAACACGCGCGCCGGGCCGGTGATGACCGGGTTCTTCAGGCCGGTGATCTTCGCGACCGCGCCGTCCGTTGCCAGGTTGCCCTTCAGAATGGCCAGGTGGCCTTCGGCGTAGAGCGCCTGGTCGATCGGGTAGATCACCTTCTGGTCGGCGCGTGGCTTGCTCGGCACGTCTTTCAGTTCTTCGGCGATCGTCTTGCCGGTGATCGTCACGCAGTCGCCATGCAACAGACCCGCGTCGAGCAGGAGCTTCAGCACTTGCGGGATGCCGCCGGCCTGGTGCAGATCCGTCGCGACGTACTTGCCCGACGGCTTCAGATCGCAGATCACCGGCACTTTCTTGCGCATGCGCTCAAAGTCTTCGATGCTCCATTCCACTTCCGCGGCGTGCGCGATGGCCAGATAGTGCAGCACGGCATTGGTCGAGCCGCCGGTCGCCATGATCAGCGCCACAGCGTTTTCGATCGACTTCTTCGTGATGATGTCGCGCGGCTTCAGGTCCTGCTTCACCGCTTCCACCAGCACGCGCGCCGATTCGGCCGCCGAGTCGACTTTTTCCTGGTCCGGATTGGCCATCGTCGACGAATACAGCAGCGACATGCCGAGCGCTTCAAACGACGAGCTCATGGTGTTCGCGGTGTACATGCCGCCGCACGAACCCGAGGTCGGGCACGCGTTCTTTTCGACCCCTTCGAAATCTTCCTGCGACATCCGGCCCGCGGTGAACTCGCCGACCGCCTCGAACGACGACACGATGGTGAGGTCCACGCCTTTCCAGTTGCCCGGTTTGATCGTGCCGCCGTACACATAGATGCCCGGCACGTTCGTGCGTGCGAGGCCGATCATGCCGCCCGGCATGTTCTTGTCGCAGCCGCCCACCACCACGACGCCGTCCATCCACTGGCCTTGTACGCAGGTCTCGATACTGTCGGCGATCACTTCGCGCGACACGAGCGAGTACTTCATGCCTTCGGTGCCCATCGACATGCCGTCGGAGATGGTCGGCGTGCCGAAGATCTGCGGATTCGCGTCGGCGCCCTTCACGGCGGCGACGGCTGCGTCGGACAGACGCTGCAGGCCGGAGTTGCAGGGCGTGATGGTCGAATGGCCGTTGGCGATCCCGATCATCGGCTTGTCGAAGTCTTCCTTCTGATAGCCGAGGGCGTAATACATCGAACGGTTCGGCGAGCGTGCGACGCCTTGCGTGATGTTCTTCGAACGACGGTTGTACGGCATGGGGGACTCCATCCAGTTTGTTTTGATCCGTGCGCCAGCGTGGCCTTTCCGGCCGGGCGGTCTGGCGGAAGCCGAGTCCGGTTCCGGTTCGGCTCCGGTTCGGTTCCGCGGCTCTGTTCAGTGTAGTAACTGGCGCGTCGCGCAAGAATGCCGTTTCTCGATGTGCGTGTCCAATATATTATTCAGGCTCTATTAGGTCGTAAAATGTCTTAATCATGCTGCCTGCCACGCCAGATTTGCGCCAATTGCGCTATTTCGTCACCGTCGCCGAAGAAAAGCACTTCGGACGCGCCGCCGTGCGCCTGTCCATGACGCAGCCGCCGCTGTCACAGGCCATTCGCGCGCTCGAAGAGACGCTGGGCGTCACGCTGTTCGCGCGTACCAAACGCTCGGTCGAATTGACGCCGGTGGGTGCCGACCTGTTGCCCGAGGTGCAGCGTCTGCTGGCCAGCGCGGAGGGCTTGCGGCCGCTCGCGCAGAGCCTCGCGCGCGGCGAGGCGGGGGTGCTGTCATTGGCCTTCGTGTCCACCGCGGACTACGGCTGGTTGCCGCTCTTGCTGCGCGATTTTGGCGCGCGCCATCCACGGGTGCGGTTGCAACTCACCGAGGCCACCAGCGACGTGCAGATCGACGAACTGGTGGCCGGCCGTATCGACGCCGGCCTCGTGATTGCGCCGCTGCCGCCGCGCCATGCCGCCCAGCTGTCGTGGCTGCCGATCGCCCGCGAGCCGCTTGTGATCGCCATGTCGTCGGACATGGCGCAGCAAATCGAAGCGGCCAATGAAGGCGAGCGCGCGTGCCCGCCAGCCGAATGGCGGGATGCGCCGATCAGCCTGCGCGAGCTCGCCGACGCGCCGCTCGTGATCTTCCCGAGGCGTCTGGCGCCAGGCTTTTATGACATCATTATGGATTGCTACGGCGTAGCGGGCCTCACGCCGCGGATCGGCCAGGAGGCCATCCAGATGCAGACCATCGTGAGCCTGGTATCGGCGGGGATGGGTGTCGCACTGGTGCCGCAATCGCTGCGTAATCTGCGCCGCACCGGGGTGGTGTACCGGCCGCTGCGCGAGTCCGTGCCCGCCATCGAAACGGGGCTGGTCTGGCGCACGGAGCAGGTGAGTCCGGTGCTGGCCGGCTTTATCGACATCGTGCGAGCGCACGCGGCCACGGTCGAGGCGCAAGCCGGCTTGCCGGTGCGAGCGGAGTGAAAGCTGCGGGGCTTACACTGCGCCTTTTTGCCGGAGTTTCGCGGCCGCTCGCGAACCCAGTGCCTATGCGTGCGTCCAACGCATCACGTTGCAGTTGACGCCGCCGTGCTCGCGTCTGCTGCAAGGCACGCACGCAGCATGGCATGGCTCGCCAGGCACATTGAGCCTTAATGAATCCGCTTTTGAACCTGAACTGCCCATAACAACACGATGCACATACATCCCAATTTCGACCCGATCGCGATTCATCTAGGGCCGCTCGCGGTGCGCTGGTACGGCCTGATGTACCTGGTGGCGTTCATCATGGCGATCGTCGTCGGCCGGCTGCGCCTGCGTCTGCCGTATGTCGCGGCGCAAGGCTGGACCGCTAAAGACATTGACGACATGCTGTTTTACGGCGTGCTCGGCACGATCTTCGGCGGCCGGCTCGGCTACGTGCTGTTCTACAAGGCAGACTATTACTTCGCGCATCCGCTCGACATCTTCAAGGTTTGGGAAGGCGGCATGTCGTTTCACGGCGGCTTTCTCGGCGTGACGTTCGCCATGGTGCTGTTCGCGTATCAACGCAAGCGGTCGTGGCTGCAGGTGACGGATTTCGTCGCGCCGATGGTGCCCACGGGCCTCGCGGCAGGGCGCCTCGGCAACTTCATCAACGGCGAGTTATGGGGCCGCGTGACCGATCCGAACGCGCCGTGGGCCATGATGTTCCCGGGCGCCTCGAACGATGACGCGATCTGGCTGACCCGTCATCCCGAGCTCGCCGCGAAGTGGCATCTGAACGACATCTTTGCGCAATATCACATGCTGCCGCGTCATCCGTCCGAGCTCTATGAGATCGCGCTGGAAGGCGTCACGCTGTTTCTCGTGATGTGGTTCTTCTCGCGCAAACCGCGTCCGATGGGGGCGATTTCCGCGGTGTTTCTGATCGGCTATGGCCTTGCGCGCTTCACGGTGGAGTTCGCGCGCGAGCCGGATGACTTCCTCGGTTTGCTGGCCATGGGACTTTCGATGGGACAGTGGCTGTCGCTGCCGATGATCATCGCCGGTATCGTGATGCTGTTGTGGGCATATCGGCGCAAGGGCCGCGAATCGAGCAAGGCGGTCGGCGCGAATCAGGCGTAACCGTATCGCTCCAGATGCAAAACGCCCCGGCATGCCGGGGCGTTTTGCATTGTTAAAGCACGCGGCGTGCACACACGCCCGTGCGTTACTTCATCTGCACGGAGCCTGATACGTTCACCGTTACTGTCGACGTACCTGCTTCAAGCGGCAGGGGCGGCGCAGCCTTGGCGTCGGCGCCCATCGCGCGCGCGCTCATCATCATCACCGGACGCGGCATCACGCCGTTATGTCCGATGTTGACCTCGCGGATCGAATAGCCGCTATAGCCGAAGGCCTGGGCACCCGAAGCAGCCTGTTGGCGAAACGACGCAATTGCCTCGCCGGTGAGTTTTTCTTCGGCGGCGCGTTGCGCCTCCGGCGACAGCGAGAACTGCACATTGCCGACCTGCATGTTCGACGCCATCTGACCGGCCAGCTTCGATGCCGCGGCGAAATCATGTGACTCGAGTACGACTTCCGTGCGGCCGCGCCATGCGGAGATGCGGCCGTCGCGGTCAGTGGACGGATAGATCGAGAACGAGCCGGTGCGCGCGGTCACGCCGCTCACGCCCCTGGCCTGATGCAACGCCGCGTCGGCGCGCTGGTTCAAGGTGCTCGTCAAGGCGGACGGGTCGCTCGCTTCCTGTTCATAGAAGAGCGTGATGTCCACGACGTCCTGCGGCACTTCGGCCGTGGCCTGCGCGTTCAGCGACAGCACGCCGGACGGTTGAGCTTGCACGACGCTCTGCGCGTGCGCCCCGACGGGTGCCAGCGAAAGCGCGAGCGGGGTGGCGACAGCCATGGCAAGTGCCATTGCACGTGCGGTCTTTTTCGTCATTATCGAACTCCTTGCTTGAGCATTTATGCGCGATGACTTTGTGAGGATCTACCTGAGAGGTCACCTGCCGCATGCGCGGTGCACGAGATCGAGAGCGGTCGTTCTACCTGGTGGCACAGCGCTTGCGAGCCACACTTAGGCGCGCAGAGTGCTTCCTTGGTTCCCTGAATCTGACAGTTGGCTTGTCGCCGCGCGCGCTCACGTATGCATTCAACTGCGCGTTGCGTCCGCGCGCACAGCCACAGATGCGTGGCTAGCGCGAGCCACTTCAAACAAGCTGCTTCGTGATGAAACGCCACTCGGCTTCGGTGACGGGTGTGATCGACAGCCGGTTGCCTTTGGCCAGTACACGCATATCCGCGAGCTCCTGGTGCTCGCGCAGCGTAGCGAGCGGAATCAGCGGCAGCTTCTTCTTGAACACGACGTCGACGAGCACCCAGCGCGGTGTTTCAGGCGAGGATTTCGGATCGTAGTAAGGGCTCTTTTTGTCGAACTGCGTCGGATCGGGATAGGGCGTTGACGAAACCTCGGCGAGGCCGGCGATGCCAGGCTCAGGGCAGCTCGAGTGATAGAAGAGCACACCATCGCCGATCTGCATCACGTCGCGCATAAAATTTCGCGCCTGATAATTGCGCACGCCGGTCCACGGCAACGTGCGATGTGCAGCTTTAGCGAGGTCGTCGATGCTTGCTTCGTCCGGTTCGGACTTCATTAGCCAGTAGCGCATGAATCGAATTGAACGTTGATAGGAAGGAAGATTGTGTGCAGCCAGAACTCGAAAAAGCCGGGCCCCAAAGAAAAACGGCACCGGACCGATGTCCGATGCCGTTGAATAAGGTCCCCGCCTTAGCCGCTAGGCCGGCATCCTGAACCGGGAGTTCAGAATTGGTCGCAGTTAGCAGCACTTCGGGTACATCAGACAGAGTGACGCGCACACCCGTGCTGCAAATTTCCACAACCGTGCACATGGCATTGGTTCAAGGAATATATGACCTTGGCGAACCAGGCAGGGAAGCTAAACTGATTGAATTCAAACGTTTGCTGATACTTGATCACGCACTGCGTTTGATTTCGAAAATGGGCCGTAACAGCTACTCTAAACCTTTTTACTGCATGCTGTACTGTTGAATCACAGTACCCAGCTGTTCGTTCATTTGATGCATTGTACGCCGGATTTCCTCGGCGGGAAATGCTTCTCCGTGACGCACGCTGGCTTGCAGCTTAAGCAGTTCCGATGCCAGCGACAACGCAGCCATGACCGCGATCCGGTCGACCCCGCGGATGTTGCTGTTCGAGCGGATCTTCGACATCTCTGCATCGACACGTGCCACCGCTTCAAGCAGCGCTGCCTCCGTTTCCGGCGAGCAGGCGAGACGATAGGGCTGGCCGAGGATCGATACTTCGATCTGCTTGGTGGTCATGCGTTTTCTCCGTGGCGGGTGACGTCGCTGCCGGCTTCTTCTTCGTGCGAGTCGTGCGCAGGTGCGAGCAGATCGAGCTGGTTGTCCGGTTCGGTATGAGCCCGCGCGCGCGGCAATTTTTCGAGGATCGCGTTCAGACGCACCTGCGCGTCGTCGATCTTCGCCGACAACGCGTCGCGCTCCGCTTGCAGCGCATCGCGTTCTTCACGCATTTGCACGAGTTCGGCACGGGTCGCATCAGCTTCGGCGCGCACGTTTGCCAGTTGCGCTTCGAGCGCCTGACGCGCCTCATGGTGGCGCTGGCTGATTGCAATCAGCTTGCCGATATTCTGTGAAAGTGATTCGAGTTCGGTGAGCATGTGCTGCGTCCTCTAAAGACATGGCATTTTAGCGCGGAATATCGCAGGTTCCGATAATTGTCTCGTTTCGAGACGTAACAGCATCGCTTTGTGCAGACTTCCGCTGGCCGAATTGGCATGAAGCCCTCAAAAAGCGCTTCGCGAAATGCTCACGAATCCCTTATGAAGTACCCACGATTGCGTTCGCCATACGTTTGCGACCATGCAGAATCAGCTGGGTTCACCGCAATTCCGGCGAACGCCGGGCAGCGGCCCCAAGGCAGTTCATTGACAGCCCGTCGGCAGGTTAACGGCCGCGTTCGACCTTTCTTGACGGGTCTTTCACCCGCTCCTAAACTGGCGGCACTTTGGTGCCCGCACGCGGATTTCTTTACCGTGTGCAGTTAAACGGGAAACAGGGAGCGCTGCCCGCCTCGGGCGCAGCCAACCTGTGCTGCCCCCGCAACGGTAAGCGACCGCATACCCGTGCAGGTCGACCTGAACCCGCGATTCGGATGCTTGAACACGAATCCGCGAGTGTGCCACTGCGCGAGATGCGTGGGAAGGCGGGTCGATACGTCGTCAGCCCGGATACCGGCCAGAGGAAGAGAGCGCCGCCCGTATCTGGCTGACCTCGTGTGCATCGCAAGCGGACGCACGGAGCATGCCGAAGGGCCGTGCTCCTGTTTCGCATCGGCCTGCGGGGAGCGGGCCGCGCATCCTATGCACAGGAATCTCTCCCATGTTTTTTCCCGTCGCGCGCGCCGTGTGCACACCCACCAGGACGCGCGGATGAATCGCCTGTCCGTGCGAACGGTCCCGCTCATGCATGCGAAACGCGCTGCCGCGATCTGGTGCGTCCTCGCAATATTGGCGCTGCTCGTGTTGCTCGCGTCGCTCGCGCTCGGCAGTGTGCCGTTGACGCCCGCGCACGTGTTCGCCGCGCTGCTGCCCTCGCACGATGCACGGGCCGATCTCGCCGGAGAAATCGTCCGCACGTTGCGCCTGCCGCGCGCCCTGGCCGGTTTCGCGTGCGGGGCATTGCTCGCGCTCGCCGGCGCGCTGTTGCAGGTGTTGCTGCGTAACCCACTCGCTGAACCGTACGTGCTGGGTGTCTCCGGAGGCGCGGCAAGTTTCGCGCTGCTCGCGATGATGGCGGGCTGCGCCTGGTGGCTCGTCGATGCAAGCGCCTTCGGCGGCGCGTTCGTATCGTTCCTGCTGGTGCTGGGTCTCGCGCGTCGCGAGTTATGGCGTGGTGAACCGCAGGACACGTCGCCCCGTTTGCTGCTCACCGGCGCCGTGATCGCAGCAGGGTGGGGCGCGTTGATCACCTTGCTGCTGACGGTTGCGCCTGACAACCGTTTGCGCGGCATGCTGTTCTGGCTCACCGGCGATCTGAACGGCGGCGGCATGCCGTGGCTCGCGCTCGCCGCACTGCTTGTGGTGCTGGCGGCGATTCTGCCCGCGGCGGCACAACTGAACGTACTGTTGCGCGGCGACGCAGCCGCCCATGCACTCGGCGTGCCGGTGATGCGCTTGCGTTTGCGCGTCTACCTGGTGGCGTCGCTCGCCGCCGCCGCGGCCGTGACGACGGGCGGCACCATCGGCTTCGTCGGCCTCGTGGTGCCACACACATTGCGGCTCGCGTTTGGCAACGACCAGCGGATGTTGCTGCCGGCCGCGGCGCTTGGCGGCGGTATCGCGGTGATGGGCGCAGACCTGATTGCGCGCACGGTGATTGCACCGGCGCAGTTGCCGGTGGGCGTCATCACGGCGCTGATCGGCGTACCCGTGTTTCTGTGGATGTTGCTGCGCCGGCCCCGATGATGCGATCTCCCGCGCAATCACCTTCACTCTCCCATAGCGCCACGCTCAGCGCGCAGCGCGTAACCTTGCGCGCCGCCGGCCGCACTCTGGTGGAAAGCTTCACGCATACGTTTTACCCTGGCGAAGTCTGGTGCATCGCCGGACCGAACGGCGCCGGCAAGACGACCTTGATTTCCGCGCTGGCGGGCCTGTTGCAGCCCACGGCAGGTTACGTCGAAGTCGACGGCATGCGCGTATCCGACTGGGCGCCGGTATTGCTGGCGCGGCGCCGCGCGTTGCTGCCGCAAAGCGCGCACGACGCGTTCAGCGCGAGTGTGCTCGATATCGTGATGCTGAACCGCTTTCCGCATCTCGCCGGTTGGGGATGGGAACGCCCCGCGGATCGCGCGGCGGCGCATGCGGCGCTCGACCTGCTGGGCTTGAGCGAATTCGCCGCGCGTGACGTGCTGTCCTTGTCCGGCGGCGAGCGTCAGCGCGTCGCTCTGGCCGCCGTGCTGTGTCAGGACGCGCCGCTGTTGCTGCTTGATGAGCCGCTGTCGCATCTCGATCTGCATCATCAGATTAGCTGCCTCGAAGCCTTGAGCGCCTGGGCCGATGAGCCGAAGCGTACAGTAGTGTTTTCGTGTCACGACCTCAATCTGGCGCGGCGCTTCGCAACCCATGCGTTGCTGCTGGACGGCGCGGGCGGCGTGTTCGCCGGTCCGGTGCGCGACGTGCTGACGCCCGCGCTGGCGAGCCGCGCCTTTGGTTATCCGTTGATCCTGCTGCGGGATGGCGGGCACGAAGCGCTGATTCCGGCGCCCCGCCCGCATGCTGCGCCCTAGACGAACGCCCAAGATCCTCTCCTCTATTCAAACTCCTATGACTGCTTCATTCGCTTTGCCGGTTGTCGAACCTGTCGATCAGAGCTTGCGTGCGACGCTGCAACACCTCATCGATACCAAGACCAAACCACCCGGCAGCCTCGGCCGGCTGGAGACGCTGGCGCGTCAGATGGGGCTGATCCAGCACACGACGCATCCCACCGTCGAGCGTCCGGCAATGATCGTGTTCGCGGGCGATCACGGCATCGCACACGAAGGCGTGAGCCCCTATCCGCAAGCGGTGACGGCGCAGATGGTGGCGAACTTTCTGGCAGGCGGCGCGGCGATCAACGCGCTGAGCCGCGCCGCCGGCATCACGCTCGAAGTGGTCAACGCGGGCATCGCGACGCCGTTGCCGAATGCCGAGGGCCTCGTCGATATTCCGGTTGCAGCGGGCACCCGCAACTTCGCACACGAACCCGCGATGACGCGCGATCAGGCGCTCGCCGCCATGAGTGCCGGTGCAGAGCGCGTGCGTCATCACGCGGCGCTCGGCACCAACGTGATCGGTTTTGGCGAGATGGGGATCGCCAATACGTCGGCGGCGGCGTGCCTGATGAGCCGTTTGTGCGGCGTGCCGATCGACGAGTGCGTCGGTCGCGGCACGGGCCTCGACAACGCGGGTCTGGCGAGGAAACGCAACGTGCTGGCTGCGGCACTTGCGCATCATGCGCCAGGCGCCGATCCACTGGATGTGCTCGCAACCTTCGGTGGCTTCGAAATAGCCATGATGGCCGGTGCCTACCTCGCTGCTGCCGAAGCGCGCATGACGATCCTCGTCGATGGCTTCATTGCGACGTCCGCCCTGCTGGTCGCCGATGCCCTCGCGCCCAACCTGCGCGAATACTGTGTGTTTGCGCATGCCTCGAACGAAGCGGGGCATCGGCGCATGCTCGATCATTTCGGCGCCACGCCGCTCCTCGCGCTGGACCTGCGGCTAGGCGAGGGCACCGGTGCGGCGCTCGCTGTGCCGCTGCTGCGGGCGTCCGTTGCGTTCGTCAACGAGATGGCGAGTTTCGAGTCAGCGGGCGTCGCCGATCGTGATGCCTGAACCGACCCGTGGGCAGACAGCCGGGCCACCCATCGGGCCATGCACGGAGCAATCCATGGAGCAACATCCAGGCGGCGCACGCGCATGAATCCGCTCGCGGAACTCCGCTATTTCTTCACCGCGCTCGGTTATTTCACGCGTGTGCCGGTGCCGCGCTGGGTCGGTTATGAGCCGCATTTTCTGAATGCGGCGGCCCGCTATTTTCCGCTGGTCGGCCTGCTGGTCGGTGGGTTGGGCGCACTTGTGTATCTGGCGGCGTTACGGTTTTTTCCGCCAGGTGTCGCCGTGTTGCTATCCATGGCGGCGACGCTACTCGTAACCGGCGCGTTTCACGAGGACGGGCTCGCGGATTGCTGCGACGCGTTCGGCGGCGCCTATACCCGTGAGGACGTGCTGCGCATCATGCATGATTCGCGCATAGGCGCTTTCGGCGCCATTGCACTTGTCATCGCGCTAGCATTGAAGTGGCAGACGCTCGCGGCATTGCCGCCGTTTCGTGCGGCAGGTCTGATGATTGCTGCACACTCGGCGAGCCGTTTGTGTGCCATCAGTTATCTCGCGACGCTCGACTACGTGCGCGCCGAAGGCAAGGCGAAGCCAGTCGCGCAACGCTTAAGCGTGCCGGCATTGATGTGCGCGGCATTGTTCGGCTTGCCCGCATTGTTCTGGCCGGATTGGCGCCTTGGCTGTGTCGCGCTGGCTGTGCTGACGGTATTGCGTTTGATATTGGGCCGCTATTTCGTCAGACGCATCGGCGGATATACCGGTGACTGTCTTGGCTTTGCGCAACAGATTTTCGAACTGGCCATCTACCTGACGGGGCTTGCATGGATATCGTCCTGATTCGTCACCCGGCTGTCGCTGTCGATGCGGGTATCTGCTATGGCTACAGCGACGTTGCGCTGGCCGACGATCCAGCGGCCTCCGCGGCGGCCATCGCGATGCGCCTCGCGACCTTGCAGGTGCCGCAACCACGGGTGCTGCTATCGAGTCCCTTGACACGCTGCGCGACCGTTGCCGCCGCACTGGCCGGTGATTTCGGCTGCGCGCATAGCATCGACGAACGCCTGAAGGAAATGAATTTCGGCGCGTGGGAACTGCAGCGCTGGGATGCGATCGACCGCGCGTCGCTGGATGGCTGGGCGGCGAATTTCGAACATGCGCGCGAGCATGGTGGCGAAAGCGTCGCGCAGTTCGTGCATCGTGTCGAAGCGTGGCTCGACGCATTTGCGCAGACGCGCGAGCTGTCGCCGGCCTACGTGGTGACGCATGCCGGTGTGATTCGCGTGATTGCTGCGCTCGTGCTGGATGTGCCGGTGGAGCGCGCGCTGCAATGGTCGGTGGATATGTCCGCCATGGTGTGGCTGCGGCGTGATGCCGTGCGGCAGCAGTGGTCGCTCGTGCGTTGGAACGCTTGAGGTTGCGGTTTTCCGGCCTAGCCCTTCGCGCGGCAATCTTCGTTACGGCTCACCCGCGGGCCGGCGCGAGCGTGCCACGTCCAGGTCTTCACAAAGCTGTGCCGCGCCTTGAGCGAGACGCGGCGCGGGACGGTTGATCAGATCGCCGTCGATCGCAAACAGGTTATTGCGCGCCGTTGCCTTGAGACTGGGCCACGCGCGCCATGTGTCGAGTTGCGGCAGTGGCGTATCCGGTTTGGTCGCACCCGCCGATGCAGTGATGATTGCCTCCGGGTTCGCAGCAAGCACCGCTTCGGTGGAGACTGTCGGCACCAGCGGCTGCAGTTTCGCAAACACATTGCGTCCGCCGCACAGCGTGATGACGTCGCTGATCATATGCGTGCCGTTGAGCGTCATCAGCGGCTGGTCCCACACCTGGTAAAAGACGCTCACTGGCGCACGGCTCGCATAACGAAGACGCAGCCGTGCGATCTCCTGACGATACGCGTTCGCAGCGGCATCCGCGGTACTGGAGGTGCCGAGCAATTGCCCGAGCTTGCCTAACGTTGCAGCAATGTCGTCGAGCTGATGCGGCTCGCTGAAGAACAGCGGGATGTTCAGTTCGCGCAGCCGGTCCAGTTGCGCCTGCGCGTTGCCATGCCGCCAGACGACGATCAGATCCGGCTTCAGCGCGACGATGCGTTCGAGATCCAATGCCTTGTTATCACCCACGCGCGGTATCTGCTTCGCCTCGGGCGGATAGTCGCTGTACGACACCGCGCCGACCAGCTTCGAGCCGCCGCCTGCGGCGTAAATGAGTTCGGTCACATGCGGCGCGAGACTGATCACGCGTTGAGCAGGTGCCGCGAGCGAGACGGGTGCGCCGGTGTCGTCGGTAACGGTAATCGTGGCGTGCGCGGAGAACGAATACACGCAGGCGAGCAGCGCGGCGCAGGTGAACGGGATGAGGCGGAGCAGGCGGGTCATCGAAACGGACGCGTCAGGCTTCGATTGCGCGAACGCTTTCGAGCAGACTTTTTTCAAGGCGTTCCCATTCCTGCACGCAGCCGGGCAAGCCGAACCTGACGCTGCCATTCGCAGGAAACAAACGCGTCCAGATACCGCGTCGCGCCAGTTCATGATGCAACGCGGCCGCGCGGGCGTCGTCGGTCCATGCGAACAGCGGCGTGCCGTGCACCATGAAACGTTGTGCGCGCAACAAGCCGGTCAGACGCCGGCTCTCTGCTTCGAGCAGCAAACGCATCTGATGTTGCCAGGCCGGATCGTTGAATGCCGCGCGTACCGCGTGCCGCGCAGGACCGCTCACCGTCCATGCGCCGAGCATGTCGCGCAGGGCGTCGAGAAGTGGTGGCGCGCCCAGCACGAAACCCGAGCGCACACCCGCGAGTCCAAAAAATTTGCCCGGCGAACGTAGCACAACGAGGCCTGGCCGATTCGTATGAGAGGCGAGTGAAGCAGACGGCATTGCGTCGGCAAAGGCTTCGTCAACGAGCAAGGTGCCCCCGCGTGCCGTCAATTGCGCGTGCCATTGCAGCAGTCTTGCCGCGCTCAAATGTTGTGCAGTCGGATTGTTCGGATTGGCGACCACGGCGTGCGTGACCTCGTCCGGCAATTCAGCGCACGTCACGTGAAGCGGCACGATCCGATGACCGGCACGCTCGAACGCGGGCGCGTATTCGCCGTACGTCAACGGCGCGATCGCGACCGTGGCGCGCGGCAGCAGCAAGGGCAGCGAACGGATCGCCGCCTGGCTGCCGGCGACCGGCAGCACATGCGCTTCGTCCGGCGCGCCGTAGTAGTGGGCGGCAGAGGCGGCAAAGCCGTCGCCCTCTTCGGGCAAACGCCGCCAGGCATCCGCGGGCACCGGCGGCACCGGATAACCGTGCGGGTTGATACCCGTGGAAAGATCGAGCCACTGTGAGTACGGAATCCCGTAACGCCGTGACGCTTCATGCAGATTGCCGCCGTGGGCGATGGGATTAGCCATGAAACGGAACGCTCAGCAAGGCCAGCACGATCAGCACCGCGAGCCAGAGCGTGATGGTGCGGTGGACCAGATGCAGCGCCGCCACGATGTGATGGGCCGCGGCAGGCCGCCCGACGCCAAGCACCGGCCGTTGTTCGATCGAGCCGTGATACACCGCCGGCCCGCCGATCAGCACGTTCAGACTGCCCGCGCCTGCCGCCATCACGGGGCCTGCGTTGGGGCTGTCCCAGCGCGGTGCCTGCTCGCGCCAGCAACGCCAGCCGGCGCGGGTATCGCCGAGCAGCGCGTAGCTCGCGGCAGTGAGGCGCGCGGGAATCCAGTTCAGGACGTCGTCGATGCGCGCGGCCGCCCAGCCAAAGCGCAGATAACGGGGCGTGCGATAACCCCACATTGCGTCGAGCGTATTGGCGAGGCGAAACGCGAGCGCCCCAGGGCCGCCCGCCACGGCAAACCAGAAGAGTGCGCCGAAGATCGCGTCGTTGCCGTTTTCCAGTGCCGATTCGACAGCGGCGCGGGCGAGCGCCGCCTCGTCGGCATGCGCGGTTTCGCGCGAGACGATGCGCGCAGTAAGCTTGCGAGCTTCGGCCAGATCGCGTTGCGCGAGGGCGCGAGCAATCGGCTCGAGGTGATCGCTGAGGCTGCGCGCGCCGAGCGCGAACCACAGCAGCATGACATGCACGGCGCACGCGGCCGCGAACGGCAGCGCCGCAATCAGCCCCATGGCGACGAGCACCGGCGGCAACACCGCAAGTCCCCATGCGAGCAGGCCCGCGAGCCGTCCGCGCCGCCCCGTGTTCAAGCGGGCTTCAATGCGTATTGCAAGCGTGCCGAAGCCGACCAGGGGATGCGCGGTGCGCGGCTCGCCGAGCCAGCGGTCCACTGCGACGCCGGCGGTTGCGAGCGCCGCGGTAAGAGGCCAGGACAGCATGATCAGCTCGCGCTCTTCAAGGTAAGTGGCAGGCCCGCGACCATCATCGTGACCTGTGTGCTCAAGGCGGCGATGCGCTGGTTGAGCCGCCCGAGTTCGTCGACATAAAGACGGGTCGCGGCACCGAGCGGCACCACGCCCAGACCGATTTCATTGCTGACGACGATGACCTTGCCCTGAGCCGCGCCGAGCGCCGCTTCGAAGGCCGAAAAGCGTGCGAGGTAGTCCGCTGTGGGCTCGCCGCCGTCGGGCGGGCAGAGCAGGTTGGCGAGCCACAGCGTCAGGCAGTCGATCAGGATGCAGTGACCCGCTGCATCGGCGCTGGCGACGGCGCCCGCGAGATCCACCGGCGCCTCGATCAATGGCCAGTGCGCCGGCCGCCGCTCGCGATGATGGGCGATGCGGGCGGCGAACTCCGCGTCGCCGGCGAGGCGCGCGGTGGCGATGTACGTGACGGGCCGCGCGCTGGCGCTCGCGAGCTGTTCGGCGTGGGCGCTCTTGCCTGAGCGGGCGCCGCCGAGAACGAAGGTGAGGTCGCGGGAAATCATCATGCGATTGTACCGGCTGCACTCCGGCGACAGCAGTTCGCCGGCATCGCTCAGCGCGATGGGATAATGCCGGCTTCGATCAACCGCGTTGCCCTCTTGCGCATCTCCGATGACTGTAACGACTTCGAACTTGCCTGATGGGGTGGGCGTGCCGCGCGGCACGCTGATGATCCAGGGGAC
>NZ_DASXHA010000010.1:0-38334 GCF_036488795.1 Paraburkholderia sp.
GCAAGGAAAGGCCAACGCCGTAGGCAAACAACCGAGGGGCAGCGCCAACAGACCGATAAGAATGCAAGGAAAGGCCAACGCCGTGGGCAAACAACCAGACAAAACACAACGCCAACAGCCCAAAAGCAAGCAAAGCCCAACGCCGTAAGCAACCCGCGAAGCTAGCGACCCCAAAGCGCCGCGCAGGCAAAAGACCCAAAAAGCAAACCAGTAGTACGATAACCAGCCACACGTCCAAGGCTGCGCAGCACAAAAAGCGCAGCACAAAAACAGCAGCAAAGAAAACACCACAAAAACCCCAAACCGCGAACCACTGAGCGACATCTCTTCAACCTTGCACGGAGTAGAGCATGAGCACACAGACCATCGCAGATTTTCTGGCAAAAACCCTTCACGCCGCCGGCGTCGAACGCATCTGGGGCGTCACCGGCGATAGCCTCAACGGACTTTCCGACAGCCTCTACCGCCTCGGCGCCATCCGCTGGATGCATACCCGCCACGAAGAGGTCGCCGCCTTCGCCGCCGGCGCCGATGCCGCCGCCACCGGCAAACTCGCCGTCTGCGCCGGCAGTTGCGGCCCAGGTAATCTGCATCTGATCAACGGCCTGTTCGATTGCCATCGCAATCATCAACCCGTACTCGCCATCGCGGCACATATCCCATCGTCGGAAATCGGTCTTGGCTACTTTCAGGAAACCCATCCGCAAGAACTGTTCAAGGAATGCAGCCACTATGTCGAACTGGTGACGAACCCGTCGCAGTTCCCGCGCGTGCTCGCCACCGCCATGCGCACCGCCATCGAACAGCAAGGTGTCGCCGTCATCGTGCTGCCAGGCGACGTCGCGCTCGGCGAGGCGCCCGATGAAGTGCCCGCGTGGGCCGGCACGCTCGAACCGTCGACACTGCTGCCGTCGGTTCCGGACATCGACCGGCTGGCCGATCTGCTCAATCAGTCCGAAAACGTCACGATTCTGTGCGGCAGCGGTTGCGCCGGCGCCCATGACGAAGTGGTCGCATTCGCCGATCTGCTCGGCGCGCCCACCGTGCACGCGTTGCGCGGCAAACAATACGTGGAGTGGGACAACCCCTACGACGTCGGCATGACCGGACTGATCGGATTTAGTTCGGGATACTACGCAATGATGTCATCCGACACGCTGGTGATGCTCGGCACGGATTTCCCCTATCGCAACTTCTATCCGTCGCACGGCAATGTCGTGCAGATCGATAAACGCGGCAGCGCCCTCGGCAAACGCACGCCGTTGAAAATGGGACTCATCGGCGACATCAAGCCCACGTTGCAGGCGCTGATGCCCAAGCTCACGCGCAAGACGGACCGCGATTTCATCGAACGGGCCCGCACGCATTATTTCGCCGCGCGCGCGGGCCTCGACGATCTCGCGCGCCCGTCCGATCCCGGCAAGCCGATTCATCCGCAATATCTGACGAGCATCATCGACGAAGTCGCCGACAAGGACGCGGTGTTTACCGTCGATGTCGGCACGCCCACGCTGTGGGCCGCGCGCTATCTGACGATGAACGGCAAGCGCAGCTTGCACGGTTCGTTCAATCACGGCTCAATGGCCAACGCGATGCCGCAGGCGTTGGGCGCCAAGGCTGCGCAGCCGGATCGCCAGGTGATCTCGCTGTCGGGCGACGGCGGCCTGTCCATGCTGCTCGGCGATCTGTTGACGGCGCGGCAACTCGATCTGCCGATCAAGGTGGTCGTGTTCAACAACAGTACCCTCGGCTTCGTCGCGATGGAGATGAAGGCGGGCGGCTACCTCGATACCGGCACCGATCTGAGCGCCACCGACTTCGCGGCCATCGCACAAGGCGCCGGCATCTATAGCGTGCGCGTCGAAGATTCGGAGGACATCGGCGACGCGTTGCGTGATGCGTTTGCGCATCCGGGGCCCGCCTTGATCGACGTCGTCACGGCCAAGCACGAACTGGCGATGCCGCCGAAAATCCAGTGGGCTCAAGCCAAGGGCTTCAGTCTGTACATGCTGCGCGCGGTGCTGAACGGACGCGGTGATGAAGTGGTCGAGCTGGCGAACACGAATTTTCTTTGAGGCGCGCCGGCGCAGGGTCATCGGGTAGCAACATGTAGCAGGCAACAGCGGCGAACCCGGTGTCATGGGTTCCACCCAGTATGTGGGTCACGGCGGGCAAGCTAGAATCTCGGGCTTTGCCGGGCCAAACCACCTGTTTGTCCGGGTGACCCACCTGCCTTCACTGGGGCGCAATTTGAACAGTTCACAGCAACAAGACGGTCTCCAGCACGGCCTCAAGCGCGGGTTGAAGAATCGCCACATCCAGCTGATCGCGCTCGGCGGAGCCATCGGCACCGGTTTGTTCCTCGGTTCGGCCAGCGTGTTGCAGGCGGCCGGCCCGTCGATGATTCTCGGCTACGCGATCGGCGGCATCATCGCCTTCATGATCATGCGGCAACTCGGCGAAATGGTCGCGCAGGAACCGGTGGCCGGATCGTTCAGCCATTTCGCCTACAAGTACTGGGGCGATTTCCCCGGCTTTCTGTCAGGCTGGAACTACTGGGTGCTCTACGTGCTGGTCAGCATGGCCGAGTTGACGGCAGTGGGCACCTACGTGCATTTCTGGTGGCCGGGCGTGCCCGCGTGGGTGTCGGCGCTGGTGTGCTTCGTGGTCATCAATGCGATCAATCTCGCGAACGTCAAAGCCTACGGCGAGACCGAGTTCTGGTTTGCGATTATCAAAGTGGTGGCCGTGATCGGCATGATCCTGTTCGGCGGCTATCTGCTGATCAGCGGCCATGGCGGTCCGCAGGCGTCCGTCTCCAACCTCTGGTCCAACGGCGGTTTCTTTCCGCATGGTTTTCACGGTCTCTTCATGATGCTGGCCGTGATCATGTTTTCGTTCGGCGGTCTGGAGTTGATCGGCATCACCGCGGCCGAAGCGGACGAGCCGCAAAAGAGCATCCCGAAGGCCGTGAATCAGGTGATCTACCGGATCCTGATTTTTTATATCTGCTCGCTGGTGGTGCTGCTGTCGCTGTATCCGTGGAATCAGGTCGCCGCAGGCGGCAGCCCCTTCGTGATGATCTTCTCGCAGATCGGCTCCGCGCTGACGGCCAACATTCTCAACGTCGTGGTGCTGACGGCGGCACTGTCGGTCTACAACAGCGGCGTGTATGCGAATAGCCGCATGCTGTACGGCCTCGCGGAGCAGGGCAATGCGCCGCGTGCGCTGATGAAGGTGGATCGCCGTGGCGTGCCGTATCTGGCGATTGGCCTGTCGGCGCTCGCGACCTTCACCTGTGTGATCGTCAACTACCTGATACCGGCCGAAGCGCTCGGCATGCTGATGGCGCTGGTGGTGGCCGCGCTGGTGCTGAACTGGGCGTTGATCAGCCTCACCCATCTGAAGTCGCGCAAGGCGATGGTTGCGGCAGGGGAAACGCTGGTCTTCAAGTCGTTCTGGTTCCCGCTGAGCAACTGGATGTGCCTTGCCTTCATGGCGATGATTCTGGTGATTCTCGCCATGACACCTGGTTTGTCCGTCTCGGTGTGGCTCGTGCCGGTGTGGCTGCTGGTGATGTGGGCAGGCTATGTGGTGAAGCGTCGGCGCGCGGGGGTGGCGTTGGCGCGGGCGGGCGGGCACTGAATGGGAAGTGGCGGCTCCGAGGCTGAGCCGCCGGCTCAAAACAAAAACCCGCGGCATCGTAACGATTGGCGCGGGTTGGCTGTTTTTGCTGCGGTACTGCGGTGTTCTGGTGCCCAGGGCCGGACTCGAACCGGCACGCCTTGCGGCGGGGGATTTTGAGTCCCCTGCGTCTACCTGTTTCACCACCTGGGCTTATCTTGCGACACGCGCATTTAACATTGCGCGCGGCGGGAAACGCAGATTATGTCCGAAAACGCGACGCCGGGCAAGTTACCTGCCAGTGGCCGATGCTGCGCGCCGGGACCTGGCTCAAAGCGTCCGCGAAAACCGCTCCATGGTCTGCTGGCCGAGATACCGGTCGAACACCATGGCGATGTTGCGGACCAGCATCCGCTCGGGCATTAACACTTCGAGCTTGTCGCCGCTGATGGACACGAGGCCATCGTCGGCGAACGCGCGCAAGCGCTGCAGTTCCGCTGCAAATGTGTGCTTGAAGCGGATGCCGTAAGCCGCTTCGAATTCGTCGAAGTGCAGTCCGAGGTTGCACATCAGTTGCGTGATGATGTCGCGACGCAGGCGATCGTCGGCGCTCAGGCGCACGCCGCGCGTGATCGCGAGACGGCCGGCATCGATGGCAGCCGCGTAGCCCGGCAGATCCTTGTGATTTTGCGCATAGACGTCGCCCACCTTGCCGATGGACGACGCACCGAAGCCGATCAGATCGCATTCCGCGCGCGTGCTATAGCCCTGAAAATTGCGGTGCAAGGTGCGCTGCGCCTGGGCACGGGCCAGTTCGTCGGTGGGCAGCGCGAAGTGATCCATGCCGATGTACACGTAACCCGCGCTCGTCAGACGCTCGACCACGAGCCGCAGAAGCGCCATCCGCGCAGCCGGCGACGGTAACGCCGAGGCGTCCATCCGACGCTGCATCTTGAAGAGCTGCGGCATGTGCGCATACCCGAACACCGACAGACGATCCGGCGCGAGCGCGAGCATGGTGTCCAGGGTCCGGCTGAAGCTGTCGACGCTCTGATGCGGCAGCCCGTAGATCAGATCGACGCCGATCGAGTGAAAGCCGGCGGTGCGTGCGGCGTGCATCACCGAAGCGGTCATCTCCAGCGGCTGAATGCGGTTGATGGCCTGCTGAACCCGCGGGTCGAAATCCTGCACACCCAGACTCAGGCGATTGAAGCCGAGATTGCGCAGATGCGCGATGGTTTCCGCCGACGCCTCGCGCGGATCGACTTCGATCGAAAATTCGCCCACTGCATCCGGACTCAGCGAGAAGTGCTCGCGGGTGGTTGTCATCAGCTCGGTCATCTCGTGGTGCGACAGAAAGGTCGGCGTGCCGCCGCCCCAATGCAGTTGCGAAACTGGCCGCGCCGTATCGAAGCACGCCGCCTGCAATTCGAGTTCGCGCTTCAGACGGTCCAGATAAGGCCGCGCGTGCGCCCGGTTTTTCGTCGCGACCTTGTTGCAGCCGCAATAGAAGCAAACGGTGTCGCAAAACGGAATGTGGAAGTACAGCGAGAGATCGGTCGCGGCCGCGCCCGGATCGGCGGCGGCGCGCCGGTAGTCGGCCTGATCGAAATCGTCGCGGAACTGAAGGGCCGTCGGGTAGGACGTATACCGTGGGCCGTTCGCGCTGTACCTGGCCAGCAGATCGGGATGGAAAAGGCTGTCGGCGGTGCTCATGGGCGGCTCGTTGTGCGTCACGCCGCCGACCCTCGTGCCAGAGCGGGAAACCTGCGGACCGGGCCTCCGAGTTCCCGGATGGAGCGGAGAAGGCGTCTTTCGCGGTGGCGCGAGCGAGGCGAACGTGGCCTGTCGAAGCTGCCCAGTTTACGTGAGCCCTACAGACCTGAAGCGAGTAAAAAGGTCGCACGCGCAGCAATGGCACAATGCGAGGTTGGCGTGCCGCTGGGGCGTCGTCGGTGTGTTTCAGTGGATGTTTCAGTGTTTCAGGAAGAGTGTGGTGACAGTCGTTTCTCCGTTTGATGTGCCCGGTCACGCGTGCCGCCCCGATTGCGGCGCGTGCTGCATTGCGCCGTCCATTTCAAGTCCCATTCCAGGCATGCCGGACGGCAAGCCGGCCGGCGTGCGCTGCGTGCAGTTGGGCGAGGATCTGCGCTGCGCGATTTTCGGTCAGCCCGAACGGCCCGCGTGCTGTTCCGGTCTGCAACCGCAAGGCGAAATGTGCGGCACGTCCCGCAGCGAGGCGCTCGCCTGGCTCACCCGGCTTGAAACGCAGACGCAGCCTGCAGTGCGCGCTTAACGAGGTTTTCTCAACGAGCGGCCCGTGACGCCGCGCTCCTGGACACAGTTGAATCCCCGCAGCGGGGCTGTTTCAGCAGCAACCATTTTGCATGGAGAACTTGCATGACCCATCCGGTTGCGCCGACCCGGCGCCGCTTCCTGCTCGCGAGCTGTGCGGCCGTGGGCATCACGGTGTCGCTGGCGGCCTGCGCGGCCTCGACCTTTCCGTTCATCCCATCGCACTACACCTTCTCTCAGCAGCAGGTGCAGGAGGCGGTGCAGCGCAAATTCCCCTATCAGCGGACCCTCTCGCAGGTCTTCAATGTGCAGTTGACGAACCCGGTGGTCGGCTTCCTGCCGGATGCCAACCGCGTGTCCGTGCGGCTCGACGCGCATCTCGCCAGCCCGTTCCTGCAAGAGCCGGTGGACGGCGTCTTCACCTTGTCGAGCGAACTGGCGTATGACGAGGCCAGTCGTTCCGTCGTGCTGAAGTCGCCAAATGTGGACAAGGTCGACGTCAGCGGCGGGGCGCAAGCCTATACGCAGCAGATCAACGCCGCCGCCGCGCTGCTCGCGACCAACCTGCTCACCAACTATCCCATCTACACCTTCAAGCCCGAACAGCTGCAATTCGCCGGGGTGAACTACGAACCCGGTACAATCACAATCCTTACAAACGGCATACGCGTGCAAATCGTCGAGAAATGACGCATGCGCGGCCGCTGGGGCCGCGCGTGGCAGCTGAACCGGCCCTGATTCGACGACCTGTGGCGATGAGGGGAACGGATGGACGGGATACTGGCGGTTAAGGCGTTGCTGCTCGGCGTGGTGGAGGGTTTGACCGAGTTCTTGCCGGTCTCGAGCACGGGGCATCTGATTGTCGCGGGCAGTCTGCTCGATTTCGACAACGCCTATTCAAAGACCTTCGATGTCGTCATCCAGCTCGGCGCCATTCTGGCCGTGTGCTGGGAGTTTCGCCGCCGGATCGGCGATGTCGTCGCTGGGCTGCCGGCTCGCCCCGACGCGCGGCGCTTCGTGCTGAATGTGATCATCGCGACGCTTCCGGCCATCGTGCTCGGCTTGCTGTTCGAAAAGACCATCAAAGACGCGCTGTTCTCGCCGGTGCCCGTGGCCGTCGCGCTGGTGGCCGGCGGCGTCGTGATTCTGTGGGCCGAGGCACGGCAGCGTGCCCGCGGCGAGGTGCCGCCGCGCGTACAGCGCATCGACAGTCTGACGGCCTTCGACGCACTGAAAGTCGGCCTCGCGCAGTGCTTCGCGCTGATTCCGGGCATGTCGCGCTCGGGCTCGACGATCATCGGCGGCATGCTGTTCGGTCTGGAACGGCGCGTCGCCACGGAGTTCTCGTTTTTCCTCGCCATGCCGATCATTTTCGGCGCGACGGCCTACGAACTGGCGAAGAACTGGCACACGCTTTCCACGGATGCGCTGGGCATGTTCACGGTGGGTTTCGCGGCTGCGTTTGTCAGCGCGTTCGTGTGCGTGCGCTGGCTGCTGCGTTACATCGCGTCGCACGACTTCACGGTTTTTGCGTGGTACCGGATTGGCTTTGGCTTGCTGATCCTGCTGGTCGGATACAGCGACGCTTTGGACTGGTCCGCCTGACACGTCTATGCCGTGGCCGGAAACGCAAAGGTCCGCCTGATGGGCGGACCTTTTGCATGATGAGCGCCGCTTCGATGCTTAACTGACGTTGCGCCGTTTGAACACCAGGTCCCACACGCCGTGCCCGAGCCGCAAGCCGCGGCGCTCGAACTTGGTCACCGGGCGGTACTCCGGACGCGGCGCATAGCCATCCGCCGTATTTACGAGCGCCGGGTCGCCGCCGAGCACCTCGAGCATCTGCTCCGCGTAGTTTTGCCAGTCCGTCGCGCAGTGGATGTACGCGCCGGGTTTGAGACGCGACACGAGCAGCGCGACGAACTTCGGTTGAATCAGACGGCGCTTGTGATGACGCGCCTTGTGCCACGGATCCGGAAAGAAGATGTGCACACCGTCGAGACTGTCCGGCGCGATCATGTGCTCGAGCACTTCGACGGCGTCGTGCTGGATGATGCGGATATTCGACAGTTCCTGCTCGCCCATCAGCTTGAGCAGGGCGCCCACGCCCGGCTCGTGCACTTCGACGCCGAGAAAATCGTCACCCGGACGATGCGTGGCGATTTCCGCGGTGGTCGCGCCCATCCCGAAGCCGATCTCGAGAATGCGCGGCGCGTGGCGGCCGAACACGATGTCCCAATCCGGTTGCTGCGGCGAATAGGGCATCACGAAGCGCGGACCGAGTTCGTCCATCGCGCGGCGCTGGCCGGTTGACACACGCCCGGCGCGCGTGACGAAGCTGCGGATGCGGCGCAGATGCAGCGCTTCCTTCGATTCCAGCGCGTCGCCGCCAGCCGCTGCGCTGCCGCTTTCGACAGGCGCCGCGGACGGTTCGACGCGCGCGTCGTCGGAACTCGGGTTGGGCTCGCCGGGCAGGCCGGCCTGGTTCGGATCGTGGGTCATTGTCGATGGCTACAAAGATAACTGCGAGGCTAACTACAAAGGTAGCGGTAAGCGTGAGGCGCGCGGGGCGGCGCAGCGAGATGCGCGGCGCGTTCGCGCCATTTGCCCCGCCGGCTGCCGTCAATACGAAAAAGCCGCCTTCGTGGAGGCGGCTCTCGTGCTGGATTCCCGCTGAGAATCTGCTGAATGTGGAGCGGGCGATGGGAATCGAACCCACGGCTCTAGCTTGGGAAGCTAGGGTATTACCATTATACGACGCCCGCGCAGCCCGCAATTTTACGCGGGTTTGGGTGATTTAGGCAAATGAGCCAGCGGCCGATGCCGCGACGGCGTTCGCACAGGCGAGCAAGCCGTAAGACACCGGGTAGTCAGGCCGGGCACCCAGACCCGGCCTGACATCGGCGAAACGCGACGGCTCAAATGACGAAGTACGTCAGTTGCACGGCTGCCCGCGTGACGATCATCAACAGCACCTGCACGATCACGAACAGCAGGATCGGCGACAGGTCGATGCCGCCCAGTTGCGGCACGACGCGGCGCAGCGGATCGAGGAACGGCGCGGTCAGCTGATACAGGATCGGCATGGCGGGCGAACGAGGATTGAGCCACGACAGGAGCGCCATCAGGATGGTCAGCCAGATGATCAGGTTGAGCCCCCACTTGATGACCGTCAGCACCGCCACGATCAGCAGGGTAGGCCACAACTGGAGCGGATCGACGCCGGTGACGGCCACCATCAGCGCCACATACACAATGGCGGCAATCACCGCCGCAAGAATGCTCGCCGAGTCGATGCGGCGCGCGCTGGGCACGATATGCCGAAGCGGCAGCACGATCCAGTTGGTGGCGTGCAGCACGGCGTTCGAAACCGGGTTGTACGGCGGCAGACGCACGACTTGCAGCCATGCGCGCAGCAGCAGCGCCGCGCCGAACAGCGTGAAAACGGTATTGAGCAGAAAACGGGCGATATCGCCGAACATCTCGTGTCCTTTCCTTCAGGGTAGCGGCCGGTGTGAGGGACCGGCTGCCGGGCACCGGCACGCGCCTGTCGGCATGCCGGCGTGTTTATCAACAAGTTTGCTTGCTGTGAGTCTGCTTGCTCTTGTGTGGCGGCGGCCGCGGACGGGTGATTGCGCGCCATTCGGTCTGGCCGGCGCGTCACCCGCTCGCGGTGGGGTCAGGGCGGCTAGACCGCCACCTTGATCTCGCTGATCAGGATTGAACCGTTGCCGCCGTCCGTGTAGTTGGGAATGTCGGCGACCAGGGTTTCGGACGCCGGCTGGAAGACTTCGTAGAACGCTTCGGTGGTGTCGAACAGGAAATGCCCTGCGGCCACGTACGGCGGCGGCGTGCCCGGCGGCCCGGCATTGATGCCGACGTCGACCGACCAACCCTTGAGTGCGGCGCCGAACAGCTTCGCCGCGAGCGGCATATGGGTGCCGCAATAGTAGTCCACGTCGAAGCGACCGTTTTCTCGGTATGGATAGAGGATGCTGACCTTGATCATTATGCGTTCTCGTCTGTTGGTCCCGGTGCGAGGCACAGGCGGATTGCGCGCTGCGCCGGTCGTCACATTATCACGGCTTATTTGACGCTAGTGCCAGCCGGTACGTGATTCAGCGAACGCTCGAGCGATTCTTCGACGGCCCCGGCGATGGCGTCGATGGCAGCCGGCGGCGTCTCGCGGCGGCGCGCGAGTTCGACGGCGCGCCGGGTGAGCAGTCCGTATAGGGCGGCGTGGTCGCCGCCGAGCGCTTCAAGCAGCGCAAGCTGTTTGCGTACCACGCTCGTGTCGCCGCGTGAGACGGGCCCGGCGAGCGCGCTGGGCAAACCCTTGTCGCGCGCGGTTTCGATGGTGCCGGCGAGCATCGGCAAGAGCGCGCGCAGTGCGTCGTCCTCGGCGAAACCCAAGGTGCGCCATAGTGCGACGCACTCGGCAAGGTTGCACAGCGCGAAGCTGGCCGCATAGTGGGCGGCCGCGTGGTAGAGCATGCGGCCGCCGGGCGGAATCGACAGCGGATGGCAGTGCAACGCCACCGCGAGGCCGGTGAGCGCGTCTTTGAGCGCGCCGTCGGCTTCGATCGTCACCGAGCAGCCATGAATACGCTCGATGTCTGCGGGATCGCCGCCAAACAGGTACAGTGGATGAAAACCGCCGATCGACGCGCCCTGGGCGCGCGCTGCGGCAAGCAGCTCCACCGGCGACGCGCCGCTGCAATGCACCAGCGCGCGCACGCCATGACCGGACGCGGACGCGGAATCGAAACGCAGAGTGTTCGCCGTCGAACCGATGCTGTCGTCGGGAACGGCTAAAAAGACGATATCGGCGGCGTCGACCACCTGTTGCGGGTCGTCGAACGCGGCACAGTGATCGATCTGACTGGCAAGTTGGCGGGCTGAGGCTGGCGTGCGACTCGCGATTGCCGTGACCGGGTACCCGGCGCGCGCAAAGCCGGGCGCAAGGCAGCGCGCAAGGCGCCCGGCGCCAATGAAGCCAAGACGCGGCATAGAGGACTGGGACATGGTTCCTGCTCCAGACGACAGAACGAAGGGAAAGCTTGGAGTATCGCGCATTCATTCGGGGCAGGCGCAGGGACGGCCTGACTCCGCGGTGCGCGAAGCGTGGCGCGAAAAGCGTGCGGCGAGGCGGCGCCTCGGTTCCGGCGCGTGGCTGTGGCATGCCGCCCGCCACGTTATGGCCCTTTTCCTCAGATTAAATTCCGCGCGATATGAAGTGCGCCGTGGCTCATTCGCCGGCGCCCAGCCCGCGGGTCCAAAAACTGCTCACAATTTGCCTGGTCAAATGAGAGTTGGCAGTTGCAGTTGGAATTTTCTCTGTCTCGCAGTCAGATTCGGGAGGTCACCATGAGCATCTTTTCTTACCGAAAACACTTGCGGTTCCTGACTCATTCGCAGCGCCGCCGCTGGTGGGATCAAAAAAAGCGCCTCACGCCACGCGTCAAGATTAGCGGTGCGTATGTGCCTCCGAACGTCTCACGGGAATTTACCTACGTCAAAGTGGGCTGAGGATCGAGCCCTGAATCAGTTGAAAGTGCCCGGCGCCCCGCGCCGGGCACTTTGCGTTTACGGATCCGGACTGCCCTCGTTGCGTGGATACAAACGAGCCGCTGTCACAGGGCTTGTCTTCTGAATTGAATTTGTAATTAAAGATTACCGGGAGTTCTGGGGGTTGCGATTGCCGATCGGTAAAAGTGTCCATGGGTTCAATTGAATTGCGCGCCAAGGCCGATTCTTCGGGGCGTTGCGGGGGACGTCCGTGGACCCGGCGTGTCGCACGGAGTCGCAATGTATTACGTTGCGCCAATAGCAATTGCAATTTGCAACAAATGGGCACAGCGGTAGTGATCCTTTTTCGATACATTGATTTCCATAGGCTGCATGTGATGCGACGCGGTCATCCGGCCAGTCGCGCAAGGAGAAGAAAAGTGAAAAAGATCATTCCGTTTGTGGTTGCCGCTGTACTGGGTGTGGGGTTCGCCACCGCTGCTGAAGCACACGTGTCCGTAGGTATCGGGATTGGCATTCCGGTCGCGCCGGCTTACCCGGTCTACGCGCCCGCGCCGGTGTATTACGCGCCGCCGCCTCCGCCGGTCGTCTATGCGCCGCCGCCTGTCGTCGTAGTGGGCGGTGGGTATGGCTACTATGGTCATCCTTATTACCATCGCGGCTATTATGGCCGTGGGTATTACGGGCATGGGTATTACGGACATGGGTACTATCGTCATTAAACGGTAGTTGAGTGGGGGTTGGCGCGGCAAGCCGTTGCATCTTTCGATGCATTGGATACGGCAATAACCGGGTAACAGGCGAATTTCGAAGCGCATTTCGCTCTAACGGCGCAACGCTGGCTTGGTGGCCAGGTTGCGCCGTTTTTATTTGGGCCGAATCTGCGGGTAATGAGCGACTTTGAATCGCGCCACGCAAACTGCATACCAAAGCGGTGTCGAAGCTGGGAGAATGCGTGCTGATTGCACGCTTATTCCACCGCTCTGGAGTTTCTCGCCGATGCAAGCGCTTCCCGTCCCCACCTATGTCGATGTCGTCGACGCCGCCGCGCGTCTCGAAGGCGTTGCGCATCGCACGCCCGTTCTGACCTCCGGCACGGCCAATGACCGGACCGGCGCGTCAATCTTCTTCAAGTGCGAGAATTTCCAGCGCATGGGCGCGTTCAAATTTCGGGGTGCCTACAACGCGATTTCGCACTTTGATTACGCGCAGCGCAACGCCGGCGTATTGACCTATTCGTCGGGCAATCACGCTCAGGCGATCGCGTTGTCCGCGCGCCTCGCGGACATACGGGCGACGGTCATCATGCCGCACGATGCACCCGCCGCGAAAATTGCCGCGGCCAAAGGCTACGGCGGCGAAGTGATCGTGTACGACCGCTACAAGGAGAACCGCGAACAGATTGGCGAGCGCCTCGCGCAACAGCGCGGCATGACGCTGATTCCGCCGTACGATCATCCGCACGTGATCGCAGGGCAGGGCACGGCGGTGCAGGAACTGATCGCCGAAACGGGTCCGCTCGACCTGCTGTTCGTCTGCCTCGGCGGTGGCGGCTTGCTGGCCGGCAGTGCGTTGTCGGCGGCGGCGCTCGCGCCGGGCTGCAAGGTGATCGGCGTCGAACCGGAAGCGGGCAATGACGGCCAGCAGTCGATGGCGCGCGGCGAAATCGTGCATATCGACGTGCCGCACACCATCGCCGATGGTGCGGCGGCGACGCACCTCGGCATCTACACGTTCCCGATCATCCAGCGTCTGGTCGAGCAGGTGGTGACCGTCACCGATGAACAGTTGCTCGACGCAATGCGCTTCTTCGCGCAGCGCATGAAGATAGTCGTCGAGCCGACCGGTTGTCTGGCCGCGGCTGCGGTGATGAGCGGCATCGTACCGGTGGAAGGCAAGCGGGTGGGCGTGCTGGTCAGCGGTGGCAATGTAGACATATCGCGGCTGGGGCAGTATCTGGCTTGACAGGCTTGCTAGCCGCAAGCGCTCAAGACCGGCAACCTCAACTCGCGGCCTGAGCCGCTTGCACGATCAGGTCGCGGTAGCCGTTGACGATCACGCTATACGAGAAGTACGCGAACAGCAGCGCCGACAGCACATGACAGGCGCGCAGCAAAGCGGTGCCGGCGCGTTTGCGGCCGTGGCTTGCAAGGCCGCAGATAAAGAGCGTCCACGCGAGGCCGCCCAGAAAGAAGCCGCTGAGGAATACGGGCGCCGTGGTTACCGTGGTCGCGCCGGCCTTGGCGATCAGCGCACCGCCCACCGCCGCGAACCACAGAATCGCCGAAGGCGACGAAATCGCCAGCAACACGCCGCGCAGAAACCCACGCCACGTATTCAGGCGGGGCGCCGCGGCGTTGGCTTCGCCTTCGACGGGCGGAGCCGACGCCGGCCACAGTGCCTCACGCGCCATCTTCCAGGTGAGAAACAGCAGGATGGCCGCGCCGCCGATCCACACCACCCAGCGCACCGCTTCGAATTGCAGTAGCGCCGCCATGCCCGCCAGCGCGAGCGCCGCATAAATCAGATCGCCGAAACACGAACCGAGTCCGAGCCAGAAGCCGGGCTTGAAACCATGCGACAACGTCAGCGAAATGATGGCCACGTTGACGAGACCAATATCGAGGCACAACGAAAGCGACAGAAAAAAACCGTCCGATAACATCGACAACACATGCATTCCTGGCACTGCTCCAATTGCTTTTTGTTATTCCGGCTAGAAGGTCACGAGCACAGACAGTGCGGCGCTTCGCCGCGCCGTACTACTTCGACGTGCTGCTTCAATATGCCGCTTCGGCCACGCGCGCTTCACAGCCCCAGGTCCGCCCATAAACTGTCGACGCGCTGTTTCACCGCCGCGTCCATCTCGATGGGGCGGCCCCATTCGCGATCCGTTTCACCAGGCCATTTGTTGGTGGCGTCGAGTCCCATCTTCGAACCGAGGCCGGCTACCGGCGAGGCGAAATCCAGATAGTCGATCGGCGTACGGTCGACCAGCACCGTGTCGCGCACCGGATCGATCCGCGTCGTAATGGCCCAGATCACTTCCTTCCAGTCGCGGATATTGACGTCCTCGTCGACCACCACGATGAACTTCGTATACATGAATTGTCGCAGGAAGGACCAGACGCCGAACATCACCCGTTTGGCATGTCCCGGGTAGCTCTTCTTCATCTGCACGATGGCCATCCGGTAGCTGCATCCTTCGGGCGGCAGGTAGAAGTCGGTGATCTCGTTGAACTGCTTTTGCAGGAGCGGCACGAACACTTCGTTGAGCGCGACGCCGAGCACGGCCGGCTCGTCGGGCGGCTTGCCGGTGTAGGTGGAATGGTAGATGGCGTCGCGGCGCATCGTGATGCGCTCGACCGTGAACACGGGGAACCACTCCTGTTCGTTGTAGTAGCCGGTATGGTCGCCATACGGGCCTTCGAGCGCGTGTTCGTACCCGGCGCTCGCGCCTTTCGCGGGCCGCGGCGGCGCGCCGGCCGGTGCTGCGGGCGGCGTGCCTTGCTGCGGATAGATGAAGCCCTCGAGCACGATCTCCGCGCGCGCCGGCACCTGCAACGTGTCGACCCCCGGCGTGATGCACTTTGCCAGCTCGGTGCGGCCGCCGCGCAGCAGGCCGGCGAACTGGTATTCGGACAGCGTGTCGGGTACCGGTGTCACGGCGCCGAGGATGGTGGCCGGATCCGCGCCGAGCACCACCGCGACCGGATAGGGCTTGCCCGGATTCTGCAGCGCGAACTCGCGGAAATCGAGCGCGCCGCCGCGATGCGCGAGCCAGCGCATGATCAGTTTGTTACGGCCGATTAGCTGCTGGCGGTAGATGCCTAGATTCTGGCGGCTCTTGTTCGGGCCGCGCGTGACGGTCAACCCCCACGTGATGAGCGGTCCGGCGTCGCCCGGCCAGCAGGTCTGGATGGGCAGCTTCGCGAGATCTACGTCCTGTCCTTCCCACACGATTTCCTGGCAAGGCGGCGCACTCACCGTCTTCGGTGCCATGTCCCAGACTGCCTTGGCGAGCGAGAACAGCTTGCCGGCGTCCCTGAGGCCCTTGGGCGGCTCCGGCTCCTTCAAGGCGGACAGCAGGCGCCCAACGTCGCGCAGCGACTCCAGGGCGGCGCTGTCGCCGCTTTGCTCGCCCGCGTCGATGCCCATGCCGAGCGCCACCCGGCGCGGCGTGCCGAACAGATTGCCGAGCACCGGGAACGCATGACTTTGCTGCGCCTCGAATAACAGTGCCGGACCTCCGGCACGCAGCACGCGGTCGCACAGTTCGGTCATTTCCAGGACAGGAGAGACGTTTTGCTGGATACGGCGCAGCTCTCCGAGTGCTTCGAGACGGCCGGCGAAGTCGCGCAGGTCTTTATATTTCATCGGGTCGGATCGGGGCCGCACGGTGCGGCGAAAGTGAGCACGCGGCAGCAATCGCCGCGCAGGAGTGATTGTCGATTTTACCTGCGTTGGTTGGCGCACGTTCGGAGGCTGAATTTGAAAATGCCCGAAACGCGCGCAGAGAGCGGGTCTCCTCCCGCTGAACACTGTTCGTTATTACAATTAGTTATACTTTTGCTCGTCTATAGTGTTGACGATCTATTTAACCCTGCTAGAATCCGGTCACATTGGTTGCAGGGCGTGAACCTTTTTACCAGCGCCCCCCGGTCCTTACGACGCACCGCGTCACCGCTTACCGAACCCCTGCACGGTATTTGTCGGTCTTTTGTAGTTCCTCGCCAGCGTACCTGACGCTGGTTTTTCGCGTGGGAGCCTCTGCGTGCACGCTTTTTTGGCATGCCGCTGAGCTGTTTCAAGACGGCTCCCCACCGACGGTTTTGTGCCGTATTCCCGACGCCGCTGCCGCCTTAACCAGAGCGCGCGACGTCTTGATTCTGCGAACGTGTTTTGATGCCGGCCAGACCGGTGGGGTTCGCAGATCATGCAAGATGGGAGATCTGAATGAACGCCTGGTTAACGTGGCGTCCCGACGAGCGACTCGCGCAAGCAATGCGTGCTGTCTTGCGTCGCGGAACGCGTATGAGTCATCACCTGTTCAGCATTGTCGGCGGCTTCGCCTTCCTGCTGGCGCTTGCCTTGTGGCTGATGCCGACGTGGCGCGGCACCCTGGCAGCCAAGCTGATGCCGGTCATTTCTGCCGCAGTGCAGGCCGGCCCCGCCCGTTTGTTGCAGGGCAATCCGCTGCCGTCTTTCGCGCCTCCTAACGTTGGGGTTCCAGCGGCTGACGAATCGCTTTCCGCCAACACGCCCAACTTCGGCGGCAATGGCAACACCAGCAACGACGCCAGCAATGGCGTAACGCCCAGCAACACGAGTTTCGACGGTGCTTTCGACGGGAGTGGCACGAGCGGTCTGGGCGTGACGGCATTCAATGCGCTCGACCCGCGTTCGGTGCAAACCATCAGCGCGCTGGCGCGTCTGATTCCCTCGCAGCGCGTGGCGCCCGACGCCCGCGACGACCGGGTGCTGGTCACCAGCCGCGAGCAGGATCTGGTGGCGAACTATCTGGCGCGGCGTTACCGCGTCGCTCAGGAACCGGTCGGCGAGCTTGTGAAAGCCGCATTCGACACCGGTCGCGAAGTGGGTCTCGACCCGCTCTTGCTGCTCTCCGTGATGGCAATCGAATCGGGCTTCAACCCGTACGCCGAAAGCGGCGTGGGCGCGCAAGGCCTGATGCAGGTGATGTCGAAGGTGCATTCGGACAAATTCCAGTACTTCGGTGGCCAAAGCGCCGCACTCGATCCGCTTGCCAACATCAAGGTGGGCGCGCTCGTGCTGAAGGACTGCATCGCGCGCGGCGGTTCGCTGCCCGGCGGCTTGCGTCTGTACGTCGGTTCGAGTTCGCAGGACGATGGCGGCTACGGTGCGAAGGTGATGGCCGAGCGTGGCCGTCTGCGTGATGTGGCACGTGGTCGCAAGGTGCCGATCAATGCACCGCAGGCGCCGGTTACGACAACCGCGTCGGTGGCGGCGCCGGCGGCAGCAGGGCCGGCCAGGCGCGTGCAGGTGACGCTCGACGCCGAGCATCCGCTGACCGCGAACACGACGGTCAAGGGTCCGACGCAAGATGACGCCAGCACGACTGCCAAGCATGCATCCTCGTCGGAGTTCGGCGCCTGAGCTTGGGCGCGTGACCGTCCAGCGGCAACAGCCAGGAAAACGTAGTACAAAAAGGAAAGGCACCCGTGGGTGCCTTTTTTATTGTTGCGGGCGTTTTTGCGTGAGCCACGCCCGCGGCGGCAGGTTCAGCGCGCGAACAGTCCGCGCAGTCGCTCGACCGCTTCCTCCAGCTTCGGATATGCCGTCGCATACGACACCCGGATGTACGAGCGCGGCGCGTGATTGCCGAAGTCCATGCCGGGCACCAGCACGACGCCCGCATCGTGCAGCATGGCTTTGGTCAGCGCGGCGCTGTCGCCGGCGGCCGCATGCGCCACAGTGTCGCAATTCGCGTAGACGTAGAACGCGCCGTCGGGCATCACCGGGACAGAGAACCCAAGCGATTGGAGCGCCGGTGCAATGAAGTCGCGGCGGCGCTTGAATTCGAGGCGGCGCCCTTCGTAGATCGCGAGCGTGGCCGGCTCGAAGCACGCGAGCGCGGCATGCTGCGCCAGCGCCGACGCACAGATGAACAGATTTTGCGCCAGCTTCTCGAACGCGCCGACCAGCGCAGGCGGCACGACGAGCCAGCCGAGACGCCAGCCGGTCATGTTGAAGTACTTCGAAAAGCTGTTGACGGTGATGACGTCGTCGCCGAACGACAGTGCCGAGACCGGCGGTGCATCGTAGCTGAGCCCCTGATAGATCTCATCGACGATCGTAAAGCCGCCCCGCGCCCGAACCGCATCAACGATGCGCTTGAGTTCCGCGGGCTCGATGGAGGTACCGGTCGGGTTCGACGGCGAGGCCAGCAGCACCCCGCGCGTACGTTCGTTCCACAGCCTCCCGACATCCGCGGCGGTCAACTGGAAGCGCTCGGCCGGCCCGCTCGGAACCAGCACCGGCTTGCCTTCGGCAGCAGCGACAAAGTGGCGGTTGCACGGATAGCACGGGTCGGGCATCAACACTTCGTCGTCACGGTCGACAAGCGCGGCGCAGGCGAGCAGCAGCGCCGCCGAGGCGCCCGCGGTGACCACGATGCGCGCAGGGTCGACGCTGAGGCCATACGACTGCGCGTAATGCCCGGCAATGGCTTCGCGCAGCGCATGCAAGCCGAGTGCATTGGTGTATTGCGTGACGCCGCGGCGCAGTGCGCTCGCGGCGGCTTCGATGACCGGCTCCGGGGCGGTGAAATCGGGTTCGCCGATTCCCATGTGAATGATGTCGCGGCCAGCGCGTTCCAGCTGCGCGGCTTGCTTGGCCAGCTCCATCACGTAGAAAGGCTGGATCGCGTCGACGCGCGCGGCAAGCCGCAGCAACGGTTCGGTCACGGAATTCATACAGTCAGTACACAGCTACGGTAAGGCAGTTTCAGATGCATGGCGGGACGCCTGCCGGCGACTCCCGCGCAACGCGTGACGGCTTAGCGCTTGCGGGCCGCCTGCGTTTCGGCCGCGCGCAATTGCGCCGACAGCTTGTCCAGCACGCCGTTGACGTACTTGTAGCCGTCTGCGCCGCCGAAGGTCTTGGCGAGTTCGACCGCTTCGTTGATGACGACGCGGTATGGAATGTCGACGTGATTCTTCAGTTCGTAGGCCGCGACGAGCAGCACCGCGCGTTCGACCGGCGAGAGCTGGTCGATCGGCCGGTCCAGACACGGCGTGAGGTCGGCGGACAGCGTTTCCGAATCGCGGATCACGCCATGCAGCAGCGCGTCCAGATGCTCGTGATCCGCCTTGTCGAAGCCTTGTGCGCCGCGCAACTGTGCGTCGATCTCACCGCCGGGCGAACCCGACAGCAGCCACTGATACAACCCCTGCGTGGCCAGTTCGCGGGAGCGTCGGCGAGCGCTCTTCATGCCTCGTCCTCTTCTTCGTCCTCGTCTTCTTCGTCGTCATCGCCACCGAGCTGTTCCAGCGCGACGGCGAGATTCGCCATTTCAACGGCGACGCGTGCGGCGTCACGACCCTTTTCGGTCATGCGCGCGACGGCCTGCTCGTCGGTTTCCGTGGTCAGCACGGCATTGGCGACCGGAATGCCGAAGTCGAGCGCGATGCGCGAGATGCCCGCGCCGCTTTCGTTGGACACCAGTTCAAAGTGATACGTCTCGCCGCGGATCACCGCGCCGAGCGCGATCAGCGCGTCGAATTGCGCGCTTTCGGCGAGCTTTTGCAGCGCCAGCGGCACTTCCAGTGCGCCCGGCACCGTGACGAGCAGCACGTCTTCGCCGGTCACGCCAAGCCGTTCGAGTTCTTCGATGCAGGCGTCCGCGAGGCCGTTACAAACGGGTTCGTTAAAGCGTGCCTGGACGATGCCAATGCGCAGGCCGTCACCGTCGAGATTCGGTTGGTATTGTCCGATTTCCATAGTCAGTCCGTAGTGTGTTTGAGTAAGCGCAAGAGCGCGTGAATGGTCGGATCAGCTTTGTGCCGCTTATGACGCCGAAGGCGCCTGGGAATCGCAGCCGGGCATCGGCACGAAGCCCGTGACTTCGAGACCGTAGCCCGACATGCTGCCGAGCTTGCGCGGGTTCGACAGCACCTGCATCTTGCCGACGCCCAGCTCGCGCAGGATCTGCGCGCCGATGCCGTAGGTCTTGAAGTCCACCGGCCGGCGCTTGAGCGCGTCGGTTTTGTCTTTACAGTCGAACGCCTTGAAGACCTCGACCAGATGTTCCTTCGAATCGCCGCAGTTCAGCAGCACGACCACGCCGAGATCGCGTTCCGCGATCTCTTTCATGGCCGCATCGAGCGTCCACGAATGCGCGGATGCGCCGACTTCGAGCAGATCCAGCACCGACAGCGGCTCGTGCACCCGCACCGGGGTTTCGCGCTCCGGCGTGGGGGTGCCGCGCACCAGCGCGATATGCGGCTGGCCGCTCGGCTGGTCGAGGTACATCACCGCGCGGAACGGGCCGTGCGCCGTCTGCATGGTGCGCTCGCAAATGCGCTCGACAATCGATTCGGTGCGGCTGCGGTAGTGAATCAGGTCCGCAATCGTGCCGATCTTCAGGCCGTGCTCCCTGGCGAATTCGACCAGATCCGGCAGGCGCGCCATGGTGCCGTCGTCCTTGATGATCTCGCAGATCACCGCGGCCGGCGTGAGACCCGCCAGCGCCGTGAAATCGCAGCCGGCTTCGGTGTGGCCGGCGCGCACCAGCACGCCACCCGGCTGCGCCATGATCGGGAACACGTGGCCCGGCTGGACGATGTGTTCCGGCCGCGCGTCGTGTGCCACCGCGGCGAGGATGGTGCGAGCGCGATCCGCCGCCGAGATGCCGGTCGTGACGCCTTCCGCCGCTTCGATGCTGACCGTGAACGCGGTGCCGTACTGCGTGCCGTTGCGGTACGTCATGAGCGGCAGGTTGAGCTGCTTGCAACGGTCCTGGGTCAGCGTCAGGCAGACGAGGCCGCGGCCGTAGCGCGCCATGAAGTTGATCGCTTCCGGCGTAGCGAATTCGGCGGCGATGACCAGATCGCCCTCGTTTTCGCGGTCTTCTTCGTCGACGAGAATCACCATCCGGCCGGCTTTCAGTTCCGCGATGATCTCAAGAGTGGAGGCGAGCGTCATGATGGCGAGAATTTCGGGAAAGCGCGTATTTTACGCCACGCGCGGGTCCGCGTCGCCCGTGCCGGATGACATAGGCCAAATGGCACGGTGGCAGGCGCTCGGGACACCGCCGGCGGGCGACGGGTCGCGCCGCCCGGCAGGGCGCAGCGAGGTGCGCCATGAAGAGCGAATGAAGGGCGAATGAAGGGCGAAACGAAGGCCCAAACCAAGGGCCAAACGAAGGGCGGCCCGGCATCCGGCCGGCGTATCAGGCGCTCAGCGCCCGCCTGATACGCCCGAAGCGGGCTCCGAAAACCCGCTCAGCCCGCTGACTGCTTCAGGAATGTGGCCTTGATCGCATCCATTGCGTCCTGCGGCATGCGGTTGCCGTACCGGCTGACCAGTTCGCCGGCTGCACGGTTCGCGAGCCGCGCCGCTTCCAGATGGCTATGGCCCTGCGTGATGCCGTACAGGAAGGCACCTGCGAACATGTCGCCTGCGCCGTTCGTGTCGACGGCCGTGACCTTGTCGGTCGGCACGACCGTGTGGCTGGAATCTTCGATCACGACGCAACCTTGCGGGCCACGCGTCAGACAGACGGTGCCGGCCAGTTTGCCGACCTGTTCGTAGATGGCCGCCAGGTCTTGCGTGCCGCACCAGACTTGCGCTTCTTCCTCGTTGCAGAACAGATAGTCCAGCCGATCGCCGATGATGGCCGTCAGGCCGTCGCGGCAGAACCTGATCATGCTGACGTCGCTCAGCGTGGTGGCGAGCTTCACGCCGGCATCCAGTGCGATCTGCCGGCCTTTCAGCGCGGCCTGCAGGCCGGTGGGCGACGACGCCAGGTAGCCTTCCATGTAGTAGACCCTGGCGCTTTCGATGTCCTGCGGCTGCAGCGCGGTGGCATCCAGCGCGGCGGTCGCGCCGAGGAACGTGCTCATGCTGCGCTCGGCGTCCGGCGTGATCAGGACCGTGCAGCTGCCGGTGACGCCTGCCTGCGGCGGGTTCTGCGTGAGGTTGGTGGCGACGCCGTTGGCGGCCAGGTCCTGGATGTAGAACGCGCCCAGTTCGTCGTCGGCCACGCGGCACGAGTAGAAGGCCTTGCCGCCCAGTTGCGCCAGCGCGACCACCGTATTGCCGGCCGAGCCGCCGCCGCTGCGGTGCGTTTCGATGCCGTGCAGATGGCGCTGCAGTTCAGCGGCCCGGTCGGCGTCGATCAATGTCATGTGACTCTTATCCACGCCCATGGCCTGGAGTTGAGCGTCAGTCACCTTGTATTCGGAGTCCACGAGGGCGTTGCCGATGGCGTAGAGGTCGTAGCGTGTCATCTAACGGAAGTGTGCGTGGGTGGCGGCAAGCAGAGCGACGCGGCGCGTCGCTCCGGGCGGTAACGGCACGCCATGGTCCAAAGTGGAGCAGGCGCGCCCAGCCCGTAGTTTATACGGGTCCATCTGATGCAGTGGCGCCTTTGCGGCCATGCAGCAAAGTTTGTCCGGACCGCGGAGCCTTCAAAGGTCCTTTGCACGATGTGTTCGCGCGGTCGCCATTGCCGTTTGCTTCGCGGCCGGTTTTCGGCTCGGAGAGCGCCGCTCTCAAGCGCGCAGACGCCGCGCTACTGGCGCAGACTCAGGTTGAATCGGTATGTATCACGTTGTGATATATAATGAACCTGAGGCTCGGTCGCCGACAGGCGACGCCCGGTTGGTCGCGCAAGCGGCGACGCTGATAGCGGCTGGCAGCCATGCTTAGGTAGGAAAACGCGTTGGATCAGATCTCGCAGCTAGCCAACGCGTTGAAGGTCGACCTTTTCGAAGTCCAGGGGATGCCTTGAAGATTGCCTCCGAGATGGCGAAGAAATATATCGACACGACGCTTTCGGGTGCCTGTGCCGCCTGAGCACATCTCGTGAAAGGAGATGATCATGAGTTTCGGTCTTTACTGGGTACTGTTCTTTATCGCGTTGCTAGTCTTTGCCGCTATCGGCTTCGGCTTGTCCGCGCTCTTTCCGGAGCAGCGGATCATGCGCGGCTCGCCTGTCGAACACAGTGATAAGCATCACTGACAAAAGGAAGATGCTGGAAGTCGAATTTCGAATGACGCTTCCGTGCCGATCGAAGCACCGTCAGCATGGGACTGGCTCTGCATCTGCGCCACCAGATTTCGCGGACTGCGCCTGTCGCGCCAATCTTCCAGCCCGTTCTTTCGTGTTGCAAAACAAAAATGGCAACGTATTTTTATATCACAATGAAATATAATCATAACAATACGTTGTTTCGTTTCGGGAGGGTTTGACCTTAAGGTGTGAATCCCGTCCCGCGTGACGCGATCCACCAACCTTCCTGGTCAAACCTTGTCCCGCTACGCCGCCATTCGCTGGTTTTCCAGCTTCATTCCCAGTCCTATCGCGGTTCGCTGGCCGGAACGGCTGAGATCCTGTCTCGGCGCGCTGCTTGGCATCGCATTCACCGGCGGGTCGATGCACCTTCTGCTGGGACCGGCTGCGAACATCCCGCTCCTTGTCGCGCCAATGGGCGCCTCGGCCGTGCTGCTGTTCGCGGTTCCCGCGAGTCCGTTGGCGCAGCCGTGGTCCATCCTCGGAGGCAACCTCGTCTCTGCTACGGTCGGTGTCGCGTGTGCAGGCTGGATTGCCGATCCGGTCGGCGCGGCCGCGCTCGCCGTCGCACTGGCCATCTGCCTGATGTTTGCGCTGCGCTGCGTGCATCCCCCTTCAGGCGCGGTGGCGTTGACGGCGGTACTGGGCGGTCCCTCCGTTCATGCCCTGGGCTACCGCTTCGTCGCCGAGCCGATTGCCATCCAGTCTGCGGCGCTGCTGTGCGCGGCCATCGTGTACCACGCCGTCACCGGCCATCGATATCCTCACGTCGCCCAGCAAGGTCCGGGCAAAGGCGCGGCAGGGTCCGAGCCGGCGCCGAGGGAAGGGTTCACGCGTGCGGACCTCGACGCGGTAGTGAAGCGGCGCGGTGAACTGCTGGACATCGACCTCGACGATCTGGAATCGCTGCTGCGCGAAATCGAGTTGCAAGCCTATGCCCGCACGTTCAGCGAACTGACTTGCGCGGACATCATGTCGAGCCCGGTGCTTTCGGTGTCGGTGGTGACGCGGGCGTCGCAAGCGTGGGATCTGTTGCAACAACGCAGTATCAAGGCGCTTCCGGTGATTGACGCAAACCAGTGTGTCGTCGGCATCGTGACCCGTGCTGACCTGATGGACAAACCTGCTTTCGGCAACCTGCCGGTACTACCGCCCCTCGTGTCACGCTGGTTCAGGCGCAGGACGGTGCCGGCGCCACTCGTCGGCGCATTGATGAACCCGGATGTGCAGAGCGTCGGCGTGGCAACGCCTATCGTGGAACTGCTGCCTCTCTTCGCCAACACCGGACATCACCATATCCCGGTACTGGACGCGCAGGAGCGTCTCGCCGGCATGATCACGGAGGCAGATCTGATTGCGGGCCTGTATCGTCAGGCATATGCCGAGCGGCAACACGCAGCCTGATGGCTGACTCTCCCCCACATGCCCGAATACGGACAAACATATCACGACGTGATACAATAATCGCTTTACTCCTTGCTGTGGAGCTCCGATGAAGACACTCGCGCGCGGCTTGACCAAGACGGACTTCGAACAACTGTCCGAGTTTCGCTATCAGATGCGACGCTTTGAGCGCTTTTCCGAGCAGGCCGCTCAGGGTGAAGGTATTACGCCTTTGCAGTATCTGCTGCTGCTGCACATCAAGGGGTATCCGGAGCGTGACTGGGCGACCATCGGCGAGCTTGCCGAACGGCTGCAGGCGCAGCACCACGGCGTGGTCGCGCTCGTGTCCCGTTGTGAGGCGCTCGATCTCGTGCAGCGCAAAGTCAGTGAGACCGATCGACGCCAGGTCGAGGTTCACCTGCTGAAAGCCGGCGAGCAGGTGCTTTCCCGTCTCGCCGAAATGCACCGCGCCGAACTGAAGTCGCTTGAAGGTGCGTTTAACGTTCCCCGGATCGATCTCGAGTAACCATGAATCACGATACGCACAAGCGTGACTTCTCAGCGAATGCGCGGCTTCCAGGTATCTCCCTGCTTGCCGCGGGGATCGGCGCGCTCAGCACGCTCGCGGCCTTCGTGCTGCTGAGTCTGATTCACCTGTTCACCAATCTTTTTTTCTTCGGCGCATTTTCTTTCGCAAACAGGTCGCCGGCACAGAACACGCTAGGCATCTGGGTGATCCTGTTACCGGTCGCGGGCGGCCTGATCGTCGGCCTGATGGCGCGCTACGGCTCGGAGAAAATCCGCGGGCACGGCATTCCCGAAGCCATCGAAGCCATCCTGTTCGGCAAGAGCCGCATGTCGCCCAAAGTGGCCGTGCTCAAGCCTCTGTCGTCCGGCATCGTGATCGGCAGCGGCGGACCGTTCGGTGCCGAAGGCCCGATCATCATGACCGGGGGCGCGCTGGGCTCGCTGATCGCCCAGTGCGTGAAGGTGACCTCGGCAGAGCGCAAGACACTGCTGGTCGCCGGAGCGGCAGCCGGCATGACCGCCGTGTTCGGCACCCCCGTGGCAGCCGTGCTGCTGGCCGTGGAGCTGCTGCTTTTCGAATGGCGGCCGCGCAGCTTTCTGCCGGTCGCGCTGGCCTGCGCGGTCGCCGGGTTTGCGCGCGCGGCATTCTTCGGCACGGGTCCGCTGTTCCCGCTCGAAACGGCCGCGCCTGATGCGCTGTCGCTGGTGTCGTGCGTGATCGCCGGCCTGCTGAGCGGGGCGCTGGCTGCGGGCCTGTCGGCTGCGTTGTACAAAACCGAAGATCTGTTCGGCAGGCTGCCGGTTCACTGGATGTGGTGGCCCGCGCTGGGCGGCCTCGTGGTCGGGATTGGCGGCTTTATCGAACCGCGTGCCCTCGGCGTCGGGTATGACGTCATCGGTGATCTGCTGCATCAGCACATCGTGCTGCAGATTGCTGTCGCAATCCTGATTGTGAAGGCCGTGATCTGGGTAGTCGCGCTCGGCTCCGGAACGTCGGGCGGCGTGCTCGCGCCGCTGCTCATGCTGGGCGCGGGGCTTGGAACCGTGCTCGGCCATGTGCTGCCCGGTGGCGAACCGGCGCTGTGGCCGCTCGTCTGCATGGCCGCCACGCTGGGCGCAACCCTCGGTGCGCCGCTGACGGCGATCGTGTTCGCATTCGGGCTGACGCACGACAGCAATGCGCTCTTGCCGCTGCTCGCCGCCACGCTGGTCGCGCACGGTTTCGCGACCGTGGTGATGCGCCGTTCCATCATGACGGAGAAGATCGCCCGGCGTGGCTATCACATTTACCGTGAATACGGCGTCGATCCGCTCGAGCGCCACTACGTCGACGAGGTGATGTCGCCTTCTGTCGAAACCATCGACGCCGAGATCTCCGTGCGCGACGCACTGGCGAAGTTCTTCGGCCCGGCGCAGACGCACCGCGCCTATCCCGCTGTGCTCAACGGAGCAGTGGCGGGCATGGTCGACCGGGCGCTGCTCGAGCGTTTCCGCGACGCCGGCGCTGGCGCGCCAGGCGACGCCCGGGTGGCCGACGTGCTGCGCGGCAGCACCCCGGTCGTGGCGCTGCCTGGCGAGACTTGCCGGCTCGTTGCAACCCGCCTCGCGGTACACGGTCTTGAACGCCTGCCCGTGGTTGCCGACCGGGAGAGCCAGCGTCTGGTCGGCCTCGTAGCGCGCAGCGATCTGGTCAAGCCGTCACTCGCGTACTTTGAAGAAGAGCACAAGAAAGAGCGGTTCCGGCGCGTGAACTTCAGCCGCGGCACGAAGCGCTTCCCTCCGGTGCGCCGGCCGGGCTGACATGCGTTGCGGCGCCGGCCCGCAGATTGCCTAGCTGGGGCTCACATAGGTATCGCCGACCATCAGGTGCACGATTTCATCGCCATTGGTTTGCTGGACTTGTCGCTCGCCGGCCACTTCGCCGCGTCGCAGCACGACGATGCGGTCGGCAATCGCGAAGATGTCATGCAGATTGTGCGAGATCAGGATCACGGAGACGCCCTGGGCCTTCAGTGTCGCAATCAGTTCCATCACCTTGCGCTGCTCGGGCACGCCGAGCGCAGCGGTGGGCTCGTCCATGATGAGCACGCGCGCGTTCCAGTAAATCGCGCGGCCAATGGCAATGGCCTGGCGCTGGCCGCCTGAGAGCATCTTCACCGGACCGCCGAGTTTGCGCTCCGGAATCACGATATCGAGGCGCTCCAGCACCTCGCGCGCCACCTGCGCCATGCGGGGGCGGTCGATGACCTGGAAGCCGAGTTGGCGGCGCGTCGGCTCCCGTCCGAGGAAGATATTGCTGCCGACATCCAGGTTGTCGGCCAGTGCGAGGTCCTGATAGATCGTCTCGATGCCCTGGGCGCGCGCGTCTTGCGGATCGCGCAACTGCAACGGCGCGCCATCGAACAGCAGTTCGCCCTGATCGGCCCGGTAGACACCCGAAATGATCTTGATCAAGGTCGACTTGCCCGCACCGTTGTCGCCGGCAAGCGCCAGCACTTCGCCCGGCAATAGCTGCAACGACACATGCCTGAGCGCCTCCACGCCGCCAAAGCGGATCGAGACGTCGCGCACCTCGAGGATCGGCGTGCTCATTGGGCGCCTCCAAGACGGTCCTTGTATTGATCGATCAGCACCGACAGGATGATGACGATACCCACCACGATGAATTGCCAGAACGCGTTGACGTCGATGAACACCAGGCCGAACTGGATCACCGCGATGATCAGCGCGCCGATCAGCGTCCCGACCACGTTGCCGGTTCCGCCGAACAGACTCGCGCCGCCGATCACCACCGCGGCGATCGAATCGAGCAGCATGGGCTCGCCGGCGTTGGCGGCCCCCGCGGCAAAGCGCGCGGTATAGATGATCCCACCGACTGCCGCGAAGGCGGCGGCGATGACATACACCGCGAGCAGGTGGCGTTTGACGTTGATACCCGCGCGCATCGCCGATTGCGGATTGCCCCCTATCGCGTAGGTGTACTGGCCGAAGCGGGTCTTCGAAAGCAGCAGATGCATGATGACCAGCAACACGGCAGTGAGTATCACCGGCGTCCAGCCGCTGCCGAGCCAGACGAGTCCCGCGTTGTCCACCGAAACCGTCATGCCGCTGCCGGCGGCGAGAAAGCCTGCGCCCCGCGCGACCCCATACATGCCGAGTGTGCCGATAAAGGCCGGCACGCGCAGCCAGGCAATCAGCACGCCGTTGACGAGTCCTGGAATCAGGCACACCACGAGGGTGAGCGGCAAGGACAGCAGCAGGATCCACGGCGAGCCGCTGCCGAACAACGTGAACTGCGCGACACAGACGGCCGCGAGTCCCATCACGAAGCCGGCCGACAGATCGATGCCGGCGGTGATGATCACGAAGGTCTGGCCGATTGCCAGCAGCAGTGGAGCGGCGGCAGCAAGACCGATTGACTGCAGGTTGTAGGCGTTCAAAAGAAACGAACGATGGGCCGAGATCTGCGCATACGCCTCAAAAAAGGCCAGCAGGACGGCGAGGAACAGCCACGGCCAGAGCCTCGTAATCAGCGCGATCCGGTCGAGACGCGAGTTATCCATGGAGTGATCCGCGTTTATCAGGAATCAGGAGCAGAAGCCGCGTGCGCGGCGGCGCACGCGGGCGGGACGAACTACGCCATCAGCCGCGCTGCGTGGGCTAGTTCGAATAGATGTATTTCTGCATGTCGGGCTGGTCGATATTGTTCTTGTCGAGAACCTCGAAGCCCGTGCTCTTGAGGGTGGGGATCTTCTTGCCGTGAATCACGTCGGCGGCGAACTTGACGCCGTAGTAGCCGATTTCATCGGGGCGCTGAGCAATCGCAATGTCGACGAGGCCGCTTTTGATCTGCTTGTCGATGCCCGGAACCGCGTCGAATACGACCACCTTGACGATGCCTTGCTTGCCTGCCGCCTTCACCCCTTGCGCCGCGCCGCTGCCGGAGAAGGTGTTGGCGCCGAACACGCCGGCGAGATTCGGATTGCGCGCCAGCACCGCGGCGACGTGAGCGGCGGCCTGGTTGGCGTCGTCCTCGTTGTAGAGCGTCTGCAGCACGCTGATGTTCGGATGCTTCTTCATCTCTTCCATGAAGCCCTCGGCGCGCGCGTCGGTGCTCGAGATGCCGGGCTTGTTGTTTTCGCAATAGACCGTGCCCTTGTCGCCAATGGCCTTGGCCAGCGCGCGCGCCGCGACGCGGCCGCCTTCCAGATTGTCCGATGCGATATAGGAGAGCGGGAAGTCCGCGTCACCTTTGCCGGTCTGATAGTGCCCGTCGCCGATATAGGTGTCGACCGTGATGACCTTGATGCCGGCGTCGGCGGCTTCCTTGAGGGGTTGAATGAGCTGCTGCTTGTCGACCGGCGAAATCAGCAGCACGTCAGGATGCTTGGCAATGAACGCCTTGAGGATCGGCACTTGCTCACTGGTGTTCCATTCTTTGGGAACCTGGAATAGCAACTCGACATTCTCTTCCTTGGCGGCCCGTTCGGCGCCGCGATGCATCGTGAAGTAGAACGGATCAACCACGCCGGGCAGGAGTGCAACCACCGGATGCGCGGCATCCGCCTGCGCGAGCCCCGACAGCGAACAGACGATGATCGTTGAGACGGCAACCATACAGCGGGAAACGAATCGCTTCATTTTGTCTTCCTCCAGGTTTGAGTCCGACTTGCGACGCCCGACTTGTTATGCGCGCTCAATGGCGTCGGCAATCGGCTGTTGGGCAGTATAGGCGGGAGCGGTGTCAGTGACTATTGGAATGACAACGCCGGTTGGACTGCAAGCGGCGGCAGGCCGCTGGGATTCGTGCGATGCCGGCACGATGCCCGGCGCATTCCACAGCAAGAAGGGCGTCTGCAAACTATTGGTGTTTCCTATAAAGATGATCGCAAACGGGTCTTGGACACTATAGCTCGGCCGGCGCATTCTTCGTCCATCGGTTCTTTACTCACACCCAGATGGAGCGAAACATGCAAGAAATCATCGACGGCTTCCTGAAGTTTCAGCGCGACGCATTTCCGCAGCGCTCCGAACTTTTCAGGCAGCTCGCTACGAGCCAGCACCCGCGGACCTTGTTCATTTCGTGCTCGGATAGCCGGCTCGTACCCGAACTCGTCACGCAGCGTGAGCCGGGTGACCTGTTCGTGATCCGCAATGCCGGCAACATCGTGCCGTCGTATGGCCCGGAACCGGGCGGTGTGACCGCCACGGTCGAGTATGCAGTCGCCGCGCTTGGCGTGACTGATGTGGTGATCTGCGGTCACTCCGATTGCGGCGCAATGACGGCGATTGCCACCTGCAAGTGCATGGACCACATGCCGGCCGTTCGCAACTGGCTGCATTACGCGGATTCGGCGAAGGTCGTCAACGAGGCGCGTGAGCACAAGAGCGAACGCGACCGGGTCGACTCAATGGTTCGCGAAAACGTGATTGCGCAACTCGCGAACATCAAGACTCACCCCTCGGTGCGGCTCGCGCTCGAACAAGGGCATCTGGCTCTGCACGGCTGGGTGTACGACATTGAAACCGGCTCGATCGATACGCTCGACGGCACGACGAACCGCTTCGTTTCGCTTGCGGACCATCCGCATGCTTGTGCGACGCCAGCACGGCTGAATCTTGCCGCCTGAACCCCTGTTGTCAACTTTCACCTTTCAAGGAACATCGCCATGACGCAATCACAATACAGCCAGGCTCCCCGTGAAGCGCTGACCGACGCAATCATCGACGCGAAGGTGCGCAAGAACCTCACCTTCGAGCAGATCAACGAGGGCACGGGCTTGAGCCTCGCCTTCGTCACCGCCGCGCTGCTCGGCCAGCATCCGCTGCCCGCCGGGGCCGCGAAGGTCGTCGCCGACAAGCTCGAGCTCGGCGAAGACGCGGTTCGCCTGCTGCAGACGATCCCCGTGCGCGGCAGCATTCCGGGCGGCGTGCCGACCGATCCGACGATCTACCGCTTCTATGAAATGGTGCAGATCTACGGTTCGACACTGAAGGCGCTGGTTCATGAGAAGTTTGGCGACGGCATCATCAGCGCAATCAATTTCAAGCTGGACATCAAGAAGGTCGACGATCCGGAAGGCGGCTCGCGTGCGGTGATCACGCTCGACGGCAAGTATCTGCCGACCAGGCCGTTCTGAGGAAACCGCGGAGCTGTTCCTGGAGGAACGGCTCCCGGCCATTTGATTCGGATTGCAGATCATGAAGCGGCGAGCCGTACACCCTCGAGCCTCGGCTCCCAAAGCTTGCGCTTACGAGCGTGGGTAGAGCGTGTCGCGCGGAATGAAGATGTGCGGCTCGAAAGCCGGCAGTATCACGGTCGCGCCTTTAGGCGTCACGCGCACATTGCAGGTCTGATCGAGCCGCTTGCCCTGCCTGTAAATGAACGCGCCCGGGCCACCGTCGCATTCGGCGGTATGTTCGACCACGCGCAGTTCACGCCCGTTAGAAATGGATCTCGTAACAACGAACCCGTCAGCATGGACCGCGGTTACGCCGGCGAGGGCGGCTACTCCGATGACGATTTTCGCGATCTTCATGATGGGCATCTCCGGGTGCGCATGTGTGGTGCAAGGTCTGGCCGCCAGTGGCCAGGAGCCGATGCGAATACAACAATATTAGATTGTGCAGCTTTCAAAAATCCACCGTCGATCAGCCCCGCGCAATTCGCCAAGTATCTGGCCCTCAAAAAAGCGCTTTACGTATATCTGATAAGTCAGATATAGTTCGCATCAGAAACGGAGGTATCAGTTATGAGCGACTATCCTGAAGATATTTTCTTGCCGGTCCAACGCATCACCTTTGCGCTGAGTAAGGCCCGTCACCTGCTCACGACGGAAATGGACGGCGCGCTGGTGGGCACGGGCCTGCGCAGTTCGCACGTCGGCGCGCTGTTGCTCCTGTCGCTGGGCATTGCGTGCTCGTCGGTCGAGTTGTCCAGACTGCTGGGCGTCGATCCGGCATTCATCACACGAGTGGTCGACCGTCTGGAAAGGCAGGGGCTCGTGCATCGGGATCGCGATCGTCCGGACCGGCGGGTGGTCAAGTTGACGTTGACCGAAGCCGGTCGGGACGCCGCTGCACGGATCGCGGATATCGTGCCGGAAGTGATGAACCAGCGTCTGTCGAGCTTTACACCGCTGGAATTCGCGACCTTGTGCCGTCTCGTCACCAAGCTGCTGGATGAATGAGACTTTTTTTTAACCAGATATCTGACACATCAGATACTCGGCAACGGCCTGGCGGTAACCAGCCGTCAAGCCTCTTAAAGGACGCAACATGAACCCGCCAAAAAACGCGAGCGCTCCCGCGCCATTGACTGGCTGGCAGTTCGGATTGGGCACGTTTGCCGTGGCGCTGGCCACCTTCATGAATGTGCTGGACTCGTCGATCGCCAACGTCGCGATCCCGACGCTGTCCGGCGACCTGGGCGTGTCGGTCGACGAAGGCACATGGGTCATCACGCTGTTCGCCGCGGCCAACGCGGTGGCGATTCCGCTGACCGGCTGGCTCACGCAGCGGGTCGGGCAGGTGAAGCTTTTCGTGGCCGCCATTCTGCTGTTCGTGGTGTCCTCCGCGGTATGCGGCCTTGCACCGACCTTGCCCTTGCTGCTCGTGGCCCGGGTCGTGCAAGGCGCGGTGGCGGGGCCGCTGGTGCCGCTGTCGCAAGCGCTCCTGCTCAGCTCGTTTCCCCGGGAAAAAAGTTCGAGCGCGCTGTCGCTGTGGGCGATGACCGCCACGGTCGGGCCGATCGCCGGGCCGGCGCTCGGCGGCTGGATCACGGACAACTACAGCTGGTCGTGGATCTTCTACATCAACGTGCCCGTCGGCCTGTTTGCCGCCGCGGTGGTCTGGGCGCTCTACCACAAGCGCGAAACCCCGTCGCGCAAGCTGCCGGTCGACAAGGTGGGGCTGCTCTCGCTGATCGTCTGGGTGGGCGCGCTGCAGATCATGCTCGACAAGGGTAAAGACCTCGACTGGTTCAACTCGCCGGTGATCTGGGCGCTCACGATCGTCGCGCTGGTCGCGTTCCTGTTCTTCCTGATCTGGGAGTTGACCGACGCCAGGCCGATCGTCGATCTGCGTCTGTTCAAGGGACGCAATTTTCTGGGCGGCACCATCGCGATATCGGTCGGCTACGCGGTCTTTTTCGCCAACCTCGTGATCCTCCCCACGTGGATTCAGGAATACCTGGGCTACCGGGCGGTCGACGCCGGGCTGGTGACCGCGCCGCTCGGCATCTTCGCCGTGATCCTTGCGCCGGTGATGGGCAAGATCATGCCGAAATCGGACACGCGGGTGCTGGCGACGCTTGCCTTCCTCTGCTTTGCGGGCGTGTTCCTGATGCGCTCGTGGTACACGACCGACGTGGACGTATACACGCTCGTTCTGCCGACGCTGCTGCAAGGCATTCCGATGGCGCTCTTCTTCACGCCGCTTACGGCGATCGTTCTGTCGGGTTTGCCGCCGGAGAAGATTCCGGCCGCCGCGGGTCTGTCGAATTTTGCGCGGATCTTCGCCGGCGCGGCGGGCACCTCGCTGATGAGCACCATCTGGAACGACCGGACGATCCAGCACCATTCGCAGCTCGCCGAACAGACCAGTTTGACCAATCCGGGCTACGTCCACGCGCTGGCCGGTATTCAGACGACGCTGCACGCGAGTCTCTTCAAGGCCCAGGCCTTTTTCGAAACACAGCTGAGCGCGCAGGCGTCGATGCTCGGGCTGAACGATGTGTTCTGGCTGTCGGCGGTGATCTTTATTGTGATCATTCCGCTCATCTGGATCACCAAGCCCAGCAAGGACGGCGCGAAGGCCGCAGCGGGCGCGGGCGGTCACTGAGCGCGAGGCAAAGGGCGCGTCGCTCAACGGGGAAGAAACTGAAAAAATTTTCTTGCCAGAATCTGACTTTGCAGTTATTGTTAGAGTCATACACGATGAGGACGCGCCATGAAGCACTACACACCCGAAAGTTTTTCGCTGACGCAAAGCGTCGGGTTTTTGCTGACCAAGGCTCGCAACCTGATCACCGCGGAAATGGACACGGCCCTCAAGGACCTCGACATCACCGGCCCGCAGATGGGCATTCTCCTCGCGATGCAACGCGGCCTTGCTGCCACGCCGTTCGAGCTCTCGAAGATGTTGTCGGTCGACACCGGACTGATGACGCGGATGCTGGACAAGCTGGAAACGAAGGGCTTGCTGGAACGTTCGCGCAGCGTCGATGACCGCCGGGTGGTCAATCTGGTGCTGACAAAGAAGGGCGAAGAAACTGCAGGCGAGATTCCGAATATCGCGCCGGAAGTGTTGAACGCGCGGTTGAGGAAATTCACGAAGGCGGAGTTCGAAGAGTTGTGCCGCCTGCTTAACAAGTTCAACGGAGAGTGAGCGCCGTCGCGCTCCTTTTTTTAATCATTAATCTGACAGGTCAGAAAATGAAAGCGCAGATTACTAAATCCACCAGCGGTGTCCGCGCAATGCAAGCGGGGCTGTCGGTGATCATGGTGGCGGTCCTCTCGGCCTGCGTGAACTACGCGGGCATCCACAGCGACCAGCAGATGGCCGAGCCGCAACAGTTCCAGACGACGCAAAGCCTGCCGGCCGAAAGCGGTCACTGGCCGGCGCCCGACTGGGCCGACCAGTTCGGCGACGCGCAACTGAAGGCTCTGATCGACGAAGCACTCAAGGATAGCCCGAGCATTGCGCAGGCGCGTGCCCGTATCGCGGGTGCGCAAGCCTATGCGGATACCGCGAAGGCCAGCACGTTGCCGCGCGTGGATGCGAGTTACTCGCTGACGCGCCAGCAGTTCAGCGGCACCTCGGAAATCCCGCCGCCCTATGCGGGTACCTGGCAAACGCAGAACAGCGCGTTGTTGAGCCTTTCATACGATCTCGATCTGTGGGGCAAGAATCGCGAAACGCTGAAGGCGGCGGTTTCGCAGGTGCAGGCCAGCGAGGCCGACGCGGAAGTCGTCAAGCTCACCCTCACGACCGCGGTTGCCCGCACCTATAACCAGCTTGCGCGGCTTTACGTGCTGCACGATATCGCCCAGCAGGAAGTGGAGCGACGCGAGCAGATCGACCGCATCACGGCCGGGCGTATCGCGACCGGGCTCGATACCCAGGTCGAGCGCAAGACGGCGCAGGCGAATCTCGCGAGCGCCCGCTCAGCGCTCGCCGCGCTCGACGGCAGCATCCTGACGACGCGCTATCAGCTGGCCGCGCTCTTGGGCGAAGGCCCGGACCGCGGACTCGCGATCGCCCGGCCCGCGCTGGGTGTCGGCGACGAAGTGCGCCTGCCGGACAACCTGCCCGCCGACCTCGTGAGCCGCCGTCCGGACATCGTCGCGGCCCGCTGGCGCGTCGATGCGATCACGCACGAAGTGAAGGAAGCGAAGGCCGAGTTCTACCCTGACATCAATCTGAGCGCGGCGATCGGCCTCGACTCGTTCGGCTTCGGCCGCTTCCTGACGGCGGCGAGCCGTACGGCCAATGCCGGCCCGGCAATCCATCTGCCGATCTTCGATGCGGGCGAGCTGCGCGCGCAATTGAGGGGCCGTTACGCCGATTTCGACGACGCCGTCGCGACCTACAACCAGACGCTGATCGGCGCCTTGAGCGGGGTGGCGACGCAACTCGCGCAGATCCGTTCGAGCGACGTGCAGCTTGGCGATGCGCAAGTCGCGCAGCAAGCCGCGCGCGAGGCCGACGATCTGGCCGTCACGCAATACAAGGGCGGCCTGACGAACCAGCTGACCGTGCTCAACGCCGACATGAACACGCTGCAGGCCGATCAGGCCGTCGCCAATCTGCTGATGGACCGGCGCGACCAGCAGATCGCGCTCGCCTCGGCGCTCGGCGGCGGCTATGTCGATACGTCGTCCGATGCACCCCGCAGTGCGGCTTTAGCTGCGCCTTCCAACTCCGTCGCCGCCCGTTGAACCGGCACGTTTGCAAACTCTCTGGTGAATTGACATGAGCGATACCATCAAGGCTGACCGCACGAACGCGGACGCCGCACAATCGAACCAAAAAGGTACCCAGGATCGCCCCGCCGGAACCGCGCCGAACGCGCCGCCGCCCGGCGCCTCCGGCAAGCGCAGGCTCTGGCTCGCGCTGCTGGGTATCGGCGTGGTGGTCGCGGGTGCTGCGTATGGCGCGTACTACTTCACGTATGGGCAATATCACGAGTCGACCGACGACGCGTACGTCAACGGCAATCTCGTCCAGCTCACGCCGCAGGTGACCGGCACGGTCAACGCGGTCAACACGGACGACACGCAGATCGTGAAAGTGGGCGACCCGGTCGTCACGCTGGACCCGGCCGATTCGCGGATCGCGCTGCTGAACGCCGAGGCGGCGCTCGGCCAGGCCGTGCGCCGGGTGAGCACGCTCTATGTGAACAACAGCTACTACGCGGCCAACGTCGCGCAGCGCGAGTCGGACCTGGCCCGCGCGCAGGACGATCTGAAGCGCCGTGTCGCGGTGGCCAACACCGGCGCGGTGTCGACAGAAGATATCTCGCATGCCCGCGAGGCGGTGGCCTCCGCCGAGGCGTCGCTCGACGCCGCTCGCCAGCAGGCGCAATCGAACCGTGCGCTGACCGACCGCACGTCGGTCGAGCAGCATCCGGACGTGCAGGCCGCCGCCGCCAAGGTGCGCGACGCCTACCTCAACTACGCGCGCAATACGCTGCCCGCGCCGGTGACGGGCTACGTCGCGCAGCGCTCGGTGCAGGTCGGCGAACGCGTCGGACCGGGCACGCCGCTGATGTCGATCGTGCCGCTCGACGGCGTGTGGGTCGATGCGAACTTCAAGGAAGTGCAACTGCGCCGGATGCGCATCGGTGAGCCGGTCACGATGACGGCGGACGTCTACGGTTCAGGCGTCAAGTTCCACGGACGGGTGATCGGCTTCTCAGCGGGTACGGGCAGCGCGTTCGCCACCTTGCCGGCGCAGAACGCGACCGGCAACTGGATCAAGATCGTGCAGCGCCTGCCGGTCCGTATCCAGCTCGACCAGAAGGAACTGGAGGCCCATCCGCTGCGCATTGGCCTGTCGATGCAGGTCGACGCCGACACGCGTGACGATTCCGGCACGCAGCTCGGCGCCGCGGTGAACACGACCTATCACACCGATGTGTTTGCGCAGTACGGCGAGCAAGCCGATGCGGAGATCGCGAAGATCATCGAGCAGAACGAGATGGAAGCGCAGGCGAAGACGGCCAGGCCGGCTGCAACGAAGGTGGCGATGGGAAATTGAGCGGCCACCTGGGTCATCGGGGCTGACGGTAACCGACCACTTATCTGTCTGACAAGCTACTGGTCGTCATGTTAGGCAATGTACGAACGTCGACTACTATCGCGGGCCCTTGCTGAGCGACGGGAGTGGTCGTGACGTGCTGGAGGAACTGAAGCACCGATACGCCCTCTACAGACATGAGGAAGGCACTGGTGTCGAGCGCGGCTGCGCACTGTTGTCGCTCACCATGGATGATGTGATTGCCTGTCGGAGGTTCTTGCAGCGGCCGGTACTGTGGGAACGCTGGATTGGACCATCGCGGCCGCCCCGGAGTATTGAGGGGCGGCCGTTCGCTGGCCTGCTGTCAGCCTGCTCAGCACCAGGCCGACTACTGCGACACAAGATTAGCTGCAATCCGCCATCGCGTTATAACGCGAGTGGAAACGGTTTTAGCTGCCGAGCGTTGTGGGGCAGAGGATTGCGGAGGACATTGCGTACACGACGTAGCGGCGAGCCGACCGGTTCAGATTTATTTGAATTACTTAGGATTACTGGTTGGCAGGGCAGAGGCCGGAGAAGGCGAGGGTAGTATGATTTATTCATCATGCATCGATTAGTGGCGTATCACCTAATCTCATCCCAATAAATAGAGAAGGCGCTATTTATCCTGATTTGACTGAATCGTTGGAAATTCCAGACGGTCTCGGAGAGTTGATTTGACGTTTATCGCGCCGTGATTTCTAAATTGCGAACTTGCCCGGAATTGCGAATGCGACGCGTAGCTGGGAGTCGCCGCGGTTTCACCTGTTCCTCTCAATGAATTGGTATGCGTATGAATGCTGCGACCCAGTCTCTGACGGATGCGTTGAGTCATCCGGGCGCGCGCCTGACCCAGCGTCTACGCTTCTGGCTCGGCACGCTCGATCTCGGCCTCGACGTGCTCGACTTCAAGGTACGCG